>JANMYS010000166.1:0-22454 GCA_031382385.1 Gemmatimonadota bacterium
GCGCCCCGAAATCTCCGCGCTGCTCATGTCCGCATCATCGATCATCGTGGCGGTGAACGCGGTGTCGCTCCGGCGGACGAAGCTCTAAGGCCCAGGGCACTCTGTCCGGGTCGCGCTCCTGACCAGCGATTGCTCTCGTCCGTTCGATCGATTGCGACCGCTGCCCCGGCGAGGGCATACTGCCGACGCACGCACTGCATGCCGCCGCACGGTCCAGGGTAGCGGACCGCCAGGGCACGACCAATTGAGACAAGGACTTGTGATGTTCAAGACAGTTTCAACGATCCGGGCAGCGGCGACGCTCCTGGCTCTCCTGATGAGCGGCGCGACGGCCACCGCGATGGCGCAAACGCCAAAACCATCCGCCGACAAGATGCCACAGCATCCCGAAGGCATGAAGGCCATGGGGGACATGCCGGGCATGGGCAGCATGATGGGAGGCCCGCATCAGGTGCTGGCGATGGCCTATCGGGACAATCTGGTCACGTTCGCTCGTGCGGTGCGAGAACAGGATTCCTCCGCCAAGGCCGTCAACCTCGACCTGGTCCGCCCGGCGGTGACCGAGATGCGGCGCAGCTTTGACCAGATGCTGGAGCACCATCAGGCCCAGATGAAGGCGATGGGCGCGAGAGCCGATTCATCGATGTCGGGGTCGATGCCACACATGGAGACTCACCTCGCCGCGCTCCGCATGCACCTGGTGGAGCTGGAGTCCGAAGTGAAGCTCGGATCGCCGGACCCCGGGAAAGTCTCCCACCACGCCGACGCGATCCTGGAAGAGTGCGCCGGCATGTCGATGATGCCCGGCAAGGCCGAGCCCCATCGGATGTAGTGACGGGATGTGGCGGGCGGGGTGCCTTGCGGGGGAAACGATGCGAGGCGCCACGCACGCTCTCATAGTGAAAGGATGACGTCGTTGGCGGGGACAGTCTTTGGACGAATCCTGGAGGACGGCTGGCCATTTCCCGGTCGCCGGGGTCGCGAGGACGCTGTGACGGAAGTGGATCTGTCTGGGCCACACCCCCGAGAAGCGCAACGGTCACCCCTGCCATCCGATGAGGTACAACAGGGGCCTGCCATGCCAGCACGATCACATCGCGGTGTCCAATCGGCCCTGGCTGCCGCTCTCCTCTTCGGCGCAAGCACGCCGCTCGCCAAAGGGTTGCTGGCAAGTGTCCCGCCCCAGCTTCTTGCCGGACTCCTCTACCTCGGCTCCGGACTGGGCCTGGGGGTGTGGTGGCGCTGGCGACGTCGAGGGCGCCTTGCGCACGAAGCAACCCTCACCCGGCGCGACCTCCCATGGCTCGGTGGCGCCATCGGGTTCGGCGGATTCCTCGGTCCCCTGCTTCTCCTGGTGGGCCTGTCACACACCCCGGCGTCCGCGGCGTCCCTGCTGCTCAATCTCGAAGGGGTGCTCACGGCCGGCCTGGCCTGGACAGTGTTCCGGGAAAATGTGGACCGGCGGATCGTGCTGGGGATGGTGGCCATCGTGGCGGGCGGTGCGCTCCTCGTCTGGCAGGGACGGCTGGAGTGGGACGGGCTCCTCGGCCCCCTCATGATCGCGGTGGCCTGCCTTTGCTGGGCGATCGACAACAATCTCACTCAGAAGGTGTCGGCTAGCGATCCGATTCAGATCGCGGCGCTCAAGGGGGGCGTCGCCGGCAGCGTCAATCTGGCGATCGGTCTTGTCCTTGGCGGCTCGCTCCCGCCCCTGCCCACGATCGGTTCCGCGCTTCTGCTCGGCTTCTTCGGGTACGGATTGAGCCTTGTGCTGTTCGTCCTGGCGCTCCGCAGTCTAGGGACCGCGCGCACCGGAGCGTATTTCTCCACCGCGCCATTCGTCGGCGCGATCCTCTCCCTGCTGCTTTGGCACGAGCCGGCCACGCTGTCACTTGTCGCAGCGGCGGCACTCATGGCGTTCGGCGTCTGGCTGCACCTCACGGAGCGCCACGGGCACGTCCATACCCACGCACCGCTGGCACACGCGCACGCCCACCGCCACGACAACCATCACCGGCACGGACATGCGCCGGATGCACCCGCTGGCGAGCCACACACTCATGCGCATGTCCACGATCCGTTAACCCACGTGCATCCGCACTATCCGGATATCCATCACCGGCACGGGCACAAGTAAAGTGGTAGTTCCGGGTCTGCCCCGGAGGCTCATGTACCGCGGATGTTGGGACGTTCCGGATGCTCTTCGACCATCCCAGCCAGGGCTGGACCATGATTCCGCAGTGCGGCTCGGGACGTCAATCCAAACGCACCCTCAGCAACTTGACCGAGTTCAGAAACACGAGAATGTCCGGTCCCAGATGAATGACGGCAGCCTCGACCGGCCCGATCAGTCGGAAGAGAGCGGCGGTGATCCCCAGCACGTGGACCACGCCGACGCCCACCAGCAGGTTTTCCTTGATCGTCCGATAGGCTCTCGCGGCAATCACACGGGCCAACACGATATTTCCCAAGTCGTCCGTCATCAGCGCCACATCCGCGGCTTCGATCGCCGCTTGCGTACCCGCTACCCCCATGGCAATGCCGACATCCGCGACCGCCAACGCCGGCGCATCATTGATGCCGTCCCCGACCATGGCCACGCGGTGACCCTCGGTCTGCAACCGCTGGATGACGCCGACCTTTGCATCGGGCAGGAGGTCAGCCTCCACCTGATCGATTCCCAGCTCGAGACCGATCCGCCGTGCAATCGCGGCATTGTCGCCAGTCAGCATGACGATCTTGCGGATACCCGACGACTTGAGTCGGGCGATCACCGACCGGGCATCCGGGCGCACCGTGTCTTCAAGGTGAATGGCGCCGAGCAGTGCACCGTCGGCACCGATGTAGATGCGTGTGCGGGCTTCACCGGCCTCGACTACCGGTAATACGATGCCGTTGTCCGTCAGCAGCGCGGGGTTGCCGACCAGCACGGACCGGCCGTCGAGCTGAGCCCGGATGCCGCGGCCGGGAATCACTTCGAATTGTGCCGGCTCGGGGATGTCGATCTTGTCCCGCTGAGCCCGTTCCACCACTGCTTTGGCGAGCGGGTGACTTGAACGCCGCTCAGCCCCGCCGGCGAGACGCAGGAGATCCGCCTCCGTCACACCAGCCTGGAACAGCTCGAAGCCGACCACTTCGGGGTGCCCGATGGTAAGCGTCCCTGTCTTGTCAAAGGCGATCACATCCACCTTGGCAAGCTGCTCGAGAAAGATGCCGCCCTTCAGGAGGATGCCGGACCGCGCCGCGCGCGCAATCGCGGCGATCATCACCAGCGGGGTCGCCAGCCCCAGTTCTGCCGGGGAGGTAAAAATGAGCAGCGTGATGATCATCCGCAGGTCGTGCGTGACGAGATACACTCCGACGAGGAACACGAGCACCACGGGGATGAGCCAGGCGGCGACCTTGTCCGCCAGCCGCTGCACTGGTGCCTTCTGCTCCTCTGCCGTTTCCACCAGGGCGACGATGCGGGAAAACATGGTATCGCCGCCGACCTTTTCCGTTTCGACATCCAGTGCGCCGAGATCCAGCACCGTCCCGGCGAACACGGTCGAACCGGGTCCCTTCTCCTGCGGTACACTCTCCCCCGTGATCGGGGCCTGATTCACCGAGCCCTGGCCGCTGCGCACCTTCCCGTCGACCGGAACCTTCTCACCGGCGCGGACAATCACCAGGTCACCCACGCGAAGTTCGGCCACCGGAATCTGCGCGTCCCGGCCGTCTCGCCTGACCAGCGCCACCTGTGGCACTGAACCGATCAGCGCCTTGATGGACGCCCGAGCTCGTTCGGTGTTGAGTTCGGCGATGAACTCGGCAATCAGAATGATCACCATCAGGATCGCACCGGCGGTGTACTCGCCGCCGATCATCGCGATCCCGGTCGCCAGCGTGACGAAAATCTCGGTCCCCACCTTGTGCTCGCGGATCAGATCGAGCGCGCCGGTCTTGACCAGTGGGTACACACCGATCACGACCGCCACCAGCAGCACGGACAATGGCAGGACGTGGCGCTGATACAGCAGGATGACGAGTCCAACGCCGAGGATACGAGCGACTTCGAGCCAGCGCTCCCGGGTCATCAGGCTCAGGAAGGAGGCACGCGGGACAGCCCCGTTCGTGCGTCCATCTCGATTGGAGCTGATCGCGACGTCACTCATGGGTCGCTGCCGGCGAGCGGAGTAACCCGACGACGACGGCGCCGCCGCCGGTGATGATACTTTTCCGCCCACTCGGGCCAGCGCTCTTCCAGCCACTCATACACGACCGGGAGGACAATCAGCGTGAGGGCGGTCGAGCTGATCAACCCGCCAATCACCACGGTCGCCAGCGGACGCTGAATTTCCGCGCCGGGGCTGGTGGAAATGGCCATGGGGATGAAACCGAACGCGGCGACCAGGGCCGTCAGCAGATTGGCGCGCAGCCGGTCGTCGCACCCGTCACGCACTGCCTTGTCCAGCGGCTGTCCCCGGTCACGCAGCGAGTTGATGTACGACACCAGCACGACACCGTTGAGCACGGCGACTCCGAACAGCGCAATGAACCCGACCGAGGCGCTGAGGTTGAGGTTCAACCCCCGCAACCAGAGCGCCCCGATGCCGCCCACCAGGGCGAAGGGCACGTTCAGCATGACCAGCAGCGCCTGCCGCCCGTTCCCGAAGCTGGCGTAGAGCAGCCCGACGATGAGCAGCAGCACCAGCGGGACAATCAGGGTGAAGCGCTTCATGGCCCGCTCCTGATTCTCGAACTGGCCGCCATACGTCAGAAAGTAGCCCGGGGGAAGCGACACCCGCCGATTCACTTCGCGCCGGACATCGGCCGCGAACCCCCCGAGATCCCGTCCCCGCACATTGCTCTGCACGACCACCATCCGCTCGCCATTCTCGTGGTTGATCAGTTCGGGCCCCTGCACCGTACGCACCTCCGCCACCTGGGAGAGCCGCACTTTGGCGCCGGCCGGGGTGGTGAGCAGCAAGTCGCCGATCGCCTCCGGTGTTCCACGATACGCCTCGGCCAGCCGCACCACGACCGGGAACCGCTTTCGGCCATCGATGACCTCGGTCGCTTCCACACCTCCGATTCCGGCCTGCACCGCGTCGCGGACGTCGGATACGTTCAGACCGTAGCGGGCGAGTGCGTTCCGATCCAGCCCCAGCTCGACCTGCATGGCGCCGGTGCTGACGTCGACGGAGACGTCCGCCGCACCACGCACCGTCGCGATGACCGCCCGGACCTCCTCGGCCTTCCGCTCCAGAATCGGCAGGCTGTCCCCGAAGACCTTGACTCCCAGCTCGGTACGGACGCCGGAGATCGCCTCATCGAGCCGCATGGCCATGGGCGCGGTGAAGTTGTAGTCGAGCCCGGGGATTTCATTCAGGGCGGAATCCATCTTGACGATGAGGTCCTCAGGCGATCGCACGGTCCATTGCGCCCGGGGCTTGAAGAGCACGTAGACGTCACCGGCGTACAAACCCATTGTTTCGGTCGCGAGCTCGGGCCGACCCATCTTGGTCACGATATTGGCCACCTCCGAGAAGCGCAGCAGGGTCCGTTCGACTTCCTGGGCGATCGCCATGCCCTGGGGCAGCGAGGTGCTCGGCAGCCGCCGGGTCTCGATCAGCATCGATCCCTCATCGAGTTTTGGCATGAACTCCGTGCCCAGGAACGGCACGGACGCAAGCGCGGTGGCCAGGAGCACCCCGGCCCCGCCGATCACGGTGGTCCGGTGCGAGAGCGCCCAGCCAAGGTCGCGCTGGTAGCGGACCCGCAGCGCCTCGAACCAGCGCACCTGCTTCTCTTCGGTGCGGCGGAGCAGGAAGGAGGACACGACGGGCACGTAGACCAGCGCGAGCACCAGGGAGCCGAGCACCGCCACGCACACCGTGAACGCCATCGGAGTGAACATCCGCCCCTCGAGTCCCTGCAGCGAGAAGATGGGGAGGTAGACCACCACGATGATGGATACACCGAAGAGGATCGGTCGCCCCACTTCGAACGCCGCATTCCGGATCAAGGCGTGGCGCTCCTCCTTGGTGACGTTTCCGGCGTGGGCCAGCCGGCGCACGAAGTTCTCGATCATGACTACCGCCGCGTCGACGATGAGTCCGAAGTCGAGCGCGCCCAGGCTCATGAGGTTGGCCGAGAAGCCGTACCGCTTCATGAGCAGGAAGGCGAAGAGCATCGAGAGGGGGATCACCGACGCGGTGATGAGCGAGGCCCGGATGTCGCCCAGGAAGAGAAAGAGGATCAGGGTGACGAGGAGTGCGCCCTCGAACAGATTGACGAAGACCGTGCGAGTGGTGCGATCCACAACTGCACCCTGATTGTAGAACGGCTCGATGGTGACACCCGCCGGGAGCAGAGGCTGGATTTGCAGGAGCTTTTCCTGGACCAGCGCTACCACCTCCTTCCCATTGGCCCCCTTGAGCATGACGATCATCCCGGACAGCGTCTCGCCCCGCCCATCGTGGGAGACGGCCCCCTCCCGGGGCATGGCACCCTCGGTGACGTGAGCAACGTCACGGACATAGACCGGGCTGCCCCCACTGCGCGTGGCCACCACCACGTTTGCAATGTCGGTGGTGTCTCCGAGGCGGCCGAGCCCGCGGACGGTGAACCGCTCCCCACGGTTTTCAATGTACCCGGCGCCAAAGTTCCCATTGTTGGCTCCGAGTGCCGACTCCAGATCGCCCAGCGTGAGGCCGTAGCCCGAGAGCTTGCTCGGGTCGGCGAGCACGTGAAACTGCCGCACCATGCCACCCCACGAATTCACATCCGCGACACCGGGGAGGGTGCGCAGCAATGGCTTGATGGTGTACTCCTGCAGCGTCTTCAGTTCCATGAGCGAGAGGCTGTCGGACTTCACCAGGTATTGGAACACTTCGCCCATGGGAGTCGCCGGCGGCCCGAGCGAGGGCTGGTATCCCGCGGGCAGGCTCCCCACAGCGTCCTGCATCCGCTGCTGCACTTGGGCACGCGCGAAGTACATCTCCACCGCGTCCTCGTAGGACACGGTCACGACCGAAATCCCGGCTTTGGAAATGGAGCGAACCCCGGTGGTCCGTGGCAGGCCCATCATGGCCGTCTCCATCGGGTAGCTGACGAGGTTCTCCACCTCCGCCGGCGAAAGCCCGGGCGCGACCGTGATGACCTGCACCTGATTCGGGGTGAGGTCGGGAAACGCATCGTAATTGATATTGGCCAGGGCCCAGGATCCCGCGACGATCAGGCAGAGAGTCGCACCGAGGACCGCTACCCGGTACCGCAGGGAGGCTCCGATCAGTGATTCGATCATGGGTCACTCCTGCGGCAGTTTGGCGCGGGCGAACTCCGCCTTCACGGCGAACGCTCCACCCACGACCGCTACGTCGCCCTGCGCCAGCCCCCGCAGGATCTGGGTCAGCCCGCCGGCCGTGGCGCCGACCTCGACATCCCGGCGCTCGAAGCGCGCTCCTCCCTGGCCGTCCGCAATCGCCACGAAGACCACCGGACGCTGGTCGAGCAACTGAACCGCGCTATCGGGAATCAGTGCGGCGGGACGAAGCTCCCCTCCCTCGATCCACGCCTTGGCGAAGGTCTCGGGTCGCAGCCGCCCCGAACTGTTCGAGAAATGCGCCCGGACCGGCAGAGTCCGGGTCACCGGGTCCAGCGCCCCACCGACGGTTTCCACCCGGGCGGTGAACGTGTCCGCCGGGTAGGCCGGAACAACAAAATGGACCGCAGCGCCGACCCGGAGGGAGGACGTCGCCCGGTCAGGCAGGTCGAGCTCAAGTGTCAGGATCGTGGGGTCGGTGACCGCGACGAGGGGTGACCCCGGCTGGACCACCGCGCCCGGTTCCGCCGCGCGGCTGAGGACGATTCCATTCAGCGGCGAGCGCAGCACGATCGCATTCCCACCGGGGGTGACGCTGAGCTGGGAGAGGGCCGCCTCGGCACGAGCTACCTCTGTCTCGGCCTGACTGAGGGTGGCGCGCGCGAGTTCGTCATCGGCCTGCGCCCGCTCAACGTCCTGTTGCGCGATCGCCTTCACCGCCAGCAGGCGCTCCGCGCGCTCCTTGACCGTCCGGGCATAGGTGGCCTGCACCCGCTGCGAGTTTAGCGCCGCGACCGCCTTGTCGTACTCCGCCCGGGCGGTACTCGCTGCCTGGCTCTGGAGTGTCACCAGTGCCTGGCCCAGCCGTACCCGGTCACCGACCTGGACGTGAACCTGCAGGACCCGACCCTCCGCCGGGGCGCCCAGCCGCGCCGTGCCGTCGAGATCCGGCACCAGCTGCCCTGGCACCTCGAGACGACTCGCCACCGGAGTCAGCGTGACGGCCGCCCATCGCAGCCCGCCATGCTCGACCTGCGCCCGCGAAAAGACAATGGACATCGCGTCCCCATCTTCAGGCGCCGCGGCCGTCGCCGCGGGCTTTTCCTCGTTTCCGCCACACCCCACTCCGCCGAGGGTCACCACCGCGAGCAACAGCGCCGTCCAGGCGGTGGCGGCTGTCCGGACCGCGGGAAGGACTGCCGGACTGATCATCGTGATTCTCCAGAATGGGAAGGTTCGACTCCTGAGGCACCGGCGGACGGGGCCGGCGTCGCCGCATCGGGCTCCATGCCGGCGGCCACGTTCAGTTCCAGCTGGCTCTGCCGCTGCGCGAAAAGCGTTCGGTAATACAGCACCTGGGCATCGGCCCAGGCCCGCGAGACGTCCAGTACCTGCAGGAGCGACGCCGCCCCCTCCTCGTAGGCCGCTACGGTGATTCGCCGTGACTCATCGGCCCGCGCCAGGAATCCATTGCGGAGCCGCGCCGCCTGTCGCGTGAGTATCTCGGCCGAGCGGTAGGAGGCTTCGACATCGGCGATGGCCAGGCGTTCGCTCCAGGCGAGTTCGGCCTCCGCGGTCGTGCGTTCGCCCGCGGCCACCGCCCGGCCCCCGCCATTCTGCTCGAAGATCGGAAGCGGCAGGGTCACTCCGGCAATCATCGTATTGACTCCGCTGAGACGTTTGGTCCCGAAGACGAGCCCCACCTGTCGAATCAACAGCGTGCGCTGGAAGGACACTTCCGCATTCGCCGCCGCTGCGCGCGCACGGGCGGCCTGCAGGTCCGGCCGCCCCCCTCGCGCCAGGGCGACAAAGCGCTCAAGCGGCGGCAACGTGTCGGCTGCCGGAGCCACGTCCTCGACATTCACCGAGAGCGAATCCAGGGACGGCCGACCCGTCGTCCCATCCCCGAGGAAGGGGAGCAACGCGGCCCGGGCTCGAGCCAGTTCCACCTCTTCAAGGGCTGTGCTGGTTGCCGCCCGCGCGACTTCGACCTGGATACGAATGAGGTCGCCTTCCGCGGCGACGCCCTCCGTGAGGCGTGATTGATTGTAGGCTGCCAGGGCCTCGAGGCGGGCCTCGATTTCTAGGGCGGCGACGACGCTCGCCTGGGCGAGGGCCACACGATAAAACGCCCGAGTCGCGTCGAGCACGACCGTGCGCTGCGTCGAGACCAGCTCCGATCGCGCCGCCAGGAGTGCTTCGTCGGCGCGCCGGATTCGCGGCCATCGCTGGTAGAGCCCCTCGATCGGGAGGGTCGCAAAGAAGGACGTCTCCGTGCTCGTCCCGGGGGACCGCGCCGCGCCGAAGAATGGCCCGTTCTCTATCTGGTAGGTCAGCAGGGGGTTGTCGAATGCGGCGGCGCTCGTGCGATTGCCCCGGGCCGCGGCCACTCGCCCGCTCGCGGCCTCGACCAGGGGATGCCCTGTCGCCGCACGACGGAGTATCTCCGCAAGCGTCCAGCCGGTGCGTCCCGTCTTCACGGGAACCGAATCTCCACGCGCCAAAGCGTGCAGCGTGTGAGCGGGAAGTGCCTGGGCACGAAGGGGCATCGCACCCCAGCTCGCCAGGAGAAAACCGGCGAGAACGGAACTCTGAAGCCAAGGTCGCATACGCAATCCACCTCAAGAATCCCAGGCGGTCTGGGAGAAATGATGGCGCTCCGGTCCATTGCGCCTGAATGAACCGAGCGAGCAAAAAACGAAAAGTCTTGGGCTGGGGACGGCGGGCGCGGCCGAACGAGGACGCGCCTGGGGGAGGCTACGGCAGGGGTGGGGCTCTGGGGTGGGAATAACGGGTCGGATCCGGCCCTGCACGGGTATTCGGCGCGACCGCCGGCGTCCCCGGGCTCGCCGAAGCAACAACGGACAAACGAAACATTGTAGCGGGAAGGGCTGCAGCGACGGCGGACGACTTGCCGGGGGAAGGCAGCACGGTCGCAAACACCGGATGCTCGTGCCCGTGATCATCGCCGAGCACCGTCAGGCCGGCTCGGACTGAATGAGCCGGTGACATGGCGCGCGGTTCATGCCCGCGCTGACTGTGCAGATGAGTCAGCGTATGCGTCAACTCCCAGGCGGGCTCGGTGGAGGCGGCCAGCACAAAGAGGGCAACGGCGAGAACATTGAAGAGCGGAGGGCGGTTCACGGCCACAACATACTCCGGGTGGGCCGTAAAGGGGAGGCAGTCGTCGCTGCCCCGGCGAAAGACGCCCCCATTTCCAGCAGGTCACATCCGCATCATCCCCTCATGCAGCGTCAGCATCCGCCGCATCCGCCCGAGATGCGCCTGCATTCGGCTCTGCAGCGCACCGCCGGAGAGACCGGGCAGCTCCGCCAGGTCCTGCCGCACCGAATCGCCCAATGCCGTCCAGGCCGCGTCCGGCGTCATGTTCATCCCGCGCATGTCGGCCCCCATCGCGTCCATCATCCGTGCCGCGACATCCTGATGCGCCGTCATCATGGCCGCCATCTGAGCCGGCGCCATCCCACCCAAAGAGTCGAGATGCGCCGTCATCATCGGCATCATTTGCATTCCCTGCATGGCCATCTGCATTCCCCCTATCGCCACCGTGTCAGCGGCCGGCACTTGCACCGCCTCCGGCTTCTTCCCACACGCCGTCAGTGCGATCACTCCAACTGCCAGCACTCGGTGAATTCCGCGCATACGTCAGGTCTCCCATTGAAAGGTCTAGTGTCGTTGTGCAGGTATCCCACAGAGGTGCCGCCTCGCCAGCCAGAGATTGAGTGGCGGGAGCACGAGCCACTGCAGCAGCGGGCTCACCCCGATTCCGAAAACTAGCGGCATCTCGGGCGCATACGCCCACCGATGCCAGCGGTAGACGCTCAGCCACTCGAGCCCGATAGTGATCACCAGCCCGATCGCCAGGAACAGCCACAGTCGCCACCCCCATCGTCCCAGAAGCCAGAGGCGTGTGTGCGCCGCGAGCCATACCCCGCCATAGCTGAGCAGGACGATCACGACATCGCCCAGGGTAGCCCGCCCGCACTGCAGCACCGCATCCCAATGCGGGGCCCCGGACATCCCGGTGTACATCGGCGACTGCAGCACCTCCCAGACAAAGTGCAGCAACAGGCCGAACCCGGCGAGGGCCCCCCATGGTTGCCATGACTGGTCGTGTTCCAACGACTTTCTCATGCTGTCGCCCCCGCCTCCTTGGGCGTGCGCCCGAGCCCCCGCCGCCGCCAGAGGAAATAGATCACTGGAATCACGACCAGCGTCAGCACCGTCGAGGTCACCATCCCGCCCACCATCGGCGCCGCGATCCGCCGCATCACCTCCGCCCCCGTCCCATGCGACCAGAGCGCCGGCAGCAGACCGAGCATGATCGCGGAGACGGTCATCAGCTTGGGCCGCAGCCGGTTCACCGCGCCGTGCTCTATGGCAACGAGAAGATCACTGACCGTCGGACCGTCTGACCGTCCGCCCGTCCGACCGTCCGCCCGTCCACCCGTCCGCTCGCCCGCCTGCCGCACTGCCGCCTCCCACGCATGATCCAGGTACAGCACCATCACCACCCCCGTCTCCGCCGCCACACCGGCCAGCGCGATAAACCCGACCGCCACCGCGATCGACAGATTGAAGTCGAGCAGCCACATCGCCCACACCCCGCCCACCAGCGCGAATGGCAGCGAGAGCATCACGATCGCCGTCTCCGCCAGCGTCCCGAATGTAAGATAGAGGAGCAGCGCGATGAGCCCCAGCGTGAGCGGGACCACAACCCGCAGCCGGGCCTTGACCCGTTCCAGCGCCTCGTACTGCCCACTCCACTCCAGCCGGTAGCCGGGCGGGATCTTCACCTCACGCGCCACGATCTGCTTCGCCTCCGCGACATAGCCCCCGATATCCCGGCCCCGCACGTCGATCGACACCAGATCGTTGAGCTGGCCATTCTCGCTCCGGATCATCGGTGCGCCCGGCGCGAATCCGATCTGCGCCACCTGCGCCAGCGGGATCTGCATCCCCTCCGCCCCGCTCACCAGCAACCGCCCTATCGCCGCCGGACTGTCCCGGAAGTCCCGGGCATAGCGCGCCTGCACCGGATAGCGCTCCCGACCCTGCACCGTGGTGGTGACCTGGTCGCCACCCAGCGCCATCGCCAACGTCGCTTGCGCATCGGCAACCGTGAGCCCATATCGCCCCAGCGCCTCCGGGTCCGGCCGGATGTCCAGATACCGTCCGCCGAACGACCGTTCGGCGTAGATGCTCGCGGTCCCGCGCAACGATGACAGCGCCCCTTCGATGTCGCGCCCGATCCGCTGGATAACCTCAAGATCGGGTCCGAAGATCTTCACGCCGAGCGAGGTGCGGATGCCGGTCGAGAGCATGTCGGTGCGGTTCTTGATCGGCATGGTCCAGCTGTTGACCGCACCGATGATCCGCAGCCGCTGGTCCATCTCGGCCACCAGCTTCTCCTGCGTCATGCCGGGACGCCACTCGGAGGCCGGCTTCAGATTGACCGTCGTCTCCACCATCGACATCGGCGCCCAGTCGGTGGCGGTGTTCGCTCGTCCCGCCTTGCCCCAGACGGAGGCCACTTCGGGGAAGCTCATCAAAATGCTGTCCTCCAGCTGCAGCAGCCGCCGCTGCTGGGTGAGCGATATGCTCGGCAGCGTATTCGGCATGAACATCAGGCTGCCTTCGTTCAGCGGCGGCATGAACTCACTGCCGAGCTGCCGGAAGGGAAGCAGAGTGAGCAGCACCAAGGCGGTCGCCAGCGCGAGCACGCTCAGCCGCCAGCGCAGCGCCCAGCGCAGGACCGGCCGGTACAGCGCCGCAGCCCAGCGGTTGAGGGGGTTGGACAGCTCGGGCCGGATCCTTCCCGTCACGAAGAACCCCATCAGCACCGGCACCAGCGTCACCGACAGCAGCGCCGCCGAGGCCATCGCGAAGGTCTTGGTCAGCGCCAGCGGCCGGAACAGCCGACCCTCCTGGTCCTCCAGCGCGAAGACCGGCAGGAACGATAGCGTGATGATGAGCAGCGACATGAACAGCGCCGGACCCACCTCCTTCGAGGCGGCCAGCACCCGCTCCGAGTGCGGCCGGTCGGGCTCATGCTCGATATGCTTGTGCAGGTTCTCGATCATCACGATCGCCGCGTCGATCATCGCCCCGATCGCGATTGCGATCCCGCCGAGCGACATGATGTTCGCGTTGATCCCCATCCACCGGATCAGGGCCAGGGATGCGAGGATGCCCAGCGGCAGCGTGACGATCGCGACCAAGGCACTTCGCAGATGCAGGAGAAAGACTGCGCAGACCAGTGCCACGATCAGCGACTCCTCCAGCAGCGTGCGGAGCAGCGTCTGGAGGGAGCGATGAATGAGGTCCGTGCGGTCGTAGGTCGTCACGATGTGCACCCCCGCCGGCAGTGAGGGCCCCAGCTCCGCCAGCCTCGCCTTGACACCGGACACGACGTCGAGCGCATTGGCCCCGATGCGCATGACCACGACACCACCGACCGCCTCGCCCTTGCCATTCAGCTCCGCGATGCCGACCCGCAGATCAGCGCCCACCGTCACATCGGCCACATCGCCGATCCGCACCGGGCGGCCTCCGTCGCCCACCGCCACGGTGACCTTCGCGATATCCTCGACTCCCCGGAAATAGCCCAGGCCGCGGATGGCGTAGTCGCTCCCTGCCACTTCCACCGTGCGCGCGCCGACATCCTGATTCGCCCCCCGCACCGCCTCGGTGATCTGTTGCGCGGTGACGCCGTACGACTGAAGCCGCGACGGATCGAGCAGCACCTGGTATTGCCGCACGAAGCCCCCGATGCTGGCGACCTCGGCGACACCGGGGACGCCTTGCAGGGCGTAGCGCAATTGGAAGTCCTGCACCGAACGGAGCTGGGCCGGCGAATAGCCGTCGCCTTCCACGGCATACTGATACACCCAGCCCACCCCGGTCGCGTCAGGACCGAGTTCGGTCTTCGCCCCGGCCGGCAGTCGGGACTGCACCGCGCTGAGCCGCTCCAGCACCCGCGAGCGGGCCCAGTAGAGATCGGTGCCTTCCGCAAAGATCACGTACACAAACGAAGTGCTGAACATCGACTGCCCCCGCACCACTTTCACTTTCGGCACACCGAGCAGTGCGGTGACCAGCGGGTAGGTGACCTGGTTCTCCACCACCTGCGGCGCCTGGCCCGGGTAGTCGGTATAGACGATCACCTGCACATCCGAAAGGTCGGGAATCGCGTCCACCGGCATCGAGCGCACATAGAGCGCCCCGGCGATCAGCAGCGCCAGTCCGGCCACGGCGACCAGGCCTCGGCGCGAAAGCGACCAGGTGATCAGCTTGCCGATCATGGCTTGCTCCCCTCGACGGTCGGACGGTCAGGCGGTCGGACGGTCGACCGGTCGGACGATCCGTCCGTCTGACCGCCTGACCGCCCGTCCGTCTGACCGCCCATTCCGCCCATGTTCAGCCCCATCCCCATCTGCAGCATCAGTCCCTGCATCGCGGCGGCAAGGTTGGTCTCCGAGTCGAGCAGGTAGGTCGCCGACGCCACCACCTCATCGCCAACCTTCAGGCCCTCCCGGATCTCGATGAGCGAATCCCCCCGCGCACCGACCGTGACTTCACGCGGCATGAAGCTGCCATCGCCCCGGTTCACGAACACCAGGTTACTGGTGCCGGTCGGCAGCACCGCTTCCAGCGGGACCGACAGCGCGGACAGCGCCGGTTGGACGAGTTCGACTGTGGCATACATCCCGGGCCGGAGCTGCCCATCCCGATTGTTCACTTCGACCCGCGCCGTGAGCGTCCGGGTCTTCTCGTCAACCATCGGCTGGATGAAACTCACCCTCCCCGGATAGCGCCGGCCCGGCAAAGCGCCGATCGACACCGACACCGGTGTCCCGACCTGTACTACAGGCGCATCCACCTCGAATACCGCGACATTGACCCACAGCGCACTCCGATCGGCGATGAGGAAGAGATTATCGCCGGCGTGAATCGCCTGGCCCAAGATCACCATCTTCTCCGCGATCTCGCCGCTACGCGGTGCCCGCAGCTCGAGCGTCCGACGCGACTGTCCGTCCCGCTCCAGCTCAGCGATTTCCTGTTCCGGGATATCCCAGAGGGTGAGTCGCCGGCGCGCGGCGGCCATCAGCGTCGCATCGCCCAGCCGGCGCGCCGCCAGGTATTCCTCCTGCCCGCTGACCAGTTCCGGCGAGTAGACCGCCAGCAGCACCTCGCCCGCCCGCACCGGTTTCCCGACATAGTCGGCGCTCAGCTGCTCCACCCAACCAGTGATGCGCGTGTTGACGTAGCTGCGCCGCGGTTCGGCGTAGGTCAGCGCCCCGGTGAGCCGGATCGAGGCGCGCACCGGTCGCGTCGCCGCCCGTGCGAAACTGAGGCCGAGTCGCTTCGCCGCCACCCGATCCAGCGCGATTCCGGAGTCGCCCGACATGTTCATTCCGGCCATACCGGGCATGTCCGCCATCCCCTGCGGTGCCCCAGCGGCGGGCGGCGCCATGCCGGGCATTCCCGCCATATCTGTCGCGGCAGGCGGCGGCGCCTTGCCGCACGCACTCAGCAGAACGGCGAGTACGCCAGCAACGATTCGAACAGGCTGGCATCGTGTGAATTGACACGGGCTCATGATGTAGTCTCCGGCTCAAGCAGCTGCTCAAGCATGACAAGGTGTATGAGATGCTCGGCGGCCACCTCGGCCGCCTCGAGTTCCGCGTGGTAGTGCGTGTCCAGCGCGGCGAAGACACTGAGAAAGTCGCCCTGACCAGTGCGATAGCCTCGGAGCGCGGCGCCCACCCCTTCACGCGTGAGCGGCAGCACGCTGTGCACCAGCAGGCGCAGCCGCACCCCGCCCGCCCGCGCATCCGCAAGCGTGCGCTCCAGCTCCGCACCAAGCGCCGCATGTTCCGCCTCCAGTCCCCGCCTGGCCGCTTCCGCGTCCAGCCGCGCCGCCTGGGCGAGCTGTCGCTGGTTTCGGCCCGCCCGCAGCGGAATCCGGATGCCGACGAACGCCGAGAAGAAATCACTGCCCAGCGGCCGGGCGCCGTAGCGCGTCGACAGCTCGAAGTCGGGGCGCGCGGTCAGCGCCTCGGCCCGGGCCGTGGCGTCGGCGGCTTCGATGGCGGCCCGGCCCGCCACCAGCCGCGGGTGGGTGTCGAGTGGATCAGCCAGGGCCAGGTGCAACGCATGGCCTGACACGTCATCCTCAAGTGTGGTCGTGACGCTGTCAGCATTGATCGGGAGGACCGGCAGCAGCTCGGGGGCTTCAATGCCACGGGCGGCGCGAAGGTCGGCCCGAAGACCGGACTCCTCCGCCTGCATCGACGCCTGCTCGGTCCCCAGGCGTGCGAGCGCAATCCGTGCCTGCAGCGGATCGGACTGCGGGACGCTGCCGGTGCCGTAGCGACTGGTGGAGATCCCCACCGCGCTCTCCAGCAGGACGCGCTGGGCCGCGAGCGACTGTTGCGCGGTGATCACATAGCGCAGCCGGTAGTACAGCATCGCCACCCGGACCACCACCTCGCGTCGCAGCATCGATGTTTCGGCGTCGGCGCCACGGGCCATCGCGCGTGCGGCGCCGGTGCGTGCGCCGAGGCTGCCAGGCCAGGGGAACTGCTGGGACACTTCGATGTCGACTTCGGTGAAGTCGCTGCTGCGGAATCCGAAGCGCGGCAGGGTGAGGTCCATGACCCCGAGGTTGAGCATCGGATCGGGCAGCGCGCCGGCGGGGCGAATGCGGCTCGCGGCGGCCCGCGCCCGCGCGTCGCTCTGCAGCACCGCCGGCCCGGAGGCGATCGCCTCGGCGGTCAGCCGAAGGAGCAGCGAGTCGTTGGTCGCTGATGCCTGGCTGGAAAGCGGCGCGGGTGTCAGCAGGAGCAGCGCGCCCATCGTGGCGGCCGCCCGATACACACAGGTCATCATCAGTGCCTCGGCGGTAGGGCGGGTGGGGGCAATGGCCGCACTGGCCGCTGCCCCACCACGCCTGATCGGGTGATCGGTTTACCTGCCGGTGGTGTCGAGCAACCGGGCAGCCTTGGCCGGCTGCTCGGTGGGCAACAGCGATGCCGCCTGTCGAATGGCTTCGGGTGAGGTGGTCTTGATCCGTGTAAGACGAGGGATGGACTTGCCGGGAACCCGGTCGGGTCCGGTGACGACCAGATGGCCACGGTCGTGATGCAGCCGGGTGGAGAGCTGGGTGAGTCGGGCGGCCTGATCGGAGGTGAGTGCGAGTGCTTCGCGGCCGGTGAGCAGGCGGTCAATCACCAGCGCCGCGCTTGCCGACTTGAGATTGCCGGGCAATGCAAGGCTCTGGGCAGTGGCGACGGAACTTTCCAGCGCGAAGATCAGCGTGGCGAGCGTGAGGATACGGGTACGCATAGGACTGCATCTCCCAATCGTGAAGTCGAGAATGGCCTGCGGACGATAGTCCGCGTGGTTGAGCCGGACCCGGGCGCATACACGCCGGGCCTATCTGTGGCTGGTACTCGACTTCAGACGATGGGAGGGGGCTGCGGCGGGGCGACGTTGTCGCCGGCAAAGAGTGAGGCGGGGGTGGAGAACTTGGTGGGGCTGGGTAACGTGGGGGAGAAGAGCTGCACCGCGACCTGCGGAACTACCGGTGTGGCCGGGGCGCAGACCACCATCAGGGCACAGTCCTGCGGCGAGGTGGAATGCTGGCGGTCGCTCTGTGGGGTCGTGTCCGCCATCGGCATGGCGCACTCCTTGGTCGGCTGCAGACTCGCCTGCATGCACAGCCCGGCGCCCGCGAGGGGGCTGAGCTGGACCAGCAGGAGGAGGGCGGCAACGATGGAGCGCATGGCAGGCATTGTATCGGGTTGTTCATGTTGGGGCAAGTGAAGTATGCTGTTGTCAGGGAATGGCGTGAGACATTCGCGACACCGTTCCTGATGGGAGCAACAACGCAAGCGCAGGCGATTTGGTTCCATCCCGCCGCTGTCATCCCCAGCGCAGCGAGGAATCCCTCTGCCCCTGAGGTGTAGCCGGGAACGGCTCCGTCGTGATGGGATCTCTCGGTCACTGCGCTCCCTCGGGATGACAACCGCTGGGACCCACGCCCGCATCATTGCGAGGAGGCGCCCGACCGAGCCGCCCTTGGGAGTCCCAGCCGAATCCGCCGGGGTCGCGGCCAATCCGCGGCCGTGCGGTGAGGGAGCGGGACGACCCGGCGGCGAGGGAGTGTGGCCGACGAAGCAATCTGTGCGTGCGTACCCCAGCCACAGATTGCGTCGGTCGCTCGGGGCCCTCGCAATGACAATCGGTGGGACCTTCGCGCCCACCGCCTGCCGCCTACCGCCCACCGCCCCGCGCCTATCGCCTCTGTTCTCATCCCTCACGCAGCGCGGGATCCCTCTATGGGAGCACCACACGGCGCCCCAGCCCGGCGTAGAGGTAGTCCTCCCCGTACTCGCGTTTGAGCGCGGCAAAGGCGGGTTCGCCAGTGCAGTGGCCCGGGGCCACCTGCCTCACGCGCCATTGCTGGTGCAGTCGCTGGACGAGGAGGTCGAGCAGGGAGTCGGGCGCCGCCACCAGGTGCAGCCCGCCGAACAGCGCCCGGAGCGGGAGGTCCGGTGCCCCGGCTGCTCCAAGAATGCGTTCGATGCCCGGATGGGAACACCCGACGATGAGGATGTTCCCGGTCGGTGTGGAGAGCACCAGCGACAATTCCCGAAGTTCGCGCGTACCCGGCGTCTCGGACACGAGCGACACCAGCCGGATCCCTGGAGCGATGGTGATGGACGAGTCCACCAGAACGAAGTGGGCTGTCGGCCAGAGGGTGCCGGACTGGATCTCGTCGGGGATCACGCCGTCGAAATACCGCAGACTGTCGGGCAGGGAGGGGAGTGCCCGATAGAACGTCCCGGGCACCGCGGACCCAAAGATGCCGAACCCCTCCCGCGGCGCATAAATCGGGACGTGGGGGTTCGCGTGGAGAACGGCGCTGAGCCCGGCGGTGTGATCGCTGTGGCGATGTGAGATCACCACAAAATCCAAGTGCGTGAGGTCGACATGAAGGCGGCGGACATTCTGGGCGAAGATGGCGGCGTTGTTCCCGGTGTCGAAGAGAATGCGCTTACCCTCGTATTCGATCAGGGCGGCAAAGCCCCAATCGCGCACCAGGCCTGGGCTACCGCCGAAGGCATCGTACAGAATCGTGACCGTGGTGGGCCCGGAGGCAGGATGGGGCGCGCGAGCCAGGCCGAGTGCGGCGGAGAGGACCAGTGCGGCGAGCATGACAGCTCCAGATTAGGGAAGCCCATCTCCTCGTACATCCTGTCGTCCCACGAGGCGGCTGCTTACTCTTTGGCCGTCGTGAGCTCTGCGATCCGTGCTCGGACCAGCTTGCGGACCAGCGCGGCAGGCAATGGCGTCCTGGCGGGGAATCGGATGGTGCCCTTCGACGTGTCGTACTGCGTGAGATCTCTCGCATGGGCGCGAATCACGGCAGCACTCATCGGGTAGAAGCTGCAATGATGCTTCGGCGCCGCGTAACACACCAGCGAGCGTCCGCCAAGCTTGAAGGCCGGGAGCCCATAGCTGAAGCCCTCTTCGGCACCTGGTGCGGCCGCCCGGATTGCGCGGCGGAGCTGTTGAAGCGCCCTCTGCGCGTCGACCGGCACAGTGGCGAGGTAGGCGGTAACGCCCTGGGCGCCCTCGGCCTTCATCTTGGCCGATACTGGCCGCTTCATGTTGTCACCCTCGGGCCCGATGGATGGTGCGACGCCGCCGACCGCTGACCCGGATACTCCTCGTGGGCACCGTTCGATCGTCAGGGCTTGGAGGCCCGGAAATTGATCCCGATCGTGCCAAACGCACTCGCGCTGGACGCTTGTGGAGCGCCCTCGAACACCTCGGCCTTCCAGGTGATTTCAAACGCTGTGAAACCGGCAGCGACGACCGTCGCTTCGAGCTCTGCCTCCAGCAGAGCACCGGCGATTCACCCGGTCCAGAGGTCGATCTTCTTTTTCGCTCCCTCCGGCACTTCCCGATCGACCAGAATGTCGCCGATCTGAAGCCGCCCACCTGAGCGCAACACCCGGAACATCTCGCCCACGGCCTTCTGCTTGTCGGGCGTCAGGTTGAGCACGCCGTTGGAGATCACCACGTCGGCCCAGCCGTCGGGTACCGGGAGTGCCTCCATGTACGCTTCGCGAAACTCGACGTTGGTGATGTCAGACGCGGCGGCAGCCGCACGCGCCCTGTCGAGCATCGCCGGGGTCATATCGATACCGACCACTTTGCCGGCCGGGCCGACCATGCGCGCCGCGATCAGCGAATCAATGCCTCCGCCAGAGCCGACATCGACCACTCGTTCCCCGGCGGCGAGTGCGCCCATGGCGAAGGGGTTGCCGGTACCGGCAAACGATGCGATGGCCAGTTCCGAGACGCCGTTGAACCACTCCTCCCTGTACCCGGCGATCGTGGTCAACCGACGGCCAGTATGGAAGTGGAATCCCTTGCCGGGATCCTCGGCCACCTCTTTGTATTCGGCCTTGATGGCGTTGCGCAGGGCTTCGGTATCAACATCCACGGGCTGGGCCACGCGCGAAGGATTTGCCGACATCGATGGTCTCCTGGTTGAGGTGCTTCCTGCATAGAGAGGTCATGCTCCGCCGGGAGCCGGGCGGAGGTCGCACCACGGCTGGTCATGCGCTTGTTCCGCGACGCTCTACCCCACGTCGCTGGCGCTACGATGATTCATCGTCTTAGCGTGGTAGGTCCCTGGCAGCGAGCACGGTGCCGACGAGGAGAATGCCGGCATCAAGGTAGATCAGGCCGAGATGACCAAGCGTGCCCAGTCCATACACAAAGTGTAGCGGCAGGGCGATTCCGACGCCGACGACCGGGGCCACGAACGCCGTCCAGAGGGCCCATCGCTGGCCGGTCCGAATACCGTTCCATGCCAACGCGATCACCGCGATCCCAAGTGCGATGATGAAGCCCGCCACCGCCACCTGCAAGTGGCTGATGTAGTTATAGAGGTGTGGGCTGAAGGCCTGGATCTCCTCGGGAGTGCCGCCGATGTGTGCAGGGGTAAGGCCCAACTCGATGAATCCAGTGAAGTTTCGCACCAGGAACATCAGGCCATAGCCGACGAGGCCCATGCCGGCGAGGAGCACGAGGTTGCTGCCGAGACCGGCCCTGGTGGCGGCTGGCATGGGGGTGGAAGGTGCAGACATGGCAACTCCAGCGGTGAGCGCGAGGTGGAAAGGCGGAGACGACGGGTGCTGACACCTGCATCAGGATGCGTCGTGGTACAACTTCGCGCAAATGGCAACCGCCGAGGGAGCAAGGCCGCAATCCTCGTCATCGGGTACGCACACAGCGGACGCGTTCGTACCACCTGCGTGTCGCGGAGTCGGCGCGCGCCGGTGCGCGATGGTGCCTCGCCCTGCTCCACCCAGCGGCGTATAGTGCTCGCCAAGTCCACGTCGTCGCAGCCGCTCCCGCCCGCGCAGGGCAGCACGCCCAGCATCAGGAACAGCCGCGTGAACGACGAGGCCTGCGGCGTGCGGCGCTGCACCGCCGTGACATACTCGATCGTGGAGCGCGCGCTGAGCGCCGGGTCGGACCAACCGTGCGCCAGCAGGAGCTTGCCACCGCGCGCACGGAAGGCCGAGAGGTCGGGGTTCACGGCGGCGGCGACGGCGGCGACGGCGGCGACATTGGCACCGTCGTGCCCCGCACGCACGAGATCGTAGTCCACATTGCACCACGCCGAGTCGCCGTACACGAGGTATTTGAAGAACTGCGCCGCGAGTAACCCTTGAAGCGTCGGCGAGGTCCGCGAATTCATATCCATGTCTCTGTGTTCATGGCTTCTCTTCGATCCCCGCGGTCCCGGTCAGAACTTGAACCCGTTCTCCCGGCTCTTCGCCGACGCGCAATAACGTCGCCAGAGCGCGAGCCGCTCGGCATCCGCCACCGGGCGCGGGCGCGTCGTCTCGCCGAGCCGCAGTGTCGACTGCGCCGCGGCGTCGAACGCCGGCCACCGCGGCGCGCGGACTCGGCGCCACTCCTCCCGCTGACCAGATCACCAACGTACCCGGCCAGGGGCTGCACGGAATGATTGGCGGGATGCCGGTTCTGGTGGGCAACGCCGCGCTGCTGCGCGAGGCGGGCGTCGACCTGACCG
>JANMYS010000006.1:0-32574 GCA_031382385.1 Gemmatimonadota bacterium
CCAGCTCCGCCCGCGCGCCCACATGAGTCGGCCACCAAACTCGCGTCTAGGGCCGAAATCAACAAGTTATGATGCAAGCGGCTGATGCGGGACGGCTAAGAAGTAAAGCAGCAGCGGGATAGCGCGAGGCATCGGTACGACGGGGTGCAACCGGGTGCTTGCTCACCCAAGATCCCATCGGGCTGGCGGGGGGCGTCAATCTGTACGCGTACGCGGGGAACAACCCTGTGTCGTTCAGTGATCCGTACGGGCTGTGTGAGAAGCCTAGTGGCAAGGGCGTGGGCATTTGCGTTCAGGCTTTCATCTCAACTCCAACGGTCATGGGGCAGGCTGTAGGCGACGGCAGAGGCCCGCGTAGTGATGGCGGCACCTACAAGACTAGCCACCGCTTCTCGGTCGATGCGGGTTCTGGCAGGATGACCGGGCTTCAGCAAAGCGTCGGGGCGACAAAGGGCCAGGCGGGCATCGGCGAGCTGATGGTGTCCCCAGTACGGCAGACAAAGGACGGTGGGCATTCCGTAAGCGTCACTGGGAATGCGACGAGTGTCGACATGCCACCGGGAATGGACATCACCTACTCATTCGATCTCAACATCTCGAAGAATGGCAAGGTCTCTGTGACGGGGGGGGAGTTCGATGGGTATCCGTCATTTGAGATCTGGGTGTATCCAGAGAAAGGGAAGCCGCAGCTCGTGAAGTTCTATGGGGAAAGCAATATTTCGGCCCTGGGTGGTGAGCCCGAGAGAAAGGTCGTTCCATGAATAACGAGCGGTTCGCTGGGCTAACGAGAGGAGCAGCCGCAATGTCAGCGGGAGATATCGGCAGAGCGCACTTGCGGAAAGTGGGGCTGATGCTCTTTGGTGCAATCCCTGCGACCATTCTGCTTACGGGAGTCGTGGATGTGATTGCTTCGAAAGGCGGCCAGTCGTATATCGACGCCATCTTGAATGGTCTCGTCATGGCGTACTACACGATGGCCCCTTGGTTGATTGCCGCAACGTTGCTTCACACCGCATTGCTGCGAGGACGGTCAAGAGCATCCGTCACGATTGCTCTGGCGGTGCTGTTGTGTTCGCTTGCAGGGCTGTTCGCGTCATCGCTTGTCGGCTATCGCGTTTCCGTCCAGGAGCCGGGCTTGGCGGCGTGGGGTGCTGTGGCCGGTGGCCTCTATGGGATTCTCAGTACCCTGTGGCCCCGAACTGCGGTCCAGCCAGGGTAATCTCGCTTTCCGCTTCGCCTGCGAGAGCCCGGCCTTTGCGGCCGGGCTTTCTTCTTGGGCTAGCTGGCGGCGCGGGCTTTGGTGCGTGGCCTGGCGGAACGTCGAGCTTCCGCGAGCGCCTCCACCAGCTTGAGGACGGTCCGCTGATCAGCCGCGGGCAGCTGCTCGACGAGCTGCAGGCGCTTGCGGAGCCGGGCGGTCTTCGGCGGGGGTCTTCTCGGTGGCCTGTTGAGGCACAGGAGCCGTCGGCGGAGACTTTGAGGGCCGGCAGCAGCGCGCCGGGGGGCTGGATGCTCTTCGTCTCGTCGTAGGCGACCATCGGGCCTGTGCCCTGGATGAGTGCGCTGCCGCAGTTGCTCCTCGGCGATAGAGCGCCGCCTGCCGGCTCCGGCTATTGGGGAGTGAACTCCCGCGTTGCCCTGTCCCCGAGAGTTCCCCCAGCGTCCACTACCTTCAAGCCGCCACCTTCCCGCCCGACGGACCCAACTTGTCGGGCGCCGGCCATGCCATGTCCTTGACGCTCTTCCAGGCTGCCAACAGTTCCCGATCCGCCCGGAAACGATAGCGGTTGATACCGTCGAGCCGGCGCACCAAGAGGCCCATTTCTTTCGTCAGCACCCGGAGATCGGCGCGTGCGCCCACGTGGCTGGCACGACCCAGGTTTTTCTGATTCACCGCGTCGGCGTAGCCGTCCAGCGCAGCGTTCAGATCTTCCAGGAACGTCTCCGGCAGCCCGTCTCCAGTCAGCAGCTCCTTGCGGGCTGCGGCTTCGGCCGCAAGGGCCCTGGCCGCTGGGAGGAAGGCCTGGTGACTCATGCCGCGTCGAGGCATGCGAAAGCGCTTCTTGAGTTCCGGGTCGCCTGGGGTCACCGAGTGGGCAATGCGGACGATGTGCTCCAGATGTTCCACCTCGATGGCGCGACGGAGTTCGGCCTTCCGCGCCGTCGACGCGTCCTCTGCCAGATCTCCCGCTTCCGACTGGGTGGTCAGTATCTGTACTCGCTCAAGCTGCACGCCGAGCTGGGTTACCGCCGCGATGTAACCCTTGATCTCGCTGAGGTGCTGCTTGCTGAACTCGTACACCCGATTGAGACGGTCCAGCCGGCGGCGCACGATGCTCTGCATACCTACCTCGCTTGTGGATGGCCTCCTACGGACAGGCGGTCGAGACGCCATGCCCACCTTGATCGGGAGCACTGCGCCAGGACAAACGCTCGACATTGCCCTGACCGGCGGCACCCCAATGCAGACTCGGTGCCACGACACGCGGAGCCGCGACGATCGCGGTGATGAAGTCGTTGTTCGGGCGTGCGAGCGGTGTGTCAGGCGTGCGCAGTGGACCGGCAGTGTGAACGCACGCTCGGTCAGTGCATGCACGCCGTCTGAACGCCCTGAGGAAGCGCTGTGATGGTCCGGTGAGGGGACTGTCAGGCTATGTGCGGCGTCCTGTAACTGCTTGTGAGAGCGCCAGATTGGCTGCGGAGCACGCTGAATGGCCATGCGAACGGCGATGCAGTCGTCGGGAAGCGGCTGATAACGGCGAGTGCCGGCTTGGCCGGTCGAGATATCCTACTGACGAGGAGCGCTCCGAGCCCGTGCGCTGACCCGTACCGGCCTGCCTGTGCGCGTATCCCGCGGTTCGCGTCCGGGGGTGCGCTGATGGCCCAAGTGTCCACTCTGGTGGACGGTGGTGTCCACTTTTCTTGTGGGCGGGCCCCTGCGGAGGGGGACGAGCATGGCCGTGAACCGGGCCGGGTGGCGTGCTGAAGGGACGGTGACACGACAGTACAATCGGGGGTTGGAATCACCGAGTCTCGGTTGCCGTGCAATAGGCGGATCGGAGGCTGGGTGTATCGGCTGCCGGAAGGGTGCCTTGGAGGGCAAGGACGCTCCAGGGATCACAAATGGCTCGCAGGGCCAACCGAACTGCCAAACGACGAGACCAAGGATCACCGCGGCGGGAACATGACGTGGAGGCAGGCCTCAGCCAGGGCTAGGGGCGCTTGCTGCATCTCCGCGCCAGAATGAGGTGAAGTAGGGCCAGGCAGGTGGGGCATCCCGCCGGGGCCTTCTCTGCGATGGGTCAACGGACGTCGCCCGCGGGGGACCATACCCACTGCGTCGTCCGAGGCGTTTCAAGTATCCGTCGATGAGCTCCGGTGCCCGAGGCCCGTCAGCGACAAGACCACCCCGAAGCCTGCGCGCGCGGCCTCTCGCAGGAGGATCTCGCAGAGGCGGCCGGTGTGTCTCGCCGGACGATCGCCTGCTACGAGCGCGAGGGCGCCGAGCCACCGTGGCCGCAGCTCCCGGCCGTCGCGGCGGCCCTCCGGGTTACCACCGATGAGCTTCTCGGGGTGAAGAGCCTCACAGACGTGCCGCGCCCCACGACGGCGCGACTCATGAAGCGCCTGCAGCAGGTCGAGGCCCTCCCGCCGGCGGACCAGCGCGCGGTCCTGAAGGTCGTGGATGCGCTTCTAGCATCTCGAGGTCGCTCAAGATCAGCAAGCTAGCACAGCCTGGGCGCCGAGTGCCGAGCAAAGGGCGCCCCGCGCAGGGCGCCCTAGTTGGTGGGGTCACAGCCCTTCACCGTCCTTGATCTACGGAAAGCGCAGGGTCCCCTTCTTCCACTCTTCGAGCACCATTCCTGACCCAAGACCCACTGCACCAGGCAGTGTCGACAGGTCGGTAAGGACCGGCTCCGCAAGACTCGGCGCGACCAGCAGCAAGTGGGCAGCGGCCCAATGCCTGACAGCCGGCTCCGCGGTTGAGAGCAGGGGTACCAGTGACCTAAGCGCCTGATCCCCTCTAGTAGCAAGCTCCCGATGGATAGCTGCAATCTCATCGTGCGCCTTGTTCGCGGCACGATAGTCGCTCCCTTCAGTTGCCTTTTCATGCTGGTTAGCGGCAACCGCATAGGCTCCGACCAGTTCCTCTAGCGGCGCGTCGTGAAGTTGTGCTCTCATCATTGCGTAAACTTCTCCATCGTTTTCTGTCCGAATTCCTTCTGTGCTTCGAAGGACTGACTCCTGAGCCAGTCACGCACAGTCGCGCCGTTGGTAAACGCCTGCTTCGACGAGTAATAGGCGCTTATCCTCTGGTGAACATCTCGCGCGAGGCGCACGACATTCTGCGTGTTCTGGATAGCTCTCGCCCCGAACTTGGAGACGTTGGCCCCAGTCTGTTCGACGACGTGGTGCCAATCCATGTCATCGCCGGCGCGACCCATCGCACTCTTGAAGCGGCTGAATGAGTCGAAGGCCTTGACGCCGCCGCCAGCCGCGAGGTCGGCGCCACCCGCACCAAGACCGGTAGCCGCCATCGCAGGTGCTGCCAACCCGAAGGTCAGACCAATTGCTGCGCCTCTCGCCATGTCCGAACCCACGCCCTCAGTCCAGTCATTCCCTTGATAAAGGTTGTAGGCGATCCGGGTCCCACCGCCGATGAGAGCGCCAGCGACTGCAAGACAAACGTTTACGGGAACACAGAGGCCGTAGGGGTCATCGAAACTGATCGGGTTATTGCCAGCGTAACTGTAGAGATTGACGCCCTCCGCCAGCCCGATCGGATCCTGGGTGAGCAAGCACCCGGTTGCATGCCGTCGTACCGATGCCCGTTGCTAAATTGCTGCCGCTTGATGCTTTAGCCGCCCTGTCTCAGCCGCTTGCATCGTAACTCGGGCCGTTTGGCCCTAGACGCGAGTTTCCAGGTCGACTCGCCACGCCAGGCGGCTTCGCAATGTTACACCTGATGTGCGGCAGTCCCCACTCTGGACTGCTCCTGCTGGAGGAGACTGCCGACACTTAGACCAAGCTCAGCGCCCTATTCCCGAGAGGTCGAACCGACCGTTAGGCTTTCTCAGTCAACATCTCAGCCACTTCTAGCGCTGAGAAAATCGCATCAATCCACGGGCCCTCTTCACGCCAGATCCTAAGATGGTGAAATTCAACTGAATGACCTGCATACACCGCTGCTCTACTATCATCGTCTACTTCAATCCGCGCTATCTCCGCAAACCCCCAATTCACAACCGTTGAGTCACCTGTCACCATTTGGGGTATGGAATTGCGCACATCGACTTCTTGGACGGCAAGCAGCCTCAGGGTCACAAGAAGCTTTGCATCCTCGTCTGGGCGCACAGTACCATCTGAGAGCCAGATATAGTCAAAGGTCAGCGTTAAGACAGTCTGGAAATCAGTGAAGGTGACCGATTGCAGGATGCACTCCATGAAGTCTCTGTAAGCGTGCAGAGCAGCACGGATCTCATGCAACTGCCGGAGGGGCTTCATTGATTGGCGACAGGAATATGAGTGGAGGCGCGGTTTCCCGGATTGCCGGCTTCGTCAAGATAATTCCCTGCGGCGTTTCGAATACGGGCATACCAGCCGTTCTCTCCGCGCATCAGCCTGACTTGCTCTCCCGCTTCATTTGTGAATAGGTAACCCTTCTTGTTCTCGGCGAGACGCATCACAAATCCGTTCTCCTTCAACGCTGCACGGATGCCAATCAGTGTTTTGTTGGCGAGACCGCCTGACTCCGCAAACAGGGAGGAAAGCCCACTGGATGCCCCTCGAAGGCCCTTCCCGATCGCTCCTCCACCTACGGTCAAGCCTGCGACCAGCAGGCCGCGACCAACGTCCCCGTTTCCAATATCATTGCCGGCTGAAGCAGCAGCGTTGAAACCAGTCGCTTCAAGGCCGGCATTTAGAGCCGCACCAGTGTTAAGGGCGATTGTTCCTGTAACGCCGCCCTGGCGCGCACCCCAGTTAGCAATCGCCTGCGCGATGCATTCGGTCCAAGCAGTAGAAGTCTTACAGGGATCTAGCCCAAACGGATCGCTAAAGCTGATCGGGTTATTCCCCGCATACGCATACAGATTGACCCCGCCCGCCAGCCCGATCGGATCCTGGGTGAGCAAGATCCCGTCGAGTGACCTAGAGATACCGCTCCCGCCGGCCCCGGGCTAGCCGGGCTCGGCGGCTGCCCCCAAGTCACGTATATTTGAGCGCACCCGCACCGTGAGGGTCGTATGACCGCTTCGCTGCCCGATGACGTCGCTGCCCGACTCCGCCGCCTGCCGCCGCTCGACCAGGAACGCGCCCTGGCCTACGTCCGTGCCTTGGAGCACGCGTCCATGCCCGGGGCGCTGCTCGCCGTCGCGGGGCTGATCCCCCCGGCCGAGCTGCACGCCATGGCGGCGGCCATCGAGGCCGACTGCGAGCAGGTCGATGCCTCCGGTTGGTAAGTACCTTCTCGACACGAACATTCTGATCGCGGTGCTCGCCGGCGAACCGGCGGTGTCGGCGGCGCTGGGTGCGGCAACGGCCGTCTACCTGCCCAGCATCGCTGTGGGCGAGCTGTTCTACGGCGCGCAGAAGTCCGGGCGTCCTGCGGCGAACCGACAGGTGGTCGAGACGCTGGCGGGAGCCGGCATCGTGCTCCCCTGCGGCCTCCAGACCGCGCGGTGGTATGGCGAGCTGAAGGCGCTGCTTCGGGCCCGTGGGACTCCCCTCCCCGAAAACGACATCTGGATCGCCGCCTTGGCGCGCGAACACGACCTGACGCTCGCCACGCGGGATCGCCACTTCGCCGCCATCCCCGAGGTGGCCACGGTCGCGTGGACCTGAACGCAGACTGAAGACACCGGCGGGCGGAAGTTGGGATCCTGCTCACCTAGCGCGGGCACTGAAGGTCTCGGCGGACGAGCTGCTCGGCCTCAAGGCCGTGACGGAGAAGAGCACGCCCAAGGCGGCCCGCCTGCTCAATCGCCTGCAGAAGGTCGCCGAGTTACCCGCCGCTGATCAACGCACTGTGCTCAAGCTCGTGGACGCGCTACACGAGTCCCGCCGCCGTACAGCCCGCCCTCGCTCCAAAGCCCGCGCCGCGACTTGAGCCAAAGAATAAGCCCGGCCAGATGGACCGGGCTCGATTTCACGCCACGGGGTTTGGACTCAGCCCATGAACCAGAGACTTCGGCGATACTCCTGATCGTTGGCGTCGTGCCACTCTCGGAAAAAAGCTCGATTTGCTGCCCTTGTCGGGGCACGATACTCAGGCCCGAGCTCCTCGAGCTCTGGCCCTCCAAGCCAGGAAGGGTCATCTCGCGGAAATAGATAGAGCGATGGAGGCGACCAGTCGAGTTCACCGGCCACCCGTTCGTAACGGTTGAAGTTGCGCCCAATTCGCTCTGGACCAGCTTTCAAGGACATCCCTAAGGCCACCGCAAAGGGCCATCTGTTGCCATCTCGGATTGTGATTGCGGCATCCAAACATGCCGCGCCCGCAGCGAGCCAAGTCAGGGGCTCGACGTATGCTGGATCTATTTTGTCCAAGTGGAGGTCATCGTAGCGCTCGTAGGATCGGTGCTCGATGACCTCCTGCATCCAGCTCCGGATCTTCTCGATCCGCTCAGCTTCCGTTACTTGGCTTATCATTTCGGCACGTCCCATCCGTGTCCCGTAATCCAATCCGTTTCACCGTTGGTCAGGTCACGACCACCATGTTTCCATGTGCCATCGCGGTTTAGTGCGTCACCACTCTTGAATTCGACATGATCTTGCTCGTAGGGCCCTCGGCCCTTATCAACTCGGTCCACGCTCCGTGGCGCTTGCCCACGCTCGACCTCCTTCTGCATCTTCCCCGCGCTGCTCGACTTTCTGCCTCCACCTCCACCACCGCCGTCATTGTCAGAAAACAGGCGGTTGGTAATCCACTCGCCAGCCAGCTTGCCTGCGACAGCCCCAGCACCAGCACCAACCGCGGCACCCACAGGCACCGTAACTGGTGCCGCCGTTCCGAGTGTGGGAGCGGATGCCAGTAACCCGCCGCCACCACCTACTACGAAGCCTGACACGCTACCTACAAACGTTGTCGCGGCCTCGATGGACTGGCAAGTGAATATCTTGAGGAGTGAGCCACCCGTCGGGCAGAGACCGTACGGGTCACTGAAGCTTATCGGATTATTCCCCGCATACGCATACAGGTTGACCCCGCCCGCCAGCCCGATCGGATCCTGGGTGAGCAAGCACCCGGTTGCGCCCCGTCGTACCGATGCGTCCCGCTAACTCGCTGCTGCTTGTTTCTTTAGCTGCCCCGTCTCAGCCGCTTGCATCATATCTTATGCGTTTTGGCCCTAGACGCGAGTTTGGCAGGCCGCCTCTGCCGTCCTCTATCGGCGCCAAGGTACTTGATGCGGTGCGTGGCCGAATGGTGAGTGCGCGGGCAGCCAGTTTAGCTGAAGGATCGTTCGTACTAGGTGGTGGTCTCTTCGCGGGGGATAGGCCGCGCGAGTAGGCTGTACGTGAGAAGACCGACGAGGACTCCTGGACCAAGCCGTATGAGGTAGTCCAATCGGACAAGGAGCAGCAGGACAGAAAGTGTGACTGGGCTTGACACGATCCAGGCGAGGCGACGACCGAGCGCGGACCACCTCCGGCTGACTCTGAGTATCAGCAGCTGATGGAGGATGCTGCCCACTGAAACCGGTAAGAGCGCGACCAATAAGGGGAGAAGGAGGTCACCAAACGAGGAAACCTCCGTTGGGCCAGGGAGAAAGCGCTCACTGATCACGAGGGTGAGAACAGCCAGTGGCAGCGCGACGAAATCCATGATCGCCACATTGCGCACCAGCTGTCTCATCTGGTGGTCGTCCAGTTTTCTCACCCAAGACTCCCTGAAGGCACTCTAAGGCTTAGCCTCATTCTTGATTCGATCAACTCCACAGACCAAGGCGCACAGTGAGGTCGCGGATTCCGTTTGCTGTAGGACAGTGTGCGCTTTGCCGTCGGCATCGTAATAGTATGCTTCAAGAGAAGGATAATGACTCGCGAACCCGTCAACGCTGTAGCTTCCGCTCCCATTGGGCTTGAATTCCAAGTACCCAGCGACGCCTGGTACCGTTGTCTTCGAATCGTGCCCCTCAAACGAGATGGTAATCTTCCCGCTCGGGCCGAATGACGCCCCGATTTGATTGAGGGGCGACGGACTCTTGCTGCATGACCCACCCGACGTACACGAAGGGGAGAATCCATGTGTGATCTCGCCCTGGTTCTTAGTGCCGACAACAATGTAGCCCCGTGACTGCGCTGGGTCGGACGAGCTCGAGAAGCCCCGGCCGTCACCCTTTAGCCCCGGAAAGACGGCCTTGGACTGGATGAAGAAGGAGAAACAGAGTGTGTTCGGCTGGTTCTTATCTGGGCACAGCCCAAATGGATCACTGAAGCTGATCGGGTTATTCCCCGCATACGCATACAGGTTGACGCCCCCCGCCAGCCCGATCGGATCCTGGGTGAGCAGGATCCGATCCAACCCACCCGCTCAGCCGAGTCTCAGCGCCAACCGCGGCGCCTCTGTCGTCCCGCAGCCGATGGCTTCCGTTCTGCCGGGTGCGCTGCGGCATGGACCATCTGCAGGCGGACGATTGACAGATGCGTGTACCTCGCTGTCGTGGTCAGGTTACGGTGCCCCAGGATCTCCTGCACCTCCCGGATATCGGCGCCCCCTTCAAGCAGCAGCGTCGCCGCCGTATGGCGGAAGAGATGGCAACTGCCGCGATGGGCGAAGCCCGCCTTGGCAAAATAGCCGCTCACGCGCTCCGACAGGCGATTGAGCCCGAAACCACCCCCGCGCGCCGTCAGGAACAGAATACCTGGATCAACCTGCCGCACGAGTCTCGGCCGGCTCCGCCTGATGTACCGGACGGTCCACCGGATGGCACGGCGCCCGATTGGCGTCACCCGGTCGCGCTGGCCCTTCCCGGCCCGCACCAGCACCACGCCTCGGGTGATGTCCACGTCAGCCACGCGCAAGTGGGCCACCTCCGCTCGCCGCAAGCCTGTGGAGTAGAAGAGCTCGAGCATCGCCCGATCCCGCAGGCCGATGACCGTACGATGGTCCGCCTGCCGCAGGACCAATTCCACCTCGGCGGCATTCAGGATGCCGAGCGGTAGTCGGAATGGCCGCCGGGGCAGAATGAGCTCCGCAACGGGATCACCCGAAATGAGCCCCCGGCGATGGCACCACCGCAAGAAGTTCCGGACCGTGCCAAGATACTCACCCTGTGTCGCCCACCCGAGCGTGCTGCCGTTCTCGCGTCGCGCCGCGTAGAGCGCCATCCGGTACTCCTCGATGGCGGTCGGAGTAATCGCTATCAGGTCCAAAATGATCTGAGCAGTGCACCAGGCGAGGAAGCGGGTGAGGCCGGTGCGATGGTTGCGTACCGTGGCAACCGCATGGGTGGTGGAGGCCAGCCAGACAAGGAACTCTTCGACTCGATGCCGCATGACATCTCCGGGAAAGGGATCTCGGAGAGTGTCCCGTCGCCTTCAATCTGTCTCATGAGACAGTGGCCCCGGCTCCAGTGGCCCCATAAGTGTCATCCCGGCATGAAGTTCCAAGCCGTTTCCGGTGGCACCTGTCCTGCACTCTCGCCGCCCATTCTCCTTGAAGGTTCGGTGCGGTGCCTGCAACCACGCTCATCCCCGATCTCCCGGTGGCCGAGTCCTTTCGCGAGGAGTACCTCGTCTACTACGCGATCCTGCCACTGGAGGTCAGCGCCGGGCGGCTCCGGGTCGCGGTGGCGGGGATCCCGAACCCCGGGGTGATCGACGATCTGCGCGTTTCCTACGGCGTGGAAATCGACACGGTCTTGGTGGGCGAACAGGAGCTGCGTGAAGCGATCCGGCGAGTGTTCTCTGCCCGGGAATCAGTGGGGGAGCTGGTGCGTGATCTCGACGCGACTCTGTTCCCAATCAGCGATGCTTCCGAGGAGCCCTTGACCGATGTGCGGGACCTGGCCAATCAGCCTCCGGTGATTCGGTTCGTCAACCTGCTGATCCGGGAGGCACATACCGGGCGGGCCAGCGACATCCATCTCGAAGCCACTCGTGATGGGCTGCGAGTACGGCTCCGGATCGACGGGGTACTGAGCGACTTGCCCAGCCCGCCGCGCAGTCTGCAGGCGGCCATCGTCTCGCGGGTGAAGCTGCTCGCCGAGCTGGATATCGCCGAGCGGCGAGCACCGCAGGATGGCCGGATCCGAATCCGGCTCGAATCGCGCGAGCTGGACCTGCGAGTATCCACGGTGCCCACGCTGCACGGGGAGTCGGTGGTGCTCCGCCTGCTGGATCGCGGTGGTGCTCCGGTCGGGCTCGACGCCCTGGGACTCGCGCCGGACGCCTTCGAGACGTTCCGTCACCTCGCCCGCCGCAATCACGGCATTCTGCTGGCGACCGGTCCGACCGGATCGGGCAAGACGACGACACTCTACGCTGCACTCGCGCTCCGGCAGCCCGAAGGTGAGAAGATGATCACCGTCGAGGACCCGGTGGAATACCAGCTTCCCGGTGTGACCCAGGTTCCCGTCCACCCGAAGGCCGGGGTCACTTTTGCCTCTGCGCTTCGGAGCATTCTGCGGCAGGATCCCGATGTGCTCATGGTGGGGGAGATGCGGGACGCCGAGACGGCAGGCATCGCGATTCAGGCGGCGATGACCGGACATCTGGTCTTTTCCACGGTTCACACCAATGACGCCGCGACCGCCATCGCCCGGCTCGCTGATCTGAAAGTCGAGCCGTACCTCGTCGCCGCCGCCCTCGAAGGCGTGCTGGCCCAGCGGCTCGTGCGCCGCATCTGCCCGGACTGCCGTGAGCGCTATCGCCCGGATCCGGCGTCCATCGCCCTGCTGGCGAACCAACCCGTCGGTGCGCCCGTGCTCGAGCGCGGCTCAGGGTGTGGGGCATGCCGCCAGACCGGGTATCGAGGGCGCACCGGGATTTTCGAGTTGCTGGTCGTCACTGAGGAACAGAAGCGACTCATCACCCGCGGTGCCGACACGGCCCAGATCCGCGATTTGGCTCGGGAGGAGGGGATGGTCTCGCTCCGCGAGGACGGGTGGCGCAAGGTGCAGGCGGGGCTCACCACAATCGAGGAGGTGCTCCGTGTCGTCGGCACTTGAGGGGGAAGAGGGCTTCACCCTGATCGAGATACTGGTGGTGATCACGGTGATCGCGATTCTCGCCGGCCTGGTGAGCCCGCTGGTCTTCCGCAACGTGGGCGATGCGAAGACAACCGCTGCGAAGGCCCAGATCGAAAGTTTCGCGCTGGCGCTCGACACCTACCGCATGGACAACGACTACTACCCCTCGACCTCGCAGGGCCTGGCGGCGCTGCAGATCCTGCCGGTGGGCGCGCCCGCGCCGCGTCAATGGCGTGGACCATACCTCAGGAAAGGGGTACCTCTTGATCCGTGGGGCAAACCGTACCTCTACCAGAGTCCGGGTGCAGTCAATCCGGGAGGGTATGATCTCGTCAGTCTCGGCCGCGATGCGCGGCCTGGCGGGACGGAGGAGGATGCGGACATGACATCATGGGGATCTTCGCCTCCGGGGTCAGTGCCGTGAGCCTCCAGTATCAGTTTCATGCCGTACAGGCGGACGGCACCGTCCGCGCCGGGGCGATCGCAGCTGACACTGAGCAGGAGGCGGTGGGGCTCCTGCGGGGGCGCGGCCTGTTCCCGATCCGGCTTGCACAAGTGGCTGAAGGTACGGAGGCACGCCCCCCCGCCAGTCGGCGGGACCTCGCGGTTCTGTTCCAGAGTCTCGATGCGCTGGTGCAGGCAGGCGTTCCGCTGGATCGTGCGCTGGCCGCGAGTGAACCGGTGGCGTCGGGGCGCCTCAAGGCGGTGATTCCGTCGCTGCGCGAAGCCCTGCGGCAGGGGCACAGCCTCTCTTCTACGCTCGCAAGCTCGCGTGGGCTCATTCCACCCTCCGTCGTCAGTGCCCTCCGCGCCGGGGAAGCAGCCAGCCAGCTACACACGGCGCTGCATCAGGTGTCGGTCCGCCTCCAGGCTGACGCGGAGCTGTTCGCCAGGTTGCGACAGGCGCTGGCCTATCCTGCGGTGCTGCTGCTGGCGGGCCTGGTGTCGATCGCGATCATCACCATCGGTGTCCTGCCTCGCTTCGCAACCCTTCTGACAGATGTCGGGCAAAGCCTTCCGCCCGCTACTCGCCTGCTCCTCACTGTTTCCGAGCTCGCCCAGCGCTACGGAATCCTCGTCCTGGCATGCATCATGGCGCTGGTTATCGGCGCTGTCATCGCCACCCGCGAGGGCAGAGGGCGCCTCGCGCTGCACCAGCTGCTCCTCGCTCTGCCTGTGATCGGTCCGATCCGCCATGGGCTGGCCACGACCCGCGTCACCGGGGCACTGGCCGGCATGCTGCATTCAGGGATGCCGCTCTTGGCCGCCCTTCATGAGGCGGGCCTCGTTGCTGGCGACGCGGAAGTCGAACGAAGAATGATTCTCGTGCGGGAGTGCGTGAGCAGTGGGGAGCCATTGGCGATCTCGGCCATGCGCAGCGTCGCACTGAGCCCGTCGGCGCTGCAACTGCTTCATGTCGGCGAGCAGAGTGGCCAACTTGCGTCGATGGCAGACCGGGCCAGCGCTCTCGCCGCTTCGGACACGGAGCGCTCGTTGCGAATAGCCGTCGGACTGCTGGAGCCCGGGCTGGTCATCGTGCTCGGCGGGCTCGTGGCATTCGTCGCGGCGGCTCTACTTCAGGCCGTCTATTCCCTGAGGCCCGCGTGAATCGGCCGGTCGTCCTTTCCCCACCCGGCGGGTTCACTCTGCTGGAGATGGTGGTCACGCTTGCCGTGCTCGGGCTTCTCTGGGGAATATCGGCAGTCGCTTTCTGGAGTCTCGACCCATCGCCCTCGATGCAGGCCAGGGTTCGACTGACCCGGGCGCGCACCGAGGCGATTCGTAGCGGGCAGGTCGTGGTCGAGGTACTGAACGACAGTTCTGGTCCGGTGAGATTCCTGCCCGATGGCCAGGCGATCGGCGCCGGAGTCGATCCCCTTAGTGGGTTACCTGACAACAGCCGGTACCAACCGTGAGTCGTCGCGAGCGTGGTGTTGCCCTCCTCGAAGTGCTCGTGGCGCTCGCCATTCTGAGCACGACAGGGCTTGCCCTGGTCGGCGCGACAATACAGGCGATGACCGCAGAGCGGGAGGCGGAGCGCGCCGAGGTCGCGGCAATGGCCGCTGATCGTCTCCTCACGGCTATGACGCTGCTCGGCAGGGCGGACCTCGTCCGCCGGATCGGGCGCCATCGGGTAGGCGAGTTTGTGGTGGAGGTCCAGCGGCCCAGGCCGGGATTGTACCGCATAGCGATTGGCGACTCGATCCCGCCCTACTCGGAACGGCTGGTCACGGTGGTATTCCGCCCGGATTCGATTCCATGACCCGACGCGGCTTCACCCTGGTCGAAATCATCGTGGCCGTGGCCCTGACCGGCATTGTCGTCACGCTCGTGGCTGAAATGTTCCGTGCGGTGGAGGTCGGAGCGCGGCAGGTGGAGTCGCATCGCGCGGCCCTGGACCAGCGGATGAATGCCTCGCGGTGGCTCGGGCGCGCCCTGGGGAATCTCGAGGTCGGTACCAGTGGCGCGTCGTCCTTCCGGGGCGACCCCGACGCCATCCGATTCTCCACATGGTTGCCGAGCGCCCAGGGGTGGCTTGAACCCACCGACATCCACCTGCAGCTCGGGGATTCCACCGTCTTCGTCGGGCTTGCCTCCGGTGGTGCGGTCAAGCTGTGGAGGGGGGTGGGCTCATTGCGCATCGACTACCTGCTCGTCCCTGGGTCAGAGAGCGGGTGGGTTGATCGGTGGGAGTCGCCAGTCTCCGCCCCGGTTGCCATTCGACTGCGCCTGGCGCGGGCGGATAGTTCAGGTGCGGTCGACACACTGCTCTTCGCAATTGGAGGAAGAGGATGAATCGGCGCGGCGTCGCACTGCTCGCGGCACTGTGGCTCACGGTAGTTCTGAGCGCCGTGGCGGGTACTGCCATTGCGGTTTCCAGGACGGGGCTCGCCACGAGCCAGAATCGGCTCTGGCTGCGGCGGAGCGAATGGGCGCGGGAGGCCTGCGCCCAGATTCTGGTCAGTCAGTGGTATGGGAGCCTGGCTGGCCTCGCCGTGCCGGAGACTGATCTCGGGAATGGAGTGGGGTGTCATGCGACGGTCAGTCTTGTCGCCGCAAGAGTGAACATCAACCGGGCGAACCCCGCAACGCTTCGGCGGATCGTCGGATCCGATTCCCTTCTGGATGCTCTCCTCGACTGGCAGGACTCTGACGACACCCCACGTCGCGGCGGTGCCGAGGGCATCTGGTATCGAGCAGAGCGACGGCGCGCGCCTCGCAATGGGCCGCTCGCGTCGATTGAGGAGCTATCGCTGATTCGCGGCTTCGATCGGCCCAGCGTGGCGCGGCTCCGGACGCTCCTGACGACCGACGGTGACGGAACGGTCGATCTGAACGCCGCGGCCCCCTCCGTGCTGGCGGCGATGCCGGGGATGAGCACCGGGGCGCTCGCCGAGATCGCGCACCGCCGGGCTCTGGGGCGGCGGATTCAGGGACTCAGCGATTTGGCAGACGATCTCGATCCCGTCGCACAGCGTACGCTGATGGCGTCCTACCAGCTCCTGGAACAGCAGACTGCCACTGCCTCAGAGGAGCTCCACGCCGTCGTGACGGGAGTGATCGACGGTAGCCAGATTCAGAGCACCTTGGAACTGTCGCTGGTGCCGGCGGGAACTCGCCTTGCCGTGATTCGGCGGCGGGCTGAATGAGTCCCCTGGGGAAGTCCCGCCTCCAGCTGACACTGTCTTGCACAGGGGTACGGGCGGAAGGCTGGCGCGGCTCTGAATCGCTGTGGATCACCGAGCATCCATACGGAGCTACGGAAGACCTGAAGGCCATTGTTGCCCTCATGGTCGCCGCCGTGCCGCAATCGATCGCGACAAGAACCCTGGAAATCATCATTGTCCCGCCACTGCTGCAGCTGAGAGAACTCCCCGGCCTTCCCCCGGTTCGAGCAAGCGATCTGCGTGCCATGATACAGCAGCAGGTCGGCCAGTTCTTCCGTCAGAGCGGGTCCCCCCTCATCGCTGACGCGCACTGGCTCCCAGGCACGCGAGGCCAGCCCCGCATTGCAATCGCAGCAGCGACCGATGAGGCGATTGTCGAAGGCGTGATGGAGGCGGCGTCAGGCGCAGGCTTTTCGGTGGCCGCCGTGCGGCCCGGGCCGGACCCCCGGGTGACGCGACTGAGCCTCCTGCCTCGGTCGATGCAGGCGCTGCGCGCTGCGCGGGGCACCCGGTCGCTGCGCCGGGCGGCGGCAGCGGTGGCTGCCCTTTGGGCGTTGGTTGGTCTCTTCGTCGCCGGGAGGGCAATAGGTGAGCGCCGCTACATCGATGCAGAACTGGCTCGGCTTGAACAGCCGCTTTCGGCCATGCGGAGCGCGCGATCGCAGGTCCATGGTGTCCGACTACTGCTGCGGGACGTCGCCACGGCGAGGACGGCCGCTGCGGTTCTGCCGCGCCAGCTGGTCGCAATCGTTCGTGCCCTTCCGGACTCTGTCGTACTTTCGTCCGTCACCCTGGAGGCCGGTGGCAGCGGCGCGATTACCGGTTTGGCTCGGTACCCGCTTGCGCTTGTGGCCGTACTGGAAGCGGACGCTCGGTTGGTCAAGCCACGTCTGGAGGGTGGGTCATTGCCAACTGGTCCCGGCGCCGGTGAATGGGGCCCGTTCACCCTCCTGTTCACCAGCGGGACCGCCCCATGACGCCCGGTGATCGCAGAGTGATCCGGCTGGGGACCTGTGTTGCGCTCGTTGGCGTGATGGCGTTCCGGGTCGTGCCGTGGATCGCACGGGAGCTTCACGAGGCCAATGAGTCGCTCGCGAGCCGGCGCGAGCTGCTGGCACGCGCCCGCCTCGAGCTTGCTGAATTACCCCTGCTGGAAGCTGAGGCTCCCGGGCTGAGGTCCCAGGTGGTGACGCTTGCTCCGCAAGTCCTTTCCGGGGCGACTCCGGCCGCAGCTGCGGCCAGTCTCTCCGGTTCATTGACCCATCTTGCAGCTGAGAATCGGTTGTGGCTCAAGGAGGTAAGCCCGGAGGAAGACACGGTCACCGCGGGAACGCTTCGACGCGTCAGCGCGGTAGCCACGCTCGAGGGTGATGTACGCGGTTTGACTGGGCTGCTGTCAGCGATGGTGCAGTCGACGGAGATACTGGGAGCCTCTCGTCTGCGTGTGGTTGCATCCGGGCCCACGGAAACCAGGGCCGAGATAGAACGACTTACGATTCAGCTTGAAGTGCGGGGATGGTATCTCGCCTCGACGGATACTGCACCATGAAGCAGCTCCTTATGCTCGGCCTTGGCGGCGCGACGGTGCTGGCCCTCCTGGTGGCGGGTACAGCGGTAGATGCCCCGGCGGCCGCGGCTCGTCCTGTCATGCCCTCGGGTGTCAGCCTGGACGCTCGCACTCCTGACAGCAGGTTGTTCGCCGATTCCCTCGCCATGATCGCTGAGCGGGATCCATTCCGGGTGGATCGTCGGCCAGCCAGGCGCCCCTACGATCCGGCCGCAGCACGCAATCCGATTCCCACCGTAGAGCCGCTGGTATTGGCCAGACCCGTCCTCTTCGTTTCCGGGATCTCGTGGGGCCGTCCGCCCTCGGCACTGCTGGAGGGTGTGCCTGCCGCCGATGGTCCGCGCGTGGTCCGTTCGGGTGACACCCTCGGTGGCCTGACTATCAGACGCATTTCGCTGGAGCGCGTCACGGTCAGCGGCTACGATACAGTGTGGGTACTCTCGCTCCGGCAGCCCTGGTCGACCGGGATGGGCCCGCCATGAAGGCAACTCAGTCACCCTGTTTGATCTTGGGTTTAGGGTTCCCTGCCGGATTGGCGCTGATGCTATGCACCACCGCACTCGCCGTTGCACAGGAACCGGTTGGCGTGCCCACGGCCGGCGACAGTGTCACCTTCCGCTTCGTGGATGCGGATCTTCGAGCCGTGGTTCAGTCGATGGGACGCTATCTGACAAAGCCGATCATGATGGGCGCCTTGCCCGCGATACGGGTGACTCTTGAAACCCCGACCGCGGTGGCTCGCGGTGAAACACTGTCCCTGCTGCGTGGCCTCGCCGAATCCCAGCATCTGGAGCTGGTCGAGGAAACGGCGTATTTCCGACTCAATGCTTTGGCTCCACCGATTCTCGTAGCTCCCGTTCCGCCGGAGCCAGGATTGACGGATCCCGTGAAGCTCTTTGTGCTGCGCCTCAAGCACGCTCGGGCGGCGGATGTCGCAGCAACGGTCAACTTGCTGTTCGGTGGGGGAGGGGAATTCGCGGGTGGGCGAGGCCTCTCGCCGGGGACACTGTCTGACGAATTGCGCCGCAACGGTGGCCTTCAGGAACGGCCGCCTGCAGGGTCTCCTGGTACGGGCACGGAACGGCGTCCGGAGCATGGCTCCGCGTTGAGCGGCCCGGTGACGATCGTCCCGGATGAGTTGACCAACGCGCTGTTAGTCCGGGCGTCCCGCGAAGACTTCGAGGTGTTGACGGAGGCGGTGACCCAGCTCGATATTCGCCCGCTCCAAGTGCTTATCGAAGTACTGATCGTGGAGGCCCGACACGATCGCTCGTTTTCCCTCGGCACCAGTCTCTTTCTACCAGAGCAGTCGCTGGGCGACGGCACGGTCACGGGCTCAACCAGGCCGGTCGGCCAGGGTGACCTGGTCATCCGACTGATGAAACTGGGGCGGGCCGATATCGATGCGACCATTTCCGCTTCTGAGAGTCGGGGCGATGTACGCATCGTCTCGCGCCCGATTTTGCTCGCCTCCAATAACAGTGAGGCGCGGCTGCTGGTCGGGAGCCAACGACCCTTCGTTCAGGTAAGTCGATCTCTACCGACTGACGCGCCACAACGCGACCAGGTCATCCAGTACCGCGACGTCGGGACTCGACTCGTCGTTCGGCCGACGATCAGCGAAGATGGCTACGTCTCCCTGTATGTGCAGCAGGAGATCAACGCCGCCACGAGCGAGGTCGCCTTCGACGCACCGGTAATCTCTACCCGGGAGGCGGTCACCCAGGTGCTGGTCCGGGATGGACAGACGATTGTTCTTGGTGGTTTGCGCGACGAACAGCGTGACAGGAATCGAACCGGCATCCCGATCCTCTCGGGGCTTCCTCTCATTGGAGGGCTCTTCGGAACGACGGGGCGTCGGTCGAGCGACACGGAACTCTATCTTTTCCTCACCCCCCGCATTCTCCGAAGTGATGAAGACGCCGACCGAGTGACCCAACCACGGTTACCAGTTGAAGCTGGAGTGCCGCAGTAGTCGCCGTGCAGAATAGGGCTCACCGCGCTTCCATTGTCTCCCGCACCACCGCCATGAACGCCCTGATCACCGGCCGGCTCCGGTCCACCCGCCACGCCGCCGCGATGCGCGTCGTCCCGGCGGGCGCGGGGATCGGCCGGTAGCGCACGTTGGGCCAGCCCAGCTTCTCGACCGAGGCCGGCAGGATCGTCACCCCGACCCCCGCCTCGACCAGGCTCACCGAGGTATAGAGTTCCCGGCTCTCCTGCACCACCCGCGGCGCGAACCCGGCCCGCCGGCAGAGTCCCATCACCTGCGCGTGCAGCCCCGGGGCCAAGTTCCGGGGAAACATCACGAACGGCTCCTCCGCCAGCATCGCCACCGTGAGGTTCCGGCGTGAGGCCAGCGGATGCGCCCGGTTGATGGTGATGCAGAGCGGTTCGGTCATCACCGTCTCCAGCTCGATTTCCGGATCGGCGGCTGGTTCACGCAGGAAGCCGAGATCGATCTCCCCTTCCCGGAGCGCGGTGAGCTGGGTGCCGGTGGGCATCTCGCGCAGATCGAGGTGCACCGAGGGATAGCGGCTGCGAAAGGTGCGGATGATCCGCGGCAGGGCGAGAAACATCACCGTCGCCGCGAACGCGACCCTGATCTCCCCCGATTCGCCCCGTCCCGCACGGTGCGCCGCCCCGATCGCCTCCTCGGCCTGAGCCAGCACCCGGCGCGCCTCCACCAGGAAGGCGTGGCCCGCATCGGTGAGCTGCACCCGCCGGCTGGTCCGGTCAAAGAGGCGGGTGCCGAGCAGCTGCTCGAGCCGCTGGATCTGCTGCGACAGCGGTGGCTGCGCGATCCCCAGCCGCGCCGCCGCCCGGCCGAAATGCAGCTCCTCGGCGACGGCGGCAAAGGCGCGGAAGTGGCGCAGTTCGATCGCCAGACTCATATCTCATTCGCATGGAAAGCATGCATTGCTAATATTGGACATATCAGTCAGGAAACGCTAGGTTCGAGGCTGTTCGCTGTCGGCCCCAACGTTCGCCCGCTGCCTGTGCAGGGAGATCCCCATGGCCACCACCGTCGCGCCTGCCACCACTCCCCCGGTCGTCGATCCCTTTCCGATCAACGGCACCGACTACATCGAGTTCTACGTCGGCAACGCCAAGCAGTCGTCGATGTACTACCGGACCGCCTTCGGCTTCACACTGGTGGGCTACCGCGGGCCGGAGACCGGAGTCCGCGATCGGGCCAGCTACCTGCTGCAGCAGGACAAGATCCGCCTGGTGCTCACCTCATCGCTCGGCCCGGAGGGGCCCATCGCCGAGCATGTCGCCCGCCATGGCGACGGGGTGCGGGATATCGCCTTCTGGGTGGATGACGCCCGGAAGGCCTATGCCGACGCGATCGCGCGCGGGGCCCGCTCGGTGCAGCCGCCGACCGTCGCCACCGATGACCAGGGCGAGGTGATCACCGCCGCCATCGCCACCTACGGCGACACCATCCACTCCATCGTGGAGCGGCGGAATTACCGTGGCCTCTTTCTCCCCGGCTTCCGTCCGGTCGAGTCGCCGCTGCAGCCGGCGCCGGTGGGGCTCAAGTATGTCGATCACTGCGTCGGCAACGTCGAGCTGGGCAAGATGGACGAGTGGGTCGGCTTCTATTCCCGGGTGCTCGGCTTCATCAATATCCTGTCGTTCGACGACAAGACGATCAGCACGGAATATTCGGCGCTCATGTCGAAGGTGATGTCCAACGGCAACGGCCGGATCAAGTTCCCGATCAACGAGCCGGCCAAGGGGAAGAAGAAGTCACAGATCGAGGAATATCTCGATTTCTATCGCGGCCCGGGCGTGCAGCATATCGCCATCGCCACCGACAACATCATCAGCACCGTTACCGAGCTGCGGCGTCGCGGGGTCGAGTTCCTCACCATCCCGAAGGCGTACTACGAAACCGTTCTCGATCGGGTCGGCAAGATCGACGAGGACCTCGCGCCGCTGGCGGAGCTGGGCATCCTGGTGGACCGGGATGACGAAGGCTACCTGCTGCAGATCTTCACCAAGCCGGTGCAGGACCGCCCGACGCTGTTCTACGAGATTATCCAGCGGAAGGGCGCCAAGAGCTTCGGTGCCGGCAATTTCAAGGCGCTGTTCGAGGCGATCGAGCGGGAGCAGGCGGCCCGGGGGAATCTGTAGGAAATACATATTGACCTGGCCGTTGGCCGTTAGCCATTTGCCGTTGGTGCCAACGGCCAATGGCCAACGGCTAACGGCCCTCAGGAGTCACACCATGCCCATCTACCACGCCCTCGGCCAGATCCCGCGCAAGCGTCACACCGTCTTCCGGCGGCCCGATGGCGGGCTGTACGCCGAGGAGCTGATGGGGCACGAGGGATTTGTCGGCACCTCCTCGCTGCTGTATCACACCCACCCGCCCACCACGGTGACGTCCGCCCGGCGGATCAAGCCGATCATCTGGGAGCCGGACCGGGGCACCTCGCTCCGGCACCGGCACTTCCGCACCGCGCATGCCGGCAAGGGCGGCAGCCCGACGATGGACCGGATCCCGCTGCTGTTCAACAGCGACATCGGCATGCTGTATGTGGAGCCGGATGTCAACGATGCACACTTCTACCGCAACTCGCAGGCGGATGAGTGCATCTACGTGGTGGAAGGCACCGGCGTTCTCGAGTCGGTCTTCGGCCTCCAGTCGGTCAAGTCCGGCGACTACGTCGTCATCCACCGCAACATCCTGCATCGCTGGAAGTTCGACATGGCCAGGGGCGCGCCCAAGCTCCTCGTCATGGAGAGCCGGGGACATGTCCGCTTTCCCTCGCGCTACCACAACCAGTTCGGCCAGCTGCTGGAAGGCGCGCCGTACTGCGAGCGCGACATCCGCCGGCCGATGGAACTGAACGTCCACGACGAGAAGGGCGAGTTTCCCATTCTCGTCAAGCAGTACGATGCCATCAATGAGCTGGTGCTCGATCACCACCCCTTCGATGTCGTGGGCTGGGACGGCTACTTCTATCCCTGGATCTTCAGCATTCACGATTTCGAGCCGATCGTCGGCCGGATTCACCAGCCGCCGCCGGTGCACCAGACCTTTCAGGGCGACGGCTTCGTCATCTGCTCCTTCTGTCCCCGGCCGTACGACTTCGATCCCGACGCGCTGCCGGCGCCATACAACCACAGCAACGTGGATTCCGACGAGGTCCTGTTCTACGCTTCCAGCGAGTTCATGAGCCGGAAGGGAATCGAATATGGCAGCATCACCCATCATCCCGACGGCCTGCCGCACGGGCCGCACCCGGGGCGGGCGGAGGCCAGTATCGGCGCCAAGGGCACGAACGAACTGGCGGTGATGATGGACTCGTTCCGGCCGCTGCATGTGGCCAAGACCGCCATGGCGTTCGAGGACGGCCATTATCACCAGAGCTGGGTCGAGGGACAGCACGAGCAGTTCAACCCGCCCACGTCGTGAACCACCGGGCAGAGGAGAATGGAGAACGCAGGGAGGGCGTTGGGTTTGTCCCCCTGAATCCTTTCCTCTCTCTCCGTGCCTCCGTGGTCGCGTGACCACCCCCCTCTGGTCCCCTACCCCCGATCGTATCGCCCGGGCCAACCTCACCCGGTTTGCCGCGCGCTACCTGCCCGGCGCAGTATGGGCGACCCATCGGGTCGCCCCTGCGGCACTTGCGGCACCCCAGCCTGACATGGACTACGCCCGGCTCTGGCAGTGGTCGGTCGATCATCCGGAACAGTTCTGGCCCGCCGTCTGGGAGTTCGGAGGCGTGATCGCCGAGGAGATCGCGCCAGGCCGGCAGTGGGAGGCGGTGCTCGAGGGCGGGGAACGGATGGCTCCACCCGATGCCGCGCTGGGGCCGCGCTGGTTTCGTGGCGCCCGGCTCAACTTCGCCGAGAACCTGCTGCGCTTCACCGATGACAAACCGGCCCTCGTGAGCTGGAATGAGCGGGGCCGGCAGCGGGAGTTGAGCTACCGCCAGCTCAATGCGGAGGTGGCGCGATGGGCGGCGGCACTGGCGGCCAGCGGCGTCGGGCCGGGCGATCGCGTCGCTGGCTTCCTGCCCAACATCCCCGAAGCGGTCATCGCCATGCTCGCGACGGCGAGCCTGGGCGCGGTCTGGTCGTCCTGCTCTCCCGATTTCGGGGAGCGGGCGGTGCTCGACCGGTTCGGCCAGATCCGGCCAACGGTGCTGATCGCGGTGGATGGCTATCGCTACGCCGGCAAGGAGATCGACCTCTCCGACCGGGTGCGCGCGGTGGCTGCCGCGCTGACCGAGACGAAGGTGATCGTCGTCGTGCCGTATCTCAAGCAGACCTCTACCCTGACCGCCCCGCGGCTCGCGCCACTCTCCTCCTGGCTCACTGCCGGCGCGTCAGCCCCGCCGCCTCTTCGCCTGCCGTTCGACCACCCGCTCTACATCGTCTACTCCTCCGGCACCACCGGCCTGCCCAAGTGTATCGTGCATGGAGCTGGCGGGACCCTGCTGCAGCACCTCAAGGAGCTGCTGCTGCACACCGATCTCACCCGGGAGGACCGGATCTTCTACTTCACCACCTGCGGGTGGATGATGTGGAACTGGCTGGTCTCCAGTCTGGCCGTTGGCGCCACGGTGGTGCTGTACGACGGTGCCCCGATGGCGCCATCGAAGGAAGTCCTCTGGCGATTGGTTGCGGAGGAACGGGTGAGCGTCTTCGGGACTAGCGCCAAGTACCTGGCCCTGTGCGAGAAGGAATCGCTGGCGCCTCGTGCGTCGCACGATCTCACCGCGCTCCGCTGCATCCTCTCGACCGGCAGCCCGCTCGCGGTGAACAGCTACGACTATGTTTACCGGCAGATCAAGCCGGACCTGCACCTTGCCAGCATCAGCGGTGGCACTGATATCCTCTCCTGTTTCGCTCTCGGCAACCCGACCGCCCCGGTCTGGCGCGGCGAGCTTCAGTCCCGCGGGCTCGGCATGGCGGTCGACGTCTTCGGACCGGACGGCATGAGCGTAGTGGGACAGCCCGGTGAGCTGGTCTGCACCCGGCCCTTTCCCAGCATGCCGGTGGCCTTCTGGGACGATTCCGACGGCACGAAGTACCGGGCCGCGTACTTCGACCACTTCCCCAACACCTGGCGCCATGGCGACTGGGCCGAGCGAACCGACCACGATGGCCTCATCATCTACGGCCGGAGCGATGCGACCCTCAATCCCGGCGGGGTGCGGATCGGGACCGCGGAGATCTATCGCCAGGTGGAGCAGCTCGACGAGGTGCTGGAGAGCCTGGTGGTCGCGCAGGAATGGGAGGACGACGTTCGTGTCGTGCTCTTTGTACGGCTACGGGAGGGCCTCGTGCTCGATGACGCACTGCGCGATCGGATCCGGCGGGAGATCCGGGCCCACGCCAGCCCGCATCATGTGCCGAGAAAGATCATTCAGGTGACCGACCTTCCTCGAACCATCAACGGCAAGCTGTCAGAGCTCGCGGTCCGCGCCGTGGTGCATGGACGACCGGTCGGGAATCGGGACGCGCTCGCCAATCCGCAGGCACTGGAACTGTTCCGCGATCTCGCGGAGCTCGCCTCATGAGCGCGCTCCGCGCCCTGCTGACCGGCCTGATCGACTACGCCGGTCTCTTCCCACCGGCCGGCCTGGACATGGCAAAGGCGGTGGAGAACTATGCCGCCTACCAGTCGCGCCCGGATGAGTGGGCGCTGGGTCGCTTCGTTCTCCCGGTGGCGCGGCTTGACGCCTTTGCCGCCGCGCTGGACGCGCTGCCCTCGGACGTCCGGCATGGGGCGCGCTGGCCGGTCACCGCGCTGCTGGCTGGCGATCCCGTCGCCGACATGTGCGCGGTCTCGCTGTTCAACGAACGGCACGCCGCCGGCGGCCCGCAGGTGCTGTCGCTGGAAGGGAAGGCGGCGTCGATGGCGCAGGTGTACGCCATCCGCGCCCGAGTGCCAGTGAGTTACGATCTGTACCTTGAACTCCCGCTCACGTCCGAGCTGCAGGGTCTGGTCGACGCGGTGAAGGACGCCGGAGCCTTCGCCAAGATCCGGACCGGCGGGGTGCAGGCGACCGATATCCCTGCCCCGGAGGCGGTCCTCGCATTTCTCACGGCCTGCGCCGACGCGGCGCTGCCGTTCAAGGCGACGGCGGGGCTGCATCATCCGGTGCGCGGGATGGCGCCGCTCACCTACCTGACCGGCAGCGCCGGTGCGACGATGTTCGGCTACCTGAACGTCTTCCTCGCCGCGAGCGCGCTCTGGCACGAGCGACCTGAGTCGGAGGTGCTCGCCTTGCTCACGCGTGAAGAGGGGCAGACGCTGCGCTTCGGCCCCGATGAGCTCCTGTGGGGCGGCACCCGCTTTTCCGCCGAGGAGCTGGCCCTGACCCGGCGCGACTTTGCCCATACGATTGGCTCCTGTTCTTTCCTGGAGCCGGTCACGGAAATTCGCCAGCTTGGGGCGCGGCTCGATGCCGTGCCGACCTGAGGACCTTCATGGCCCAGCCCGCCCTTGATCAGACCCATGACCCCCGGCAGCGCAGCTGGGTCGCGTCCGCCAATGAGGCGGGGGCACCATTCCCGCTGCAGAATCTGCCGCTCGGCGTGTTCCGCACCGGTCCGGTGGAGGCGCCCCGCATTGGAGTGGCGATCGGCGATCAGGTGCTCGATCTCAAGGCCGCCGTCGAGGCCCGGCTACTGGACCTGACCGGACCGCTGGCCTGCGCCGTCTTCGCGCCTCGGCTGAACGACCTGATGCGGCTTGGTGCTGGTCCCCGTCAGGTGCTGCGCCACGCGGTGCACGGGCTGCTGCGCGACGGCCATCCGGTGGCGAACGACGCCGGAGTGCGGGCAGCGATCCTCCACTCACGGGCCGCCGTCGAGCTGCTCCTGCCAGCGGAGATCGGCGACTATACCGATTTCTACGCCTCCATCTATCACGCCACCAACGTCGGCTCGATGTTCCGCCCCGACAATCCGCTGCTGCCCAACTACAAGTGGGTTCCGATCGGCTACCACGGGCGCGCCTCCTCGGTGATGGTGAGTGGTACGCCCGTCCGGCGGCCGTCGGGACAGCGGAAGGCGCCTGACTCGGCCGCTCCGGAATACGGCCTCACCCGCCAGCTCGATTACGAACTGGAGATCGGCGCCTGGATTGGTCCGGGCAACGCCTCGGGGACCACGATCGGGATCGAAGAGGCGGAGAATCACCTCGCCGGGATCTCGCTGCTCAACGACTGGTCGGCGCGCGATGTGCAGTCGTGGGAGTACCAGCCGCTGGGCCCCTTCCTGGCCAAGAATTTCCTCACCTCGGTGTCGCCCTGGGTGATCACACCGGAGGCGCTGGCGCCCTTCAGAGTGCCCGCCCCCGAGCGCCCCGCGGGCGATCCGGAGCCACTGCCCTATCTCAACGGCCCAGCCGACCGGGCGTTTGGTGCGATCGCGGCCACACTGACCGTGACCCTGTCGAGTGCGCGCATGCGGCAGGACGGCCTGTCGCCGATGCAGCTCAGCACGACCGACTTCCGGCGGATGTACTGGACCCTGGGTCAGCTGGTGACCCATCACGCCAGTAATGGCTGCAATCTCCGGCCCGGTGATCTGATCGGGAGCGGAACGGTGTCAGGTCCAGACAAGGAGGAGCGTGGCTGCCTGCTGGAGCTCACCTGGCGCGGGCAGGAGCCATTGACCCTGCCCACCGGTGAGACGCGCACCTTTCTGGCAGACGGGGACGAGGTCGTGTTCACCGGCTGGTGCGATCGCCCGGGCGCCGCGCGGATTGGCCTGGGGGAGTGCAGGGGGATAGTCATCGCCGACGGGAGCTGAAACCCGCGGCTGTACCTGGTCCCGAGGGACAGGAGGAGCATCAATCATGGCGACTGCAGCGACCACGGGTATTCCGGTGGGTCTCACGACCACCCGTGCCCCGTTCATCGAACAGATGCAGGCGGCGGGCAAGCTCTATATCGGGCAGCCGTACGAGCTGTACAGCGAGGACAACCATCGCACCTGGGGCCGGTTGCTCGCACGGATGCGGCCCCGCTGGGAGCAGTACGCCAACAGCCGGTTTCTCGAAGGGGTCGAGACCCTGCATCTGGATACTGAGCACGTCCCGCGGCTGGAAGACATCAACCGCTTCCTCGAGCCCCGTACCGGCTTCTCCGCCAAGCCGGTGAGCGGATACGTCCCCGCCTACCTCTTCTTCGATTGCCTGAAGCGGCGCGAGTTCCCCACCACGATCACCGTCCGGGACGGCAGCTCGCTCGACTACCTGCCGGAGCCCGACATTTTCCACGATGTGGCGGGCCACGTGCCGATGCACACCGACCCCGCGTTCGCCGAAGCACTGGTCAAGTTCGGTGGCTGCGCGGAGCGGGCAGCGCGCCGCGTCGGCGAGATTCGGGATGAGGCGGAGCGCATCCGCGTGCTGACCAGCGTGGTGAAGGGGCTGGCCCGCTTCTTCTGGTTCACCATCGAGTTCGGCCTGATGCGCGAACGCCAAGGCGTCGCGATCGCCCCGGGCCAATGCCGGGCCTACGGAAGCGGCCTGCTGTCGAGCTACGGCGAACTGGCCCACTGCATCGACTCGCCCGATGTGCAGCGGGTCCCGGCGCAGATCGAGTGGATGATCAATCAGTATTTCGAGATCGATCACTATCAGCCGCTGCTCTTTGTCATCGAGGACTTCGAGCACCTCTTCTACCTGGTCCATGAGCTGGAAAAGCGGATGGATGCGGGGCTGCTGGATCACCTCGTGGGTGGGGAACCCGCCGTGAATGAGGTCGACCTGAAGAGCTTCCTCGACGTCGCACTCGCAGGCTGACGCTCCCGCAGGACCTCCGGCCACCTCACCAGCTCCCACGGGACCTCGCGAGGTGGCCGTGCCGCATAGTACCCCTAGCTGCAGTTAGGCAGTGCCGCGTTTTCACGCCGCCCCCCTGCGTTCGCCGGGTGCCGCACCCTCGACGGCGTGTCGTACACTGTCCCCATGTCAGCCTCCCGACCCATCCCGCCCGATGACTGGGCCGATCCCCGCCACCGTCTCGGGCTCGAGGGGGAAGAACTCGCCATCCTCCATTTTCGCGACGCCGGCTGGCGGGTCGAGGCCCACCGGTTCCGGGTGGGCCGCAACGAACTGGACCTGGTGGTACGCCGCGGTGCCCTCGTGGCCTTCGTCGAAGTGAAGACTCGGCACGGGCAGGCCTTTGGGCGGGGCCGTGAGGCGATCGGCTGGCGGAAGCGGCAGGCGCTGGGCCGAGTGGCGGAGGTGTGGCGCCTCCGGCATGGTCGGGCGGGGGATCTCTACCGGTTCGACGTGGTCGAGATCGACTGCCGGCGGGCCGGCGGGCCCCAGCTGGTTCACATTGAGGATGCTTGGCGGTTGAATCGCTGAAAGTTGACGTGGAGTGTTTTGAGCCACAAATTGACTATTGATTCGGCTATCTTTCGGTATTACATTCGTGTCAGTCACGATGTGACTGAAAAACATCCACACTGAAATAGCGAGACGATCCGATGGCTGTCGACGAGCAGAAACTGGACGCCGAGCGCCGCAAGGCCCTCAACCTGGCGATCTCCCAGATCGAGAAGCAGCTGGGCAAGGGGTCGATCATGCGGATGGGCTCCGAGAGCCCGCGGGTCAGGGTCGCCGCCATACCGACCGGGGCCATCAACCTCGACGCGGCGATCGGGATCGGGGGCGTGCCCCGCGGCCGGATCACCGAGATCTACGGTCCCGAGTCTTCCGGCAAGACCACGCTCTGCCTCCACCTTGTCGCCAATGTGCAGAAGGCGGGGGGCGTGGCGGCCTTTGTGGACGCCGAGCATGCCCTGGATATCGAATACGCCCGCAAGCTCGGTGTCGATGTCGAAAATCTGCTGGTTTCCCAGCCGGACACCGGAGAGCAGGCGCTGGAGATCGTGGAGATTCTGGTCCGGTCGGGCGCGGTCGACCTGGTCGTGATCGACTCCGTGGCGGCGCTCGTGCCCAAGGCGGAGATCGAGGGGGAGATGGGCGACAGCCACATGGGGCTGCAGGCGCGACTGATGAGCCAGGCGCTGCGGAAGCTCGCCGGCGGGATCAACCGCTCCAACTGCGCCGTGGTGTTCATCAACCAGCTGCGCGAGAAGATCGGCGTCATGTTCGGCAACCCCGAAACCACGACCGGCGGCAAGGCGCTGAAGTTCTATGCCTCGCTCCGGCTGGACATCCGCCGCGTCGGGCCGGTGAAGGAACGCGAAGCCATCATCGGCAACCACGTCCGGGTCAAGGTGGTGAAGAACAAGGTGGCGCCACCGTTCAAGCAGGCCGAATTCGACATCATGTTCGATGAAGGCATCAGCCACGTTTCACTGGTGGTGGATATCGCGGCGGAAGCGAACATCATCCAGAAGTCCGGCGCCTGGTACTCCTACGGCGATCAGCGGATCGGCCAGGGCCGGGAGAATGCCAAGATGTTCCTGAAGGACAACCCGGCCATGTGCACCGAGGTGGAGGCCAAGGTGAAAGACTTCCTCGGCATGAAGGCGGGTGCTGTCGCCGGCGCCGTCGCCGAAGAGGAAGACTGAGCCTGGGGCCGGTCGCGGATCATGAGAGCCCCTCCGGCCCGCCGGATCACCGCACTGGAACCCGATCCGGCTCGCCCCGGGTCGGTCCGGGTGCTGGTAGACGGGCGCCTCTTCTGCACCGTCGGGGAAGAGTCGGTCGGCGCGGCCGGGCTGGAGGTGGGCGAAACGTGGGATGGGCCGCGTGCCGGGGTGGCTGGTGAGGCGGCGGATCTCGAGGCGGCGTGGCGGAGCCTCCTGCGGGCCCTGGAGCGGCGCAGCTTCGCCACCGGCGAGCTCCGGCGGAAGCTGTGTCGCGGCGGGCATCCGGCACCAGCCGTCGATCTGGCAATCGAGCGAGCCATCCGGGTGCAGCTGCTGGATGACGCCGCATTTGTGACCCAATACGTCGCTTCCCGCTCTGCGCGGGGGCGTGGCCCCGCCCGGCTCCGGCGGGACCTCTCCGCCCTCGGGATCGACCGGCGGACGATCGACGCGGCCATCACGGCTCACTGGCCCGAGCCGGAGGACGCGCTCGCCCTCGCACGGGAACTGGCCCACCGCCGGGCGAAGCAGCTGGCCGCCCAGCCCCGGGATGTACGCCGCCGCCGGATCCTGGCCTACCTGGCGCGGCGGGGGTTTACCGGGTCCAAGGTGACGGAGCTGGTGCGTCGGGTCCTCTCGACGGAGACAGCGGGAGCGGAGGGGTAAGTGAAGGACCGGCTTGGCCCTCGGCCCCTCCGGCCGATATATTCCCCCTCCTATGAAAGCAGCTCAGATCCGGCGGCTGTTCCTCGACTACTTTGCCGCCCACGGGCACCGCGAGGTGCCTTCTTCGTCCCTGTTGCCAGCCGACGACCCGACCCTCCTGTTCACCAATGCGGGGATGAACCAGTTCAAGCGGCTCTTCCTCGGGCTTGAACGACGGGACTACGCCCGCGCCACAACCTGCCAGAAGTGCGTGCGCGCAGGCGGCAAGCATAACGATCTCGAACAGGTGGGTCACACCACCCGGCATCACACCTTCTTCGAGATGCTGGGCAACTTCTCCTTCGGCGACTATTTCAAGCGCGAGGCCATCACTTTTGCCTGGGAGCTGGTCACCAGTCCAGCATACTTCGGCATCGATCCCAATCGGCTCCGGGTGACGGTCCACCATACCGACGCGGAGGCGCGCGGCCTCTGGCGTGAAATTGCCGGCCTGCCGGATCACCGGGTCTACGGGCTGGGTGACAAGGACAATTTCTGGCAGATGGGCGACACCGGGCCGTGCGGGCCGTGCACCGAGATCTACGTGGATCTCCGGACCGACGGGCCGACGGACCGACAGAACGAGGTGATCGACCAGGCCGCATTTGAAGTGCTGGCCGAGTCGGGCCAGATGCTCGAGATCTGGAATCTGGTTTTCATGCAGTTCGATCGTTCGGCGGATGGCACCCTCACGCCATTGCCCAAGCCTTCGGTCGATACCGGCGCCGGGCTGGAACGTATCGCCTCGGTGCTGCAGGGGGCGGATTCCAATTTCCATACCGATCTCTTCCTTCCCCTGCTCGCGCGCGTCGCCGAGCTGGTGGGTGCGCCCTACGATCGCGGGCCGGCGGGAGGCTCGTATCGGGTGCTGGCGGATCACGCCCGGGCGGTCACCTTCCTCCTGACCGACGGCGTGTACCCCAGCAATGAGGGCCGAGGCTACGTCCTCCGCCGGATTCTCCGCCGGGCGGTGCGCCACGCCTGGCTGCTCGGCCGTCGGGAGCCGACTCTCGCGCCGCTCACCGCGATCGTTGTGCGGGAGATGGGAGAAGCCTTTCCGGAGATTGTCGCCAAGGCCGGCTATGTCGCCGCTGTGACGCGACAGGAGGAGGAGCGCTTTCTCGAGACGATCGAAGGCGGACTCAAGCGGCTGGACGAGCTGTTCGCCTCCGGCGTGACGGCCATCAGCGGGGCGGAGGCTTTCCGGCTGTACGACACCTTCGGCTTTCCCATCGACCTGACGCAGATCATCGCCGGCGAGCGCGGCGCCACGGTCGACATCGCCGGGTTTGAGGCGGCGCTTGCCGGCCAGCGCGAGCGATCGCGTGAGGTCCGTCGGGTGCAGAAAGCCGCCAGTGGTGCGCCGGTCTCTTCCGATGGCGGCACCGCCGAATGGATCGAGCTGTCATCGGAGCGCTCGCGCTTTGTCGGCTACCACGCGACTGACGCGGAAACGGAAGTTGTGGCGTGGCGTCCGTCGGGCGATCTGGTCGAGCTCCTGCTGGCGGATAACCCGTTCTACGCCGAGTCCGGTGGCCAGGTGAGCGACATCGGTAGCGTAATCGGTGAAGCCTGGTCGGTGGCGGTGCAGGGGGTGCGGAAGGATCCGCGCGGGAGCGTGCTCATCGGCCGGCTCACCGGCGAGGTCCAGCCCGGACGGGTGCACGCCTCGGTGGACCGCTCCCGGCGCCGGGATGTCGAACGCAATCACAGCGCCACGCATCTGCTGCACTGGGCGCTGCGCACCAGGCTGGGCGATCATGTGCGACAGCAGGGATCGCTGGTGGAGCCGGGGCGGCTCCGGTTCGATTTTTCACATCACGCCCCCATCGATCCGGCGATGATGGCGCTGATCGAGCGTGATGTCTACGACCAGGTCCTCGAGAATGCGCTG
>JANMYS010000011.1:0-1587 GCA_031382385.1 Gemmatimonadota bacterium
TTCGGCTGGCTGATCTGCTACATGTACGTGGTCGCCGTCGCGATCCGCCTGGCGCGCTACAACGTGCAGCATGGCACGGGGAAGCCGGGCTGGTTCACCGGCATGCCGTCGCCGTCGGCGGGGATGATGCTTGCCGTCTACTACCCGTTCAGCCAGACGACGTGGTACCGCGACTCGCTGGCCTACCTCGATTTCCAGCGCGAAGGCCTCACCATTCTGATGGTGCTGCTCGCGCTGCTGATGGTGTCCACGGTCAAGTATCCCAAGTTCCCTTCCCTCGGCTTCAGGTCCGCCAAGGGACTCGCCGGGCTCGCGGTGCACATCACCGTGCTCGGGCTGAGCCTGTGGAAGGCCGCCTCTTTCCTGTTCCCGCTCGGGCTGAGCTACCTCGCCTTCGGGATCATCCGCCACGCGGTGCTGGGGCTGTCGGAGCGGGCGGAACCCGGGCTGGCGGTGGTCGATGGGGTCGATCAGGATGAGGCCGAAGAGGCGGATCTGCGGCGGACGACACCGAGGATTACGACGATAAAGAGGGAGTAGGTGGCAGGTGGCAGGTGGCAGGTGGCAGGTGGCAGGTGGCAGGACGTGGAATATTGTCGGCGGGGTCTGGCATCAGGGCGGTTACTGCTAACTGCCATCTGCCACCTGCCACCTTGATCGGAGTTCATTGTGACGTACAAAGTCCACGTACGCGTTGTCCCCCGCGGTGGCCTCCTCGACCCCCAGGGCAAGGCGGTCGAGCACGCGCTGAGTGCGCTCGGGTTCACGGAGGTGTCCGGGGTGCGGATCGGCCGGGCGATCGAGCTGGCCATCGAGGCCACCTCCGCCGATGATGCCCGCGCCCGCACCCGCGCCATGTGCGACAAGCTACTGGCCAATCCAGTCACCGAGGACTACACCGTCGAGGTGGAGGGCTGATGCGGCGCGTCGCCGTGGTCCGCTTTCCCGGCAGCAACTGCGACGCCGATACGCTGCACGGTGCGCAGCGCGCCGGGGCGGAAGCCTACTACGTGTGGCACCGCGACACCGACCTGCAGAACGCGGACGCGGTGATGCTCCCCGGCGGCTTCAGCTACGGCGACTTCCTGCGCTCCGGCGCCATCGCGCGGTTCAGCCCGATCATGCCGGCGGTGCAGCGCTTCGCGCAGGCCGGCGGCCCGGTGCTGGGCATCTGCAACGGCTTCCAGATCCTGTGCGAGGCGGGCCTGCTGCCGGGCGCGCTCATCCAGAACAGCCGCTTGAGCTTCGTGTCGCGGCCGGTCGGTCTCCGGCTGGAACAGCCTGACACCGCGTTCACCACCGCTTACACCAGGGGGCAATTGCTCCGCATGCCGGTGGCGCATGGCGATGGGCAATACGTGGCCGACCCCGCGACGCTGGCGGAGCTCGAGGCCAACGGTCGCGTCGTGGTGCGCTATACCGAGCTCGACGGCAGTCCGCTCCGCACTCCGATCAACGGCTCGCTGCATGATATCGCGGGCATCGCGAATGCGGCCGGCACCGTGGTTGGCCTCATGCCGCACCCGGACCGGGCCGCCGACCCGGCGCTCGGCAATACCGACGGGATGGGATTCTTCTCCTCGGTGC
>JANMYS010000029.1:0-18336 GCA_031382385.1 Gemmatimonadota bacterium
GCCCTTCGATCCGGCCGAGCGGAGTCAGCTCCACCTGCAGCTTGCCACCAGGAAGTCCCAGGCCTGGCAACAGGCGGTTAACGCCGCGGGCCAGCCGGCCCGAGGCTTCCTTCCGCTTTGCACTGAGCGCATCCGCGGCAAGCTGCGTCGCGGCCTCGGCATGGGCCCGCCGGGCAGCGAGCTGCCTAAGGTCGAGGTCGGCAGTATCGAGCAGGTCGAGCTCGCGCGCTGCCTCGGTGCCGGTGGCGAGCACCTGCTCAAGCGTCGGGCCATGCTTCTGCTTGAGGCGGTAGATCAGGTCCCGGCGGCGTTCCAGTTCCGCGAGGCGGGCAGGATCGTCCTCAAGTGTGGCGGCATAATCGCCAGCGAGACGCGCGAGCTCGCCGAGTCCGGTGTAGGCCGCGTCCAGCAGTTCGCGCCAGGCCGTGAGGGCGGGATCGCTCCGTTCCATTCCGGTGAGAACCCGATCAGCCTGACCCAGCGCGGTCAGGGCACCGGCATCTTCGCCTTCGAGCAGCTGGGCCAGCCGGGCGGCCTGCTCGGAGAGTGAGCCGGCCTGTCCGAGCCGGCGGACTTCGAGATCGAGTGACTCATCTTCTCCGGAGCGCAGCCGCGCCTGCTCGATTTCCTGCACGACGTGACGGAGATAGTCGGCTCGCCGGCGCACCTCATCCCGCCGCAGCACCAGCGCCGCCGCCTCCTCACGAATGACATCGAGGCCGATGACCGCCTCGGTCAGGGCGACCCGCTCCTTCTCCGCGCCGGCAAAGGCATCGAGGATGTCCCGCTGCGCCTCGGCATGAAGCAGCGACTGGGTTTCGTGCTGGCCGTGCAGGTCCACCAGGAGGCTGCCGAGGCGGGCGAGCACGCCGACGGTGGTGGGGCTGCCGTTGACCCAGGCCCGTGAGCGTCCATCGCTGTTGACTTCGCGACGGATCACCAGCCGGTCCTCGTCGGCGTCGAGCCCTGCGGCTTCGAGCCGGCGACGCTGAGCCACATCCTCCAGCTCAAAGGCGCCTTCCACCACGGCGCGCATGGCGCCGGGCCGGACCAGCCCGCTTTCTGCCCGCGCGCCGAGCAGCAGCGCCATCGCATCGACCAGCATCGACTTGCCGGCCCCGGTCTCGCCGGTGAGGACGTTGAGCCCGGGGCCGAGCTGAAGCGTCACATCGGCGATGGTGACCAGGTCGCGTACCCGCAGCTCGACGATCACCGGATGACTTCCCGCTCGGAGAGATCGCCCCAGTTCAGCTTCTGGCGCATCCGGGTGAAATACCCTTCTTCGCCGAGCCGGACGAGCATCACCGCGGCCACGTCGCGACGGACGTAGACCCGGTCACCGAGCGTCAGGGTCGTGCCTAACTGGCCATCATAGGACACCAGCAGATCATCGGCCCCGGGCGAGACCGGCTCGATGCAGATGGTGGCATCGGCCGGAACGACGATGGGACGGACGGCGAGCGTGTGGGCGCAGATCGGCGTGATGATCATCGCCTCCACCCCGGGCGCGACGATCGGCCCGCCGGCGGAGAGCGAGTAGGCGGTCGATCCGGTGGGGCTCGCCACCACCACGCCATCGGAGCTGTAGGGACCCAGGTCCTCGCCATCGATGCTCACTCGGATGCGGACCATGCGGGCCACGCCGGACTTGTGGATGGCGACATCGTTGAGCGCCTGCTGCTCGCTCCGGACGCCGCCCATGTCGCTGATGATGGTGGCATGCAGCTGGAGCCGGCGCTCAAGCACGAAGCGCCCGGTCACAAGCGCATCGAGCGCGGCGGGCAACTCGGCCCGGGTCGCGGTGGTGAGGTATCCGACGCGCCCGAGGTTGACGCCGAGAATGGGGACCTCGCGGCCGCGCAGGAGGCGGGCACCACGGAGGAGTGTCCCGTCGCCGCCAAAGGTGATGAGTGCGTCGGGGGCATGCTGGTCCACGAAGGGACGAGCCTCGTCCCACAGGGGAGCGAGGCTCGGTTCCGTCAGCAGCTCGATGCCCCGCGGCGGTGCGAGAGCCGCGAGGGAGGCGAGCACGGCCTTGAGATCGGCATAGCGCGGGTTTCCGACCACCCCGACCTTCATATCGCCTCGACGCGCTCCTCGCTGTGCAGCGCCCGGAGCCGCCGGGCGATGCCCCCCGCCGTCAGCCCAAAGCTCTCGAGCTGCTCCGGCCGCGGGGCCTGCTCCACCAGCCGGTCCGGCACGCCGAGGGCGACGACCCGAACTTCGGGGTGGGTGGTCTGCAGCGTCTCGCTCAGGTAGGCGCCGAAGCCGTTGACGATGGTGCCCTCCTCCACCGTCACCAGGGTACGGTACTGTTGTGCCAGCAGCTGCAGCAATCCGCTGTCGAGCGGCTTGATGAAGCGGCAGTTCACCACGCCACAGTCGATCCCCTCGGCGGCGAGCTGTTCCGCCGCCAGCTGGGCCGGAATGACCATCGTGCCGACGGCGAGGATGGCCAGATCCTTGCCCTCGCGCAGGACTTCCCAGGTACCGTAGGGCACTGCCGGAATCTCGGACGCCGGCCGCGGCTCCACCGGCGTCTTGTCGCGCGGGTAGCGAGTGCAGAACGGCCCGTCGTGCGCCAGCGCGGTGCGCAACAGTCCGATCAGTTCATCGCCATCCTTGGGCGCGGTGACGGTCATGCCCGGCACGGCGAGCATGTAGGCGATATCGTAGAGACCCATGTGGGTCTGGCCGTCTTCGCCGACAAGTCCTGCGCGGTCCATGCAGAAGACCACGGGCAGACTCTGTACCGCGATATCGTGGATGATGTTGTCGTAGGCCCGCTGCAGGAAAGTGCTGTAGATGGCGCAGACGGGCCGGATCCCCTGCGTGGCGAGGCCGCCGGCGAACACGACCGCGTGCCCCTCGGCGATACCGGTGTCGAAGAAGCGGTCGGGGAAGCGCTTCTGGAAGATGTTGGTGCCCGTCCCGCTGGGCATCGCCGCGGTAATCGCGACGACGCGCGGATCCTCGGCGGCGAGTGCGGTGAGCCCGTCGCCGAACACCTGGGTCCAGGTGGGCGGACCGCCCGCCTTCTTCCGCGCCTCGCCGGTAACCGGGTCATAGGCGGCCAGGCCGTGCCACTTCTCCTTGTTCGATTCGGCGAGCGCGAAGCCTTTGCCCTTCTCGGTGAGGATGTGAATCACCCGCGGACCGGTCAACTGTCCAACGAAATGGAAGGTGTCAACCAGCTTCTTCAGGTCATGCCCGTCGATCGGGCCGAAGTAGCGGAAACCGAGCTCCTCGAACAGCATCCCCTCGGAGAAGAGGTTCTTGGCACTCTCCTCGAGATTCCGGGCGAGGTCCACCACCTCCGGGCCGAGCACTTTGCCCAGCTTGAGCATCCAGTGTTTGATGTGCTCCCGCAGCCGGTTGGTCACCGGACTCGCCACGATGCCGCCCAAGGTCTTGCTGATGGCGCCGACGTTGGGCGAGATGGACATGCCGTTGTCGTTCACGATCAGGATGATGTCCCGATCGGAGTGGCCGGCGTTGTTCATCCCCTCGTACGACAGTCCGCAGGTCAGCGCCCCGTCACCCACGACCGCGATCACCTTGTTGCTGCCGCCGGTGAGATCGCGCGCGGTTGCCATGCCCAGCGCGGCGGACATCGCGGTGCCCGCATGACCGGCGCCGAACTGGTCGTGCTCGCTCTCGGTGCGCTTGAGGAAACCGGAGATCCCGCCCGTCTGGCGCAGCGTGGGAAACGCCGCGTTACGGCCGGTGAGCAGCTTCCAGGCGTAGGCCTGATGCCCCACATCCCACAGGACCTTGTCGTTCGGCGAATCGAATTCGTACAGCAGGGCAATCGAGAGCTCCACCACGCCGAGACTGGCGCCGATGTGGCCGCCGGTCTGGGAGCAGCAGTCAATCAGGCGCGCGCGGACCTCCTCGGCCAGGACGGGCAACTGCTCCCGGGACAGCCGTTTGAGATCGGCGGGGGAGTGGATGGAGTCGAGGAGGGTCATGGCACCAATGAGGTGGCAGGTGACAGGTGGCAGGTGGCAGCCATCAGGGGGCAGATGGTAGGCAGGAGGTGCGCTTCGAACGACAGCTGCACCAACCTGTACGCACAGCTGCTGCCACCTGCTCGCTGCCACCTGACACCTTCTACTTACGATTCCCGGCTTACAATATACTGCGCCAGCGCCCCGAGCGACCCGGAGGGAATGCCCGCCAGTTCCAGGTTCGTGATCGCCTGCGCAGCATGCGCCACCGCCTCGGCCCGGGCCTGCTGCACGCCCAGCACGCTGACGTAGGTGGACTTCTCCAGCTGCGCGTCGCGGCCGGCGGTTTTCCCCAGCTGCGCGCTCGTGGCGGTGACGTCCAGCACATCGTCGGCGATCTGGAAGGCCAGCCCGATCTCCTCGCCGTAGCGCCCCAATGCCGCCACCGCAGCGGGTGGGGCCTCGGCGGCCATCCCACCAAGGACGCAGGCGGCCCGGATCAGCGCGCCGGTCTTGCCGCGATGCACCGCGATCAGGCCCTGCAGATCGAGCTGTTTCCGCTCGGCCTCCAGGTCGAGCCATTGCCCGCCAACCATTCCCTCGATGCCACCCGCCTGGAACAGCTCGCCGGCCATCCGGCCCAGGACCGGCGCGGAGAGGCAGAGATCCTGCGCCGCCTGCGACAGCACGAGACCGGCAACGGGCACCAGGAGAAAACCCACCCGGGTCGCCGTCGGGACATCGAACGCTCGGTGAATGGTCGGGCGGCCGCGGCGGAGGTCGTCGTCGTCCATGCACGGCAGATCGTCGTGCACCAGCGAGTAGGTGTGCACCGTCTCGATGGCCGCGGCCACGGCGGCGATCGCCGGTGACATGCCCCCCGTGGCGCGGTAGGCCGCGAGTACCAGCGCGGGGCGGACCCGCTTGCCAGGGGTGTTGAGCGCGTAGGCCAGCGCCTCACCGGTGCGCCCGGGCACAATCGTCTGGATCCGCTCCGCCCACGCCCCGAGGAGGGCATCCACCCGCTCGCGCGCCTCGGCCAGCAGGAGCGGCGCCGACAACGGCTCGGCGGGGGAGAGGGAAACGTCAGACAGCGTGTCGCTCATCAGGGCGAGATTGCGTCGTCAGCGTCCGCATCGAGCGGCTCCAGCCGCAGGCTGCCCTCGGCATCTTCGAGCACCTTCTGCACCCGTGCCTCCGCTTCGCCGAGGCGGGCACGCGCCGCACGGAGGCGGGCGACCCCCTCCTCGAAGAGCGCAAGCGAGCGATCGAGGTCCTGATCTTCGCGCTCGAGCTGGCGCACGACCTCCTCCAGCCGGCGGAGATCCTCCGTGAGTGTCGGCTGCTCGACGACAGACTCGCTCGCGGGCGGAACCGATCCGGCCTTCCGGGCTGCACTCATGAGACTCCCTCCACCCGGGCCGCGACGCGCCCGTCGATGATTCGCAGGGTGAACCCGGCACCCTCGGGGAAATCGGCCCGGTGCCGCAGCACCCGGCCCTCGGCATTCTGGGCGACCGCGTAGCCGCGCTCCAGGACCCGGAGCGGACTCAGGGCATCGAGCTGCACGGCGAGCCGTTCGAGGTCGCGGCGACGCCGCTCGAGCTTCTGCTCCAGGGCAGCCTGCAGCCGATCCGCGGTCCGGCCCAGCCGCTCGGTGGCGAGCCGGGTACCGCGGCCGAGCGCGGTGGCGAGCCGGACGCTCAGTGCGGCCACATGCCGGTCGAGCGCGACCCGATCCGGCACGACCAGCTCGGCGGCCGCCGAGGGGGTGGCCGCGCGCACGTCCGCGACGTAGTCGGTGAGCGAAAAGTCGGTCTCATGCCCGACCGCCGATATCGTGGGCACGTTCACCTGGGCGAGTGCGCGGCAGACCGCCTCGGAGTTGAAGACCGCGAGGTCTTCTTTCCCACCGCCGCCCCGGGCCAGGATACAACAGTCGATGCCGGGCAGCCGGTTCACCACGCCCAAGGCGCGCACCACCTCGGCCTCAGCCTCCGCGCCCTGCACCCGGGTGCCCACCACGACCAGCTGCATGCCCGGCCACCGCTTCCGTGTCACGATGATGACATCCCTGAGGGCCGCCCCGTCGAGACTGGTCACGACAGCAATCCGGCGGGGCAGCTCGGGAAGGGGCCGCTTCCGCTCGGGATCGAGCAGGCCATCCTTCCGCAACGCCTCCCGGATCCGCTCCAGCGCCAGCTGCTGCTGCCCGACCTGATCGGTGACGAGCAGCTGCGTCACAGTGAGGCGGAATTCCCCCCGCTCCTCCCACACCGTCGGCGTGCCAAAGACGAAGACCGTCGTCCCATCGGGCGGCGGCGTCTTGTGCTTCGCGGCGTTGGCCCGCCACATCACCGAGCGGATCTGCGCCTGGGCATCGCACAGCGAGAAGTACCAGTGTCCGCTCTGGTACACCTTCAGGCCCGAGATCTCTCCCCGCACCCACAGCCCGCCGATGGCACCCTCGACCACCCGGCGGGCCGCCTTCGCCAGCTGCGAGGGCGTCCAGGGGGCATCGGAGGGCTGGGAGAAGAGGTCTGGCATGGGGTGAGAAGGGTTGTTGGAGAACGGGGAACGGGGAACGGGGAATGCAAGCCGGTCGGACTACTGGAGCGGTTAGGAGATTCCAGCCCTGACTGCAGGCCGACAGGCAGTTCCCGTTCCCTGTTCCCCGTTCCCTTCTTCCCCCTACCTCAGTTGCTTCACCGCCTGAATCGTATTGGCCAGCAGCATCGCGATGGTCATCGGGCCGACGCCTCCGGGGACCGGAGTGATGGCCGACGCGATCTCGGCCACCGGACCATACGTAACGTCCCCGGTTAGGCGGTAGCCCCTGGGCTTGGTGGCGTCGTCCACCCGATTGATGCCGACGTCGATCACGACCGCGCCCGGCCGCACCATATCCGCGGTGACGAATTCCGCCTTGCCGATCGCGGCGATCAGGATGTCCGCGGAGCGGCAGACCGCGGGGAGATCGCGCGTGCGGGAGTGACAAACGGTCACGGTCGCATCGCCACCCACGCCGGTCTGGATGAGGAGATTGGCCATCGGCTTGCCGACGATGGTGCTCCGGCCGATCACGACGGCGTGCGCCCCCTTCGTTTCGATGCCGGAACGGATCAGCATCTGCTGCACACCGTACGGAGTGCAGGGCCGGAGCGCGGTGGGATCCCCGATGACGAGCTTCCCGACGTTGACGGGATGGAAGCCGTCCACGTCCTTCGCCGGGTTGACCCGCAGCAGCACCTTCTGGGTGTCGATGTGCTTGGGCAGCGGGAGCTGGACCAGAATCCCGTGGATGGTCGGGTCCGCATTCAGCTGGTCCACGATGGCGAGGAGATCCGCCTCCGGGATCTCCGCCGGCCGCTCGATCTTGACCGAGCGCATCCCCGCCTCGAGGCACGCCTTCTCCTTGCTGCCCACGTACGCCTTTGAGGCCGGGTTCTCCCCGACCAGCACCACGGCGAGTCCGGGGGTGATCCCCCTGGCCTTCAGGCTGGCGGTCTCGATGGTGACTTCGTCCCGGACAATCCTGCCCAGCGCGACTCCATCGATGATGCGGGCGCTCATTTGGCGATATCCACGGCTCGGGTTTCACGAATGACGACGACCTTGATCTGTCCGGGGTACTGCAGCTCCTGCACGATGCGGCGGGCGATCTGGTCCGACAGCCCGATGGCCTCCACATCAGTGATCCGGTCCGGCGTGACGATGACGCGCACCTCACGGCCGGCCTGAATGACGTTGGACTTCTCCACCCCGGCAAAGCTGTTGGCGATCGCCTCCAGGGCGGTGAGCCGCTTCACGTAACTCTCGAACGCCTCGCGCCGGGCGCCGGGCCGTGACCCGCTGATCGCATCCGCCGCCTGGACCAGCACCGACTCGGCCGACTCGTGCGGCACGTCGTCGTGGTGCGCCTGGATGCAGTTGATCACCGCCGCGCTCTCGCCGTACTTGCGGGCCATCTCCACGCCCAGCTCGACGTGGGTCCCCTCGCTCTCGTGCGTCAGCACCTTGCCGACATCGTGCAGCAGGGCGCCTCGCTTGGCGAGCAGGACATCGAGCCGGAGCTCGGCAGCGAGGATGCCCGCCAGCCAGGCGACTTCCTTGGAATGCTCGTAGATGTTCTGGCCATAGGAGGTGCGCCAGCGCATCCGCCCGATGAGCTTGATCAGCTCCGGATGGAGTCCGTGCACCCCGGTCTCGAACGCCGCCTTTTCGCCCAGCTCCTGGATCTCGCTGGCGAGGTCCTTCTGCGCCTTGGCGACCAGCTCCTCGATCCGGCCCGGATGGATGCGGCCGTCGACGATCAGCGCTTCGAGGGACCGGCGCGCCACTTCGCGGCGGATCGGATCGAAGCAGGATACCACCACCGTGTCCGGGGTGTCATCGATGATCACATCAACCCCGGTCGCCAGCTCGAAGGCCCGGATGTTGCGCCCTTCCCGGCCAATGATGCGGCCTTTCATCTCATCGCTCGGCAGCGTCACCGCCGACACCGTCGTCTCCGCCGTATGCTCCGCCGAAATGCGCTGCACCGCGACCGCGAGAATCTTCTTCGCGTCCTTCTCGGCCGAGCGCTTGGCCTGCTCCCGGATATCGCGGCCGAGAGCCTGCGCGGCGCTCCGGCTCTCGTCCTCGGCACGCTGCAGCACCTGGGTCCGGGCTTCTTCCCCGGTGAGCCCGGCGATGCGTTCCAGCTTCTGCCGCTGTTCCCCGATCAGCCGGTCAATCTCGGCCTCGCGGCTGCCGAGGCCCCGCTCACGCTGGTCCAGTTGCCCGGCCCGCGCGGTGAATCCCTCCTCCTGCTTGCGGATCTCCTCCAGCTTCCGTTCGACCGAACGCTCGCGTTCCTCCGCCCTGCGCTCCGCACGCTCCGACTCCTCGCGGCGGCGCTGGGCCTCCTTGTCCAGCTCTTCCCGGAGCCGCAGGACCTCCAGCTTGCCTTCCAGTACGACCTGGTTGCGGGCTTCGCTGGCCCGCGACGCCGCTTCGGCCGCCTTGGACGCCGCCTCGGCTGCCTTGGCGGTCGCGGCGGCGATCAGCGCCTGCGCCTCATGGCGCGCGGTTTCGAGGGTGCGCGCCGCGCTGGTGCGCTGGGTTCGGCTGTAGAAGAAGAAGGAGGCGGTGGCGACGACGAGCCCGGCGATGAGCCCCTCGATGAGGAGCAGCGGGAGTTGCGGCATTCGATCTATTCTCCAAGGGGCCGGTGCACGGCACCCGTTGCGTACGGCGGGACGGAGCCCCGCCCGAAATCAGCCCTGAATCCCCTGGGCCCCACTCTGACGCCGACCGCGCTTGGCGGGCGGCAGCAACCGGGCCAGGTCATCGGCCATCGCGGCGAGGCGGGCCGCATGCTCCCGGTCGCCCCGGCGTGCCTGGAACAGCTCGTCGGTGATGGCGAGCGCCGCGAGGATCGCGGCCTTGTGGGTCTCGACCTGGGGGAGCATGTCGCGAATGCGGCGCAGCGCCGCATCCAGATACGCCGCCACCTCCCGGGTGTATTCCGGCGGCAGCTCGGAGCGGACGGTGTAATCCTCACCGCCGATCGTCACCCGTACCGCCTGCTTGGGCGCGGTCATGCGACACCTTCTCCCGCTTCCTGCTCCAGAAAGCCGAGCCGCGCGGCGAGCAGCCGCAGCCGCTCGCGTGCGGCATCGAGTCGCTCGCGCAGCGAATGATTCTCCAGTTCCAGGTCCAGGACCCGCTGGCGGGCCTGGATGAGCTCCGGACCGGCCAGGACGCCGCCCTTGGAGCGGGCCTCGGTCAACTCGGCTTCTGCCTTCAGCGACCGGCGGCGCCAGGCTGCCAGTTCATCGCCCACGGACTGGAGCAGGTCGCTCAGGTCCTCGAGGGCGCGCGCGTCAGGACGTTCGTAACCTTGCGTCAAGCTGGTGCTCCAGTGCCTTGAGGGCGCGCCCGACCGCGGCGTCAACTTCTTCGTCGCGGATCGTGCGATCCGGTGCGCGAAAGGTCAGGCGGAACTGCACCGCGCGGCGCTCGGCCCCGAGCGCCTCGGCGCGGAACTCACTCGCCACGTCCACCGATTCGAGCAGCGGACCACCGGATTGCCGCAGCACGCGCATGACCGCTTCCGCGGTGGTCGCTCCGCCGAGCACGAGATTGAGGTCCCGCCACGACGAGGGTGTTCCCGGCAGCGGCACAAAGCGGTGAGGGGCGCGCGGTTGAGCCGATAGGTCGAGCTCGAACCCGAAGACCGGCACGGCCCAGGCGGGGGGATCCACCTCCACGCGGTGCGCCCCGCCGATGTCCTGCCCCACCACATTCCTGGCCCGCCAGCCGACCCCGTCAACATGCAACGTGGCTCCCGGATTTGCCAGAGCGACCACCGCCTCGAACAGGCCCCGCAGATCCCAGAGGTCGGTGTCGGCCGGGCGGCTACCATCGCTCCAATGCGCCGGAGCCCGTGCGCCGGTCAGTACGCCGGCGACCCGCACCGATTCCGTGGGGCGTTCACCGGGGCCCCGGGCGCGGAAGACCGTGCCGATTTCGAATAGCCGCACCTCCCGCACCTGGCGGGACCAGTTGGTCTCCACCGCGCGCACCAGGCCCGGCAGCAGCGACTGGCGCAGCCAGGCTTCTTCGGCCGACAGCGGATTGAGCAGCTTCACGCTGTCGCTGCCCTCGCTCGGACCGAGCGGAAGCGACTGCGCCTCGTAGAGGCCGAGCCCGGCGAGGCCGTTGCGGACCAGGGTGATCGCACGGTCGAGCGGCGCCTCTCCCACCTGGCCCACCCGGAAGGGCCGCAGGTCGGTGGGGAAGGTATCGTAGCCGTGCAGCCGGGCGATCTCCTCGATGAGGTCGATCTCCAGCAGCAGGTCGGGCCGCCAGCCGGGCACATCCACCGCGAGGCGGGCATCGTCCGGCTTGTGCAGCACGGTGCAGCCGATCGCGACCAGGTACTTCTCGATCGCGGCGAGCGGAACGAGGGCGCCCAGCACCTGCGACACCCGGGCGAGACGGAGCGAGATGCGCGGCGGATGGGCCGGCGTCGGCCAGACATCGACCGCATCTTCGCAGCGACCGCCCGCGACGGCCAGGATGAGCCCGATGCCGCGGCGCAGCGCCTCGGGCAGGCCCCAGAGATCGACGCCGCGCTCGAAGCGATGGCTCGCATCGGTGGAGAGACCCAGGGCCCCGCGGGTCCGGCGGATACGGCGGGGGTCGAACCAGGCGCACTCCAGCAGGATGTCCGTGGTGGTACCGCTCACCTCGGCGCTGGCCGCCCCCATCACGCCACCGACACCCACGGCGCCGCCGCCGTCGGCGATCACGGTCATTTCGGGCGACAGCGTCCGCGCCACGCCGTCCAGCGTGACGATCGCCTCCCCCTGCCGGGCGCGGCGGGCCAGCAGCTCGCCGCCGCGCAGCCGCGCCATGTCATAGGCGTGGGTCGGGTGATTGAGTTCCAGCATCACGTAGTTGGTCACGTCGACCACGTTGCTGATGCTCCGGACCCCGGCGGCCTGCAACCGGTCGGAGAGCCACGCCGGCGACGGCCCGATTTTCACCCCGCGGATCACCGCGGCGGTGAAGCGCCGGCAGCCGTCGGCATCATCGGTGCCTACGGTCACGCCACCCACCTGCGCGCGATGATCCTCCACCCGGCGCAGTGTGCCCGGCACCTCGGGCGAGGCACCGGGAATCTCGGGGAGGCGAAACGACACTCCGAGGCTGGCCGCGAGTTCGCGTGCGACACCCTTGTGCCCCAGCAGGTCGGGACGATTCGGTGTCACATCCAGCACGAAGCGATCGTCGGCGACGGGGAGCGCATCCAGCAGCGGCGCACCGGGGGCGACATCGGTATCGAGTTCGAGAATGCCGTCGTGTTCCTGCCCGAGGCCGAGTTCGCGGGCAGAGCAGAGCATGCCCTCGGAGGTCTCACCCCGGATCTTCCGGCGCTCGAGCGTCAGCCCGCCGGGCAACGTCGTGCCCACCCGCGCGAAGGGATACTTCTTTCCCGCCGTCACGTTCGGAGCGCCGCAGACGACATGCTGCACCGTGCCGCTGCCATCGTTCACGTCGCACAGCCGCAGACGGTCGGCGTTGGGATGCGGGCGCACCGATTCCACCAGGCCGATGACGACGCGGTCCAGCCCCGGATGCAGCGGCTCGACGGCATCGACCCCGGCGCCCAGCATCACCAGACGGCGGGCGACATCCTCCGCGTCGAGCCGGCGCTGCAGGAAGGCCTCAAGCCAGCGGCGGGAGACGTTCATGAGCGGACCGATGGAGTGGCGGACGGGCGGACGGGCGGACGGACTGACGGTCGGACGGACGGACGGACCGACGGGCGGACGTCGCGCACGTAGAGATTACTCGTCGAGATCATCGAGGGGATCATTTCTGACCGCCTGGCCGTCCGACCGTCTGACCGTCGGTGAACTGCCCCAGGAACCGCATGTCACCCTCGTAGAACAGCCGGATATCGCTGACGCCATGGCGAATCATCGCGATACGCTGCGGCCCCATGCCGAAGGCAAATCCGGTGTAGCGCTCCGGATCGATACCACAGCTGGTCAGGACGTTGGGATGCACCATGCCGGCGCCGAGGATTTCCATCCAGCCGGAACCCTTGCAGGCGGGACACCCCTTCCCGCCGCACACGCCGCAGCTCACGTCCATTTCGGCCGAGGGCTCGGTGAAGGGGAAGAAAGAGGGCCGGAAGCGGGTTGCGACGCTGGTGCCGAAGAACTCGCGGGCGAAATGAATCAGCGTCGCCTTGAGGTCGACGAACGAGATCCCTTCGTCGATGGCAAGCCCCTCGATCTGGGCGAAGACCGGCGCGTGCGACGCGTCGAAAGTGTCCTTGCGGTAAACCCATCCCGGCACCACGACGCGGATTGGCGGCGGGTCCTGCAGCATCACCCGCACCTGGACCGGCGAGGTGTGGGTGCGGAGCAGGAGCCGGCCCTCGTTGCGGGTGCGGCGGTCGGCGCGGTCCCGCCGCTCATGCTCCTCGCTGATCCCCGAACTCCGGTTGCCGCGCCGGTCCACCGCGTCGCGACGGTCGGCCACGTCGAGGTAGAGCGTGTCGTGCATGTCCATCGCCGGGTGATCCGGCGGGAAGTTGAGCGCGCCGAAGTTGTACCACTCACTCTCCACTTCGGGACCGGTGGCGCGGGCGAAACCCAGCCCGTGGAAGATCCCGACGATCTCCTCGACCACGCCGGTGGTCGGATGGATCCCGCCGATCCAGCGCGGACGGCCCGGCATGGTGAGGTCGATCGACCGTGCCTCGGCGGCCGCGCCGGCGGAGGCGATCGCGGCGCGGCGTGCGGCGACGGCAGCTTCCAGTTCCTGCTTCAGGGTATTGGCCGCGGCGCCGATGGCCCGCTTCTGCTCGGCGGGCAGGGCCGGGAGCTGCTTGAGGATCTCGGTCAGGGCGCCCTGCTTGCGGCCCAGCAGACGCACCTCCGCCGCCTCGAGGGCACGCAGATCCAGCGCGGCGAGCCCGGCGATGTCCTGCCGGAGCGCGTCGAGCTGCTGCATCAGTGCGTCAGCGGCGTCGGCCATGGGGTGAGATCAGGCGTGAAGGGGCGACAGACAGCGGGTGCCAGCGCACGCTGCACCCAGAAGCAACAGAGGCCGGGGCCGAGGTCCCGTGTGGCACCCGAACCCGGCCCCTGCACGACGATCCGGACCAGCTAGATCGCGGCCTTGGCCAGCTCGGCAATCTTGCCGAACGCCGCGATGTCCTTCACCGCGAGGTCCGCCAGCACCTTCCGGTTGATGTCGACGCCAGCCTTCTTCAGGGCCGCCATCAGCACACTGTAGCTGAAGCCGTGCATCCGAGCGGCCGCATTGATGCGCGTGATCCAGAGCCGGCGGAAGTCGCCCTTCTTCTTGCGGCGATCGCGGTAGGCGTACTGCATGCCCCGCTCGACGGTTTCCTTGGCGGGCCGGTACAGCTTGCTGCGGGCGCCACGGGCACCCTTGGCCGCCTGCATGATCTTCTTCTTGCGGGCGTGGTGCGCGACGTTGCTTTTGACGCGAGGCATGGCAGTCTCCTTACGCCTGAAGCAGGCGGCTGACCCGTGGGAAATCGGCCGAAGAAACCAGCGCGCTCTTCTTGAGCCGGTTCTTCCGCTTGCGGGTCTTCTTGGTCAGAATGTGGCTGTGGTTGGCGTGGCCGCGCTTCAGCTGACCGGTGCCGGTCCGCTTGAAGCGCTTCATCGCCGCGCGCTTGGTCTTCATCTTGGGCATCGTGCTCTCCGTGGTCGGGTGCCACGAGGGCGACCCATGCGTTACAGCGATCTGCGCTTCGACGTCCGACGTTTGGCCGACCCGGTGGGTCGCCCCTGCCCTGCCCCGACAATCGGGCGACCCGGTGGGTCGCCCCTACGCGGTTACTTCGGGCCCAGCACCATCACCATGTTGCGGCCCTCGAGCTTGGCGTCCTGCTCGATCTTGCCGATATCCTGCAGCCCGGCGAAAAACCGGTCCAGCACCGCCCGGCCAAGCTCCACGTGGGCCAGCTGCCGGCCGCGGTACATCATGGTCACCTTGACCTTGTTGCCATCCGCGAGGAACTCCCGGGCGTGCCGGCTCTTGAACTCGAAGTCATGCTCCTCGATGCCGGGCCGCACCTTGATTTCCTTCAGGTGAATCACGTGCTGCTTCTTCTTGGCCGCGCGCGCGGCCTTCGCTTCCTCGAACTTGTACTTCCCGTAGTCCATGATCTTGACCACGGGGGGGCGGGCCATCGCGGCGACCTCGACCAGGTCGAGACCCTTCTCCTGGGCGATCGCCAGCGCGTCATCGACCGCCAGCACTCCCAGCTGTTCCCCATCAGGCCCGATGACGCGGACGGGACTGATCCGGATCTGGCGATTGATGCGCGTGCGCCGTTCCCGCTCGTTCGTGGACAGTGCGACACTCCCGCGAAAAATGAAAACCGGACACCCGGGATCCCCTGGGTGTCCGGCAATAGAGGACAGCAGCGCGACCGCGCTCCTGCCAAACAGCTCTCTGATGCTGGACCCGGTCGCGCCGGCCAAGCCGGGCTGGGGGTGGGGGACCAGAGTCCCCGCTTCAATTCGGGCGTAAACCTAGCCTTGACAGGCCGTTTGGGTCAACTGGGGGAGGGACACGGTTGGGCGATTGGGCGATTGGGCGATTGGGCGAGAGGGCGAGAGGGCGAGAGGGCGAGAGGGCGAGAGGGCGATTGGGCGATTGGGCGGTTGGGTCAGGGCGCCCGGAAGAGCCAGGCCAGCTCCAGCTCGAAGGGAACCGAGGCTCCCGCCGGGTGCCACGCCAGCCGGTCGCGATGGACGACCGGCGTTTGGGTGGTCGGGGTCCATTCCTCGACCTGCTCCCCTTCCCCATCCACCACCCAGTAGAGCGGGATCCCCTGCCGCTGGAACTCGACCCGCTTGGTGAAGCGATCGAACCGGCGCGAAGAGGGACTCAACACCTCAACGACAAGCAGGAGGTGCCGGACCTGCTTCCATTCCAGGGTCGCCATCTCGTCGGGTGGCACCACGAAGACGTCCGGCTCCACCTTCGTGTGGGTCCCGAAGACGATATCGCCGCGGGAGCCCAGCGCCGTCCCCACCGGCTCCCGCTCGAGGTAGGCGGTGAGGGCGTAGATGAGGCGTGCGACCACCAGCTCGTGGCGCATCCGGGGGGCCGGCGTCACCAGCAGCTCCCCGTGGACGACCTCGTAGCGCCGGCCGTCGTAGGGGAAGGCGATGACTTCTTCGGCGGTGTAGTGGAGCGGCGATGCCATGCCCATAGTATGCGATCCTCGGCGGCGGCGGAGCAAGAGTCGATCGAAGCCATGCCCCATGCTGCCAACACACCCCGCCGGCGGCAGCACCGGATTCATGCGCCAGGGATCATTTCCCCGCGCGCACCACCTCCACCAGCCCCGCCCCCTTCTCCTCCGCCACCACCCGGCCCATGGCCACATTCGCGTCGTGTTCGAAGATGACCCGCCAGCCGCCCGCCACCGCGTCGCGCAACAGCGCCCGCTTCGATTCGAGCGTGCGCAGCGGCTCCAGGTCGTAGCCCATGATCCAGACCAGCGGGAGATGGTGATGGGTGGGCATGACATCGCCGAGGAACACCGCGGTCTCCCCACGACTCTGGACGACGATGCTCTGATGCCAGGGAATGTGGCCCGGCGTCAGCCGGGAGGTGATGCCGGGGAGAATCTCGACATCACCTTCGATGAGGCGCCACCGGTTGGCGGCGGCGATGGGTTCATAGTTGTGCGGCAGGTAGCTCGCACGGGTCCGCTCGTTGGTGTGGCGGGCAAACTCCAGCTCGTTGCGCTGCACGATGTAGGTCGCGTTGGGAAATGCGGGGCGGACATGCCGCCGCCGATCGTGCTCCAGCTCGGGATCGTGGGTGGTGTTGCCGCCGGCGTGGTCGAAATGCAGGTGGGTGTTGATCACCCAGCGGACATCGCCCGGCAGGAAGCCGGCGACTGCCAAAGCATCCTCGAGCTGCGTGGCCCCCTCGAGCCCGGCATTCTCCAGCCCATAGATGTCGAGGAACTTCGCATCTTCCTTGTTGCCGGCTCCGGTATCGACCAGCACCAGGCCTTCTGGATGCTCGATCAGCAGGCAGCGCATCACCAGCGGAATCCGGTGCTTCTCGTCCGGTGTGATCTGCCGCGACCACATCGTGCGGGGCACGACACCGAACATGGCGCCGCCGTCCAGCCACAACCGGCCGGCTTCGAGCTGGTGGCAGCGGAGGGCGCCGAGGGTGAACGTCTGGGAAAGTGCCATAAAGGTCGGGAACGGGGAACGGGGAACGGGAAACGGGGAACGGGGAACGGGGAACGGGGAACGGGGAACGGGGAACGGGGAACGGGGAACGGGTCGAAGATACCGCAATCGCTAGCTGCGATCAGCAACGGCCGCTTGGTCCTACGCTGCTCCCGTTCCCGGTTCCCCGTTCGCTCCTCCCTTCCTTTGCATCGCTTCGACATCGGCAAGGGTGCGCGCGCCGCGTTCGCGGGCCAGGCGGAGCAGTCGCTCCAGCAGCTGGGCCGTGACCAGCGCATCGCCAGCGGCCCGGTGGCGCGCAGGGTTTTCCAGCGCGAAGTGCTCGCTGAGTGCGTCGAGGCTGCGCGACGGCAGCTCGGGCAGAAGCCGGCGGGCCAGCCGCACCGTGCAGAGCTGCGGGCCGATCAGACTCAACCCACGATTGCGCCGGACCTCGGCGGAAAGAAAGGCCCAGTCGAATCGGGCGTTGTGGGCGACAAAGACCCGCCCCGCGAGAGCGGCGAGGAGCGCATCCGCCACCGCCTCGAAGACCGGCGCGTTCCGCACCAGCTGGTCGGTGATGCCGGTGAGCATTGCGATGCGCGATGGGATCGGAATGCCAGGCTGCACCAGCGACTCGAAGATCAGCTCGCGCCGTTCCCCCTGCACGATCACCACGGCGACATCGGTGACCCGGTCGGGACCGGTGGCACTCATCCCGGTGGTCTCGACATCCACCACCGCAAAGGCGCACTCCTCGATCAGCGGCGAGCCCTGCGCCTCGGGCGTCAGGGCCCAGCGGCCGTCGTCGAGCTGCCGCACACGGGGATCAGAGGCAAAGAGCGCGACGGCGAGCCGCTCCGCCACGCTGGCCGGTGCATTCGGCAGCAGCAGCACCTCACGCGCCAGCCGGTCCGCGGCGCACGGCTCCCGGGCCATCAGCTCGAGGGCACGATCCACCAGAGTCCGCTCGGGGACGCTCGCGAGACCGGTCACAGCGGCTTCCGCCGCAGGGGAAGCGTCATGCAGCGGGGCCCGCCGCCGCCGCGCACCAGTTCGTCGCCTTCGATGGTGATGACGGTGCGGTGCTTGGTATCGAGCCAGTCGTCGAACGCCACGAAGTCCACGCTCGGCACCACCTTGAATCCCGCCGCACGGAGCGCCTCGAGCGTCGCCTCGTTGCGGCGATAGCTGACAATCATGCCGGGCTTGAGTGCCACGAAGTTGCAGCCCGACGTCCACTGCTCGCGGTCCTGCATGGTGCGTCGCTCGCCACCGGCAAAGATCGGCTCGAGGGGACAGCCCACCGCCTTGAGGGCGGCAAAGAAACTGGGCATCTCGTGCACCTCCGCCTCCCCCTTCTTCCGGTGCAGGACGGCACGGCGCTCCGGGCCCAGGAAGTAGGGCGGGTAGATGACGCAGAGTTCGCGGTCCACCTGGGTGAACAGCATGTCGAGATGAATGGCAGTGGGCTCCTTCGGCATCACCACCACCAGCACATCGGTGACGCCGGTCTTCTCGAACAGCACCGCGCAGAGATGGTCGAGCGCGGCGGGACTGGAGCGCTGACTGAAGCCGACCACCACGAGATCGGGCCGCAGCACGTGAATGTCGCCGCCCTCGAGGGTGTAGTCGTTGCGGCG
>JANMYS010000062.1:0-18790 GCA_031382385.1 Gemmatimonadota bacterium
TGCAGCAGCATATCGGCCAGAACATGGTCCGCGCGGTGGCCATGTCCAGCACCGATGGCGTGGTCCGGGGCATGACCGTGACCGACACCGGTGCGGCGATCTCGGTGCCGGTCGGCGCGGCGGCGCTGGGCCGGATCCTCAACGTGCTGGGCGAGCCGGTGGATGGCGGCGCGCCGATCCCCGCGACCAATGAGCGCTGGGAGATCCACCGCGAGACGCCGAAGTTCACCGACCTCGAGCCCAAGACCGAGATTTTCGAGACCGGCATCAAGGTCGTCGACCTGATCGCCCCGTTCGTGAAGGGCGGCAAGATCGGCCTCTTCGGCGGCGCCGGCGTCGGCAAGACAGTGGTCATCCAGGAGCTGATCAACAACGTCGCCAAGGGACACGGCGGCAAGTCGGTGTTCTGCGGCGTCGGCGAGCGCACCCGCGAGGGCAACGACCTGTACCTGGAATTCCAGGAAGCGAACATCCTGCCCAACGTCGCCCTGGTGTACGGCCAGATGAACGAGCCGCCGGGCGCGCGGTTGCGCGTCGGGCTGTCGGGCCTGACCATCGCCGAATATTTCCGCGACGTCGAGGGGCAGGACGTGCTGATGTTCGTGGACAACATCTTCCGCTTCACCCAGGCCGGCTCGGAAGTCTCCGCGCTACTGGGCCGCATGCCGAGCGCGGTGGGATACCAGCCGACGCTGGCGACGGAGATGGGCGACCTGCAGGAGCGCATCACCTCGACCACCAAGGGGTCCATCACCTCGGTGCAGGCCATCTACGTGCCGGCGGACGACCTGACCGATCCGGCGCCGGCGACGGCATTCGCCCACCTGGACGCGACCGTCACGCTCTCACGCGCTATTTCGGAGCTTGGCATCTATCCCGCCGTCGATCCGCTGGACAGCTCCAGCCGCATCCTGGATCCGCAGTTCGTCGGCCAGCGGCACTATGACGTCGCCATCGGCGTGCAGCGCACCCTGCAGAAGTACAAGAGCCTGCAGGACATCATCGCGATTCTCGGGATGGATGAACTGAGCGAGGACGATAAGCTCGTCGTCGCGCGGGCCCGCCGGATCCAGCGGTTCCTGTCACAGCCCTTCTTTGTCGCCCAGCAGTTCACCGGCTTCCCCGGCAAGTACGTCAAGCTGGAGGAGACGATCACCAGCTTCGAGCGGGTGCTGTCGGGAGAGTTCGACGACCTGCCGGAGCAGGCGTTCTACATGGTCGGTGGCATCGACGAGGCCGTGGAGAAGGCCAAGAAGATGGCCAGCGCGTGATGCGGGTCACGGTCATCTCGCCCGAAGCCGCCATCTTTGATGGCGAGGCCGACGCGGTGAATGCGCCGGCTTTCGACGGCCAGGTGGGCATTCTGCCGCATCATGCGCCCTTCATGACGCTGCTCGGATCAGGTACTCTTACCGTGCGCGCCGGAGCTGAGCAGCACCAGTTTGACGTGGATGGCGGTTTCCTTCAGGCAGTCAACAATACCGTCCGCATCGTTGCGGAAAAGGTGAAAGGACATACTCGTGCGTCGTAGTCTCGTACTTACCGGCCTTCTGGCCGCATTGGTTTCGGTCTCCGCAGCAGCGCAGACCATCGGCACGCCCGTCTACAAGACCCCCTATGCCGGGTTCAAGCACTCCGAACTCGCTGGCTACATCTCCGACCCCGGCGAGGGCATCAGCATCGCGGTGCAGGGCGAATATCGTATCGCGCGCAAGTCGTACGATCTCGGGCTCGTGGTCGGGTTCGCGGACGCGTCGGGCAACGGGGACGGCCTCTTTGGCGTGGGCGTCGACGGCCGGACCATGCTGGCCCGTCACACCAAGGACTTCCCGCTTGATGCTGCGCTGGTGGGCGGCGTTGGAGCCCTGTTCCGGAGCGGCGACGTGGGCATCATCATCCCCGTGGGCGTCTCGCTGGGCCGCGAAATCATCCTCGAAGGTTCCAAGATCAGCTTTACGCCGTATGTCAGTCCGGTGCTCGCTCCGGTCCTCGGGAGTGACAATGTGGTCGGCAACGACGTGCAGTTCGGCCTGGGTCTCGGGGTGGATGTCGGACTGAGCCCGGTCTTTCATCTCCGGGTCAGCGGCTCCGTGGGTGACATCGAAGGCGTCGCCATCGGCCTCGCCTGGCATCGCTGAGCGACGCCACGCCCGTTGGCCGCATCATGCAGGCACGGCGACCCTCTCTGGCTGTGGCCAGAGGGGGTCGTCTCCTATTGAACCACCCGATTCGCATTGACTTGCCCAAGCGCCTGACGGTAGCTTGCGCCGCCTTCTCCTGACCCGCTGACCGGAGGACCCATGATCCGCTTGTCCCGTACTGTTCCGCTGCTGACGGTCGCCCTGCTCGGGCTTGTGCTGCGCGCCGAAGCCCAGGTCGTGGCGGTGACCGGCCTGCCGGTCCGCAACGCCGGTATCTTCACCGGCCTCTCGCTCGGCGCCGAAGTCGGACTTCCCGATGCCGATTACGGCAAGGGGACCGCGTTCGGCGCACGTGGAGCGGTCGGCGTGGGGCCGATCGGATTGAGCGCCGTCATCTCCAGCTGGAAGCCCAAGGGCGGCAAATCAGCAACGGCGATTGGCGGCTACGCCGCGCTCAAGGTATTCGGCGGGCCGCTCATCCCGCTCTCGGTGACGCTGCAAGGCGGGGCGGAGTACGCCAAATTGAGCGGGGTGAAGAATCTCCACCTTCCGGTGGGGCTTGGCATTGCGCTCAAGATTCCCAATCCTGCGCTGGCCATCAAGCCGTGGATCGCACCGCGCCTCGATATCTCCCGTACATCGACGGTCATCAGCAGCAACACAGACACCCACTTCGGCATCAGCGGCGGGGTGGACTTCAGCCTGCTCGGCGGGATTGGCTTTGGGGTGGCGTACGACCGGGTGTGGGCCGGCAAGGGAGTGAACCCCTCGGTCTTCAGCGCCGGGGTGAACTACACCATCAAAGTGCCCGGCCTGTGAGCCCACTCTCGATCGCAACCGATTCGCGGCTGTACCGTCTGGTGCTGGTCGTGACGCTGACCCTGCTCACCTTGCTCCAAGCGGGGTGCTCGCTCACGCTGGATGCCACGACCCTCGGTGTCCCTGCCACGCTCGCCTCATCGGCGAGTGCCCCGGCCGAGGGCACGAAGTTCAGCGTCACCAGTCGCGCGCTGTACGGGTTCTGGGGCGCCGTGAAGCTGTCGGAGCCGTCGCTCCGGAAGACGCTGGCCAGCCAGCTGGCCGGCGGAAAGTCGGTGGCCGATGTGCGGATCAAGGTCCGCAGCAAGTTCAGCGACCTCGTGATCACCGCATTGACGCTCGGCCTGATCGTCCCTCGTGCGGTGACGGTGGAAGGTGTCGTGGTCGGACCGTAGAACCGGCCGCCCCATCGCCGGTCCTGTCACTGGCAGTTGATCATCGTACGAATAGCGGCTCGACCTGGGCGGCGATTCTGTCCGCTGCGCCCGCGTCACCCTCCAGCGCCCGTCGCGCGGCCAGCCCCGCCGCCCGACGGGCGCTCTCGTCCTGCAGCCACCGGAGCCACAGGCCGGCCAGCGCCACCGCGCTCCCGGGGGCAGGCAACGACACCAGGCCCCCCACGGCCTGCAGGCGCAGGGCATCCCGATGCCCGTCGCAATGCGGCCCCGTGATCACCGGCAGACGCCATGCTGCCGGCTCCAGCACCGAGTGCAGGCCGGCCCGCCCGAATCCGCCACCGACATACGCGATGGCGCCCAGACCATAGAGCAGCGCGAGCATTCCCACCCGATGCTCCAGCAGCAGCGCGTCGTTCCCCCTCGCCGCCTCGACGGCGACGGGAGTCGGCAGGCGTGAGGCCGCGGCCAGCCGCGCGATTCTTCCGGAGAGAGCCGATGTCGGCTCATGCGGAACCAGCACAAGCCGGGCATCCGCGCGTTCCCGCCTGACGAGGGCAAACGCCTCAAGCAGGACGGCCTCATCCTCCCGCCAGGTGGAGCCGGCGATGAGCGCGGGGCCGCCGTCGACGAGCGTGGGTCTGAGATGGGGCGGAACGGGCTGCTGCAACCGCTCGATGACGGCATCGGCGCGCGGGTCGCCGAGTACGGCGAGGACGTTCGGGCGCACGCCCAGCATTTCGAACCGCGCCACGTCGGCGGCATCGATGGCGGTGACGACATCGAGCGACGCATAGGCATCATGCGTCATCGCCCGCGCCAGCCTGCCGAGTCGGCCGCTGGCCGGCCGCACCGTCGCCCCGATCAGGCCGACCCGTACGCCTCGGCTTTTGGCCGCGAGGATGAACTCGGGCCAGACGTCGAGCTTGCTGATCAGCGTGATCTGGGGTTGAACATCGCGCAGAAAGCTGGCGACATCGTCCGGGCGGTCCCACGGCAGGAACGCCGAGAGGTCGGCGCCGAATGCGCTGGCCACGATGGATCCGGAGGGGCTGAAACAGGTCACGGCGGTTTGCCAATCGGGATGGCGGGCCCGTAGCCGGACAAATACCGGTTCCGCCTGTCGCAGCTCGCCAGCGGAGGCGGCGTGCAGGTGCAGCAGCGGCCGGCCGGGGTCCCGCGTGGTGCGGCTCCAGGCCCTGAGCCGTCTGCCGTCGTCCCGCCGCCCGCGGAGGCCAGTCCGGAGCTTGGGGGAGAGCAGCGCCGCCGCGGGGAGGAGGCCGTGGATGCCCGAGGTAAGCGTTCGATACAGCAACGGCGGTCTGGTCATCGAGGGAATGTTCCCGTCCGCCGATCGGCGGGCAAGGTGCTCTGACGAATGTGTGGTGCGCGAATGCTCTTGCGCCGGCGCGCGGGGTTTTCTACCTTCGCATTGTCCGCCCGAAGTTCAACCCTGCTGAGAGGAGGTGATCCATTGTCTAGTGACAGTTGCATCGGTGGCTCGAACAGGGCAAGCGGTCGCCTGGTGAGTTGCTGATCCTGCTGGCGCCAGGGTAGTTGCTGGCGCCATCGACCCGGGGATCGCCTCGAGTCCGATGCACCCACCCGCGCAGTGGAGCCAAGGTACGTCCCGGCTCTGCTGCGCGGGTTCTATTTTCAGCAGCGGTGAAGTACGGGCGGATCGCCGATCCGCCCGTACCCGAGCAGGGGTAGATTGAAGCATGGCCTCCACCGACTCGGGGTACTGGCGCCAGACGCGCGCCCCCAGATACAGTCTGCTCTTCGCGCTGCCCCTGCTGCTCCTCTACGAACTGATGGCCCAGCTGCTGGCCGGCGATTCCGGCATCCGCAACGGGGCGGATGTGCTCCTCAAGACACTGTTCGCGGTCCTGGGCGGGCGGCACGGCCTCTCCATTTTTGCCGTCGTGCTGCTCGGTACCGGCCTCATGCTCGTCGTCCGCGACTGGCGCCGGAGCGGGGCCCCCGAGACGCGGTACTTCGTCGGCATGGCCGGCGAGTCGGTGGCCTACGCGCTCCTCTTCGGTGGTGTCACGAGTGCCCTCACCGGACTGCTGCTGCACGGCCCGCGTGGCCTGAGCATCCAGAGCGTGACCGCGATCGACGTCCCCACCCAGCTCATGGTGTCGCTCGGGGCGGGCCTCTACGAGGAGTTGTTGTTCCGGGTGGTGATCGTGTCGGCACTGGCCAAGCTGGCGCTGGTGATTTTCGGCTGGAAGCCGTGGGCCTCGGGCGTCTTTGCGACCATCCTCGGCGCCCTGATTTTCAGCGCATTTCACTATATCGGCCCGCTGGGCGACACGCTGGAGGTGGGCAGTTTCGTCTTTCGGGCCGTGGCGGGGCTGTTGCTGAGCGGGCTGTTCCTGGTGCGCGGGTTTGGAATCGCGGCGTGGACCCATGCCTTGTACGATGTGTTTCTTACCTTGAATGGGGGATAGGCGCTAGGCGGATACGCATCGGCGACTCATGGCAATCGTACTCGCGGCATGAGGAGCACATTTGTCGCCTCGCGCCTCGCGCCTCGCGCCTGCAACTCGCCTACTCGCTCTTCGTCCGCTCCTTCCACAGCGAATCCAGGATCTGCCGGTAGACGGCCACCGGCTGGGCGCCGGTGATCAGCCCGGCGCCCTCGATGTAGACCGTGGGTGTGCTCGCCACGCCGGATTTCGCCGCCCCTTCCGCCTCCGCCTTCGCCAGCTCCTGCATCTCATGATTCTGGAGGCAGCCGAGAATGTCGTTGCGCGGGATCCCAGCCGAATCGGCGAGTGAGAGGAGGAACGGCGCCGGATCCTTCAGCGGGGCCCACTTCGCCTGGTAGGTGAAGAGGAGATCGTGGATGGTCCAGAAGTGATCAACCTGCGCGGCGCAGAGCGAGAGTTCCGCCGCGGCGATGGCGTTCGGGTGAATCGAGGAGAGCGGGAAGTTGAGGAAGATCCACCGCACCTTGCCGGTGCTGATGAATTCCTGCTCCAGTACCGGAAGCGTCTCCAGCGCCTGCCGCCGGCAGTAAGGGCACTGGAAGTCCGACATCTCGTAGACCGTGAGCGGAGCGGTGGGTGAGCCCTTGGTGCGCTGGGTGAGCAGGGGATCGCCCTGCGCCGGGTGCGGTACCGGGGCGCGCTCTCGCCGGAACGCCACCAGGCCGCCGGTGACGAGCAGGGCGAGTACCACGGTGCTCACGGTCCAGCTGAAGCGGCGTCGGATCACGGGGGAGACTCCACGAGCAACGAGGGATCAGTACCGCGGGAGCCGGCGGCCATTGCTGCGATCGAGGACCAGGCGGTCACCGGTGGCGGGAACATTCCAGTACCACTCGCTGTTCGGGTCCCACGCGTCCCACGAACGGGCGTAGATCCACCACCGGCCGACCGGGAGCCGGACCGTCACGCGACCATCAGCTCCGGTGCTATCGGCGATCGGCGCATTGCCCAGACCCGAGCCCAGCGCCTTGGTAATGCTGTCGTAGCCGCGATACGTGCTATCTTCCCAGCCGCTCATCAGCTGGCGCAGGCTGTCGATCCGGAAGCCCATGCTCGCGCGGGCGATCGCCAGTTCTTCGACCGCGTCGCGTCGGCGGTCACGGGCCGTCGCCACGGAATCGGTGAGCCGGGTGAAGTCGCGGTAGAGGGAGTCGTAAGTGGCGGAGGCGCGCGGCAGGGAGTCGAGCCTGAGGCGCAGGCGACCGAGCGACTGCTCCAGCGTCTGCACCCGGTAGGCGGCGGAGGCATACACCGCGAAGGGTGCGCGGAACGCCTGAAACAGACTGTCGAGCTGGTGCGTAATCGCCGCCGGCCGTGGATGCTTCGCTTCGAGTGCGGCAATCACGCTGTCGCGATCATAGGGCAGGGCGACGAGCCCCAGACGCGCCACTGGCGCATCCACGGAGTCGGGACCAGGAATGACGACTTCGATTTTCACCTCACGCCGACTGCAGGCAGCCAGCATGAGGAACAGCAGCGGGGACCAGCGATTCACGGTTGGTCGGCTCGGGCTCGGGTGGCGGAAAGCTACCCGGGCCCTCGGGCTGCTACAACTCATCCCGACACTGCTCGCGGCCCAGGCCGGCGGGCCGGTAACGTCGCTCTTTCCCGCCCGGCCCACCGACTATCTGACCGACGTGGCCGGACTGGTGGATGCGTCGACCGCGCAGGAGATCAATGCCCTGGCGGCGCGGCTCCGGGGCGCCACCGGCGCGGAGCTCGCCGTCGTGACGCTGCCGACCATCAATGACCGTGCGCCGGGCGACGTGGCGCTCGTGATCGGGCGGACCTGGGGCGTCGGGGCCAAGGGGGCGATCGGCGACTCGGCGCGCAACGCCGGCCTGGTCCTGCTGGTCGTCCCGCGTACCGCGGATCACAAAGGTGAACTCTATCTTTCCACCGGACGCGGGGTCGAGGGCATCGTCACCGACGCGACCGCCGGACGCATTCTCGACCTGATGATCCCCGACCTGCGCGAACAGCGGTACGGCCCCGCCCTGCTGCTGGGCACCCGGGCGGTCGCCTCCACCGTGGCAAAGGGATTCGGCGTCTCCGACTCGGTGCTCTCGGCGGCGGATCCGTTCCAGAGCAGTAGTGGCGGTGGGGAGGAGATCAATCCGCTGGTGATCTTCTTGATCATCATCGTGATCTTCATGGTCCTGTCCGCAAACTCCAAGCAGTCCGGCGGCGGGCGCAGGGGCCGCGGCGGACGTCGCGGTGCTGGGCCATACAGGGGTGGATGGGGCGGGGGCGGCTGGGGGGGTGGAGGCGGCTTCGGTGGCGGCGGTGGTGGTGGCGGCTTCGGGGGATTTGGCGGCGGCGGTGGATTCAGTGGCGGCGGCGCCGGAAGGAGCTTCTGAGATGATGATGCCCGCGGTAAAGGCACAGGTGGACCAGTTCCTCGGCGAGCTGGATCGGGCATGGCCGGCTGGGTATGCGGCAGTGCTGTTCGGATCGGCGGCGCGGGGGCAGCATATTCCCGGCTGGTCCGATATCAACATCCTGCTGGTCCTGCCGACGATCACGCCGGGGTTGCTGCGCGCAGCGGGCCCGGCATTCCGCCGCTGGCGGGAGGAAGCCGGCGGAGTGCCGCTGATCTTCACCGAGGTGGAATGGGGTCGCTCCGCCGATGCCTATCCCCTGGAACTCGCCGAGATGCACACCTGCTACGAGGTATTGCGGGGGATCGATCCTCTGCTGGGACTGGTGGTGCGGCCTCATGATCTCCGGCTGGCGGTGGAGCGGGAGCTGCGCGGGAAGCTGATGCGCCTCCGACAGGCATGGGCGGTGGCAGGCGACGACATCGAGCAGATGAGCGAGCTGCTGCGGCGGAGTGCGGGATCCATCATGCTGCTGTGTCGTGGCGTCGTGCTGCTGGTGGGAGAGCAGCCCCCGCTGGACCCGAACGCGCTGATCGGCGCCGCGGCGCGGGCCGCTGGGTTTCCCGCCGAGGCGATCGGGCGAGTGGTGAGCAATCGCGGGGACAGTGCGTGGCGGTGTACGGCAGAGCAGTGGCAGGACTATCTTGCGGCCGTCGAGTTGGCGGCGCGCTTTGTGGATCACTATCAGCACGGAGAACGGGCATGATGCGGTCATTTCGTCTCTGGTTCGTCGTCGCCCTGGCCGTCATGGCCAGCGGCTGCGGGTACAACCAGATCCAGTCGCTGGATGAGCAGGTCAACAAGGCCCAGGGGCAGATCGCGGCTCAGCTGCAGCGGCGGGCCGACCTGATTCCAAATCTGGTCGAGACCGTCAAGGGTTACGCCAAGCAGGAATCGACGATCTTCATCGAGGTCGCCGAGGCACGGGCCAAGCTCGCCGGCTCGGTGCAGAGCGGCAACCTCGAGGAGATGGCCACGGCGAATCAGGCGCTCAACGCCCCGCTGGGCCGGCTGCTGGCGATCTCGGAGAATTATCCCCAGCTCAAGTCGGACGCCAACTTCCGCGCCCTGCAGGACGAGCTGACCGGCACCGAGAACCGGATCGCCACGGCGCGGCAGGACTACAACGAGGCGGTCAATCAGTTCAACGCCTACATCCGCACTTTCCCGCAGAACCTGACCGCCAAGATGTTCGGCCATGGGACGCCGCGAGCGTACTTCCAGGCCAAGGATGGGACGGATGCGCCGCCGGCGGTGAAGTTCAACTGAAGCTGGCAGGTGGCAGGGAAATCATCGAGCCCCGGGAGACTGGCGTCTCTCGGGGCTGCTTTCTGCCACCTGCTCCCTGCCACCTGCTCCCTGCCACCTGCTCCCTGCCACCTGCTCCCTAACTAGTCGACGACCGCATCCGGCAGCACATACCGCAGCGGATCGACCGGCTTGCCGTTGACATGCACTTCGTAGTGCAGGTGCGGGCCCGTGGCGAGGCCGGTATTGCCGACCTGGGCGATCACCTCGCCGCGGGCGACCTGCTGGCCGGTGCGCGCCAGCAGCTTGGAACAGTGGGCAAACTTGGTCTCAAGCCCGAACCCGTGACTGACCACGATCACATTGCCATAACCCGATTCCCAGCCGGTCTTGACCACACGCCCCGCGGCGGGCGACTGGATCGGCGTGCCCATCGGCGCCGACACATCGATCCCTTCGTGCGGTCGCGCGATATGTAGTACAGGGTGTTCCCGCATTGCGCTGAACGCACTGGAGAGCCAGCCCGTGGTCGGCAGGATGGACGGCGTGGCAGCCATGCGGTCGCGGTGATGCTCGAGGCTGTCGTGGGCCTCGCTGAACGAAGCGGCGAGGAGATTGGCGCGCCGGATCAGCGCACCGAGGTCAACCCGGATCTCCTCACTGCGCCGGCCGAGGATGCTGGCCAGGACGGGCGCCCGCCTGGGTGCCAGTGGACCGCCGATTCCAGCCTGCAATACCGTCGGATCGGTCGGTTCGAGGTTGGCGAGGAGCCGGATACGCGAATCGCGGACGGCGATCGTCTGGAGGGTATCGGTCAGCAGCGACAGCTCGCCATGCAGTCGGCTCAGCTCTTCGGCCAGGCGCACATTCTCCTGCTCGACCGTGGCGGCGTAATGCAGGTTGACCGTGCGGGAGACGGTCCCGTAACCAAGCAACAGCGCGCCAAGTCCCAGAACGGCAATGATCCCTGCCGACGCCTTGAGCACACGCTGGGACACTTCGACTGCCTTCGAGGCGCCGGAGCCTGGTGGTACAACAACGAGGGTCCATTTCCGTTCGGGCATGCCGGCGCCTCACGAGGATCGTTGGCTGTTCCTAAAGGAAAAGCCGTGCCCGGCAGCTCCCACGACTTCGTGGCGTGTCCGGGCGGCTAAGGTGGGGCCCGGTCCCATTGATGTCAAGTGAGTTTGATCACGTCCAAGTTGTTTACTGTCAAGGATTTGATGGCTCTGGTTTGGGGAAGAGCCCGGCCGGTTTCCGGACCTGCAGCCCGGCGGCCTCAGGAGCCTCGGCGGAGGCCCACGACGCCGGGACCAGCGCATCCTGCCCGAGATATTGCCGGAGTTCGGCTGCTTTTCGGGGAAGGAACGGCCCGGAGAGTACGCTGAGGCGAAGGAGACAGCGGGTTAGAGCCGCGAGCGCGGCATCCAGTGCTTCATCCTTGGCCTGCTTGGCCAGGGCCCAGGGAGCCACCTGCACGATGTACTGGTTGGCTGCGGTCACCAGGGCCCAGGTCGCGTCGGCACCGCCACGGAGGTCGAGGCGGTCCATCGCTGCGACGTAGTCACGCAGGGTCCCGCGGCCAGCCTCGTCCAGCGGCGTGTCCGGGCCCGCCGGGACGGTACCGCCGCGGTACTTCTCGACCATCGCGAGGGTCCGCGATGCGAGATTGCCCAGCCCGTCGGCAAGATCGGAGGTGTAGCGCTCGTCAAAGCGCTCCCAGGTAAAATTGCCGTCGCTGGCGAATCCGACCTCACGGAGGAGGAAGTAGCGCAGGGCGTCTCCGCCGTGCCGGGCGATCGCCTCCTGCAGGTCGAGTCGCACGCCCGCGCTCTTGGAGAAGCGGTCTCCGCCATAGTAGATGAAGCCGTGCGCCCACACCCGCTCGGGCAGCGGGAGGCCGGCGGCCTCGAGCATGGCCGGCCAGATCACGCAGTGGAACCGGGTGATGTCCTTCCCGATCACATGCAGCTGGGCGGGCCACGCGGCGCGACTGTCGGGACACAGGGTCGCGGTCCAGTAGTTGGGGAGCGCATCAAACCAGACGTAGGTGGTCTGCGCCTCGCCGCTGCTGATCGGGCGGGGAAAGGGGATGCCCCAGGTCACCCGGCTGCGGCTGGCGGACACGTCGTCCAGCCCCTGGCGCAACAGGCCGAGGATTTCGTTGCGGCGGATGTCAGGCTGCAGGAACTCGGGGCGCTGGGTGAACAGCTCCTCGAGAAACTTCTGGTAGCGGGAGAGGCGGAAGAACCAGTTGCGCTCCTCCACCCATTGCAGCGTGCGGGTTGGATGCAGCGCACATTGACCATCAACGATCTCCGTCTCGTTCTTGAACGCTTCGCACCCGACACAATACTGGCCGGTGTAGGCCTTCTCGTAGAAGTCATCTGGGTTGCGGGCGAAGATCCGCTCGATCAGGTCTGCGACACCCGCCTTGTGTGGCGCCGCGGTGGTGCGGATGAACTGATCGTTGGAGATGTCGAGTTGGGCCCAGGTTCGCTGGAACGTGGCGGCGACCTCGTCGGTCAGCGCCTGCGGCGAGACGCCGCGGTCGGCGGCGGTCTGGGCGACCTTCTGGCCATGCTCATCCATGCCGATGAGGAACCAGACTTCGTCACCCCGCAGCCGCCGGTACCGGGCGATGCAGTCGGCGCCGACCTTCTCGAAGGCATGCCCCATGTGCGGATCGCCATTGGCGTAGTCGATGGCGGTCGTGACGAAGAAGCGGGCCATCTATGCCTCGGGTGCGGGCGACGATGGGGCGGAGCCATCGCTGCCACCCCGGCCACCACGGCGGCCCCGGCGCCGCCGACGGGGACGACGGGGCCCAGTCGCGTCGCTGGCCGGTGCAGGCGGAGCGGGTGCGGCTGGTGCCGCAGGCGGTGCCGGCGCTGCGGCGGGCGGTGGGGCCGGCCTGGCGCTCTGGCGCGCCGGCCGCTCCGCGGGCGGGCGACTCGGCGGCCGGCTCGGCTCCCGGTTCTCGAGCTGCGCCGGACCCGATGCTCCGCGCTCGATCTCCTCCTGCAACTCGATCAGCGGGATGATCCGGCTGCCATCGGCTCCGCGGAGGAAGACGCGCTCCCGGAAGATGTCGACCGCAACCACTTTCTCCTCGCCCAGCGCGGTCTGCAGCATCTTGCCTTCGCGCGGGAAGCGCTTGCGGGCCGCGACGTAGAACTCATGCTCGTAGCGCAGGCAGCAGAGCAGGCGGCCGCAGCCGCCGGAGATCTGTGCCGGGTTGAGCGACAGGTGCTGGTCCTTCGCGAGGGAGAGGCTGACAGGAGAGAGTTCGCCCAGCCAGGTGCTGCAGCAGTATTCCCGGCCACAGCGACCCACGCCCTTGAGGCGTGCCGCTTCGTCCCGGACGCCGATCTGCCGGAGATCGATGCGAGCGCGGAAGATGTTGGCGAGATCACGCACCAGGGTGCGGAAATCGACCCGCTTCTCGGCCGTGAAGAAGACGGTGAGCTTGGTGCGATCCCATTGCCACTCGGTGTCGCTAACCTTCATGTCGAGCTTGTGGTGGCGCACCTTTTCGATCACCTGGCGCCGGGCATCCTCCTCCGCGCGGCGCAGGTCGTTGGCCTGACGAATCTCATCCGGAGAGGCGCGACGGACGATCGTCCGGCGTCCCGGAGGCGCGGCGGACGGCGAGCTGGCCGCCGCGGCGGGCGGATCCACCACCGTTCCGCCGGCCCGGCTCTCGGCGATTCCCTCGCCCACGCCACAGCTGGTGCAGCTGTTGCATTTCTTTTCCGCAACAGCCCCGGCCGATTGCACCCGGCCGAAATCGAACCCGCGCTCCGCTTCCACGACCACCGATTCGGAGAGGTGGAGCGGCTCACGGTCATCGGGCCAGTGGAAGAAATCGCGGCGGGTGCCCTTGAATCGGACTTCGACGGTCTGCGGCATCAGGCCTCGGTGAAGGCGCCCATCGCGGCGTACTTCTCGGCGCGCCGGCGCACCAGCTTCTCGGGGCGGACCTTCCGCAACTCCGTGACGTGACGGATCAGCACCTCGCGCAGCGCCTCACCGGAGGCGTCGGGGTCGAGGTGCGCCCCCCCCATCGGTTCCTCGATGATCTCGTCGATCAACTTGAACTTGAGCAGGTCCTGCGCAGTCAGCCGCAGGGCATCCGCGGCGCGTTCACGCTGGCTGGAGTCCTTCCATAGGATGGCGGCACAGCCTTCGGGAGAGATCACGGAATAGACCGAGTTCTCGAACATCAGTACCCGGTCGGCCACTCCCAGCGCCAGCGCCCCGCCGGAGCCGCCGACACCGATCACGGTGCTGATGATCGGAGTGGGCAAGGCCGCCATCTCGAGGATGTTGCGGGCCAGCGCTTCCGATTGCCCCCGTTCTTCGGCGCCCAGTCCGGGGTAGGCGCCGTCGGTGTCGATCAGGGTGATGACGGGGGCGCTGAACTTGGCCGCCAGCTTCATCAGACGCAGCGCCTTCCGGTACCCCTCCGGGTGCGCCATGCCAAAGTTCCGCTTGAGATTCTCCTTGGTGTCGCGCCCCTTCTGGTGGCCGATCACCATGACCGACCCCCCCGCCAGGCGGGCCCAGCCGCCGACGATCGCCGGATCGTCGCGGAACAGCCGGTCGCCATGCAACTCGATGAAGTCGGTAAAGATCGTGCTGAGGTAGTCCAGCGTGTAGGGCCGGCGCGGATGCCGTGCGACCTGGACCCGCTGGAACGGGGCGAGATTGCCGTAGATTTCGGCTCGCAGGGTGTTGAGTCGCACCTGCAGCAGGCGGGCCTCTTCCGCCACGTCGATGCCCTGGTCCACACCCATCTTCTGCAGATCCTCGATCTGCCGCTCCAGCTCCTGCAGCGGCTTCTCGAAATCCAGCGCGTAGGTCGTTGCCATGTCATCCCGCCTTTACGAAAGCGACCGCCTCCGGCCCCAGGAGTCGCCGAAGGTCCTGTACCAGTGCGTCATCTGGGGAGATACGGAGGCGACGGGCACGGGCGCGGAGCCGCTCGCCGTTGCCGTCGCTCCATTCAATATAGAGCGGAGCGGGGCCCGGGTGGGCGCCCAGGAGCGCCACAGCCTGGGTGAGGGTGTCCAGCGCCGGTGCGTCGGCCAGCGTCCAGCGCAGCGCCAGGCCGAGCGCGCCCGAGGCCTTGAGCTCCTCCAGCGGCCGGGCGCCTTCGACCACGAACGGTGCCCGCTCCTCTCCCTCATCCCGCTTGCTGTAGCCACCGTGCAGCAGGACCGAGAGGTCATCTCGGATAATCATGTTGAGCTTGGCCCAGGCATCGGGGAAGATGATGGCCTCGGCGGTGCCGTGAAAATCCTCGAGGATGATCCGGGCGTATTCCTTCCCGGTCTTCTTGGAGATCTGGCGTTTCACCTGGGTGATGACCGCCGCGATCGTCACCGGATGCTCGCTCCACTGGCCGAGTGTGGCGGTAGTGCGGGTGCCGAAGAGCTCGGTTTCCGCGCGGAACCGCTCCAGCGGATGGCCGGAGATGAAGAAGCCGATGACTTCCTTCTCCCGCGTCAGTCGCTCATGCTCGGTCCAGATCGGGACATCCACCAGTGTGGCGCCGGCGGAGCGCGTCGGCGTGGCTTCCTCGCCGAACAGCGATACCTGGCCGGCTTCCAGCTCCTGCGCCAGCAGCTGCGCCTCCCGCAGCGCCTCCTCGGTGCCCTGCACCAGCTGAGCGCGATGTCCATTGAGGCCATCCAGGGCCCCGGCCGCGATCAGTGAGTCCAGCACCCGCTTGTTGCAGAGCCGGAGGTCGATCCGCCGCGCGAGGTCGTCCAGCGTCGCGTAGGGGCTCTGCTGCCGGCCCTGAATGATCGACTCGATGGCGCCACGACCAACGTTGCGCACCGCGCCGAGCCCGAAGCGGATCCGCCGGTCACCGGTCACGGTGAACTTGAAGCCTGACTCATTCACGTCTGGCGGCAGCACCTCGAGCCCCAGCTCGCGCGCCTCGTTGATATACTGCACCACTTTGTCGGTGCTGCCGATTTCCGAGCTGAGCAGCGCGGCCATGAATTCGGCGGGATAGTAGGTCTTGAGCCACGCGGTGTGGTAGCTCAGAACCGAGTAGGCCACCGAGTGCGACTTGTTGAAGCCGTAGCGGCCGAAGGTCTCGATCTGCGTGGCGAGCTCGTCGGCCAGCCGCTTCGGGTGACCGAGCGCGACGGCGCGCTCCACGAACCGGCCCAGCTCGCTGCGGATGAGGTCCGCATCCTTCTTGCCCACCGCCTTGCGCAGCACGTCGGCTTCGGCGAGCGAAAAGCCGGCGAGGATGTTCGCGATGCGCATCACCTGTTCCTGGTAGGTGATGACGCCGTAGGTCGGCTCCAGCACTTCGCGCAGCGACGGGTGCGGGTACGTCACCGCCTCCTGACCCAGCTTGCGCTTGATGAACACGAGGTGCATCCCGGTATCGAGCGGACCGGGGCGGAGCAGTGCGTTCGAGGCAACCAGGTCATCGAAGCGGTCGCACTTCATGTTGCGCAGCGTTTCGGTCGCCAGCGCCGATTCGAACTGGAAGATGCCGGCGGTGCGGCCGGCGCGGAGCAGCTGGTAGACCCTGGGGTCCTCCAGGTCCAGCGCGTCCATGTCCACCAGGAGGCCGTGCCGCGCCTGGATCATCTGCACCGCATCGTGGATGACCGTGAGCGTCTTGAGGCCGAGCATGTCCATCTTGAGCATGCCGACCTTTTCCAGCGGCCCCATCTCGTACTGCGTGATGATGGAATCCTCGCCGTCGGCCGACTGGCCCGCCCCTTTGTTGGGAGCAGTGCAGACCGGGATGTACTCGCTCAGCGGGCCCGGGGCGATCACCACGCCGGCGGCGTGCACCGAGGCGTGGCGGCTGATGCCCTCGATCCGGCTGGCCAGCTGCACGCAGCGCTGGTACTGCGGGCTGGTGGCCACCAGCTCGCGGAATTCCTTCACCTTCTTCATCGCCTCATCCAGCGTCATCGAGAAGCCGGGCGCCGAGGGGATGAGCTTGGTGAGCTTGTCGGCCTCGCCGGGCGGGATGCGGAGCAGGCGGGCGACGTCCTTCAGCGCCGCACGCGCCTTCAGTGTGCCGAAGGTGATGATCTGTCCCACGCTGTTCCGGCCATAGCGCTGGCGGACGTATTCGATGACCTCACCCCGCCGCTCGAAGCAGAAGTCGATGTCGATGTCGGGCATCGACACCCGCTCCGGATTGAGGAACCGCTCGAACAGCAGGTCGAACTTGAGCGGGTCGACATTGGTGATCTTGAGCGAGTAGGCGACGATCGAGCCGGCCGCCGAGCCGCGGCCCGGGCCCACCGGGATGCCGCGTTCCCTGGCGGCGGCAATGAAGTCCTGGGTGATCAGGAAATAGCCGGCGTAGCCCGCCTTGTTGATGACCGACAGCTCGAACTCCAGCCGTTCGGCGACCGGGGCAGGGAGGGGGGTGCCGTAGCGCGCCTCGGCGCCGCGCCGGGCGAGCTCCTCGAGCAGCTCCGCTTCCGTCCCGATGCCGGCGGGCCGGGGGAACTCGGGCACGAAATACTTCTTCTCGAAGCTGAATTCGCAGGCATTGGCGACCAGCTGGGTGTTCGACAGGACCTCGGGGTGCTGCGGGAAGAGTCCCGCCATCTCGGCGGTGGACTTGACGTAGGACTCCTCGCCGGTGAAGCGAAAGCGCTTCGGGTCGTCCAGCTCGGCGCCCGTGCCAATCGCGAGCAGCACATCATGCGCTTCGGCGTCCTCCCGCTTCAGGTAATGGGCGTCATTTGTCGCCACGACGCCGAGGCCAAGCTCCTGCCCCAGACGGAACATCCCCTCGTTGACCTGGGTCTCTTCCGGGATGCCGTGACGCTGCACCTCGAGCCAGAAGTTGCCCGCGCCAAAGGTGCGGGCGAAATACTCCGCCGAGCGCTTTGCCTCCTCATAGTTGCCCTGCCGCAGGTAGAGCGACACTTCGCCGGAGAGACAGGCGGCGAGGCAGGTGATGCCCTCGGAATACTGGCTCAGGACTTCCTTGTCGATCCGCGGGCGGCGGTAGAAGCCTTCGAGGTAGCCGATCGAGGAGAGCCGGATGAGGTTGCGGTACCCGGCCTGATTGCGCGCCAGCAGCACGAGGTGGCTGTACTGCGCCGGGGCGCTGGGGAGTTTCTGGATGCTGGTGCGCGAGCCAAAGGCGAGGTACGCCTCGAAGCCGAGGATCGGGCGCAGGCCACGGGCCCTGGATTCGTCGTAGAAGCTTCGGGCCGCGTGGAGGTTCCCGTGGTCGGTGACCGCGAGACTGTCCATCCCCATGCCGAGCACGTGGCCAACCAGCTCCGGGATGCGGTTGGCGCCATCGAGGAGGGAGTATTCGGAGTGGGTGTGGAGATGGACGAATGACATGATTCAGCCGTCAGCTGTCAGCCGTCAGCTGTCAGCCCTGAAGGCTGATGGCTGACGGCTCATGGCTGCTTATTTCTCCCGTGATTCCAGCGTGCGCAGGACGGCCTCGAACGGCACGCCCCTCGCCTGCAACAGCACCAGCAGATGAAAGATCAGGTCCGCCGCTTCCGCCGCCAGCCGGGCATCGTCCTCGGCGTGGGCGGCGACCAGGACCTCCACCGCTTCTTCACCTACTTTTTGCGAGACCTTCGCCAGACCGTGATCCAGCAGATGGACTGTATACGAGCCCGGGGTGCGGTCCGCCGCCCGCCGGGCGATCGTCGTCGCGAGCCGGGTCAGCAGGTGGCCACCGGGATCGGCGCCAGCCGCGGTGGTGCCGTCGGCCTGCACCGTCGTAAAGAAGCAGGTCGGCTCGCCGGTGTGACAGGCCGGGCCGGTCTGGTCCACCCGGTACAGCACCGTGTCGGCATCGCAGTCGAGGCGCACCTCGGCCACTCGCTGCGTGTGGCCCGAGGATTCCCCCTTCTGCCAGAGGGCTTTTCGGCTCCGACTCCAGTAGTGGGCCAGCCCGGTGGCCAGCGTCTGCGCCAGCGCCTCACGGTCGGCCCAGGCCACCATGAGGAGGTTCCCGTTCCGTCGGTCCTGCGCCACCACCGGCACCAGCCCGTCGGGGCCAAACCGTACCTGTTCGAGCCAAGTTTCCTGGGTCACGGCCGCAAGGTATCGGCGGCTCCGATGATTGTCAAAAACCCTTGTGGCACTTTATCTTGCCCCCACTCACCCGGCACCATGACCCACTTCTTTCCTTATATCCTCCGTCGCTTTTCCGGCGCCCTGTCCCCGGTCCTCGCGGCGCTCGCGGTGCTCAGTGCGTGCGGCAAGGGGGACACCAGTCCCGCCAGCACGATTGACTGCGACGGCATCGCCGCGACGACACTCGCTGTCGGTGC
>JANMYS010000136.1:0-6301 GCA_031382385.1 Gemmatimonadota bacterium
GGCGCGCGCGGTGATCGCCTCCCCGCCGCTGCTGCTGGCCGACGAACCGACCGGTAACCTGCATTCGGAGCAGGGACGGGAGATCATGGAGCTGTTCCGCGCGCTCAACCGGCAGGGGACGACGATCGTGCAGGTGACGCATTCGGAGGAAAACGCGCGTTATGGGAACAGGGTGGTGAGACTCAAGGATGGCTGGGTCGTTGGGGAATAGCGGCCGTTGGCCGTTAGCCGTTGGCCGTTAGCTGACGGCCTTTGGCGTTGAGGTCCTGAGTCGGCGAATGAAGGCGTTCAGCATCTTCCGTAGAGCTTCCGTACGCTCAGTGAAGTCTGATTGGGTCGCTGCAGTGATGAGGCCCAGGTCGCCAGCGAGCAGGAGCAGGTACTCAACTTCGGTCGCGGAGCCGAGCGCAATTTCGAGGAAGTACCTGGTGCTGGCATCGCTCAGGCGAGCCGATCCCTCGGCAATGTTCGTCGGCACCGAGACTGCTGCTCGCCGGAGCTGTGACGTCAGCCCGTACACCTCGGCCTTCGGAAACCCCTGCGTTACCTTGTAGATGTCGAGGGTCAGAGTGTGGCCTGCCGCCCAAACCTTCAATCGACGGAAATCCTGCATGGACGGTTCCGGTGTTGAGGGATCGGTGATCCGGCGCCTCAGTTCGCAAAGGATGGGGGGCCAGGCTCAAACAACCATCAAACCCGGCAATGGCGAATGGCTGTGGGCCATTGGCCAACGGCCAACGGCCAACGGCTAATGGCTTCCCTCAATCCCCGCATCCTCATCGCCGACGACCTGGCCGACGTGCTCCAGGCCCTGCGGCTGCTGCTCAAGGGCGAAGGCTTTGCCGTCGAGACCACCAGCTCGCCCGGCGGCGTGCTGGCCGCGCTGGAGCGGAGCGACTTCGACGTCCTGCTGATGGATCTCAATTACACCCGCGACACGACTTCCGGCATGGAGGGCTTCGACCTGCTGAGCCGGATCCGGCTGCTCGATGCCATGCTGCCGGTCGTGGTCATGACGGCGTTCGGCAGCGTCGAGGGCGCGGTCGAGGCGATGCGCCGCGGTGCGCGCGACTACCTCGAGAAGCCGTGGGACAACACCCGGCTCGTCGCGGTGCTCAACACTCAGGTGGAACTCGGCCGGGCACTGCGGCGCAGCCAGCGGCTGGAGAGCGAGAACCAGACGCTGCGGCACGACGGCCTGCCGCCGCTGGTGGCGGAGTCGGCGGCGATGCGGCAGGTCGCCCGGCTGATGGAGAAGGTGGCGCCATCGGACGCCAACGCGCTGATCACCGGCGAGCATGGTGTCGGCAAGGAGGTCGCCGCCTGCTGGCTGCATGCCGCCTCGCTCCGGGCCACCCGGCCGATGATCACTGTGAATGTCGGTGGCCTCCCCGAGGGGGTGTTCGAGAGCGAACTCTTCGGCCACCTGAAGGGCGCCTTCACCGATGCCAAGGCCGACAGGATGGGGCGCTTCGAGCTGGCCGATGGCGGCACCCTCTTTCTCGACGAGATCACCAACATCACGCTTGCCCAGCAGGCCCGGCTGCTGCGCGTGCTGCAGTCGGGCCAGCTCGAGCGAGTCGGCTCCTCCAAGACCCGCCAGGTCGATGTGCGGGTCGTCTCGGCGACCAACGCCGATGTGCGCGCCGAGGTGGCGGCGGGCCGGTTCCGCGAGGACCTGCTCTATCGGCTCAATACCGTCGAGATCCGGATCCCACCGCTCCGCGATCGGCGCGAGGACCTCGCCCCGCTTGCCGCCCAGTTCCTGCATCGTCACGCCACCCGCTACCGCAAGCCGATCACCGGTTTCCGTCCCGATGCCATGGAGGCGCTGCTGCGTTACAGCTGGCCCGGCAACGTGCGCGAGCTGGAGCACACCATCGAACGCGCCGTGCTGCTGGTCGATGGTCCCGAAATCCGTCCGGCGGATCTCTCGCTCTCGCCGCCCGGCGATGCGGCGGCACGGCTCGACCAGATGACGCTGGAAGAGGTGGAAGGGGTGCTGGTCCAGAAGGCGCTGGCCCGCACCGGGGGCAATGTCTCCGAGGCGGCCAAGGCGCTCGGGCTCTCCCGCAGCGCGATGTACCGGAGACTTGAGCGACATGGGTTGTGAGGCGCCCCGGCGCTCCCGATGACCTCACATCCGCGCCGGGTGCTCGGCCTCGCCGTCAGCACCACGCTGCCGGGGACCGCGCTCGGATTGTACCTGCTGTGGCGCGGCGACTTCGCTCCCCGGGTGCAGTGGACCGTGACCGTCGTCATCGCCCTGGTGCTGCTGCTGGGGCTGAGCGCGCTGCATGAGCGCATCGTCCGCCCGCTGCAGACGCTCTCGAATGTGCTTGCCGCCCTGCGGGAGGGCGACTACAGCCTCCGCGCCCGGCGGGCCGATGCGACCGACGACCTCGGCCTGGTCTATCTCGAGGCCAATGCGCTGGCGGAAACGCTGCGCGGCCAGCGGCTCGGGGCGCTGGAGGCGTCGGCGCTGCTGCGCACCGTCATGGCGGAACTCGACGCGGCGATCTTCGCCTTCGACGCCGATGGCACGCTGCGCCTGGTGAATCGGGGTGGTGAGCGGTTCGTGCATCACGCCGGCGACCGGCTGCTCGGACGCACCGCGGAGGAGCTGGGACTGGCCGACTGTCTGCTGGGCGAGACCCCCCGCGTACTGGAGCGGGCCGGTGCCGCGGCGACGCGGTGGGAGCTGCGGCGCACCAGCTTCCGGCAGGATGGCCGGGCCCACCAGCTCGTCGTGCTCACCGATGTCAGCCGCACGCTGCAGGCGGAAGAGCGGCAGGCCTGGCGCCGGCTCATCCGCGTGCTCTCCCATGAGATCAACAACTCGCTGGCGCCGATTCGCTCACTCGCCGGCACGCTCCAGGGCATCCTCGAACGTGCGCCCCGCGGGGCCGACGCCGAGCAGGATCTGCGACAGGGGCTGGGGATCATCGAGCAGCGCGCCGATGGACTGGGACGCTTCATGGCGGCGTATGCCCAGCTCGCGCGGCTGCCCCGGCCGCGGCTGGCCCCGGTCGCCGTCGGCGAGTGGGTGCGACGGGTTGTCGCACTGGATCAGCGCCTGCCCGTCACGGTCGTTGCCGGTCCGGCCATCACCGTCACCGCCGATGGCGATCAGCTCGACCAGCTGCTCATCAACCTGATCCGCAACGCGGCGGATGCGGTGGCTGGGACGGCGGGGAAGGTCAGGGTGGGGTGGGGTGAGGCACGCGGCGGGGTCGAGCTGTGGGTGGAGGATGACGGCCCCGGGCTGGCGGAGACGGCGAATCTGTTTGTTCCCTTTTATACCACCAAGCCGGGCGGGTCGGGGATCGGGCTGGCGCTCTCGCGCCAGATCGCGGAAGCCCATGGAGGGGGGCTCTGGCTGGAGAATCGCACAGAGGGCGCCGGCTGCCGGGCCCGCTTCTGGCTGCCGCGGGCTAGGCCGGGGCGCTGACGCCGCAGGTGAGCACCGCCACCTGGGCACGTACAATGCTGTAGGTGTCGCCCATCCCAGAACCACGGTCCCGTTCCTCCGGCCGGTTTGACACCGGTAAAAGCAGCCGATACGTTGGATTAGTCCGTTTCCCACCAATTCCGGGTCCCTTTGGCTGAATCCGCCGTCTCGCGGGGGCACATCCGCTCCGTTCTGATGTCGCGCATCTGGCGCTCCGTTCGGGTGGTCTTCGCGGCCACTCTGTTGACGACGTGCGGCACCGATACCGCCATCGGGCCCGGCATTCCCGCCCAATCCTCCATCGACCTTGCTGGTCTGCTGCGGGCTGGCGGTCCGATTCCCATTCCAATTGATACGGTCCTGGTTGAACTGCGGCGGCTCACCGACTCGTCTGTCGCCTATTCCCAGCAGGTGGATGTCGCCCGGTTCACCCAGCAGGGGAATGACCTCATCCTGAGCATTGCCCTGGCCCTGCGTACCACGCCGGAACAGTTCTACCTCTACGCCGAGGCCCGTGGCGGCGGAGTGGTGTACTACACCGTGCGGTCCACCGTGACCGCGGCGGCGGGGCAATCGACCCAGACACCATCGCTTACCCCCACGTACGTTGGTCCGGGCAGCACAGCGGACAGCGTCGTGCTCACCCTCGTGCCGAGCTCCGTCGCTCCAGGCGACAGCGCGCTCGCGACGGCGGTGGTGTTCGATAACGATGTGCCTGTTGCGGGCGCTCCGGTCGGCATCGTGCCGGGGGACACCGTCGCGGTTCGCACGACCGAGGTCGGTGTGAACAGCGTCTGGCTGGTCGCCCCCGCCAGCGGCTCGGGCAGCACGCCGGTCACGGCGAGCACCCCAACCGGCCTGAGCGCGCTGGGACAGTTTGATTGGGCCGCGAGCGCACCCGTTTCCTACGTCACCGTGCTGCCTCTGGCCCAGAGCCTCGCTCCCACGCAGACGCTGCAGTACTCCGCGATTCCGTACGACGCGCTCGACAACATCCTCACCGGCCTCCCCGTCAGCTGGAGCTCGAGCAACACGGCGGCGGCGACTGTCTCGCCGAGCGGTCTCGTGACTGCCGTGGCCGTGGGCACCAGTACGATCACCGCCACGATTGGCGGGGTACCGGGCACCAGCCTGCTGACCGTGGCGACTCCCGGTTCCGGGCCGGGCAGCGTGGCCGCCGCGAGCGCCACGAGCCAGGGGGTGACGGTCAATCAGCTCGTGAGTGCCGTGCCTTCGGTGTTGGTCAGCGACTCCTCCAGTCAGCCGCTCGCCGGGGTGTCGGTGACATTCGCCGTCACGGGCGGGGGCGGGACCATCACTGGCGGGGCCGCGACGACGAACGCCTCCGGCATCGCGACGCTGGGCAGCTGGCGCGCAGGAACCGCGGCTGGCGCCAACACGCTGACGGCAACGGTGACCGGCCTGCCGCCGGTGACGTTCACCGCCACCGGCGCTCCGACAGCGGTGCTCACGATCGCACAGATCTCCGGCAATGCGCAGACCGACTCCGCCGGCCTCACCTTGCCGCTGCCCCTCATTGCGGAAGTGCGCGACAGCTTCGCCAACCCGGTGCCCGGGATCGCCGCTACCTGGAGCGCTACGGATGGATTGGTCACGCCCGCCAGCACGACCAGCGATGTCGCCGGCCGGGTGCAGGGCAGCTGGACGCTGGGCTTCCTCCAGGCCAACCCCACGGCCACGGTCATCGCCGGGGCGGCGCAGACCAGCTTCTCCGCCACGACGCTGTTCGGCCAGCCGACGATCCTGCTCTCGTTCGCCGGCATCCCCGGCGTCGGTATCGGGTTGACCTCTCGCGTCTACGTCGATCTCAACCAGGCGGCACCGGCGGGCGGGCTGGTCGTTTCACTAGGGAGCGGCAATCCATCGGTCTTCACCGTGCCGGCCAGCGTGACGGTTGCGCAGGGCCAGACCCGTGACAGTGTCCTGGTCACCGGCCTCTCGGCTGGGACCGCGACGCTCACCGCCACCGCGTCCGGCTACACCAATGGGACGCTGACGGTGGATGTGCAGAACCGGAATGTCAGTGTCCCGCCAAGCCTGAACGTCCCGTACGGCCAGACGGCGTCCCTGCCCATTCAGATCCCGGCGCCAGCGCCTGCCGGGGGTGTGACATTCACGGTCAGCTCCAGCGACGCGACGCGCGTCCCGGTGCTGACGCCGACGGTCACGATCGCGGCTGGCAGCCAGACGGCGAACGCGACTCTGTCCGGCCTGCTCCCAGGGCCGGCCACCATCACGGTGTCCAATCCGGCCTATATCGACGGCGTGACCGCCGCGGCGACGACCGCCTCGATCAACATCGTGCAGGGCTCGGCCAGCCTGAACGCGAGCTTCGGCACCTCGATCAGCTTCAACTTCGAAAGCAACGGAACCCCGACTGCTGCACCGGCTCCTGGAATCACCGTCACCCTGACTCCGGCGGATCCGACTTGTCTCGTGGCGATATCCCCGGTGACGATCGCCACCGGCCTGGTGAGCGGAACGTCGACCCTCACCTACGGTGGTTCGGCCACACTGCCGTGCACCACGCAGCTCCTGGCGCAGGCACCGAACCTCCAGTCGGACAGCATCAGCGTCACGGTCAATCCAGTGCCGGCAATTTCGCTGAACCCGGTGACGGTGGGGAGCGGGCTGCAGACTGGCAGCAGCTTCTTCCTCGGGGCGGGGAATCACGGTGGCATCAGCGTAACGCTGACGAGTGCGGACCCGGCGGTGCTGCTGGCACCCGACGCGACGACGGCGGGTGCGAGCTCGATCATCATTCCGGTGGCCAACGGCACCCAGAGCGTGGGCTTCAACGTGCAGGGGCTGGAAGGGCAGACCCAATCG
>JANMYS010000018.1:0-16879 GCA_031382385.1 Gemmatimonadota bacterium
CGGCTGACGGCTGACGGCTGATGGCTGACGGCTGACGGCTGACGGCTGATGGCTGACGGCTGACGGCTGACGGCTCACCGCCGACGGCTGACGACTCTAGCCAGCCCTCCCTTTCCCACCCATCTTCGTTCTACTCTCAACGCCGACTGTCCCCTGCCCGATCTCTTCCCCCAACTGCAGGCCGCCCTCGCGGGCCGCTACCGCATCGAGCGGGAGCTGGGTCGCGGCGGGATGGCGACCGTCTATCTGGCGCATGACCTCAAGCACGATCGCGATGTCGCGCTCAAGCTGCTCCGCCCGGAGCTCGCCGCAACACTCGGTCCGGAACGATTCCAGCGGGAGATCCGGCTCGCCGCCCGGCTGCAGCATCCCCACATTCTGCCAATTCACGACTCGGGGGAGGACGCGGCGCAGCTCTGGTTCACCATGCCCTACGTCGAGGGCGAGAGCCTGCGCGACCGGCTGGCGCGCGAGACGCAGCTCCCCGTGACGGAGGCGCTCCGGCTCACCCGTCAGGCAGCGGAGGCGCTGGAGGCGGCCCACCGCCAGGGGGTGATCCACCGGGACATCAAGCCGGAGAACCTGCTGATTACCCGCGACGGCAATATCCTGGTCGCCGATTTCGGCATCGCGCGGTCGGTGGCGAGCGAGAACGAGCGCCTCACCGAGACCGGCATGTCGATCGGCACGCCGGCCTACATGAGCCCGGAGCAGGCGGCGGCGGAGAAGGCGCTCGACGCCCGGACCGACATCTACTCGCTCGGCGCGGTGCTGTACGAGATGCTCGCCGGTGAGCCGCCGTTTACCGGCCCTACCGCACAGGTGATCATCGCCAAGCGGCTCAGCGGAGCGGCGCCCAGCATCCGGGTCACGCGTCCGGCGGTACCCGCCGCCGTGGACCAGGCGCTGCGCCAGGCACTCGCCATGGTACCGGCCGACCGGTTCGCCACGATGGCGGAGTTCCACGCCGCCCTCGACCTTCAGCACTCCGGCGAGCGCGAAACCGCAGCGGGAATCCGGCATCAGCGCCGGACCGGCGTCGCCATAGGTGTGCTGGCGGTCGTCCTCGCGGCCGGGTACTTCCTCTTTCCGTGGCGGCGTGGTGTGGCAGGCAGTGCTGCGCCCCCCACCTCCGCGGCGGTACTGCCCTTCTCCGATCAGAGTCCAGCACACGATCAGGCCTATTTCAGCGACGGGCTGGCTGAAGAGCTGACAACGGTCCTCGCGCGGATCCCGGGACTCCGAGTGGCGGCGCGGTCATCGGCGTTCCAGTTCCGCGAGGCCGCGATCGATGTGCGCGACGTGGGCCGCCAGCTCGGCGTCGGCGCGGTACTCGAGGGTTCGGTCAGGCGGAACGGCAACCGGCTCAGGGTGAGCGCTCAGCTGGTCGACGCCCGGAACGGCTACGAGCTCTGGTCGGAGATCTACGACCGCGATATCGTCGACGTCTTTCAGGTGCAGGAGGAGATCGCCCGGGCGATCGGGGCGGCGCTCCAGCTCCGGCTCGCCGGTGGCGCCGACACAGCGCTGCGCCATCGTCCGACTCAGGACCTCGAGGCCTACGATCTCTATCTCAAGGGCCGGTTTGCGTGGAACCAGCGCACCGGGAACTCACTGACGGAGGCTGCCCGGTACTTCGAGCAGGCGACGGCGCGCGATTCGATGCTGAGCCGGGCGTGGGCGGGAATCGCCGACGCCTACGTCCTGCTGCCGGTGTACTCCTCCCTGTCGCCCGTGACCACCTGGCCCCGCGCTAAGGCGGCGGCGCTGAGGGCGATCGCGCTGGATAGCGCCAGCGCCGAGGCGTGGACCGCGTTCGCCTACGGCACGATGCTGTACGAGTGGGATTGGGCCACGTCGGAGGCGGCATTCAAGCGGGCGATCGCAGCGGACTCGACCTACCCTACCGCACACCACTGGTATGCCGACTTCCTCACGGGCCGTGGTCGGCAGGAGGAAGCGCTCATCCAGATGACCCGCGCCCTGGCGCTGGATCCGCTGTCACGCATCATCGCCAGCGAGGTTGGCTGGATCCAGCTGTCGCTGGATCGGCTGGACGAGGCGGACACGACGCTCGCGCGGCTGCTCCGGCTGGATCCGAACTATCCCCAGGCGCTCCTCATCCTGGGCCAGCTCCGGATCGAGCAACGACGCTACCCCGAGGCGATCGCCGCCATGAAGCAGTCACTCGAGCTGGGCGGGGAAAACGGACACGCGGAGGCGACGCTGGTGGCGGCGTACGCGCGGGCGGGAGACCGGGCCAGCGCGACCGCGCTGCTCGATTCCCTCACCACCCGCTCGGCCCGGCGGTACATCCCTCCATTCGTCTTCGCGATCGCCTACGCCAACCTTGGTGATCGCGACCGCGCCTTCGCTGCACTGGAACGAGGGATCCGGGAGCGGGACGTGCTCATGCCCGAGAACTTCTTCGAGCCGCTGCTGGATCCGTTGAAGAGCGACCCGCGCTATGCCACGATCGCGGCGAGGATACGGGGCGGGGAATAGCTGGAACCACCCCGCCCTCCCTCCGTACGGTCTCACGCAGCCGTACCGCCCCCCGGATCTCGAGCAGACCGAGCAGCCACGCAAGGAACAGAGCATGAACTCCACACTGAGCGAATGGGCCCGGGACCTGCGCCACGCCGTACGCGCCCTGAAGCGGACGCCCGGCTTCACCGCCCTGACCGTGGGCATGCTGGGACTCGCGATCGGCGCCAACGCGGGGATGTTCAGCGTCGTGAACACGGTGCTGCTGCACCCGCTGCCCTACGCCCACGCCGATCGGCTGGTGCACATCGCAGCGTCGGCGCCGGGCTCGGATTACCCGCCGGAATTCGGCCTGGGGCCCGAGTTCTACCTGCAGTACAAGGAGCAATCCCGGCTACTGGAGGATGTCTCGACCTACAACTCCTTCACCTCCACCCTGCGGGTAAACGACCGGGTGGAGCGGGTGCGGATGTCCTGGCCGACCAACTCGATGTTCTCGACCCTCGGCGTCACCCCGATCCTCGGCCGCCTGCCGGTCGCCGAAGACGAGGAGCGGGTGGCCGTCATCAGCTACGCGCTGTGGACCTCATGGTTCGGTCGCGACTCGTCGGTCATCGGCCGATCCTACTTCATGTCGGGCGGCATGCGGACCGTGATCGGCATCATGGGGCCGGCGTTCAAGTTTCCCGATGACGGCACCCTGCTGTGGATCTCCAGCCAGATCCGCCCCGCAGGGATCGAGCCCGGTGGGTTCGGGTCGGGTCTGGTGGGGCGGATGGCGCCGGGTGTCACACCGGAAGCGTTAGCCGCTGACCTCACGGCACTGGCGCGCCAACTGCCGGAGCGCTTTGGTGGCCCGCCGAGCTTTGCCCGCATGATCGCGCAGCACCGGGCGGTGGTGCGGCCGCTGGAGACCCAGCTGCTCGGTGCCGTTTCCCGCCCGCTCTGGGTACTGCTCGGCGCGGTCGGCATCGTGCTCCTGATTGCCTGCGCCAATGTCACCAACCTCTTCCTGGTGCGCGCCGAGGGGCGGCAGCGTGACCTGGCTGTGCGGCGGGCGCTGGGCGCGGCGCGCGGTCAGCTCGTCCGGCTGCAGCTGGCGGAGGCGGTGATCGTCGCCGGGCTCGCTGGTGTCCTCGCCGTCGTGCTTACTGCGCTCATCTTCCCCGCGTTCCTGCGGGCGGCGCCGCCCGGCATCCCCAGGATCGACCAGGTGCACCTCGACCTGCCCACGCTGTTGTTTGCGCTGGCCGCCGCGGCAGGCTCCGCTCTGGCCTGCGGCGCGGTACCCGCCCGCCGCGGCTCCGCGCCGGACCTGACCTGGCTCCGCAATGGGGGCCGCGGATCCACCCGCCGGAGGCATTGGGGGCGGAACGGGCTGGTGGTGGGACAGACGGCGCTGGCGCTGGTGCTGCTCATCGGGTCGGGGCTGCTGGTGCGGAGCTTCCAGGCGCTGCGGCATGTGGACCCGGGCTACGACATCCAGGACATCTTCACCTTCCAGATTGCGCCGGACCGGCCCACGCTGAACGACGGACCCACGTACGCGCAGTTCGAGGAGGACTTCATGGACCGGCTGCGGGCACTGCCCGGCGTGCAATCGGTCGGACTGGTGGAGAATATCCCGCTGAACGAAGGCACCGCCACCAGTCGATTCCGTTCCGAAGGAATCGAGGCCGACGGTGGCACGCTGCTGAACTTCACCTGGGCCGCCGGAGATTACTTCTCGACCATGGGCATCGCCGTCCTCCAGGGCCGACCGTTTCAGCGCCCCGATCACGAGACGACGCTGGGCAACGTCGTCATCAGTCGCTCCGCGGCCAATCTGCTCTGGCCGAGCGCGGACCCGATCGGCCGGCGGCTGCAGCGCCAGGGACTCGAGTCGTGGGAAACGGTGATTGGTGTCGTGGAAGATGTGATGCAGTACGGCTTCCGGGACACGCCGCAGGCGCTGGTCTATTTTCCGCTCGTCGGGCCCGCTCCGACAAGCTGGAGGCTCTCTTCCCCGGCCTACGTCCTCAAAACCGCCCGGGCGGAGCAGATCGCGCCTGAAGTGCTCGCGCTGGTGCGGGAGGTGGCGCCAGAGGCGCCGATGTACCGGGTGTTCACGATGGCGGGGCTGGCGAAGGACTCGATGGTGTCGCTCACGTTCACGATGCTCACGCTGGGAATCGCGTCGTCGCTCGCGTTGATTCTGGGCGCGGTCGGGCTGTACGGCGTGCTGTCCTATGTGGTCGCCGAACGCACCAGGGAGATCGGGGTGCGGATGGCGCTGGGCGCGCAGGCCCAGGAGGTCCGGCGCATGGTCGTGGTGGAAGGGGCGCGCGTCGTCGGGGCCGGGGTGGTGATCGGGATCATCGTGGCGCTCGGGTCCACCCGCGCGCTGGCGAGCCTCCTGTTCGGCGTGCCGGCGCTTGATCTGGCGACGTTTGTCGGGATGTCGGCCGCGATGGTGGCCGTCGGACTGCTGGCGAGTTACCTGCCGGCACGCCGGGCCTCGAAGGTGGATCCGATCGAGTCGCTGCGGGGGGAGTAGGTCGGGGTAGCGTCTGCTGACCGACCGCTGACTGCTGAACGCTGAATGCTGACAGCTGACCGCTGACCGCTTCCCGCCCCCACCTCACCTCACGAAAGTCTGCTGCACCCTGCGGGAGCGGAACATGTAGCCCACCCAGAGGAGCCCCGCCAGGAAATCCCTCAGATGCGAGGTCCATTCGCCGCCGCGGGATTCGACCGCCGGGATCGCCCGGGCAAGGAGGGCATCTCCCCATATCACTGCCACATGAGTGATGGTGAGCAGGACAAAGAGCGCCGGGAACCAGCGCTTGCGGCTGAAGAAGAGCCAGATCAGCAGGATCCCGAAGACCACAAAGACGATGTTGGTCACCAGTTCGAGCAGCAGCGTCGGCGCGTAGAGGTAGTGATAGCTGACGCCGTCGGTGGTGGTGAGGCTCGCCCAGGTGGATGCCCCGTAGCTCGGCAGCGTCTTGGCCATTTCGAAGAGCATCTTGAACGGAGCGATCAGGATGCCCACGCCGACCAGGATCAGCCACCCGCCCAGGCCGTTCAGCGCGAGCTCCGGCAGCGCCGGCTCCACCGGCCCGCGCGGCCACCCGGGCGGCGGCGCGCGGGAAAGGCGGACGGCGCCGAGTGTGGCAAGCCCGGTCGTGAAGAGGGCGACGAGCGCGATCGGCCAGTTGATCTCCCGGGGATCGGTACCGGTGACTGACGCATCCGGATCGCGCGGCGGCGTCACGCTGAAGGCGAGCAGCCGCCGCATCCGGGACAGCTGCTCCAGGTGACTCGCCGTGGCGGCGGGCTCGACATGGTCCGCGAGGGTCTCGTATTCGTAGCGCAGGATGAGGTTCTTACCGTCCATTTCGACGCTGCGCACGAACCGCATCGCCGGAGTCGCGATGCTATCCGTGCTCGGCGCGATCGCCCAGCCCTCGGCGAGGTGGGCGGTGATCGTGTAGCGCACGTGGCTGGGGTAGTCGATGGCGAGCGGCATGGTGCGACCCGACGCGCCGGGCGACGGGATGATGCGGTCGAGCTCCACCGGATCAAGCGTACCCAGGGAGCCCTTCCCTGACACCGCCTCGTGCCAGAAGGCGGGGATGGTATAACGCTCGGAGGTGTGCAGCAGGTTGGTGGCCTCGTTGTCCTCGGACACCGGGACCGCCTCGGACTTGATACCGGGATACCCCTCGGCGTAATACTCCGTGTAGCTCCGTTGCAGCTTTTCGGGGGAGACCCCTCGAAGCCGTTCTCGGTTGGTGACCGCGGCGCTGCCGCGATAATCGGTCTCGATCCGCATCGTGGCGGGCTTTCCCAAGCCACCCAGCTCGAAAGTCACCGCGATCTCGGTGACCGGCTCGGCGGCCGCGACCCAGGGCATCGGGACGAGAGAATCGCCCGGGGCCTCGAGCACGAGTCCCACACCGAACTGCGCCGAAACGCTTTCCAGCGAGCCCCGCTGGTAGAGCGCCGTGGGATCGAGCCAGTATTCGTGCCCGTCCACCTCGGCCCGGACGATCGCGTGATCGAACATCGCCGCGGTCGGCTGCAGGTCGGCCAGGTGGCTCCCGTAGGTGGTGCTGACCAGCGCGGGCCGGGCGGGGATGCCGAGTCCAAGCAGCATCGTCACGAGGAGCTGCGCCTTGTCCTTGCAATCGCCGTAGCCGCGCTTCAGAACGGTGGCGATTGGAAAGGGCTGGTGGGAGTTGACGCCAATTTCGACGCCGAGGTAACGCACTTCGTCCTGGGCGTACCGCAGCGCGGCCAGCACCTGGAACTCTTTCGTGGGATTCGCCGCGCGGATGCTGGCGAGCCGGGTCTGAAGAGTGGGGGGGATCGGGCCGGGAGAGGCGAAGAGCGCGTTGCCCCAGGCGGCGACCTCGGACCAGGAGCCGAAGTCGCTGAGCTGCACGCCCGGGAAGGCATCGTACCACTCGGGCAGATCGTCGTCGAGCAGCTTGGCGGGGACATCCTGGACGCTCCAGATGTACTCGCGCCGGGCGCCCACGGTGGTGATGGTGGGCTCCACGGTGGTCTCATGCCGGCGGATGAAGAGGGGCCGATCGCTGGGCCAGAGCAGGCGGAAGGAGGACTGCCTGACCGGCACGCTTTGCTGCAGCGAGAAGGTTGACATGTAGTGGCCGGCGAAGACGGGATTGTCGCCGCGCCGGGTGTAGCTGTATTCGATCACATCGCCGGGCTTCACATCTTCCAGCACGAGAATGAGCGAGACGGTGCCGTCGAAGATGTGGTAGTCCAGCTCCGATTCCCGCTTCACCACCCGGATGCGTTCCGGCTTCAGCTGGTCAATTGTCCGGCCGTCGCGGATCAGGGCGACGGCATGCAGCGTCACCTGCTCGTAGCTGGGATCAACGCTGATCTCGACCTGGGAGTTGTCCTCCACCGCGCCCTCGTCGCGGAGGCGGTAGGCGATGTGCTTGTAGCGCTCGAGGGTGGTGGCACCAACGGCCTGCTGGTGATCGAGCAGCAGGAGCTCGAAGCTGCTGGTCGCGCTGGCCTCGAGTTGGGTGACGGCGAGGTCGGCGTGCATCGGCTTGATCCAGGGGGCGGGGTCGCCGATGCGGTAGGCTTGCTGGCCAGTGAGGGTGCCAGGTGCCAGGAGGAGCAGAAGGACAAGACGGGGCTGCACCGAGAACCTCATGACCGATTCCCCTCATGCCTGGTGTCGCGTTCAATGTGGAATTGGGTTCAGGGCCCCGGTACCGCAGGAGAGTGTACGGCGTTCCGGATGGTTAGGGAAGCAGGAGGGTAGGTGGGGCCCCCGTGCCCGACTGCCAGGGGAACGGGGGGAGGGAAGGCCTCCAAGCTCGGTCGGGAGAATCGCTCCTATATTTGCGCTGCACGACAGGATCCCCCCACGCTCGGTGGTCACCCATGCCTCCTCTCTGGCCCTCCCGCTCGCTCGACCGCTGGCGAGATGCGTTCGCGGCGTACGAGGAAGTCATCGCGCACCAGGGAGTAGCCAAGCTCGCCGAGCGGGATGAGTGGTACCGGAAAGAGTTGCCAGCGGCGATTGCGGCACGGCGCCCGCGCCATATCACGCTGCCGGAGCTGGTCCGGCTGACGGAGTGGAAGATGTCGCGGGGCAAATGGCGCGCCCCCAACCTGGTCCTGGTGAAAGGCAATTCGGCGGCTGAAGTGCGCGCCGCCACCGCTGAGGGGCTCCGACTAATGCCCGACCCAACGGCGCCGATCGCCCGGATTGCGGAGCTGGCGGGTGTTGGACCGGCGACCGCCTCTGCCGTCGTCGCGGCGGCGGAACCGGAGATCTATCCCTTCTTCGACGAGCTGGTGGCCGAGCAGATCCCGGGGCTGGGCAACGTTGCGTTCACCCTGAGCTACTATCGCCGCTACGCGGAACAGCTCAGGGAACGAGCCGCTGCCCTGGGCGGCCGGTGGACGCCAACGATGGTGGAACGGGCGCTGTGGGCCGATGTCGGAGGGAAAGCGCGGGTGAGGTAGGTCGGGCCTCGGCGCCCGATGACAAGGTCAGGCAGCCACCTCAACGAACGTCGCGTAGGAATGCGGTGCCGGAACTGCATGGCCTTCGGCGCGGAGCCCCTCAAGGTGGAATTCGATCGCCTCCCGCATGCAACGCTCGACCTCTTCCCGTGTGGCGCCGGTTGCGATGCAGCCCTCAACGTCCGGCGAGTAGGCCGAAAAGCCGACTGGAGTCTGCTCTACAACAATAAGGACCTTCATCATTTGAGACCTGCCTGCTTGAGCATGCTGTTCAAAGTTCCGGGTGCCAGATCGTCGCTCGGTCTGCCGGCAACGGTCACCAATCCGGGTTTCGTGTGATGCTTGAACTGTTGATGACTCCCACGAGTCCGCGCCAGATACCAGCCGTCGTCAGCCAGGAGCGCCAGCAGATCGCGAACTTTCATCGTCGTAAGGATGCGGGGGCGCGGGTGAACCGGCAAGGTGGTGCGACCATCGACTCTACAGGACAGAATACGAGGGACGCCAGGTGGGCTCGTAACCAGAACATTGGCCCGCGGTATCTCGACAACGCGGAAAATCCCGTGTCAGGTATGGGCGTAGATCTCCATCCCTCAGTATCATGGAGCAGGCGGTACCGCCCCTCCAACCCGGCCCGACACCATGTTTCCCTTCCTCCACGGGCTCACGCTGCTGTGCGCGGTCTCCGGCCCAGCGACGCCGCCGACCCCTCCCTCAGCACTGTGGTTCGAGCTGGGCCACCGGGTCGTCGCCCGGATCGCCGAGGCGCGACTGACGCCGCATGCGGCGGAGGCGGTACGGGAGATCCTGGCGGGCCAGAGCATGGCGGAGGCGTCGCTCTGGGCCGACCAGATCCGGGGCCAGCGCCGCAACACCTCGGCGCTGCACTACGTCAACATTCCGCTCGACGCCACCGCATATGACCCCGCCGAGCACTGTCCCAACGGCCAGTGCATCATCGCCGCGATCGAGAGCGACCGTCAGATCCTCGCCGATCCCGCCTCCACCTCGATCGACCGGGCCGAGGCGCTCCGGTTCCTGATTCACTTCCTCGGCGACCTGCACCAGCCGCTGCATGTGTCGAACAACGACGACAGAGGCGGGAACGACACCCAGGTCCAGTTCTTCGGCCGGGGAACGAACCTGCACAAGGTGTGGGATGGGCAGTTGATCGAGGCAGCCAACCTCGACGACGAGGAACGGTATCTCGCTCGCCTCACACGGCAACTCGCCTCACTCGATCTCGCCGGGCTTGAACGCGGCACGGTGGTGGAGTGGGCGATGGAGGGGCACCGGACAGCGGTGGAGAGTGCATACCGGCTCTCGCCACGGCGGCAACTTGCCGAGCCGTATGAGGTGGCCAATCTCCCGCTGGTTGACCAGGCGATCATCCGGGCCGGTGTGCGGCTGGCCAAGGTGCTGAACGACGCGCTCGCGGGCTATGCGCCCGGTCCGGCCGCCGCCAGTCTCGGCGCGGGGATCTACTCCGACCGTGAAGCGGCGGCGCACGCCGGCGAGGAGGCGATGGTGGTTGGCGTGGTGGTGACGGTGCATCGGAGCGGCGCGGGGAACATCTACCTCAACTTCGGGGCCGCCTACCCGCACCAGACGTTCAGCGGGGCGGTGCTCACACCCGCGGACCCCGCACTCCGGGATCTCGACGGGCTCGCGGGGAAACGGGTGGGGATCAGGGGCCTCATCAAGCTCTACAAGGGGCAGGCGGAGATCGTGATCGAGCGGATGGAGCAGATCGTGGTGATGCCGTAGGTCGGGCCTCCGTGCCCAACCCCGACGAAGCTGTTGCACTCGGGGAGGCACCGGGGAAGCGGCGCCCGGGTCAGGCGCTCGTGGCCCAGCGATCCACCCGGTAGCCGGCCTGCACGGCCCGTCGGGCGAGCTCCTCTGGGCGCGTCGCATCCGGTTCGGCGTCGCTTGTGAGGCGGGCGACCGTGGCGATGAGGTCGAGGAAGGCATCGCGATCGAACCAGGTGATGCCATTGGCCTCGTGCACCCGAAGGGTCGAGGCCAGGGCAGGGTCGTCGAACCATGCCGCCGTGGCAAGATCGGACAGCGATCTGAGCTCGGGGGAGGCTCCGACCAGACCACGGACCACGCTCGCCCCTCGCTCGGCGTCCACCTGGGCAATCCCGGCATCGAGCAGGGCCGAACGAACGACCCCCACGAGCTCGCGTTCATCGAATGGCTCGCCGTCGAGCACCGTGACCGCGGCGGCGCACAGGGCCGCTCGGCGATCCGGACCGTCCACCGGCGCGGAGGTCTTCCCGGGAGCGTCGGCCAGCGGCTCATCCAGTGTGGCTATCTCCTCTGGAGTATCAGCCGCCGTCGCGGCCGGAGCGGACAGCGCCTCTGGGCGATCCGGATCTTCTACCGGCGCGGCTGTCTTCCCTGGAGCCTCGGCCAGCGGCTCGTCCAGTGAGGCTATCTCCGCCGGAGTGACAGCCACCGTCGGTCCCGGAGGTGCGGCGGTCTCAAGGGCGGCAAACGCCGCACTGAGCCGGGCACGGACGTCGGCATGGGCCGGCCGGAGCGCGATCCGGGCGAGGGCCTCATCGATCGACGGGATCCATCCCTCTCCGAGTTCGTGGGCCAGGATCGAGACCGGGCGGTCCGGTTCGTCGGCCAGCTCCTCCAGGTCGACCAGCACGTGACAGCCGTATGCCGACAAGGCGACATGCAGCCCCTCGCGCTCGAGGTTGGCCGACCAGCGCAGCGCCTCGAGCCCGGTCATCGCGTCGCGCAGGCGGAGCCAGCGGTCTTCGCGACCGGTCACGCCGAGGCCGGCCGCCAATGATTCTCGCTGCAGGCAGCGCTCGCCGTCGGCATCCGGGACGTTGAAGCTGACCGATTCGCGGATCCAGCCACGCGCCTCGGCGTAGGTATTGTGAAAGAGGACCAGGGACCGGCCACCGCCGGGCCCGACATTCGAGTAGGCGAACACGTTCTCGTTGACCGAGCCGTCGTCCGCGACGAGGTCGTACAGCCGGAACTCGTCGGAGCCAGCGAAGTCCGCCCGGCGGTGGAGCAGCGGGAAGATCGTCTGGCCGTGATGGGCGAGCAGGGCCTCGTCCACCGATTCCTGGTACTTGGCTCGCCGGTACTCCATCCCGTACTTCTCGGTGAACCCCTCCACCTGACCGTGGCCGAACATCGGCAGGCCGGGCATGGTGGCCATCACCGCGGCCACGCCGAAATACTTGTCGCCGGTGCCGAACTGGCTGTGCGCAGTTCGTTCGTCGGGGTTGCTCATGAAGTTGACGAACCGGCAGAGAATCGCGGGGTCGAACTCGAGGGTGTTCTTGATGACCATGCGGTACTCCGCATTGAGCTCGTCGCGGAGCATGATCATGAACGCGCTGTTGTAGACTCGATGCATGCCGAGGGTGCGCACGAAGTAGCCCTCGAGCATCCAGAAGGCCTCGGCCAGGAGGAGGGTCCCGGGCACCTCCTCGGCGACCCGATCGACGACTTCGCGCCAGAATTCGTGCGGCATCGCCCGGTCGAACTCCGCCCGGGTCAGCCCATGGCCAGCCCGGCTGGGGATCGCCCCACCGGACCCCGGTTCGGGAAACCACAGCCGCTGCACATGCTTCCGGGCCAGGACCATGGCGGCATCGAAGCGGATGACCGGAAACTGATGAGCGACCTGGAGGATGGTCTGGATGACGGCCTCGCGGACTGCCGCCTTTGAGTAGTCAAGCTGGGCGGTGTCGTTCCACGGGAAGCTCGTCCCATCGTTGCCGTGATAGACGTAACGCACGTCGCCGGTCTGGCGGTCGATCCGCTTGAACACCACCGCGGCGTCGGTGGCCTCGTAATAGTGATCCTCGAGCACGATTCCCACCCGTGGGTCCGACGACAGATCCGGACCGTGGAAGGTGTAGGAGGGGAACGGGCTGTCAGGCAGGGAGAGGAAGTAGTCGGGCTGCTCGATAACCCAGCGCGAATCGATCCCCATGTGATTGGGGACCATGTCGCTGGCGAGCCGGATGCCCCGCGCGGCCGCGCGCGTGCGCAGGTTGGCCAGGGCGGTCGCGCCGCCGAGGTCGGCGGCGATCCGGTAGTCGGCGAGCGAGTAGGCGGATGCGACAGCGTCCGGATCGCCGCGCAGCCGCTTGATCCGCTCGGAGGCGGTCGACCGCTCCCACAGACCGATCAGCCATAACCCGGTGATCCCCCGGATCGCCAGGGTGTCGAGCTCCTCGTTGGGCACGGCATCCAGGGTCCGGATGTCGCGCCCAAACCGCCGCGAGAGCTGGTCCAGCCAGACGTAGGTGCTCTTCGCGATGAGCACCAGACGGGGCATCCAGTCGCGGTCCTCACTGAACATCTCTTCTTCGCCGAGCTCGACCTCGTACTGGTACTCGTACTTGTAGTCGTAGACCTCCGCCGGACCGCCTGCCCCGGGATCGTGGGTGGCGAACCAGGCCCGCTCGTCCGCATGATGCTCCTCGGCCAGGACGTCGAGCGCGACCAGGACCCCTTCGAGCTTGTCGTCGATCCAGCCGTCGAACAGATCGGTCCAGTTGGACTTGATCCAGCGGAGCTGCTCGGCCAGGGAGTCCGGTGCCGCGGCGGCGGGCTGGCGAAGAAGCTCGACCAGCGAGCTCTTCGCGGGCCCAACGCGAGGTCGGTCGTCGAAGAAATTCCCGAGCGCGTCGGCGACGGTCCCGAGGGCCGCCCCCTCCCGGACCGCGCGCAGGTCGACCAGCTCCCGGAACGGGGTGACCGCGGCATTCTCGTCCAGACTGGCCAGCAGGAGGAGCTGGACCACGGCCGTTTCAGGGTCGGGCTCCTCAGGAACGGTCAATCGTGCGGGGAACTCGGTGCTGAAGGCGCAGACGGCGGCGGTCAGCGGAAGATTGCCCAGGCGAGTCCGCAACCAGTCAGCGGCCGCGACGAACACCGTCGGATCCGCCTCGGCACGGTACCGATCGACCAGCCGCCCGAGAATCGTCACCAGCAGGCCCGCGGCGTGGAGCTGGCCCGCACTCAGCGGCGGCCCAGCGGCTGAATCGCCGGCCGTGGCCATTCGCACGGCGTTGACCCTGGCGGCGATGGTCCGTGCCGTCGCGAGGTCGGCGGCGAGGGTGAGGTCTGCGAGCCGGTAGCGCGTCCGGGCGAGCCGGGAAAGCCGGAAGTCCTCGGCGGTGGATCGGGCGGGGGGCATCAGCTCACGGCGCCGGTGAGGAGCCGCCCGGAATCCAGCGGACCGGCGAGCCACCAGTCGATCCGGGTCAAGCTGGGAAGGTCGGAATCGCGCTCGATATCGAGATCCTCAGCCGTCACGAGGTGGCCCCCAAAGGTGTGGCTCAAATGACCGGTGGCATCCCGTAAGTGGCCCTCGCCGGCCTTCCCGGCGTCGAGACAGGGCTTTTCAGTTGAAGTGCGTCAAGTATGCGGCGTCTCAAGACAGTGGGCAAGCGGGCGGGGATCAGGGGTCTCATCAAGCGCTACAAGGGCAGGCGGAGATTGTGATCGAGCGGATGGAGCAGATCGTGGTGATGGAAGCGGGGGAACGGGGCCAGCTCGGCCCCCAGAACCCGGCGATCGAAGAAACGGAGAGCCTTGAGCAGGGGCGGGGCCTGGCCCCGCCCCAGTGCCCCGCTACGGATTCCGGTACTGCTCCAGCTTTCCCTGCTGCGCCGGCGTGAGAGTGTTCTTGATCCGGATCAGCAGGGTGAGCTGGGCCCGCTTCACCTCCCGCTCCAGATTGAGCACCTCATCCACCTGTACCAGGGCGGCGGTCTGGTCGACCACCGGCCTGTCGAGCAGGGCGGCGAGCGCCTTTGCGGCATCCTGCATTCGCCACTGCACATCCAGCACCTTGCCCTGCAGCTCACCGATCGCGGAGGTGATCGCGGTGCGCTGCTCCGGCTTGAGCCCGATATCCGCCTGGTGCTGCATGACCAGCTCGGGGGGAAAGAGCAGCCGCGCCAGCGGATCGTCGCCGGGCTGCTGGGCCGCAAGCGGCGCGCTCCACACCAGCAGCAGGAAGGCGAACGGCAACAGAAGTCGCTTCACGGGGTCCTCCAGTTCAGATCCAGTTCGCCCAGACGCGGGACAGTGCGCAGGCTCTCGTCATCGGGGAATACCAGTAGAAAATCGGTCGGGCCGTGCCAGCTGGTCGAGGAGAGATCGATGGCATACGCCGGGTCGGGCCGACGGATCCGGCTGAGCCCGACGGCGATGACCGCGAGAACGGCCGCCGCAAGCAGGAGCCGTGTCAGGCGCGGGCCAGTGGCCCGGCGTGGCGGCTGGTTCACCGGGCGGCGGAGCAGCGCGCCGAATTCCGGCGCCGCGCCGCCCTCCTCATGACGGAGCCGAGCGAACCGTTCGCGCAGCTCTCGCTCCTGGTCTTCGCTCATCGCAACTCCTCCAGCAGACGCCTCAAGGCGGCTTTGCCACGGGCGTAGTGGGTCCGCGCCGTTCCCAGCCCCACCCCAGCCACCTCCGCCGCCTCCGCAATCGTCAGGTCCTGATAGAAGACCAGGTGCAGGACTTCGCGCTGACGGGCCGGCAGGGCGCTGAGCGCCCCGAGAAGCGCGCTCGATTCCTCGGAGCGCAGCACTCCGGCATCGGAGTGATGCCGATCGCTTCCCGTCGCGACGTGCGATGAAAGAAGTGAGAGCGGCCCCCACTCCCAGCCACGACCCCGGCGCCGCTCCTCCGCTGCCGTCCGCCGCAGCACCCCGAAGACCCAGGTCATGAAGGTGGAGCGCCCCTCGAAGACGGCCCGCCCGTCGAGAATCTTGAGATAGGTGGCCTGCAGCGCATCCTCCGCGGCGACCCGATCCCCACCGCAGCAGGCGAGCGCCCACCCGAAGGCGGCGGGATGCAGACGTTCCAGCTCCTGCTCCAGGTCCACTCGCGACATCGCCGCCCCGGTAGTGACTGAGGTGAGTGGCGGTGGGAGTGGATCCATATGACAGACCCCTCCCGATGCATGACCTGGTGGCTGGCGGCGCCCCATTGTCGCCTCGGAGAGTCGCCGCAGCACACGGGTGAGCCTGCTTCGCGGCCGACTCTCCCCCGCTCCCCTGCGGCGCCGCCATCCCGGCCTACGATCGCCGACCGGTCCTATGGCGGCGCCCCGGCCGACACTCATCCCCACAGCAACACAGTGCCGGTCATTCCATCTCCACTCTCCGGGAGGTAACAGTCCATGCGTCATCTCATGAAAGCAAGCGCGGCCGCCCTGGCCCTGCTGATCGGGTGCGGCGATGCCGGTGCGCCGAGCAGCACCGGAGTGGAGTTTGACGCGGTGGGAGTGGGCGACAACATCGAGACGGTCGGGCGGCTGCTGGACGACGGGGCCTGGCAGAGCCTCCGCGTCCTCGGCCCTCGATTCGACGTCGCCGGCTCCGCCGCAGGACTGGCCGGCCGGCTCTCCGCCGGGCTGGGTGCGTCGGGCCGCGGGGATCCCGCCGGCGCCGGCATCCGCATCGCGAGGGCGATCCTGTCGGGGGAGCCGTCCCGCATCATCGCCCCGCAGCTACCGCTCGCCATCCGCGGAACCACCTTCGTACTCGATTCCCTCACCCAGCAATATCTCCCCGACCCGAATCGGTCCGGGGCCCCGGCCAATGGGGTCCGCTTCATACTATATGCTACCGACTCCGCAACCCATCAGCCGATCCCCGCGCAGGAGATTGGCTATGCCGACCTCACCGACGAAGGGACCGCCTCAAGTCCAGCCGTCGCGCTCCGGCTCCAGGCGGTGATCGGCGGCACGACTCGGCTGGACTATCGCGTCGTGGTAGTCGGCACGGACTCCGCAGCCACGCTGCAGGCCGCCGGCTTCACCGATGACGGCGCGACGCGAATCACATTCGAGGTCGGTGTGCATGGCGTCCGGGCGGCGGACACTTCGGCGGCGGAAGTGACGTTCGCCATCGGCGTTCCGGCGCGCGGTTTTCTCGCAACCGCCACACTGCAGCAGGTGACGCTTGACGGTGATTCGGCGGGCGCCATCGCGCTGACCGTTCGCCACGGCTTCAACCAGGTAGGGCTGGTGGTGCATGCGACGCCGACGGAGCTGACGGGGGTATTCCAGGTGAACGGGCTCCCATTCGCAACGATCAGCGGCGATCCGGCACACCCCACCGTGCGTGGCGCCGACGGGCGGGAGCTCACCGCCGTAGAGATGGACGCGCTGCTCGGCATCCAGCGGCTCGCGGGAAGGGTGCTGGAGATGTTCGACTGCCTGATGGAGCCGGTGGGGGGGATGCTGGGGTGAGGAGCAGGGATCCCTAGCTGCGCTCGGGATGACAACGGGCGTGGGGGGGGGGGGAACACACCCCCCCCCCCCAAAGGTTGTAAAATAGGAAGACACATACAACACCCCGAACACGGGGACACCCCCCCCCCAAAA
>JANMYS010000095.1:0-44110 GCA_031382385.1 Gemmatimonadota bacterium
TCGGGGTACACATCTCCCACGACATACCCATCTTCTTGCGGATCGGAGTAGAGCAGCAGGGCGGCGGCCCCATGCTGTTCCGCTTCCCGCGCCTTGATCCCGCGAAAACTCCGGCCATAGCGGGCAACGGCAATCCGCCCCGCCACCGGCACGCCGAGGGAGTCGAGCAGGCGGTAGTCCTCGGGAAGTCCGTAGTTGACGTAGACCAGGGGAGCGGTGACATCGCCCGGAGCGGCGTGACCATTCATCGCCGGCCAGATCGCTCCCTGCGACGCCACATCCTCGGCGAGCGGCGCTTCGGTCAGCGCCAGGCGCTGGGCGACGGGGTGTACCAGTTCGACGACGGTCGACTCGGGATAGGGAATGAAGACCTGGAAATCGGTGCGGCTGGTGTCGAGCCCGAAGGCGCGCATCTGCTCCAGCACGTAGCGCGCGGTCCGCTGCTGCGCCGGCGTGCCGGCCACATGGGCCTCGGCGGAGAGGAACTGCGAGTGGCGACGGGCGAAGGCGGTGTCGCCCAGGGAGCGGAGCAGGCGTTCCAGCGTCCGCTCCCGCCCCGCCGCGGGCGGTGCGTATCCGGTAAGTGTGTCCGACTGGGCCTGAAGCGGAACCGCGGCGAGCGCGGTGAGAAACAGGAGGGCGAGGCGCATGCAGCAATATCCCTGTGGAACCCGGACACCACAACGGCGGCCCAGGCTGAGCCGCCGCGAAGTGAGGGTCCGGCAGGAGAGAGGACGATCCTAGGGGATGCCGAGCTGCCAGAAGCCCGAGATCATGTCGCTCACGTAGAGGGAACCGTTGTAGAGCATGACACCCCAGACGTAGGTCTGCCCGGCGCCGCCCGGCTTGAGCTGGGAGATGAGGCGCGTGCTGAGGTTCCCGCTGAGCGTGCCGGAGACATCCAGCGCGACCACCCCTCCATTGTAGTAGGCGGCGTAGAGGCGCTGGGCCGGTTCATCCATCCAGAAGTTGTGCACCCCGGCGCCAGGAAGGTGGAAACTGGCGACTTCGACGGGCGCGGCGAGATTCGAGACATCCACCACGTGAATGTCACCGGACGACGACGTCCCGACCCCGCCCGGCCCCTCTTCGCCGATGAACAGGTACTTCTTCTCGCCGTTGGTCGGATTGTGAAACCACCAGCCGTTGTGAGTCTCGCCACCGAAGCCGAGGGTATGGCTGACCTGCACCGGTGCGGCAACGGTGCCGCCGTTGGAACCGTTGCCCACATCGAAGATGTAGAGCCCTTCGTCCCATGCGAAGACGAAAGCGTAGCCGTCGCGGACGAAGGTGTCGTGGATGCCGTAGTTGGGCGGGATCGGAGTGCTGCTGACGGGCGTGATGACCCCTGAGGCGGCCTGGGAGAGATCATAGATGATCAGGGCGGGACTGCCCGGATCCTTCGCCGTGAAGGCGTAGAGCTTGCCGCCGATGACGGCGAGTGTCCCGGTGTGGAGCCCCGTGCCAACCAGCGACTTGGCCCGGAACACCGGTACGCCGGGAGCCGTCAGCTCGTACACATGGATCCCGTTGTCGGAGCCGCCTTCAGCGGTGAAGACCAGCCACTGGCCATCGGGCGACACCTCGATATCGCTGACGGTACCGATGCCGGGGGTGATGATCGAGTCGACCAGCGTCGGGGCCCCGGTCCCATCCAGCTGCCAGATCTTCACGGCGTTGCCGGCCCGGCTGCGAAAGCCCCAGGTGCCGCTGTAGCCGTAGCCGTCCGCCACCCAGAGGTCGGAGCCGTAGCGCTCCGGCACGTTGCTGCCACCACTCAGCACGACGAAGCTGCTGAATGCCGTCGCGGTGAAGGTCAATGGCGTGAGTCCCGCCGCCGTCGCCGTAACCACATTTGCGCCGGCACTCGGGCCAAGGGTCCATGTCATGGTGGCGAGCCCTGCCGAGCTGGTGGTCGACGTGGGCGAACTAACCGATCCACCTCCATTGGTGACGGTCCAGGTCACGGTCGCGCCTGCCACCACGTTGCCGAACTGGTCCGTCACCCGGACTGCCAGCGCGGTCGGGAGCGGGAGCGCCTTCGTCCCTGTCTGTCCGTCCCCCGCGGTCTTCTGCGCCAGCGCGGGAGCATCCGCCGTCCCCGTACTTGTAAAGGTGACCAGCGAATCGATCAGGCCGGGTGCCACCGCCCGGACGACCTGCGGGCCGATCACGGTGCTGAGCGTTGCGGTGATCTCCGCCAGACCGGCGGCGTCGGTCACGCTGGTCGCCGCGCTCACGGTGCCGCCGCCCGAAACGACCGCCCACTGCACGGTAGTGCCCGCCGTCGGCGCGGTACCCTGCCCCGTCACTTTCACCTGGTAGGGTTGCAAGGCGGTGCCGACCGTGGCGGTCTGGGCGTCACCGGCATTCCGGGCGATGGCGCCCTGGACGGCGGGGGCGACGGTGTCACTGCCGCCGCAGGCGAGGATGGCAATCGTCAGCGGAAGGAATCGGGGGAGCAATCGGGCTGTTTTCATGGTGCCACACGTTAGGGAGAACGGTACGATAGTGCCGTGGCCCGGCTCACATCGAGTGGTCGTGGGACATTCCCGGCTCATGGCCGGCGTCGAGAAGGTCGCCATAGCGCCCCATTCGATGCCCTGCCATCCCCCACGCTGCCCGCAGCCCGACCGTGATGGAGCGCACCCGAGTGGTACCGTACAGAAGCTCGGGTGTCAGGACCCCGCCACCAAAGTTGTTGGACGATCCAAGCGTGGCCTCGACGAACGGCTCCAGTTGCAGCGGACTCTGGCGCGGACCGGCTCGCAGCCCGTAGCCAACCGTATGCAGCGTGAAGCGGGTGATGCCCAGGATCGAGTTCTCGAGGTGCGGCCGGACGGAACGAAAGAGATCGAGGGTGCGGAGATCCTCCGGCCGGTCACTTCGCTCGAAGCGATAATACGGCCGGTGCCGACCGGTCTGCACCGCCGCCTCCGCCAGCAGGCTGGTGAAGTCGAAGAAGCCGTCTGCCTCCTCGGTCCGGGCCCATTCCGCCAGCCCGTAGGCGCGTGCGCCGCCGACCGGTCGATCCCCTCGTGCCGCCAGGTGCCACTTCCATGCATCGGTCCCCGCTCCAGGGCGGTGTTCCGGTGAATGGATCTTTGCGCGTGACACCGACAGCTCGATTCCCGTCACTGGCAGCGCGGTCAGCCGCACCGACCAGGAATCGCCGAACCGACTCAGGAGCGGCCACTGGCCCGGTCGCTCCGGCTCATCGCCGTTGAACAGCGCGCCTTCGAGCAGCAGTGGCCCGGTCCGGTACCCCGCGCTCAGGACCGCCCGTTCCAGCACCTGCGCCAAGTGATGATTGACCGGGTAGCGCACCACCGGGCGGCTCATCGGGTCATCGGAACCGAAAGGAGCGAAACCCTTGCCCGCACTGACCGAGAGTCGCCCTGCGCCATCAAGATCGCCCAGCAGATCCATACCCGAAAGCATCAGCTCGTGGGCATAGGTGTGTGGGTGACGCCGGTCGTTGTAGCCCTCCCCCCAGGCACCGGGGGCGAGTTCACCGCGCGGAATCGTCTGCCCCTCGAGATTGAGCGTCCCGGTGAAGCGCAGGTGCCCGTTGAGCGCGCCGGCGTGCAGCATGACGACCGGCTGCACCAGTCGAGCTTCGGTGAGACCGCGGCTGCCGGGAATCCTCTCCACCGAGGTCAGGACGCCGATCGCCTGCAGTCCCAGCCGCAGGTCCACCGGGCGCTGGGCCGGAAGGGCATGCGGTGCGGCAGCGGTGAGCAGCAGAATCAAACGGACCGACCGGCGGCGTGGATGGATCATGAGGTGGTTGCGGGAGATTGCGGGCAGCACAACGGCCCGGTCTGCAGGGGACGACCGGGCCGCTGCTGGCGCCACAGCAACTGCCAGAGGTTCACGCCCGATGCTCAGATCCCGGCTTCCGCACCGCGCTCCTCACGCCGGGTCGCGCTGGCGCGGATGTAGTCGCCGTACAGCCGCGAGATCCAGTCGATACTGATTTCCTTGGGACAGGCCTCCTGACACTCGCCATGCCAGGTGCAGCCGCCAAACAGCTCCGCATCCATCTGCGCGACCATGCCGAGGGCTCGGCGGGTCCGCTCCGGCTGCCCCTGCGGCAACGAGCCGAGGTGGCCGACCTTGGCGGCGGTGAAGAGCATCGCGGAGGCGTTGGGGCAGGCCGCGACACAGGCACCGCAGCCGATGCACTGGGCGGCATCCATCGCGCCGTCGGCGTCGGTCTTCGGGACGGGCAGCGCGTTGCCATCCGGTGCGCTTCCGGTGGAAACGCTCACGAAGCCGCCCGCGGCGACGATCCGGTCGAAGGCGCTCCGGTCTACGATGAGATCCCGCACCACCGGGAAGGCACGGGCCCGCCATGGCTCGATGTAGATCTGGTCGCCGTCCTTGAAGCTCCGCATGTGGAGCTGGCAGGTGGTGGTACCCTTCATCGGGCCGTGCGCGACGCCGTTGATCATCATGCTGCAGGAGCCGCAGATCCCCTCGCGACAGTCGTGATCAAAGGCGATCGGCATCTCGTTCCGCTGGATCAGCCCTTCATTGACCACATCCAGCATCTCGAGGAACGACATGTCGGGGCTGATGTTGGGCGCGTCGTACTTGACCAGCTGACCGGCGGCCGTCGCGTTGGGCTGGCGCCAGACGAAGAGCGTGAGGTTCATCACTTGTAGCTTCTCGTCGAGAGGTGCACGTTCTCGAACTCCAGCGCTTCCCGGTTGAGCCTGGGCGCCTTGCCCTGGCCCTGGTACTCCCAGGCGGCCACATAGCAGTAGTTGTCGTCGTCCCGCAGCGCTTCTCCATCGGGCGTCTGGTACTCGGTGCGGAAGTGGCCGCCACACGATTCCTGCCGCTGCAGCGCGTCCAGGCTCATCAACTCGCCGAACTCCAGGAAGTCCGCCACCCGGCCGGCCTTTTCCAGCGACTGGTGGAGCTCCTCGCCGCTGCCCGGCACGTTCACATTCTTCCAGAACTCCTCGCGGAGTTCCGGAATGCGCCGGAGGTTGTGCTGCAGTCCCGCCGCGTCGCGGGCCATGCCGCAGTTGTCCCACATCAGCTTGCCCAGCTCACGGTGGAAGCTGTCCACCGTCCGCTTGCCCCGGATATTGAGCAGGAGCTGCTGGCGGGAGCGCACCTCCGTCTCCACCGCGCGCACCTCCGGATGGCTGGCATCGATCTTGTCGAGCCTGGCGGTCGCGAGGTAGTCGCCGATCGTGGCGGGGATGACGAAGTAGCCGTCGGCCAGCCCCTGCATCAGGGCGCTGGCCCCGAGGCGGTTGGCGCCATGATCGGAGAAGTTGGCTTCGCCCAGGACGTGGAGCCCGGGAATGGTGCTCATCAGGTTGTAGTCCACCCACAACCCGCCCATGGTGTAGTGGACCGCGGGAAAGATCCGCATCGGCACGCGGTACGGATTGTCGTCGGTGATCCGCTGGTACATCTGGAACAGGTTGCCGTAGCGCTCCCGCACCTTGTCCTCGCCGACCCGGGCGATCGCCGCGCCGAAGTCGAGGAACACACCGAGCCCCGTCGGACCCACGCCCCGCCCCTCATCGCAGACTTCCTTGGCGGCCCGGCTCGCGATATCCCGCGGGCAGAGGTTGCCGTAGCTGGGATACTTCCGCTCCAGGAAGTAGTCCCGCTCCGCCTCGGGGATCTGGTCCGGCGAGCGGGTGTCCCGCTCCTTCTTTGGTACCCACACCCGGCCGTCGTTCCGCAGCGATTCGCTCATCAGCGTCAGCTTGGACTGGTAGTCGCCGCTGACCGGGATGCAGGTCGGGTGGATCTGGGTGAAGCAGGGATTCCCGAACGCCGCGCCGCGCTTGTAGGCCCGGTACGTCGCGCTGACGTTGCAGCCCTTGGCATTGGTGGAGAGGTAGAAGACGTTGCCATACCCGCCGGTGGCGAGAATGACGGCGTCGGCCAGATGCGTCTCGATCCTCCCGCTGACCAGATCCCGGGTCACGATGCCCCGCGCAACACCACCCACGACGACGATGTCGAGCATTTCGGTGCGCGAATGCATCGTCACGGTGCCGGCGGCGATCTGGCGCTCCAGCGCCTGGTAGGCGCCCAGCAGCAGCTGCTGCCCGGTCTGGCCGCGGGCGTAGAAGGTGCGCGACACCTGCGCCCCGCCGAAGGAGCGGTTGGCGAGCAGCCCGCCGTATTCGCGCGCGAACGGGACTCCCTGCGCCACGCACTGGTCGATGATGCTCACGCTGATCTGCGCGAGGCGGTACACATTGGCCTCGCGGGCGCGGAAGTCGCCACCCTTGATGGTGTCGTAGAACAGGCGCCAGATCGAGTCGCCGTCATTCTGGTAGTTCTTGGCCGCGTTGATGCCGCCCTGCGCCGCGATGCTGTGGGCCCGGCGCGGCGAGTCCTGGAAGCAGAAGCAGGAGACGTTGTAGCCCAGCTCGCCCAGCGTGGCCGCCGCCGAGCCGCCAGCCAGGCCGGAGCCCACCACGATGACGGAGTATTTCCGCTTGTTGGCCGGATTGACCAGCTTCATCTCGAAGCGGTGCCGGTCCCATTTCTCGGCGAGCGGCCCGGCGGGAATCTTTGCGTTCAGTTCCATGGCATGCCTGTCAGAGGCGGAGCGTGACGGTCTACTGCTCAACCCGGCAACTGGCCGGCGGTTCCCTACTCGTGCAGCCAGCCCAGCAGCACCGCGACGGGGATGGCGGTGAAGCCCAGCCAGAGGACGAGCGCGAGCCCCAGCGCCACCGGGCGCTGCAGCGGATGGGGTGAGGTCTGCGACAGCCCCAGCGTGCGGAAACTGCTCCACGCCCCATGGTAGAGGTGGAGCCCCAGGGAGAGCATCGCCAGGATGTAGAACAGCGCGACGACCGGCCGGGACAGGCCGCTCACCAGGTTGTGATACACACTGCCTTCGATGAAATCCGGATGCACCGAGCCCACGGTGAAGTGCAGCAGATGGAAGACGATGAACGCCAGCAGCAGCACGCCGCCGACACGGAGGGTGCGCGATGCCAGCGTCGCGGCCTGCGGCACCTTCCGGGCATAGCCGGCAGGCCGAGCGGCCCGGTCGAGCATAGTGAGCTGGTAGGCGGCGACGATATGCAGCGCCACTGCGGCGAGCAGCACGACCCGGGTGAGCAGCACCACCTCGTGGAGCGGGCCATGCAGCAGGGCGCCATAGGCGTCCAGCTTGGCCGCTCCGGCAAAGGCCTGCAGGTTGCCGAGCATGTGCATGACGAGGAAGCCGATCATGATGAGCCCCGTCAGCCCCATCACAACCTTCTTGCCGAGGGTCGAGCGCCAGAACCCGAGGATCTTGTTCACTCGCGGCTCCTCAGCCCAGCAGCTTGATGGTCTCGCGCACCGCCTCGGCGGACTTGTTCAGGTCGGTCCGCTCCTGCTCGGTCAGCGTGACTTCGATGATCTGCTCCAGCCCATTGCGGCCGAGCTTGCAGGGGACGCCGCAGTAGACCCCCTTGAGGCCGTACTCACCGGTGAGCCAGGCGGCGCAGGGGAGGATCCGCTTCTTGTCCAGCACGATCGCCTCGGCCATCTGCACCGCGGCGGCACTGGGCGCGTAGTAGGCCGAACCGGTCTTGAGAAAGTTCACGATCTCCGCCCCGCCGTTGCGGGTGCGGGTCACGATGGCATCGAGCTTGTCCTTGGCCAGCAGCTGGGTGACGGGAATCCCGGACACGGTGGTGTAGGACACCAGCGGAACCATGGTATCGCCGTGGCCCCCGAGGACCATCGCCTGAATGTCTTCCACCGAGACGTCGATTGCTTCGGCGAGAAAGGCGCGGTAGCGGGCGGTGTCCAGCACGCCGGCCATGCCCAGCACCCGTTCGCGGGGGAAGCCGCTGGCCTTCATGGCGACGTAACACATCACGTCCAGCGGATTGGAGACGACGATGATGATGCTCTCCGGCGCGACCCGGCGGATTTCCTTGGCGACCGACTCCACGATCCCCGCATTGGTCTTGACCAGGTCGTCGCGGCTCATCCCCGGCTTGCGGGCGATGCCGGCGGTGACGATGAACAGCTCGGAGCCCGCCGCGGCATCGTACCCGTTGGTGCCGACGATGCGGCTGTCGAACCCTTCGATCGGCGCGGACTGCCACTGATCGAGGCCCTTCCCCTGCGGGACGCCGTCCACCACATCGACCATGACGACGGTGCGCGCCAGCTGCTTTTCCGCAACGCGCTGGGCTGCGGTCGCGCCGACGTTTCCGGCGCCCACGACGGTGATCTTGTTGAACATAGAGTTGGGGCGAGGTGTGGGTTGGTGCCAGCGGCCACCGGGCGATTCGGCCCGCGGCAAGGCGGAGGAAAGCTACTCCGCGCCGGAGCCCCGGCAAAGCCCCGAACCATGAACGGCCAACGGGGCGGACTCGGTCCGCCCCGTCAGCATTCCATGGCCCGGCCAGCGGAAGTCAGGTTCCGAGCGGATTGCAGCTCGTGCCGAGTTTCCGGGCGGCGCACTCGTCGGCGGGAATCGGCATCCGGCTGGGCACCGCCCCGTTCGGCACGAGGGCCGGGATCCCGCTGAGCCGGCCGTAGCGCCTGGCGTCCACCCAGCGCGCGCCCTGCTCCCAGAGCAGTGAGTAGCGCCGGTTGTACAGCAGCTCGTCGATGAAGGCGGAGGCGGGGCTCCCCGCAGTGAGCGTCGTCGCCGGGAGGCCACCGGCATTCACCCGCACCAGGTCCAGATCGGGGATGGCGGCGGCATAGTTGCTCAGGCCGATGTTGGCCTCGGCTCGGAGCAGCACCAGCTCCTCGTCCCGGATGATGGGGATCGACGCGTTCTGGTCCGGCTGTCCGCCGGTGAAGTAGACCGCGAACTTGCGGTTGGGCGCGACGGGGAACCCGGAAAGCGTATAGGTCACCGTCGTATCGTTCGAATCGATGAACGCCAGCTTGTCGAGCGCCCGCTGGTCCACCGCCCCGCCGGGCTGCAGCTGGGCATCATCGATCGTGTTGTTGAACGCGAAGTACGTCGTGCCGTCGAGCGTCTCGGACAGCTCGTTGAGGATGTCCCCCGGCTTGTTCGAGTAATCGAAGTACGCCCCCACCCTGAAATCGGCGGGATTGCCGCTGATGAAGGACTGCGACAGCGCGAGCAGGGCGTTGGCATAGCAGGTCCCCGCACAGGACGGCGTGGCGGTGGCCCGGAAGACCCACGCCTTGGCGGCGAGGGCGCGATTCACCAGAATCAGCCCCGCCGGCGTGTCGAAGCCGGCAAAGCCGGGCGGCATGCGGAACGGGAACGCGCTACCTCCCGCCGCCAGACTGTCCCGCGCGGCATCGAGCTCCCCGATGATGTACCCATAGACGCTGTCCTCGCTCACGAACGGCGCCGGCGTCGCCTTCAGTGGACGGTCGACGTCGACGGGAGCGCCGAGCGCGCCGCGACCGGCAACCAGAGGCAGGAAGGCCAGCGCCTTGAGCGTCCTGGCGAACCCGATGGATGCGGCCCGCTCCTCGGCAGACAGGTCAGGCGCCCGCGGAACAGCGTTCAGATAGGTGTTGAGACTCCGCAGGTTCTGGTACCGGCCAGACCAGACGGCCGCCCCGAACTGCGTCGTGCTGAGCGGCCCGAAGAACGGCTCCTGGTAGTCGGGCTGGTTGTTGCCGGCGAGGTTCGCCCCCTCGCGGCCGAGCGATCCGTAGCGCCAGATCACGTCCGTCGCATCACTCCGCGCGCCGATGAAAAGACCGGTCGCCGCGACCGCCAGCTTGGCCTTGGTCGGATTCTTGACCAGGTCATCGAGCGTGGGGTTGTTGGGGTCGGTGATGTTGAAGTCGCCGCAGCCCGCGAGGAGACCGGTGGCCACCAGCGCGAGCCATGCGCCACGGCGGGCGCCGGAAATCAGAGTCGTCGGCATCATCAGAACCCCACCGAGACGTTGAGGGAGAAATTGCGCGAAGGGGGATATGGGCCGAGATCGATGTTCCGGGTGATCGACTGCGAGCCGAAATTGCTCGACTCGGGGTCGTAGCCGAAGTAGTCGGTGAACACCAGCAGGTTTCGGCCCGTCAGCCCGATGCGCGCGTTATCCGCGCCGGCGAACAGGCGGTGTACCCAGCGGCTCGGCAGGCTCCAGACCAGGCTCAGCTCCCGCAACTTGAGGAAGGTCGTCGATTGCACGAAGGGCGTGGCCACGCCGTCCTGCAGGCAGGCGTTGGCCCGGGCCTGGCCCGCGGCCGTCCCCTGGTCGGGGGACAGCTGATTGCAGTCATACAGTGACAGGGTCTGGTTCTGCGCCACGCCCCCCTGCTGCCAGGCCCACAGCATCGAGACCGACAGGTTCTTCCAGTTGAAGTCATTCGCGAGTGTCAGCTGGAAATCGGGGTTGGCATCCCCAAGGACCTTCGTGATCGGGTTGCCGAGGCTGTCATAGCCGACGGTGCCGATGATCTGGGTCGCGGAGCGACCCGGCTCGATGAAGAACTCACCGAAGGCCAGTCCGAATCCGGCGGTGGACGGCCGGTAGCCCGGCACCGGCAGGTCCAGAACCGTGTTGCGAAGATGGGTGAACGTCGTACGGGCCACCCAGCGGAAGTCCCGGCTCTGGATCGGGACGAAACCGGCTGCCAGCTCCAGCGAGACGTTCCGCATGTGGCCGCCGTTCAGAAACTCCGCGGTGAAGCCGCTGCTCGCGCTCGGTGTGCGGGACAGGAGGAGATCGCTGGTGATGTTCCTCGCCAGCGTGAGCTGGAAGCTGGTGCGTCCGCCGAAGAACTCGGCGTCGACACCCCCTTCCCACTCCTTGACCCGCTCCGGCTTGATGCCGGCGAGTCCGGCGATGGTCGAAACCGTCACTCCGCCACCACCACCGTAGGTCTGGCCGCCCACCAGCGAGGTGAATTTCTGACCGAAGAGCGGCTGATTCCCGGTCTGCCCGTACGCGAGCCTCAGCTTGAATTCGCTCCCGGTGCCGAGCAGCCCGGGAAACCGGTAGGCTCCCGCGAGACGGGGATAGAACCAGTACTTGGAGGGGTCTCCCAGCACGCTGCTCCGCTCCCCGCGGACGCTGCCCACCAGCGACAGCCGCTCTGAGAGCGCGAGTGCTTCCTCTGCGGCGTAGAACGCCAGGGTCCGCTCACTCGACCGTTCCTCGATCGGATTGCTGACGACGGCGCCCTGTGAGACGCTGGTCTGTCCCGGGAGGATCCCGGTCGCGGTGATCCGGTTGCGCGAGAGCTGCCGGTCCTCGTACTGGACTCCCAGCGAAGTCGTCAGCCGGAAGCCTTGTGATTCCGGCGTGTAACTGTGGATCGCGTTGAGATTCCAGTTGAGGTTGCGCCCGTCGGCGGCACCGAGTGTGATCGTCCCCGGATTCGGCAGGGTCTGCTCGAAGGTCAGTTCCGGCGGCGCAATGATCTTGTTCTTCTGATTCACGAAGTCCGCCCCTCCCGCTGCCACAAAGCGCAGGCTCTGCCGCTCGCCGGTCCAGGTGTTCCATGACAGGCGACCCCCGCCGGTGAAGCGGATCGCAGTCTCATTGTTGGTCGCAAGCGCGGCGGTCTGGAGCGGGTTGGCCCCGAAGTAGCCGATCTCCGGCTGGGGGTAGATGCCGTTGGCCCGCTTGAGCGGGAGAAAGCTCGGGATGTAGGCCAGCGCGTAGGTGACGCTGGCGCCGGAGTTGTCGTTGTTGGTAAAGCCCTTGTCGTTCGCATTGCGCGCAAAGGCGGTGGTCAGGTCCATGGTGAGCGTCCGGGTCAGCTGCTGGGTGATGTTGGCCCGAAGCGTCTGCCGCTGTGCGCCCGTGTTGCCGATGATGCCGTTGTCCCGCTTCCAGCTTCCCGACGCGAAGAACCGGGTCTTCTCCCCTCCGCCACTCACATCCAGCTGGCTCTCGTAGGAGAGGGGCTTGTCGCCCGCCAGTGCCTGGAGGTGGTCGTAGGCGGGCAGCTGACCATTCACCAGGTACGAACGGACCAGATTCGAATCGAAAAGCGCGAAGGCCTGGGTGGTATCGAAGACCCGGAACCCCGGGCCGCGGAGCAGCGAGGAGAAGCCCACCCGCTGACTCAGGTTGGCGTGGACCTGCCCGGCGGTCCCCCGCTTGGTGTGGATGATGACCACGCCGTTGGCGGCCTTGGAGCCGTAGATCGAACCCGCCGCCGCGCTCTTCAGGACCTCGATCGATTCAATGTCGTTGGGATTCAGGTCGGCAAGCCGGTTGGTCCCGTCGTCCTGGGCGTCGGCACGGGCCAGGTTGCTGCTGCTCCCCGTCACCGACGAGAGTCCCGACGGGATGGTGGCATTGCTGTAGATGACGCCGTCCACCACGATCAGCGGCTCCGCATTGCCGATGATCGTGTGCGGCCCGCGGATCTGCACCTGCACACCCGCCCCGGGCGCCCCGGAGTTGGTCTGGATGTTGGCGCCGGCGATCCGGCCCTGCAGCGCTCGGTCCAGTGACTGGGCCTGCACCTGACTGATGTCCTGGCCGTCCACCACCGCCGTCGAGGTGGTCGAGTTGCGCTGCTCCATCTCGGTGGCCTGGCCGGTGATCACGACCTCCTCCAGGTTGAACACGTCCTGGATCATCGTGATCGTCACCTCGGCCTGATCCGCCCCGATCGGAACGTTCTGGCGCTTGTACCCGATCGCCCGGACCACGATCCGGGCCGGTCCGTCAGGCAGGACGAGGGTGAAGCGACCGCGCCCATCGGTCTTCGCACCCGCTGACCGGCCGGCAAGGGTGACCACCGCATCAGAGAGCGGTGCGCCATCCTCCGAACGGTTGACCGCACCCGTCAGGACGCGCTGCTGCGCGTGGACCGATGCTGGCAGCGATGCGAGCGTGAGGATGAGGATGAGGACGGGAACAAACCAGCGATGACGCATGCGACCTCCTGGAGGAGGCGAGGGAGGATTGATGGGACCGAGACGGCGGGCAACCGAGCGTGAAATGGCGGGCACCGGAGGACGTTGACTTCCCGTGGCTGGAAATACCGGTCGCCAGGGCCCAACGCAAGAGGGAGAGCCGCTGACTGGCTCTCCCCCGTGGTTTCCGTTCCGGCGCTCCCTGCGAGCGTCACCGTCGCTGTCGCCCCGTCGCCGGGCTACACCGGTTTCCTGCGACCACCGTTTCCGCCTGGTCCCCGACGACCGCCGCCAGCTGCTCCCCCTCTGCCGGGGGCTCCCGGTCCCCGACCGCCAGGTGCAGCCCGACCGCGACCGCGACCACGCCGCTTCGGTCCGGTCAGGAGCGGCGGGGCCGTCGCCCGGCCGCGCGCCGTATCGGGGCCACCAGCCACGTTGCCGTTCACCTCATCCTCGTCCTCCTCCAGATCCGCGTCCACGCTCTGGGGGGCCTCGATGTCGGCGAAGGTCATCCGCGGAGGCGCCTTCAAGCCGAGCTGGCGCAACCCCTCGTACAGCACGACGCTCACGGCGTTGGCAAGGTTGAGACTGCGCATCTCGCCCTGCATCGGAATCCGGTAGCAGAGCTCGGGATGCTTCTCGAGGATCTTGGCCGGCATGCCGTCGGTCTCGTTGCCGAAGACCAGCACGCTGTTGGGGCGGAAGGGAGCCTCGGTGTAATCCTGTTCCGCGTTGGCCGAAAAATAGAGACACCGGTCGCGGCTGATGGCATCACGGAAGCGGAACCAGTTGGGGTGGGTCCACAGGTCCACCCGGTCCCAGTAGTCCAGGCCGGCGCGCTTCACCGCGCTGTCATCGAGACTGAAGCCGAGCGGCTCGATCAGATGCAGCGGCGTGTCGGTGGCGACACAGAGCCGGGCGATGTTGCCGGTGTTCGGCGGAATCCTGGGCTCGATGAGCGCGATATGCAATGTCATGTCGCTGGGCGTGAAATGGTGATCGACGCGGCTGAATCAGCCGCCGCGGGTATGCATTTCTTTGCGGGGATCCGCCCGCAGCGTGGAAAGCTGGTACAGCGCGCCACGGTCCGGGTCGGCAGCCCGCACCTCGGCGCCGCGGTCGGCGCGACGCGTCCACGCCGCACGAATCAACTGCCCCAGCTCCCCATCGCTCGCCCCGCCGCGGAGCGCGGTGCGCAGGTCGAGGCCGGTGTCGGCGTAGAGACACAGCAGGAAATGGCCGTCGGCGGTGAGCCGGGCCCGGTCGCAGGTCCGGCAGAACGGCTCGGTGGTCGACGCGATGATGCCGAACACCGTGCCATCCGGCAGGCGGAAGCGATCCGCCGGCGCCCTGCTGCCGGCGTTCTCGGCCGCCGGTTCCACCGCGCCATAGCGCCGGGCGATGAGCGCCAGAAGCTCCCGCCGGGACACCACGTCGTCCATCGACCAGCCATTCGCGCCACCGACGTCCATGTACTCGATGAATCGTGCCTCATGTCCGCCGGCGCGGGAGAACTCCAGCAGGTCGATCACTTCATCATCGTTGTACCCGCGGATGATGACGCTGTTGACCTTGATCTCACCAAAGCCGGCAGCACCGGCGGCGACAATCCCCGCCAGGACCTCGGAGTGCTTGTTCGACCGCGCGAACGATGCCATCCGCTCCGGCTTGAGCGTGTCCAGGCTCACCGTCACCCGCCGGAGCCCCGCGGCCCTGAGCGGCGCCGCATGCGCGCCCAGCAGGATGCCGTTGGTGGTAAGGGCAAGATCGGTGAAGGCGTCATGCCGCGCCAGCAGCGCCACCAGTGTGGCAAGATCGTGCCGCAGCAGCGGCTCGCCGCCCGTCAGCCGGATCTTGCGGACGCCAAGTCCGGCGAAAATGCCCGCGAGCCGATCGGTCTCCTCATAGCTGAGGATCGAACCGCGAGGCAGCCAGACGTACTCCTCCTCCGGCATGCAGTAGCGACAGCGCATGTTGCAGCGGTCGGTGACGGAGATGCGGAGGCTGCCCAGCGGGCGGGCGAAGCTGTCCTGCACGGAAGCCGTCACGCCGGAGCCTTCCAACGAGGTCATTCCGACACCTGGCCAAGAGCGGCCGCATCCGGGCGTTCACGCGACTGGTCCCCTCGTGCGGTCGCGGTGGGATCGACCCAGCCGATGCTCCCGTCGGCGTAGAATTCCTTCTTCCAGATTGGCACCCGCCGCTTCACTTCCTCGATCACGTACCGGCACGCTTCGAAGGCAGGCGCCCGGTGTGCGCTCGCCGCGACCACCGCCACGGCGATGTCGCCGATCTCCAGTGAACCCAGCCGGTGCCGCAGCGCGACACGTACCGGCCACCGTGCTTCCGCCTCCCGCACGATCCGCCCGACTTCGCCATCGGCCATCGGCTCGTAGGCAGAATACTCGAGCCGGGTGACGCCGCGACCAGCGTGATGATCACGCACCAGCCCGATGAACGATGCCACTCCCCCGTCGGCCGGCCCCGCGGCCTCCACCGTGAGCATTCCCGGGTCGATCGGCGAGCGCGTGAGGTAGCGCATCCGTCTCACCCGCCGGCCAGCGGAGGGAGCAACGCGATCTCATCGCCATCGGACACGACCGTGTCCAGCCGGGCGTGCACCCGGTTGACCGCGGCCATCGGGCGATCCGGGACCCGGTCAGCCCCGGGCCAGGAGGCGCGGAAGAAACGCACGACATCGGCCACCGTCGCCGGACCTGGCACCTCGAGCGTGACCTGTTCACGCCCCGCCAGTTCGGCGTAGGTGGCGAACAGCAGCAGCTTTACGGAGAGCGAGGTCGCGGGAGCGGACATGGGAGCAAGTATAATGGCCGAACGCACTGGCCGGAGGCCCGGAATGAAAGCGGGGCGGGAATCACTCCCGCCCCACGATGTAACCTACCTTCCCTCCATCAGATTCAGCCTTCAGCGTCATCCTCGTGATCTTCGGCCGAGGCATCGAACGGTTCATCGGCGACCAGAGCCCGCAACTCCTTGCTGGGCTTGAAGACCGGCACTGGGCGGGCAGCCACTTCGACTGGATCGCCGGTGCGGGGGTTGCGCGCCATGCGGGTCTTCCTGCGACGGATCTTGAAGGTGCCGAAGCCGCGTACTTCGATGTTCTGCTGGCTCTTAAGGGCGTCCTTCACGGCGTCGAGAAAGGCATCGACCACGCGGGCACAATCCTTCTTGGAGATCATGGGTCCGGCGGTTCGGGCGATGGACTCCGTCACCCGTTCGACGAGATCTGCCTTGGTCATGCTTTCCCCCGGGGGATCTTCACGTCCAGCGCCCCGAATGAGGCGTCAGGTTACATGAGAGACTAGGGGCTTAGCCGTTGACTGTCAAGGGTTTGGCGCACCAAGGGGGGCTCCGGCCTGCATCAGGCGGAGGAATTCCTGGAAATGAGGGTGGGCGTCGTGGGGTCCCGGTGAGGCTTCCGGGTGGTACTGCACGGCGAAGACTGGAAGTTCATGGTGCCGAATACCTTCCACCGTTCCGTCGTTCAGATTGACATGGGAGATCTCCAGACCCGGTGCGCCCGGAACTGTCCGATCTTTGCCCTGCACCGCAAAGCCATGGTTCTGCGAGGTGATAAGTACATGCCCCGTCGTGAGATCACGCACCGGATGGTTTCCCCCACGGTGGCCATAGGGCATTTTGACCGTAGTGCCACCGAACGCCAGCCCAAGCAGCTGGTGTCCCAGGCAGATGCCGAACGTCGGCAGGCCGGTCGCCGTGAGCTCTCGGATGTTCCGGATGGCGTAGCTCACCGCAGCCGGGTCGCCGGGACCATTGGAGAGGAAGAGCCCATCCGGCTTCAGCTCACGGACAGCCGCGGCGGGCATTGAGGCGGGAACCACGGTGACTCGGCAGCCCATCGCCGTCAGCATGCGGACGATGTTCCGCTTCATCCCGTAGTCATAGGCCACCACGTGCGGACCCAGGCGCCCCTCGGTGTACTTCGCGTCCACGGTGGCGCGGGAGGCGAGGTCGAGCCCATCCATCGACGGCGACTCCATGAGGCTGAGCGTCAGCTGGGGGGTCGGTTCCCGGCCCTCCGCGATCACGCCACGCATCGCCCCGCGTTCCCGGATATGTCGGGTCAGCCGGCGGGTATCGATGTTCTCGATGATCGGAACCCGGTACTCCGACAGCCACTCATCCAGCGTACGTGTCGCGCGCCAGTTGGAGGCGCGGCGGGAAAGTTCGCGGACGACCACGCCCGAAACGCGCGGCAGGGCGGACTCCATGTCGTCGATATTGACGCCGTAGTTGCCGATCATTGGCGCGGTCATCACCACGATCTGACCCAGATAGCTCGGATCGGTGAAGACTTCCTGGTAGCCACTCATGTTCGTGGTGAACACCACTTCGCCGAAGCTCGCCTCCAGTGGTCGCGGCGTGGTTCCGGGGTACCAGGTGCCGTCCTCGAGCAAAACAAACGCGGGGCGATCGGTCATGCCGATCCCCCGCGTGCGATCCGACGGTGCATGGTGCTCAGTTGGCTGGCTTGACCGGCGCGGTGCCAGTCGGGGCCGGACTCTGGGGCGTGCCGCCGGCGGCCGGGGTCGTGGCCGGTACCGGCGCGGTCTCGATGGGCAGGTTCGCCGGCGCGGCGGCGGGCGCGTTCGCCCGGATCCGGTCCAGCACTTCACTGCTCCCGCCCTGGCTCGGTGCTACCACCGAAATCAGCAGCGCGAGGCTCAGGAAGATGGCGCCGCAGATCCAGCTCATCTTGGTGAGCAGCGTCGCCGCCTGGCGGCCACCGACCACGAGGTCGGTCGTGCCACCACCGAACGAAGCGAGTCCCCCGCCCTGTCCAGCCTGGAGGAGAACGACGGCGCCCAGCAGGAGGCCGTCGAGAATCAGAAGGGTCAACAGCAGGTAGTACATTGGGATATCCCGTCAAAAAGCCGGGTAAGTGTAGCCGCCCCGACCGGGTGGTGGTAGTGGCAGCCTATGTCCCGGTGATCTCGGCCCACCCGACTGGATCCAGGCTCGCTCCCCCGACCAGGACGCCGTCAATCTCGGTCTCCGCCAGCAGGGCGGCGGCATTGCCGCCATTGACACTGCCACCGTAGAGGACCGGCATGCGGATGGTGGCGCCGAGGCGGTCCAGTTCGGCCCGGATGGCGCGATGCACGATGGCGGCATCCGCCGGTGTCGCGGTGCGCCCCGTGCCGATGGCCCACACCGGCTCGTAGGCGATCACGATTCGCGGCAACTCCAGCGCGGCCACTCCATGGAGGCCGGCGCGGAGCTGACGAATGACGACCTGCTCGGTCTGCCCTGCCTCACGCTCAACCAGCTGTTCCCCGACACACAGCATCGGCGTCAGGCTGGCGGCCAGGAGAGCGGCCACCTTGCGCCCCGTCTCCGCGTCCGTCTCGCCAAAGACGTGACGTCGTTCGGAGTGCCCCACGAGTGCGCCGGTCGCCCCGGCGCCGCGGGCCAGCGGAATGGAGGTGGCTCCGGTGAAAGCACCCTTGGGCTCCCAGTGCACATCCTGCGCACCGACCCGGGCATCCGCCCGCCCCTGCAGGGCGGTGGCAGTGGCCTCCAGGGAGACGGCCGGGGGAAAGAACCAGAGGGTCCGCCCTTCCCGCGGGGGGCGGAGTTCGAGGAAGCGGGCGACGAATGCCCGCGCCTCCGCCGGCGTCACCTGCATCTTCCAGTTGGCGGCGAAAATGAGCGGGCGCATCAGACCTCGTCGAGTGCCGCGACGCCGGGCAGGACTTTCCCCTCGAGGAATTCGAGGCTGGCCCCGCCACCGGTGGAAACGTGACTCATCTTCTCGGCGAGCCCGGCCTGGGCGACGGCGGCGGCCGAATCGCCGCCACCCACGATGGTGATTACACCCGTTGCCGTCGCCGCCGCCATCGCCTGAGCCACGGCGAGTGTCCCGTGGTCGAACGGCGGGGTCTCGAAGACTCCCATCGGTCCGTTCCACACAACGGTGCCAGCTCTCGCGATGCGTGCGGCGTAGTCCTGCTCCGCTGCCGCGTCGATGTCGAACATCGCCCAGCCGGGCGGGATCTGCTCGCGGGGAACCGACCGCGTCGGTGCCCCTGCTTCCAGCTTCTCCGCAATCACGGCGCCGCGGGGCAGCACCAGTTTGTCGCCCGCTTTCTGCATCAGTGCCCTGGCCATCTCGAGCCGGTCTTCCTCGACCAGCGACTTGCCGGTTTCCAGCCCCATGGCTCGGAAGAAGGTGCAGGCCATGGCCCCGCCGATGAGGATGGCATCGACGCGGGGCAAGAGGTTTTCGATCAGGTCGATCTTGCCGGAGACCTTCGAGCCGCCGAGCACGGAGACGAAGGGACGCTTCGGCTGGTCGAGGGCGCCGCCGAGATACTCGAGTTCCTTTTCCATCAGGAAGCCCGACACCGCCGGCTTGAGCAGGTGGGCCACCGCCTCGGTGCTGGCGTGGGCGCGGTGCGCCGAGCCGAACGCATCGTTGACGTAGAGATCGCCCAGGGTAGCGAACAGCTTCGCGGTGTCGGGGTCGTTCTTCTCTTCGCCGGGATAAAACCGGGTGTTTTCCACCACGGCGACGCCACCGCGCGGCAGCCGCTTGGTGAGGGTGATGGCATCCGGGCTGGCCGGATCGGGAATGAAGAGGACCGGCGCCCCGAGCATCTCTTCCAGCGCGGTCGCGCACGGCGCCAGGCTCTGCTTCGGGTCCGGTCCCTTGGGCCGGCCAAGATGCGACAGCAGGATCACGCGGGCACCCTTCTCCCGCAGGTACATGATGGTAGGCAGCGAGGCGCGAATCCGGGTGGCGTCGGTGACGACGCCATCCTTGAGCGGACAGTTGAAGTCCACCCGGACCAGGGCGCGCCGGCCGTCGAGCCCGAGCGGAACGAGGGAGCGGAGGGAGCGCTTCATCAGCCGCGGCTACTTCTTCATTCCGATGTAACGCATGAGGTCAACGCAGCGGGCCGAGTAGCCCATCTCGTTGTCATACCAGGCGGTGACGTGGACCAGCTTGCCGTCGACCACGTTGGTCATGGCCAGGTCGACCGTGCTCGAGCTCATGTTGCCGATATAGTCCACCGAGACCAGCGGCTCGTCGGACACCGCGAGCACCCCCTTGAGGACACCATTCGCGGCGGCCGAGAAGGCGGCATTCACCGCTTCGATCGTGGTGCTCTTCTCGACGGTGCAGGTGAGCTCGACGACCGAGACATCGGCGGTTGGCACCCGCAGGGCCACGCCGTCGATCTTCCCCTTCACTTCGGGGATGACCAGGCTTGTCGCCTTGGCGGCGCCCGTCGTGGTGGGGATGATGGATAGCGCGGCGGCACGGGCCCGGCGCAGGTCCTTGTGGGGCAGGTCGAGGATCTGCTGGTCGTTGGTGTAGGAATGGATCGTGGTCATGAATCCATTCACGAAGCCGAACTGATCGAGAATGACCTTGACCACCGGCACGAGGCAGTTGGTCGTGCAGCTGGCGTTGGAGATCACGTGATGCTTGGCGGCGTCATACTTCAGGTGATTCACCCCGTAGACGATCGTGATGTCCTCGTTCTTCCCCGGTGCGGAGATGATCACCTTCCTGGCCCCGGCCTCGAGATGCTTGGCCGCCTTGTCCCGGTCGGTGAAGATGCCGGTGGACTCGAGCACGATGTCGACGCCCAGATCCTTCCATGGCAGCGCGGCGGGATCCTTCTGCGCGAAGACCCTGATGCTGTCGCCGTTGACCACGATCGCATCCGACTTGGCTTCCACCGTGCCCTGGAAGCGACCATGCACCGAGTCATATCTGAGCAGGTGGGCGAGGGTCTTCGTGTCGGTCAGGTCGTTGACCGCGACGAAGTCCAGCTCCTTGGCGCCGAGCGCCTTGGCGGCCCGGAGCACGTTGCGGCCGATGCGGCCGAACCCGTTGATGGCGACGCGGATGGACATTAGGTCTCCTGGAGGTGTTACTGGGTTTCAAGGCCGTTAGCCGTTAGCCGTCAGCCGTCAGCCGTCAGCCGTCAGCCGTCAGCCGTCAGCCGTCAGCCGTCAGCCGTCAGCCGTCAGCCGAAGCGAAGATACTACCAGCTGATGGCTGATAGCTGACGGCTGATCGCTATTCAATCGGCAGCTTCGCCCGCGCAAAGGTAATCGCCTCCACGCAGTCGGCTCCAGCCTCCACCAGGGCGTGGGCCGCCTCGGCGAGTGTCGCCCCGGTCGTGAGGACGTCGTCCACCAGCACGACGTGAGTCCCGGCCACGTTCTGGCCCGCGAACGCCGCGGCGATGTTGGCCCGGCGTGCCTCGGGAGCGAGCGCGGTCTGGGTGCCGGTCTCCCGCACCCGCACGAGGCAATCGGCGCGGCAGGTGAGCGCGGTGGAGCGGGCCAGGGCGCGCGCCAGGACCTCGGCCTGATTGTAGCCGCGGGTGTGCAGCCGGCGCCTCGAAAGCGGTATCGGTACCAGCACCCCGCGACCCGCCAGCGGCTCGAGACGGGTCATGGCCGCGGCCATCGACTCGGCGATACGGTGCCAGCCCTGGTATTTGAGCGCATGAACCGTGTCGCGGGCGAGGTCATCGAGCCAGACCGCGCTGCGCACCCGCCTGAGGCCGTCCGGCCAGCCCGCGCAGATCCGGCAGGGTGTGGCGGGATGGATGGTGGGTTGCCCGCAGCGCTCGCACCATGGCGCGGGGAGGCGACGCCAGCGCCCCTGGCAGAGCGAGCAGATCAGCGGCTCCGCCGGTCCGGCGGTGTCGCCACACAGCAGGCAGGCGCCGGGCAGCAGCCAGCGTTCGGCCTGGCGCGCGAGGCCGGCCAGCTCAGCGAAGGGCATCACTCACGGCCGCCCGCATCACGTCGAGCGGAGGATCCTCCTCGGGGAACCAGCGGGAGAACGCCGCCGCCCCCTGGGCGACGAGCATGACCCGGCCGTCGGCGGCGCGGAGTCCCTCCTGCCGCATCAGCTTGACCCAGGCCGTCTCGCCCCGGGCGTAGACCAGATCCAGCGCAACCCGTGCCGCGGGCGCCTCCTCCACCGCGATCGGCAGGTGATCGCCGGCGTGCAGTCCGAGCGGGGTGCTGTTGATCAGCACCTCGCACTCCTGCGCCGGGGCGAGGCTGGCGCCCTGGGCCTGCGCCCACCGCTCGAAGCTCGCCCGGCGGACGGCGTCGCGTGAGCGAATTGCGACCGCCGCTCCGCGCGAGACCGCCGCCGCGACCACGGCCCGTGCCGCGCCGCCGGTGCCGGCAACCAGCCAGCGGCTCGGGGGCGCCTCCAGGCGGTCCAGTGCGTTCCCCACGCCGTCCACATCCGTATTGTCGCCATGAACGTCGCCGGCAGTGCCCCAGAAGGTGTTGCAGGCACCGAGTGCCTGGACTCTGGGCGAGGGCCGGTCGATCGCGCCGGTGGCGGTTTCCTTGTGCGGCACCGTCACGTTGCCGCCACCCCCGGCGAGGGCGAGGGCCCGGAGCAGCCCCGGGACCTGATCGGCGGAGACCCGCAGCGGGACATACACCGCGTCGAGCCCGAGGGCCCGGAATGCGGCGTTCTGCATGGCGGGGGAGAGCGAGTGGGCGACGGGATCGCCCAGGATGGCGAAGACCCTGGTACTACCGGAGATCACCGCTGCGCTCCCGGGTCAGACGCGAGACGACGTCATCCAGCAGGCGGTCGAGTTGGGTGTAGGTCTCGCGATAGTCCTCGAGGTCGCCGCCGAAGGGATCGCGGACCTCCGCGTTCGGGCCCCCCTCGCCGGCGTACTCGCCTAACAGGTACGCCCGGCCCGGGCCGATCAGCTCGTCGACCCGGGCGCGGTGCGTTCCTCCCATCGTGAGGATCAGCGTGACGGCACCGGCCATGTCCTTCGTCAGCTTTCTGGCGCGGTGGGCGGAGAGGTCCAGCCCATGCTCCAGCGCCACGAGGTAGGCACCTTCGCTGGCCGGAGCGCCGTCCCACGCCCCGACGCCCGCCGAGGATACCTCGACCCCGGCCACGCCCCGCTCCGCCAGCTTGCGCCGCAGCAGCGCCTCGGCCATCGGGCTGCGGCAGGTGTTGCCAGTGCAGACAAAAAGTATGTGGGTCACACGAGCCGCTCCGCCATGCGGAGATCCTCTTCCGTCGTCACTTTGAAGTTCCGGGCCGAACCAGGGACCAGCCGCACTGATGCGCCGAGCTGCTCGACCAGCATGGCGTCGTCAGTGGCGATGTCGCCGTGCTGCCGGGCCCGTGCATGCGCCTCCTCCAGCAGGACGCGGGGAAATCCCTGCGGCGTCTGGGCGCGATAGAGGCGATCCCTAGAGACGGTCCGGTCCACCGTCCGGCTCATCGGCTCTCCCGCCCGGTGGCTCGACTCCTCCGCCGACGCCTGTTTCAGGGTATCGCCCACCGGAATGGCCGGTACCGCGCCCGCCCCGCCACGCGCCACCGCAATCACCGCATCGATCACCGCGCGATCGACGAATGGCCTGGCCCCATCGTGCACCAGCACGACATGACAGGCGCCCGGCAGCGCGGCGAGGCCGTGATTCACCGAGTCGCTCCGTTCCGCTCCCCCCGCGACCAGGCTCAGGGCGCCTCCCGCCAGCTCCGCGAGCCAGGCGGGCGGACGCTCGGCATCGGCGGCCGGCAGCACCACGACGGTATGCACGACGGCCGGGTGCGAGGTGAACGGCCGGATCGCACGCAACAGCATCGGCACGCCGCCGAGATCGAGATACTGCTTGGGCACCGCTCCGCCGAGCCGGCCACCCTTCCCCGCCGCAACGATCACAACCCCGACGTCAGGCTGCAAGGGTGCGGGCCAGCTGGTCGACGTGTTCCAGACCGACGATCGTGAGCCCGGGAATCCGGGTCGCGGTGCGCTCGGAGGCGAAGACCCGGTGGAACCCGAGACGGGCCGCCTCGCTGATGCGGCGTTCGAGTCCGCCGATCGGCCGGATCTCGCCGCCGAGCCCGATCTCGCCGAGGAAGAGACTGTCCGGCGGCGCGGGACGATTCAGCACGCTGGAAACCAGCGCCGCGGCAACCGCGAGGTCGCTGGCCGGCTCGTTGAGGCGGACGCCGGCGGACACCTGCACGAAGACATCGAGATCGGCGAACGAGGTCCCGCCCCGGCGCTCCAGGACCGCGAGCAGTACCGACAGCCGCTTCTGGTCGAGCCCGGTGGCCACCCGCTGCGGCGTGCCGTAGCCGCTGCGTGCGGCGAGGGCCTGGACCTCCACCAGCATCGGGCGCGTGCCTTCCATGAGCGCCGTGACCGCGCTGCCGCTGATCCCGACCGACCGGGCGGCGAGAAAGAGGGCCGACGGATTCGGGACCGGCTCCAGCCCGTGGCCGGTCATCGCGAAGACGCCAATTTCGTCGACCGAACCGAACCGATTCTTGGTGGCCCGGAGCAGCCGATGGTCGAGCGTGGCTTCGCCCTCGAAGTAGAGCACGGTGTCCACGATGTGTTCCAGCGTCTTCGGGCCGGCGATCCCGCCCCCCTTGGTGACGTGGCCGACGACGATAACGGCGGCACCGGTCTCCTTGGCGAAGCGCATCAGCCGGGCGGAGCACTCCCGCACCTGGCCGACATTGCCCGGAGCGCCTTCCAGCAGCTCGGTGTAGACCGTCTGGATGGAATCGAGGATGAGGACGTCGGCCGAGATCGAGGCGGCGGAATCCAGGACGGCTTCGAGCCGGGTCTCGCCGATGACATGCACCGCGCCGGCATCCTCCTTCAGCCGCTCGGCCCGCATCCGCACCTGCTCGGGCGATTCCTCGCCACTGGCATAGAGCACCTTGCGACCACCCGCTTCCAGCCGCGCGGCGGCCTGCAGCAGCAGGGTCGACTTTCCAATGCCCGGTTCCCCACCGACCAGCGTCATCGAGCCGGGAACCAGTCCCGAGCCCAGCACGAAATCCAGCTCCTTGAGCCCGGTGCTCCAGCGCACCAGCCGGCTCTCGGCGATATCGCGCAGCCGGCTGGGGGGCTCCACCGCGCGGCGTCCCGACGTGCGCGACGCGGCGCGATGGACCACCGGCGCCGCTTCTTCGGTGACCGAGTTCCACGCCGCGCACGATTCGCACTTGCCGACCCACTTGGGATGATCGTGGCCGCACTCGGTGCAGCGATAGACTGAACGGGCCTTAGCCATAGCCCTCGTCCTCGGGACGCCGGGTGAGGTTCTCGAAGCGGGTCACTTCTTTCCGGAAAAACAGATTGACCGGCCCGGTGGGGCCGTTGCGGTTCTTGGCCAGGTCCACGATCACCTTGCCGGTGAGATCCTTGCCGTCCTGCTCCGCCTTCTGCCGGAGATCGTAATACATCTCCGGCCGGTGGATGAAGAGGACGAGGTCGGCGTCCTGCTCGATCGCGCCGGAATCGCGCAGGTCGGAGAGGATGGGGACCCGGTCCCCGCCACGCTGCTCCGAGGCGCGGGAGAGCTGGGAGAGCGCGATCACCGGTACCTCCAGTTCACGCGCGAGCGCCTTGAGCGAACGGGAGATGTCCGAGATCTCCTGCACCCGGTCCCTGGCATAGGCCGGACTGCGCATGAGCTGCAGGTAATCCACGACGATCAACCCGATGTTGCTGTCGATTCTGAGCCGCCGGGCCTTGGACCGCATCTCCAGCAGGGTCAGCGCCGGGGTATCGTCGATCCACATCGGGCAGCTGGACAGAAACCCGGCGGCGCGGGCCAGCGCGGCAAAGTCGGTGTCGCTCAAATTGCCCTGCCGCAACCGGTGGCTGTCGACCAGCGCCTCCGAGGAGAGGAGGCGCTGGACCAGCGCTTCCTTGGACATTTCCAGGGAGAAGAAGGCCACCCCGCCCCGTGCCCCTCCCGACTGATGCGCGTCAGCCGCGGCGTGGGCCGCGAGATTCAGGCAGAACGCGGTCTTCCCCATCGACGGGCGGGCGGCCACGATGATCAGCTCGGAGGGCTGGAAGCCGAGCGTCAGCTCATCCAAATCTGTGAAGCCGCTGGGAACGCCGGTAATCGTTTCCTTCCGGCCATGGAGCTTTTCAATCCGCTCCATCGCCGGCCACAGCATCTCCTTCAGCCGGCTGAAGCCTTCCGCCTTGCGGTACTGCGAAATCTGGAAGATCCGCGATTCGGCGGTATCGAGCAGTTCGCCCGCCGGAAGCGCGCCCTCGTAGGCCTGCGACACAATCGCCGTCGCGGCCTCGATCAGCTGGCGCAGCGTCGCCTTTTCCCGCACGATGCCGGCATGGGCTTCGAGATTGGCGGCGGTCACCGCGGCGTCGATCAACTCCGCCAGGTACACCTCGCCACCAACCGCCGGAAGCTCGTTGCTCCGATCCAGCTCATCCCGCAGCGTGATGTGGTCGATGACCACCCGCTTTTCCAGCAGCCGGCGCATCGCCCGGAACAGCCGGCGGTGCCCCTCGCGGTAGAACAGCGCGTCGTCCACCAGTTCGACGGCGCGGAGCGCCGCATCCTGGTCCAGCAGCATGGCGCCGAGCACCGCCTGCTCGGCTTCATTGCTCCAGGGAGCCCCGCGCACATGCGCGCCCGGCGGCGCGTCCGCCGCGGGCGTCAGCGCGACGCCGACCTCAGTCATGCGGGTCGAGGAGCTGTCGGGCAATCCGGACGTCATCCCAGGCGGGCTTCTTCCAATTGGGGTTCCGCAGCAGCGCTGCAGGATGATAGGTCACGATCAGCGGCGTCGTGCCGTAGCGGTGCACCTGCAGCCGCATGGCACCCAGTGGCTGCTTGACACCGAGCAGCGCTTCGGCTGCCGTGCCGCCCAGAGCGAGCAGGACGCGGGGCCGGATGAGCGCGATCTGCCGATGCAGATAGGGGAGGCAGGCCGCCGCTTCGTCCGGCAGCGGCTTGCGGTTCCCCGGGGGGCGGCACTTCACGATATTGGCGATGAACACGGACGACCGGGGGCAATCTATAGCGGCCAGCATCTGATCGAGCAACTGCCCCGCCTTGCCCACGAAGGGCCGCCCAGTCTGGTCCTCGGTTTCTCCCGGGCCCTCCCCGACCAGCATCAGGTCCGCCTGCGGGTTTCCCTCGCCCGGCACCGTGTTCGTTCGGGTCTCGCACAGCTGGCACAGCCGGCATGCGGCAATGAGAGCCGCGACCGCATCGAGGCTGCCCAGACTGTCCAGCTGGCCGACCAGGAGGCCGCTGGTTGGCGGGTGCACCGTCATGCCGGCGCCAGGGATGGGCGGCGCGCCCTTCCGCCACCGGCCCGGCTCGGCGACCGGAACGGCGGGTGCGCCGGATGTGTCTGCTGGTTCAGGTGGCACGGTCTCGAGGGCTTCCTGGGGAGGTGCGAGGGGCTGAAGGCCGGCAGGGACCCGGCGGTCTGCGGTGGCCGGCAGGATCACCTCCGCTCCACCGAGCTCGGCCTGCTGCCGCAGATAGCGTTCCCGCTTAGCGTCCAAGTCGCAGCTCGACCGCATCGAGAATCGCGTCGGCAACCACCCGCTTGCTGGCCAGCGGCACCTGACGTTCCCCACCCTCACGGTCGAGAATGACGACGCGGTTGGTGTCCACATCAAACCCGGCACCTGGCTCGAGTGCGTCGTTCACCACGATGAGATCGAGCTGTTTCCGGCTGAGTTTTGCGCGACCCTTGGCGAGCGCATCCCCGGTCTCGAGCGCGAACCCGACGATCACGCTTCCGGGGCGCCGCACAGCCACTGTCGCGGCGAGGATGTCGGCAGTTGGCATCAGTGCCAGCGTGAGAGCGCCCTCCTGCCGCGGGCGCTTGGCATCGGGAACCGTCGCGGGACGATAATCGGCCGGCGCCGCCGCCATGATCAGCGCATCGGCATCGGGCAGGGCGCTGCGCACCGCAGATTCCATCTCCGCCGTGGTCTCCACGGTCACCATAGTCACGCCCACCGGCGCGGCCTGGGCGACGGGACCGCTGATCAGGACGACCTCCGCGCCGCGGGCCCACGCCGCCTCCGCCAGCCGATACCCCATCTTGCCGCTTGAGCGGTTGCTGATCAGCCGCACCGGATCGAGCGCCTCGCGGGTCGGCCCGGCGGTCACGACGACGCGGCGACCGGCCAGCGGTCCACGCGACGCAAGCAGGCGCTCGGCGTGGGCCAGGATGGTCTCGGGTTCGCTCATGCGGCCGGGGCGATCGGAGGGACCCTCCGCCAGCGGCCCGACCTCGGGCCCGACCATAACGAGGCCGCGGGCGCGGAGCAGCGCCAGATTGGCGACGGTCGCGGGATGGGCGTACATCGCATCGTTCATCGCCGGGGCGATGAGCACCGGGCCGGTCCGCGCGAGCAGCAGGGTGGTGAGCAGGTCATCGCCCAGTCCCTGCGCCAGCCGAGCGATCAGGTTGGCCGTGGCTGGGGCCACGATGGCGAGCTCCGCGGCCTGGGCGATTCGCACATGATCCAGCGCGGTACCCGGGGTCCAGAGGGAGGTGAGGACCGGGCGTCCGGAAAGTGCCTCAAACGTCAAAGGCCGCACGAACTCCGCGGCCCCTTCCGTCAGGACGACATCGACTTTGGCACCCTGCTCCGCCAGCCGGCGGACCAGCTGGCAACTCTTGTAGCTGGCGATACCGCCCGACACGCCAACCAGGACGTGCCGGCCAGCCCACATGGTCAGGCCTCGGAGCGACGCCGGCGGGTGATCTTGTAGTTCAGCTCACCGGTGCACAGCTTCTCCAGCGCCTGGGTGGTCATCTTCTGTTCCTTCGTGATGATCCGGTCCTTCGGCAGGTCGTTGATATGCCGGGCGAACTTCGCGGCGATCAGGACACCGAGATACTTGTTGCCGGCCGACTTCGCCGCTTCGGTCGGGGTGTAGATCTTCATGGACTGCTCCTCAGTGTTTCAGAAACCAGACGCACATCAGCACTTCAGTTTGCCGGCCGCAGCCGGGACACCTCGTCCGCCAGCTCATCCCGCAATCCGGTGAGCCGCTCGCCGAGCCCCACCTGGCGTGAGACCCGATGCTGCTCGGCATCGATGATCGTACTGACCTCGATGATCGCCCGCTCGAGATCGTCGTTCACCACGACGTAGTCGTACTCCGGTACCGCTGCCAGCTCGTCCCGCGCGATTGCCAGCCGGCGCTGCAGCGCCTCCACCGGTTCGGTCCGCCGTGCGCGCAGCCGGGTGGCGAGCACCTTCCCGGTCGGCGGCAGGACGAATACCAGCACGGCACTCGGGTACTGGGCCCGGACCTGCCTAGCTCCGGCCACCTCGATGTCCAGCACGATGTGCCGCCCGGTCAGGAACACCCGCTCGACCTCGTGCTTGAGCGTTCCGTAGCGCTGGCCGTTGTAGCTGGCCCACTCGACGAACTCCTCGGCCTGCACCCGCCGCTCGAACTCTTCCGGCGTGAGGAAGGTGTAGTCCTTCCCATGCTGTTCGCCGGGCCGCGCGGCGCGAGTCGTCGCCGAAACGGAGTAGCCGACGTCGGGGCGCCGTTCCAGCAGTCGCCGGGCGATGGTGGTCTTGCCGCCACCGGAAGGCGAGGAGAGCACCAGCAGAAACGGCGTCACTCGAGATTCTCGAGCTGCTCGCGAAATTTCTCCAGCTCGCCCTTCATCGCGATCACCTGCTGTACGATGTCGGCGTCATTCGCCTTGGAACCCATCGTGTTGACTTCGCGCCCCAGTTCCTGGGCCAGGAAGCCGAGCTGCTTGCCGACCGGCGCATCGCCGGCGAGTGCGTCGCGGCAGGCGCGCACATGCGCGGCGAACCGCACCAGCTCCTCGGTGATGTCCAGCTTGTCCGCGAGGAAGGCAATCTCCTGCGAGAGGCGCTGTTCATCGATTCCCTTGCCATCCAGCAGCTGGGTGACGGAGGCCCGCAGCCGGTCCCGCTCGCGGATCAGCCGCTCCGGCGCCCGCCGGCCGACCACATCACTCGCTGCCTCCATCAAGGCCAGGCGGTGCCGCAGTTCGTCGGCAAGCGCACCACCCTCCCGTCGTCGCATCGTCTTGCACTCGGCCACCGCCTGGGCCACGGTCGGTTCCAGCTCGGCCCACGTGACCTCGGGGGCATCGTCCTGCCCGGTGGTGATCACCTCGGGCTGGCGGAGAATGAGGCCCAGGTCGACTTCGCCAGGTACGCCCAGCGCCCGCTGCAGCTCCGCGAGGGCTGCCTGCACCGCGCGGGCCCGGTCCAGGTCGACCGCGAAGCCCCCCGACTTCCGCTCGGGCATCTGCTCCCAGCGCACGCTCACGGCGACATGTCCGCGGTCGAACTCCCGCCGCAGCCGTTCCCGCAACTCCCCCTCCAGCGCGGACAGGTCAGCCGAGAGCTTGAGCGCCGGATTGAAGTGTCGGTGGTTGACGGTACGGATCTCGACCCGGACCCGTCCTTCCGCCAGCGGGCCTTCCGCCGCCCCGAACCCCGTCATGCTGTAGGGCAATGATTGTCTCCAAACCCGGGAGCCGGGAAAGGGGCGAAAGGTAGCCGCGAGAGGGGGTTAGGGGTAGGGAGGAGCGGGCGCGAGGCGCGAGGCGCTGGGCGGTAGATTCGAGACGACGCTGCACCGGCTCGCTTACCGCCGCGCGCCGCTATCCGACTGGGCGGGACCAGTCCCCCACCCAGCGCCTAGTTCGCGAACTCCCACCGCACGCCGAAGGTACTGCCGAAATTGAGAATGCCGAACCCGGGGACGTAGCTCTTGCCGCTCGCGCGCAGGTTGTAGCGATCCCAGTAGAGCTGGAAATGATCGAGCTGGATGGCAATCATCGTGCGGATGAAGGAGGCGCCATCGAGCGGAATCGGCTGCCCGGTGGCATTCCGGCCGATCACGCCGTCGCCCCAGCTCTCCAAGCCGATCGTCGCCTTGAAATCAAAGATGCCGCTGGGGAACGTCCGCCAGAACTTGGAGCGGATCGTGGCGCTGGTCAGCGAATGGGTGGGGGGCACGCCGTCCGGGGTGCGCTTGCCCAGCGGGTCGCTGTACCAGCCCTGGAGTGTCAGCCATGAACGCGGCGCCAGCCGCCAGCCGAACGTCAGCCACTCGGTGCCCGCCGCCGGCCGGAGAGAATCGATCGACGCGAGGAAGGGCCGATACGGCTGGGACCGAAACCCATCGGTGTGGCCATAGCCCAGTTCGAAACCGGCCCAGCGCCGATTCCACTGCAGCGTCGTCTGCCAGTCGGTGAGCGACTGTGCCCTGTCAGTGAGGACACTCGGCGCCTGCACCATCGAGCCCTGCGTGAGGGCGGCGCTCAGGATGAAGCCGAGTGGGAGCCCGAGGCCGCCACGGATCCCGATCCACCGGCTGGACCGGCTGAGGTCGTGGCGCTGATAGCCGGCTTCGACCGAGGCGCTGAGGGCGGTTGTGGCCGTCCAGCCCGCACTGGCCCGCAGGTCGACCGGCGTCCAGCGGGACCGGTTCATCAGGCGGGTGGAGATGCCAATCGTCGGGCTGCGCCATCCCAGCACCACTCCGCCCTGGCGCACCTGGTCGTCCACCCCGCTCCCCTTCCAGGTCGTCCGGTTCAGGAAGGCATCGGCACGGAGTCCGAGCTCATCGCGTTGCTTCCGCCAAAAGACCCGGAACTGGACGTCACTCCGGGCACCCCTGAGGGCGAGGTCCAGGGTGTCGGCGAAATTGACGAACGGCTTCCGGTCGGGCGAGGAATGCAGCAGCTGGGCCTGCACTCCGAACCGGTTGCTGGGCACGTAGCCCAGCTGCAGCCGGTAGTTGGTGATGTCGAAGTCGCTGCTATTGCCCGTCGCCGTCGGGGCGACCAGTCGCTCGCCACCAAGGGCGAAGCCGATGCCAGAGGGAAAGCGCTTTTCCAGCGAACCGATGTAGCGGGCGATGCTCTTGTCGCCGGACGAGATGCCGACGTACGAGTACGGCGCCTGACGATCCTGTCGCCGGGTGAAGAGGTGAACCCGGAGCTGTCCGGGCCACCGTTCGATTTCGATCCGGTCGAAGAGGCTGAGCGAAAAGAGCGACGGGTCGATGCCGACGCTGTCCGGGCCGATGGGGATGTACGGCATGCCATCGACCAGATACTCCACCGACGTGGGCCCGCGGCTGCGGAAATTGGGATACTCGGTCCGCCCCACCCAGCCCCCGCGCCACAGATAGACGCCAGGAATCCGCTGCAGTACCTCGGCCACCGTTTCCGCCGTCGCCCAGTTGATGGAGTCCCGGGTCAGCACCTCCCGGCTGGCTGGAGGCAGCGGAACATCCACTCCAACCAGCGGCAGGACCGGCAGGACGACGTGGTTCGCGGTGAGGGCCTTCAGGTATTTCTCGGTAGTGTTGACGGTATCCCGGGTCAGCGTGTCCGCCGGGAGCGAATCGTACGGAACCTGGGCCGCGAGCGATTGCCTGGCGGCCAGCAGGAGCACCAGCGGAAAAAGGGAAACGGGAAACGGGAAACGGGAAACGCCCTTCCCCCTCCCCGTTCCCCTTTCCCCGTTCCCCTGCGGTTGTGTCACCCCGCCCGCCCCAGCACGAACTCGGCGAACAGCCGCATCCCCATCCCGGTCGGTCCCTTGCCTCGCGTGGCATCCTCCCGATCGCTGTACGCCGTCCCGGCGATGTCGATGTGCACCCAGGGATACCCGCTCACGAACTCGCGCAGGAACCACCCCGCCGAAATGCTGCCGGCGGGCCGTCCCCCGGAGTTCTTCATGTCGGCGATGTCGGACTTGATCAGGTCGTGATACTCCTCCCACAGCGGCAGCGGCCAGACCCGCTCGCCGGATCGTTCCCCCGCCCGTTGCACCTCCGCGAGCAGGGCTTCGTCGGTGCCCATGATGCCGGCCGCCGAGTGGCCCAGCGCCACCACGACGGCCCCGGTGAGCGTCGCCGCATCGAGAACGCAGGCCGGGTTGTACCGCCGGGCCCAGGACAGGGCGTCGCACAGAATCAACCGCCCCTCCGCGTCGGTGTTGATGATCTCGATGGTCTTGCCGAGGTGGCTCTTCACCACGTCGCCCGGCTTCACCGCGGTGCCGCTCGGCATGTTTTCCGTCGACGGGATCAGGCCGATGACGTTGAGCTTCGGCTTGAGCCGGCCCAGCAATTCAAAGGTGCCGAGGACCGCGGCCGCACCAGACATGTCGTACTTCATGTCTTCCATCTTGTCCGCCGGCTTGATCGAGATACCACCGGTGTCGAATGTGACGCCCTTCCCTACCAGGACCACCGGTGCGCCGGCCCCGCCCTTGTATTCAAGGATGATGAAGCGGGGCTCAACGACGCTCCCCTGCGCCACGCAAAGCAGGCCGCCCATCCCCTCCTTCCGGATCGCGGCGAGGTCGAGCACCGTGACGTCGATGCCATGGCGTGCACCGAGCGCCTGGGCCATCTCACCCAGGTACGGTGGTGTGCAGGTGTTACCCGGCAGGACCTGCAGGTCGCGGGTGACCGTCTGTCCCGCCCCGATTGCCGCGCCGACCGCATGCCCCGCAGTCATCTCCGCAGTGTCGTCAGGCGCCAGGATCTCGCCGCGCTGGAGCGCGGGCTTCTGCTCTTCGGGCGGCAGCTTGAGTTCGGCGAAATGCCAGGCACCGAACGCCAGGCCCTCCCCGAGCAGCTGGCCCGCATCCCGGGGGAGGATCGTGCCGCGTCCCTCCGGGGTCAGATGCAGGGCGACTGTTGCGACACCGATCGTCCGGGCCCGCTTCGCGGCGGCAGCCGCAGCCCGTCGGAGCGAGGTGCGGCTCACTTCGGCGCTCTTCCCGACCCCAAGCAGCAGGATCCGCGCGGCGGCACCGACCGGGTGCAGCAGCGCCGATTCATCCTTCTTGCCGGTGAAGTCTCCCGAGGCGAAGAGGCGGCCGAGTGCTCCGGCAGTCTGGCTATCCAGCGCCACCAATGAGGCCGGAAGCGTACCGCTGGGCACGACCACCGCGAGCAACGGGGTCGGGTGACCGGCCGGGGTTGAGGAGAGCACGGTGGTGGCGAAGGGCATGGAATCCGGGAGGTTTGGAAGCGGTTGGTGGGGCTGGGGCAGTCAGCGGCGACGGCGGACGGTGCGATACTCGAGATCCACCGGCCCAATATACTCCGCCCGCGGACGCAGCAGGCGGTCATCGCCGTACTGTTCCAGGATATGGGCCACCCACCCGCTCATTCGGCTGACCGCGAAAAGCGCGGTGAACAGGTCGGTGGGAACTCCGACGGACCGATAGATCGGGGCGAGGTAGAAGTCGACGATCGCATGCTGGCCCGTATCCCGATGCGCCACCAGCTCCAGCTCACGCGCGGTCCGGAACAGTGCCCAGTTACCGGTACGCTGGCACTCGGTTTCCGCCAGGGCGCGCAGCAGCCCTGTGCGAGGGTCTTCCCCGGTGTAGACGACATGTCCGAATCCCGGGATTTTCTTCTTTTGCGCGAGTCGGTCGCGGACCCACTGCTCCACCCCCTCTGGTCCGCCGATCTCCTCGAGCGCCATCATCACATTGCGGGTATGCCATCCATGGCGCGGCCCCGCCAGCGCCGAGACCGCGGTCAGCACGCCGCCGAAGACGTCGGCACCGGTCGAGGCAGTCACCCGGGCGGCAAAGGTGGATGGGTTGAGCTCATTGTCCGCCCGGACGATCAGCGCCGTCTCCAGCGCCCGGACGGCCTCATCCGCCGGAGCGTCACCGGTGAGCATCGTCAGGAAATTGGCAACGAAGCCCAGGCTCCGCTTTGGCAGCACGGGACGCTGACCGGCGCGGAGCCGATGCCACGCAGCCACGATCGTCGGTGTCACGCCAATCAGGCGGAAACCCTGGGCCAGGGCGTCCTCGTGGCCCGGGGGCAGCTTGACCGGATGTTCCAGGGCCAGCACCGCCAGCGCGGCCCGCAGGACCGACATCGCATCCGCGCCTGGAGGCGCGGTCTTCAGGGCGCGGAGCACGGCGGGGGAGAGCTTCTGCTGCCGCTTGAGCTCGGCCGAGAAGAGCCGCAGCTCGGCACTGCTCGGCAGATGGCCGCGTACCAGCAGGAACGCTGTCTCCTCGAAGGTGGCGTGCTCTCCCAGTTCGCGCACGTCATAGCCGCGATACGCCAGCCGGCCATCGCTGGCGGACAGCTGACAGACACTCGACTGGAGGGCGATCACGTTGTCCAGCCCGCGAACGGGCTCGGAGGGAAGGCCAGAGGTCATGCCGGACTCGGTCAGGGTTGAATCTGGCGGGGGCGCGGGGGGGAAACTACCGCGACGGCGCCGGGACGAGCAACGGCGCTCGCGGTGTCAGGCCGGTGGAATGGACGCGGCAGGTGTGGTCGTCGCGGCGCCAGCTGGTGGCGGAGCATACTCCCGGCCGAAGATCCGGATCAGCTCGAAGAAGTACGACAGCGCCAGCGGCCCGATCAGGATACCCAGCAGTCCGAAGTAGCCGACACCGGCAAACGCGCCGATCAGCGTCACCAGCGGATGAATCTGGGCATAGCGGCGGAAGACGGCGGGGCGCACCAGCAGGTCCACATTGCCCACCACGAAGATGCCCACCACGACCAGCGCGAAGGCCACGCCCGCGTGCCCGCCGAGAACCAGGCTCAGCGCCCCGGGGCCCCAGACCAGCCCCGATCCCACCACGGGGAGAATGGCGAAGACCATCGTCACCAGTCCCCAGAAGACCGCGTTCGACAGCCCGGTGAACCAGAACCCCAGCCCGACGATCGTCCCCTGGATGGCGGCGACGAGGCCGGTACCAATCACGGTGGAGATTGTGACGTCGCGAAACCGGTCCTTCAGGAGGTCGGCGCTGGCGGAGGAGAACGGGATGTACGGTTTCACCGCCGCCCACGCCCGGCCGCCGCTCAGCAGGAGGTAATAGGTGATGAAGAGCGCGATGCTGAGGTTGAGACCCATGCGGGTCGCGGTGCCGAGGAACCCGAAGGCGGCCGAGCCGATCCAGCTCACCAGCTTTTCGCCCATCCCCGCCAGCTTCGGCCCGATCACGACGCCGCCGATCTCGAGGACCTTGATGCGGTCGATCAGCGGTCCGCCGATGACGCCGGTGGCGATGCTCTGCGCCTGATCGACCACGAGACCGGCGAAGACAACGGAGGGCACGACGATGATGACCAGCGCGAGCAGCACAACCACGCCGGCCGCGGCCCTGGCCGGCATCCGCCGTGCCAGCCAGAGGTGGGCCGGGGTGAAGATCACGGTGAGGACCAGCCCCCCGATCAGGCCGGAGGCGTAGGGCGCGAGGGCGGCAAGCAGCGCGAGCCCTAACAGAAAGATGATGATCGCGGCGCGATCTCGAGGCGAGATGGGAGTGGCCATGGAGGGATTGTATACCGCCGTCGGCGGCGGGGGGAGGGAAACGGCCCGTGCTGCGGGCGCTGAGTTGGAGGCTGATGCGGCGGAGGCGGCGGTCGATGACTGCACAATGGCTGCCGGACCGCCGGCGGCGGTGTTCCCTTCCGGCCCTGCCCTGCCGCCGTAGTCCACCTATGCCCGAGGCGAGGGTCGAACTCGCACGGGGTTGCCCCCGGCGGATTTTGAGTCCGCTGCGTCTGCCATTCCGCCACTCGGGCTGCTGTGCTGCAACTTCCACTCACGCCGCTACTTCGTCAACTCCTCGGCCTTCGCCGCATCCGCCTTCACGGCCCGGATTGTGGCTGTTCTGTGGCATTTCGACTGCTGGCCTTCAAGATACCCCGCGAACTTCGCGACCGCGTCGGCGGTCTCGGAGGGCGAGACGATGTTGTAGCGATCGAACACGGCCCTGGTCTTATGCCCCGTCAGCTTCATGGCGGTGAGCTCCGGGACGCCGGCGTTGACCAGGTTGCGCACCGTCGAGCGGCGAAGGTCGTGCATGAGCCTTCCTTCCAGCCCGGCCGCTGCCGTCGCCTTCTCCCAGGCGCCCCGACAATCCTTGATCCGCCGGCCGTTGCGGTGAAAGACCCACGGCACCGGGACCCCGCGCGCCTTTTCCACGGCCGTCGCCTCCTCTCGCTGCTGCTCGAGGAGCGCCTCGAGCGCCGGGAATTGCGCGAAGGGGAAGACGCGCGGCTCATCGTTCTTCGTCGTCGCGGGATCGAGGCGCACTTCCCCCGCCGCCATGTCCACCTGCTCCCACCGCAGCGTGAGCACCTCCGAGGGGATCCGCCAGCCGGTGTAGAAGGCGAACGTCACTACCTGCTGAATCGCCGGCGGGAGGTGCGTCTGCAGCTCGGCGAGGTGCGCCGAGGTGAGGAAGCCTTTGCGGGCATTCTTCACCGCTGGCAAGTCGAACACCGGCGCCGAGCGGATCCGGCGCTGCCGCACCGCGAGGGAGAACATCCGGCGGAACAAGGTCAACTCGTAGCGCACCGTTGCCACGCTGGCCTTCATCCCGCCCCGCTGCTCCTGGTACTCCGGGAAGTGGCCCTCGGTGATGTCCTCCGCGAGCATCGCACCGAAGAACGCGCGGAGGCGCGCGATACCCTCTTGAGCACGGCGGAGGGACCGCCGTTGCTTGAGCCGATAGTCACGCTCGAGCAGGGCGACCAGGTCCTCAAAGGTCACGCGCTGGCCGGCGATCGGCGCCCTGCCCTGCCCTGAATCAGCGAGCCGCTGGCGGAGCAGCTGCACCGCGGCCGTCCGGGTGCGCGCGCCCGACGACTCGCGCACCCGCTCGCCCCGGTGGCTGTACTGAATCCACCAGACGTCGCCCCGTTTGTAGACGGCTCCGTTGCCATAGGTCGCGCGGCTCATGCGCCGTCCCGCCTGACAATCTCGGCGAGCGCGACTGTGGCGGCGTCCAAGTCGGTCAACAGGAGATCAAGGCCCTCCTGGTGTTCCACGTCCGAGGAAGCGCCGCCCCGGGTGTTGTGATAGTTGAGGTGCCAGAAGGCCGCGAGCCTGGCGAGTACGCGGACCCGTCGAAGTGGCACTTCGACGTCGCGCGCGAGCTGCGTTGAGCGGGCGGGGGCGGGGGCGCTCATTGGGGCCCGCTGGCGGGAGAACGAACCGCCCATGCCGGGAGCGGTTCAACCGCCGAGACGTCCGGCGCCGCCTGCGCGAGTTGCACGAGGCGCACATAGTTGCCCTTTGCGCTGGCCGGTCGGAGCTTGGCGATTTCCTCGCGCAACATCTGTTCGCCCCAACCGCGCGCCTCCCGGGTCTCCTTTTCGTCGGCACATTCCCTGTCCTCGCCGACCGCCTCGAGCATCACGGCCAGCGCCTCAACACGGCCAATCACATTCTCCAGGTCGCGACACGCCGCGTCTTCCGCTCGGTACGCCTCGCGCAAGGCGATTCCCGCCGGGGTAAGCGGCGGAGTGGGGGGTGTCGGGCGGCGCGGCGCGGCGCGGTGCGTGGTGCTCTTCATATGGACTCCTTGAGGCAAAGCCTCGGTTCAGGGGGTGCCACTACGTTACACGCTATACCGTCTTGCCGCAATAGTCGGCATAGCGTATTGTAGCTCCATGACACCTCTCCGCCTGCGCCTGCGAGAAATGCGAGAAGCGAAGGGCCTGAGCCAGCTTCAACTCGCGGAGGCCGCCGGTATTCGACAAGGGACGATCAGCGCCCTCGAGACCGGCAAGAGCAAGGGGATCGACTTCTCGACCGCCGAGGCCCTGGCGAAGGCCTTGGGCGTTTCCCCCCACGAGATTTTCGAGACCGTGCCCGCCCCCCGCCGCCGCTAAGCGACTCTGTCACGCCCCTCCAGGTACTTCGCCAGCCCCGCCGCCGAGTAGCGCACCACCTTCCGCGACAACTTCCGCGCGAATGGCAACCGCTTGGTCTGCCGGTACAGCCAGTCTTTCGAGACCCCGAGTCGCCTGGCCGCTTCGTCCGCCGTCAGCAGGTCCTCCGCCGGCGGGGGAGCCTCTGCCCCGCCGAGCGCGAGCTGCTCGCGCAACCAGCCCACCGGCACCGTGGCGGTGTCGGGGAGATTGCGGAGCAACTCGGCCAGCTTCACCGGCCCGCCTTCACCGTCATGGCATCCCACGCGCCCAGCATGTTCGTAACCCATCGGGTGTCGACCGCCTCCTGCACGCCATCGTAGAAGTGGAGATTGGCCGGTCGTGGGACACTGTCCCGAAGCAACCACAGTGGGCGCACGGTCGCGCCGATCCGCTGCATGATGACGCGCCCCCGCTTGCCCTGAATCTCGAACGTCCCGTGCTTGCCCTTCAGTGGCCGCGGCCCGGCAATGCCGCGCTTCGTCGCGCCACGGCCGGTGTTGTAGTAGAGCCGCCCCTTGGGGTCCTTCACGATGACGAGCCCCAGGTTGACCGGGTAGAGCTTCCGAGGAATGACGGTCGTCGGCGTGGCGCGGAGGCCACCCGGGCCGGTGCTCGGGATCGCCACGGGGCGCCCCAGCTTGTCCCGGCCGTGCCGCTCTCCCGTCTCGAACGGATCGAGAATCTTCCCGGCGCCGTAGGGCTCGATCAGTGCGGTGAGCTTGTCGGCCCGGGCGCGGAGCGCCTTCGGGAGGATTTGTGGGGCCACGAAGTTGAGTGGCAACGTTCGGAGCGTGAATCCGCGCTTGACGTTCCCCCGGATAATCCCGAGTCCATCCTCGGCAGTGCGGTTGAGCCCCAGTGCGATCGCGGCCGGCGTCTGCTTCGCGAGGCGGTCGAAGAAGTCGAGCGCCTCCGCGGCATCTACTTTGATCGAGAGCATGCGTCCTCCTGTTCCTGCTTGAGGTTGGTCCAATCCACTGGCCGGAAGTACCAGGCGCATAGCGCGCGGAGCGTCCGGCGAAGTTCCAGCAGTGCCGCCTTGGCGGCCTCGGTCTCGCGGTACATCACTCCTCCTAGAAGTCTCGCGCCCATGGTGTGCGACGCACGGGGCGGGCGCGGCTCGGCGCGGGTGCTGGCGCCGGCGACGGTTCTGGATCGGGCGCCGTTGCGAGCTTCGCTGCGCGCTCTCCGAGATTCGCCACGACTTGCGGGCCCAACTTCACGAGCGCGGCATGGGCGAGGATGGCGCAGTCGAGCGCCTCGTTCCGGCGCCCCTCGCGCAGGATCCACTTTCGAGTGGGGCGGCCGCTGACATATGTGTTCTTCAACTCCTCCGCAGTGAGCTGCTCGAAGAACACGCGGTCAAGATCGGCGGAGAAATGCACATAGCCCGGGCCCGGCTGCTCGACCTTGAGCCGCGAGTGCAGATTGTCTTTGCCGGAATCGGAGCCAAGGATGTGCGCGCTGTGCTGTTGGCGCCTGGCGCGCTTGAAGGCGCCGGGTCCGGGCGGGGTGAGAATCGGACGCCCGCGCCCGTCGCGGCCCACGGTTGCGAAGACGGGGCGGGAGGCTTTGTGCCACCGCTGGCAAAAGCGGTGCACCCGGTCAGTCTGATAGCCCGCGTCTACCGCGACACTCGCCAGCGTGAGGGCGCGCCCGTGCTCCAGCGGCCACCGATGCACGAGCAGCTCGGCGAGCAGTCCCCACACCGCGTCTTGTCCTGGGTCGCCCTCGAGTTGGATCTGCTCCAGTGTCCACGACTCTTCGCGCTCACCCCAGCCCCAGAGCCCCACCTCGAGGCGGTCCACTTGCACGTCCACGCCAGCGGTGAGTAGGTCGACACCAGGCGGCACAGCGGCGGGAAACGTTTCCGCGCGCTCCTGCAGAAAGTGCGGCTCGATCGTTTCGCCGGTCTCACGCCACGGCAAGCCGAGGCGAGTATTCACAAACGTCTTGAGCGAGGCGGGGTGATGTCGTGCCGCCAGAAACGCTTCCATCAGCGCGGCCCATCCGAACCAGGGCGAATACACCCCGCCGAGCCGGTACCCGCGCACGGACCGGCCCAGATGCCGCGGCACCCATGCACCGGCGGTGAGCATCGCGCCCTTGTGCCGCTCCTCGATCAGTGTCTCACAGTGGGCGCACTGGTATTTCGCGGAGGCGGGGACGGGATCGCCGGCGGCGTCTTTTTCACAGACGATGCGATACTGTCCCGCTCCATCGGGGCTCTCGTCCTCCCCTTCCCCGTCGCGCCACACGAGCGGTTGCCGTCCGTCGCAATGCGGACACGGCACCTCGTACAGCCGTTGGTCTGACGTCTTCCAGCTCGCCCAAATCGCGGAGGAGTAGAAGTCGAGCGGCGTCGAAACCTCGAAGAGCTTCCAGTCCCAGAACGTCGTCGCGCGGGCGAGCGCGAGCGCGAGCGGATCGCCCTGCCCTCCGAGGTCGATTTCCCACTCGTCCCGTTCATCGGCGGCGATGCGTCCCACGGGGCGACTCCGGAGGGATGCCGTCGAGCCGGCGGACACGACGGCGACATAGCCGCCCGGGAACATCTTGCGCTCGATCGTGTTGTCAGCCTCGCGGCGCCCGCTCCCATCGCGCACCCGCCCGCGAAGAGTCGGGCAATCGCGGAGCATCGGAGCAAGGCGATCCTTCGACCACGTTTGCGCCATCGGGAGCGACGGCTGGATCACGAGCATAGGGCCGGGCGCGCATTCGATCGTGTGTCCTGCCCAATTGTTGATGACCTCGGTCGCGCCGACTTGCGCCGACTTCACCCAACAGATGCGGTGCACATCCGGATCGGTGAGGCTCTGCATGATCTCGCGGAGGTAGGGCGCGCGATCAGTCGACCAGCGCCCGGGCTCGCTGCTCGCCTCGGTACTGAGATACCGGGAACGGTCGGCCCACTCGTCCACGCCCGCAGTCGAGGGCGGGACGAATGCGGCGCGCCGGATCTCGCCGGACACCTCGCGGAGGGCCGGGGTTGTCATGCCGCCTCGTCCTCCGCCGGGTCGCGCTGCAGCTCAATCACCAGGTCGTGCGCCATCATCCGGAGCTGCGCCATCGCCTGCGCCGGCGTTGCGAGTCCGACGAGCCGGTGCGCGTATCGACCCGGAATGGCGAGCACAATCCCTCGGAGTTGCTCGCACGTCCGCCCCAGCTCCTCCCGGTAGCTCTTCACGGTCACCAGGTCGCCGCGGAGCTGGGCGAGCTTGATCTCTGCCGTTTCCGCCCGCGCGGCTTCGAGCCGACGCTCCGCGTCGGCCAGGTCGGCCGGCACCGGCGGGCGGGCGGCCTCTTTCGCGGCCTTCCGCTCCCGGTCGAGGTACCAGTGCCAGGCATCGGGCCAGGGGAAGCGGGCCTTGGCGCCGTCCCCCCGGCGCGGGATACCCTCCGACACGAGCCGGGCGAAGGTCCGCTCGGGCATCCCCCCAAGGGCGGCCACGGCCTGCTGGCGGGTGAGCAGCTTTACCGCCACGGGGCGCCTCCGGCCGGGATTCCCGCCAATGCCGCGCGGATTTCGCGCCGGCGTACCTGCGATTGCACGTCGGACGTCGGAGCCCCCCCGTGAAACGGGCTGGGAAGGACCCGAGAAAGTGCGCAGATTCTTCCCTCCCTCGCACCGTGTCCCTCCCCTGTTTTACTAGGGGGAGGGACACGGGGGGTGTGTCCGGTAGTGTGTCCCAGCGTGTCCGGGCGTGTCCCGCAATGGGTTAGGCTTGAGGCGCCTACCGTGTCCCGACCGTGTCCCACCGTGTCCCGCCCCATTTCAGCCCCTCACGAAGTAGTGGTGCCCTTTGCCGTCTGGCCGGTTCTCCAGCCGGCCGCTTCCGAGCAGCCGGTCGACCACCGCGTCATGGTCCGCCGCCCTCGCCCCGACTGCCGCCCGCAGGCCCCGCACGGTCACCCCTGGCGTGGCCTGGACGGCGGCGAGGATGCGTTGCTCGATCGTCGGCGCCGGCCCTTCGAGCTCGTACCCGCCGGCGCCATCCCACCGCAGACGGAACGTTTCGTTCACCACGCGGCCCCGGCTCCGGCAGACCCGGACGGTGGAGTCCTGCGGGTCTTCGCCCATCTCGATAATCGCGTCGACCCCGGCGCCGAGCTGGGAGGAGCCCCGGTATTTCCCGCTCGCGCGGTTGACATGATGCAGCAGCAGCACCGCGCACTCGGTCGCCTGCGCCATCTGGCGAAGCCCGCGGAGCACCTTGGCCCACCCCTCCGCCGCGTTGAAGTCGTCCACCACGTCCAGCGCGTATTCGGTGAGCGTGTCCACCACCAGGAGTCCTGCGCCCACCTCTTCGATCGTGCGCGCCAGCGGCACCAGGTCGGGCCGTTCCGTCAGAATCGCCACGCCCTCCCGGGCACCGAACCGATGGAACCGCCGCGCGAGGTCGCCCAACGGCTCATCCAGGGGCAGCCAGACCACCGGGCGGACAGGGACAGGCTCGCCGAGGAAGTCCCGTCCCAGCGTCAGGCAGGCGGCCCCTTGCCCCGCCAGCGTGCTCTTCCCGCGCTTCTCCTCGCTCGCCAGCAGCGTGAGCCGTCCGGCCCACGCGAGCCGAGGGAGGACCACCGGCGGCGGCTCGAGCAACTCGGGCCGCTCCAGGAGCTCGGAGAGGAGCACATAAGGGGCGGCCGGCCCTCCCTTCCCTTCTGTCCCCGCATCGGCCGGTCGGCGCACGGTGTCCGGTGTAGGCTCGGCGGCCAGCCGCTCGAGTTCCGCGAGACTCCCGCCGGCGCCGAGCCAGTCGCTCACATCCTTCGCGCCGGGCAGCTCCAGCACGCGGACCGAGGCAGCCACGCCAGCGAGTTGGGCCGCTACCTGGTCGGCGTGTCGCCGGCCCGGCTCGTCCGCGTCGGCGAGGACCACCACGGCCGCGCCTCGGAGGGTCGCGCCATACTCGGCACGCCACTTCCCCGCCCCGCCGGGATTACACGTCGCAGCGAGGCCAAGGCCGGCGAGTGTGTCCGCGTCTTTTTCGCCCTCGACGATGAAGACCGGCGCCCCTTCAGGGCGGGCCAGAATCTCGGGCAAACGGTAGAGGACCCGTCGCGTCCCGTTCAGACTCCAGGAACCATCCGCCTTCCGCTGGCGAAAATCTTTCGGGGAGTAGCGCAGCACGTCGAAGAGGTGCTGCTCGTTTTCGTCGCGGTAGGGGTAGCTGGCGACCAACCGCCGCTCCAGCTTCGGAAGCGCACGAGACTCGGTGAAGAGGTCCGACTCGCCGAGACCCACCGCGCGGAGGACGGCGGCATGGTCGCAGCCGGCGTGACAGTGCAACAAGACGCGTCCATCGGTGCCCGCGCTGATACTGAGCGACGGGTTGCGGTCCTCATGCGCCGGACACCGGGCCGTCCAGCCGGTACCGCTGCGCTTCCCGCCGAGACGCTCGGCCACCTCCCCGGCGGTCATACGGTCCCCGGCGTGTCTGGTACAATCCACGCCCGCCGGCGCGGGTCCCAGATCGCGGCCGCCCACAGTGCCGGATCCAGCCGCTGGCCCGGCCCCATGCCATCGGGCGAGAGGAGGACGGTCTCCACGGGGGAGACGATCAGCGCCACGAGCTTCGACGGGCCGCTCGGGGTGATGACGCATTGACCGAAATGTGTCCGAGGCTCTTTCATCGGCCCACCCCTTTCAGCGGGGACGGGTCGAGCTGCTGACAGGCGCGCTCGTAGGCGTCGCTTCGGGTGTAGCCGAGCGATTCCATGGCGGCCACGCGCCGCGCG
>JANMYS010000043.1:0-12073 GCA_031382385.1 Gemmatimonadota bacterium
GCAGGTGGCAGGTGGCAGGTGGCAGGTGGCAGGTGGCAGGTGGCAGGTGGCAGGTGGCAGGTGGCAGGTGGCAGGTGGCAGGTGGCACGAGACTACTGATAGCGGTTCGCAGATATATCAAGGCCCGCGGCTACGTACCGAGGGCCTTTGTTCTTGGCAGTTCTGCCACCTGCCACCTGCCGACTTCCGTTCAGTGCCGCGCCCACACCGTCGTCGCCCCCTTACCATCGAAGGTCACCACGTCGTAGGGCTGTTTTGCGCCGTCCATCCCAGGAGAGGATGGGGGCATGCCCGGTGCGGCGAGACCGGTGACTTTTGGCTTCTCGCTGAGCAGCCGGCGGATATCGCTCGTCGGCACATGACCCTCGATGACGTAGCCGGCGATCACCGCGGTATGACAGGAGCGGACCTTCGACACCACGCCCAGCTCGGCCTTGATGTCGGTGAGGTCCTCCTGCTCGATCGACTTCACCGTGAAGCCGTCGGCCTTGAGGTACTCCACCCACTTCTTGCAGCAGCCACAGGTAGGGGAGTGGTAGACGGTGATACTCGGACCGGCGGTCGGACGGTCGGACGGTCGGACGGTCGGCAGTGCCGAGGTCGGACGGTCGGACGGTCGGACGGTCGGTACGACGGCAGTCGTTGTGGCCAACACCGCGCCGGCGACGAGGACATATGAGTAACGCATGCATGCTCCAGATGACTGTAAGACCAGCTTGAATGTAGCTGCTTGGCCCGTCCGCCCAATCGCCCAATCGCCGAATCGCCCCCTACCCTTCCTCACTCTCGTACTGATCCTTCAGCTTCGCCACCACTCCCGGATCCGCCAGTGTCGTGGTGTCGCCCAGCGCCCGTCCCTCGGCGATGTCCTTGAGCAGCCGGCGCATGATCTTCCCGCTTCGGGTCTTGGGAAGATCGGCCGAGAAGAAGATGTCGTCCGGGCGGGCGATCGGCCCGATCTTCTTGGAGACATGTTCCTTGAGGTCGTCGCGCAGGCTGGAACTGGCGATGACCCCTTCCTTCACCGTGACGAACGCGGCGATCGCCTGGCCCTTGAGCTCATGGGTCTTGCCGACCACCGCCGCCTCGGCGACGGAGGGGTGGTCCACCAGCGCGCTTTCCACTTCCATCGTCCCGATGCGATGGCCCGCGACATTCAGAACGTCGTCCACCCGTCCGAGGATCCACCAGCAGCCATCTTCGTCCAGCTTGGCGCCGTCGCCGGCGAAATAGCGGTCGGGGAACTTGCTCCAGTAGGTCTCCCGGTAGCGCTCATCGTCGCCGTAGATCGTGCGCAGCATGCTGGGCCACGGTTCGGTGAGCGTCAGGAGCCCGCCGCCCACGAGCATCGGATTGCCTTTCTGGTCCACCAGCTCCGCCACAATGCCGGGAAAGGTCGTCGTGGCCGAGCCGGGTGTCGTCGTGGTGACACCTGGCAGCGGGGTGATCATGATCGCGCCAGTCTCGGTCTGCCACCAGGTGTCCACGATGGGGCAGCGGTTGGCCCCAATGTGCTTCTGGTACCACATCCAGGCCTCGGGATTGATCGGCTCACCCACCGTCCCGAGCAGCCGGAGCGTCGAGAGATTGTGCTGGGCGGGGAGGTGCTCGCCCCATTTCATGAACGCCCGGATCGCGGTGGGCGCGGTATAGAAGATCGTGACGCCGTAGCGCGCGATGATCTTCCAGAGCCGGTCCTTCTCGGGCCAGTCGGGCGCGCCCTCGTACATGAGCACCGAGGCGCCGTTGGCGAGCGGACCGTAGACCACGTACGAATGCCCCGTCACCCACCCGATGTCCGCGGTGCACCAGAAGAGGTCGTTTTCCTTGAGGTCGAATACGTACTTGGTGGTCGAGGCGACCTGTGTCAGGTAACCGCCGGTGGTGTGGACGATGCCCTTCGGCTTTCCCGTGGTTCCGCTGGTGTAGAGGATGAACAGCAGGTCCTCCGCATCCATCGGTTCCGCCGGACAGTCCGACGACGCGCGGTCGAGCAGCCGGTGCCACCAGTGATCGCGGCCCTCGGTCATCGTGGCGAAGGACTCGTCGCCCGAGCCGCCCGGGCGGCGCATGACCACCACGACATCCTTGATCGAGGGACACTCGGCGATCGCCTCATCGGCCATCCGCTTGAGCGGCAGCACCGAGCCCCGGCGGTAGCCGCCATCGGCAGTGATGAGGCAGACGGCCTGGGCGTCGTTGATCCGGTCGCGCAGCGATTCCGCGGAAAAACCGCCGAAGACGACGGAGTGAATCGCGCCGATCCGCGCGCAGGCCAGCATCGCGATCGCGGCCTCGGGAATCATCGGCAGGTAGATCGCGACCCGGTCGCCCTTCTTCACCCCGAGCGCCTTGAGCGCATTGGCGGCGCGGCAGGTTTCCCGGTGCAGCTCCCAGTAGGTCAGTGTGCGCCGATCGCCTGGCTCGCCTTCCCAGATGATCGCCGCCTTGTTGCGTCGCGCCGTGGTGAGATGCCGGTCGAGACAGTTGGCCGCGATGTTGAGCTTGCCGCCGACAAACCACTTGGCATGCGGGAGCTTCCACTCGAGCACGGTGTCCCACGGCCGGATCCAGTCGAGCGCCTTCGCCTGTTCCGCCCAGAAGCCCAGCCGGTCGGCGCGGGCGACCTGGTACAGCTCGGCCCGTGCATTGGCCTGGGCAGTGAAGGCCGCGGGAGGCGGAAAACGCCGGGTTTCGGAGAGGAAGGTGGAGATCTGATCGGTCATGGGGGCGTCAACTGGGTTGAAGGAGAGGCGACTGGCCCCCGGATGGTGTCGCTGTCGGGGAGTGGGGTCAATAGCCCGGCGATTCCCCACGTTTCGGGGTCACTTGCAGCTCGCGGAAGCTCACCGCGGAGTGCTAGGCGGTAAAGCGTTGCGGCACCTCCGCATCAGTCGTTAAGTGCTTGCCAGTCAACACCTTGATGTTCTGGCACCGGCCTCGCTTTTTAACGGTGCGGAGGCCACAAGGTCTCCAAGACAATTGATCCGCCCGATAAGAGCACACCCGGAGTGATCCGGGGCCGCAAAACTAGAGGTCTCTGAACTGGGGCTCGTTCCCTGGGAATGAGATAGCTCGGTGCCGAAGGCGGACGCCCCGTGCCCACAGCGCGATGCGTCCCGCTTGAAGGAAAGCGGCAGAAGCGTCGCGCTTCTGTGTACGATCCCGGGCGTGGGAGGCACACAATGCAGACCACGCAAGAGCACGTCCTCGAACTCGCCGCGCCCGAACACCTCGGGCTCGACACCCGGACCGCCTTCCGCCAGAGTGCGGTTGGCCTCCTCGACCAGTTGCCGGAGCGGCTCGGCCGCCTCGTCATCGACCTGCGCGGCACGCGCACGGTGGACTCCGCCGGTCTCGGGGCGCTGATGCTGGTTCAGCGCCGGGCCTCGGAGCGGCGCCAGGTCGTCATCCTGAAACAGCCGAACGACGAGCTGCGATTCCTGCTGGTGCTGACCAAGCTCGACGACCTGTTCGAGATCGAAGCCGACGCCGCTTGACGCTATATTCGGGGCATGGCAGAGGCTGTGTCCCGTCGGCGGGTTCTGTTCATCGAAGATGAGCTCGCCCTGCGTTTGAGTTACGCGCACGCCTTCGGGGCGCGCTACGCCGCGTCGTTCGCGGCGACCGGCGCGGAAGCGCTCCAGCTGTTCAGAGAGCACGCTCCGGATGTCGTGGTGCTCGACCTCCGCCTGCCCGATACCGATGGCATCGACCTGCTGCGGACGTTGCGGCAGCACCAGCCGGGTCTTCGGGTCATCATTACTTCCGCCTACGTGAGCCTGGAGCCGCAGCTCCAGGTGCTCAATCTGCCGCACGACGGCTATCTGGTGAAGCCCTTCGATCTCGACGACCTGGGCCGGCGGATTGATGCTGTCGGCTGACCCGGCGCTGGTCATCGCCACCGGCCTGGCCCGGCGCTACGGTGCGGTGCGCGCACTCGATGGGGTCGATCTCGCCCTGGCCGCGGGGGAGGTCCTCCTGGTCCTCGGCCCCAATGGCGCGGGGAAGTCCACCCTGCTGCGGACCCTGGCGGGGCTGCTGCGGCCCACTGCGGGGACGGTGACCGTCGGCGGCCGACTCCTCGCCTCGGATGCGCACGACGTGCGGCGCGCGATCGGGCTGCTGTCGCACCAGTCGCTGCTCTACGACGAACTCACCCTGGTGGAAAACCTGGTCTTCACCGCCCGGCTCTACGGCCTGCCCGATCCGGCCGCCAGTGCCGCCACGGCACTCGCAGAGCAGGGACTCGCCGAGCGGGCCCATGACCGGCCGCGGAGCCTGAGCCGGGGGATGCAGCAGCGGGCCGCGATCGCCCGCGCGCTGATCCACGACCCCGCCCTCCTGCTGCTGGATGAGCCGTTCACCGGCCTCGACGCAGTGGCGGGCGACCGGCTGCGCGCCCTGCTCGCGATGCATGTGACCGGCCGGCGCGCCATGGTGATCGTGACGCATCACGCCAGCGAGGCGTGGGATCTCGCCACCCGGGTCGGGGTGATGGTCCGCGGGCGCTGGGCGTTCGAAGGGCCACGGCCCGCCGGTCTCGACGACTTCCAGCAGCACTACAACGAGGTGGCCCGTGGGTAACCTGCTCCGACTGGCGCTGGTGCTGGCGGGAAAGGACCTGCGGCTCGAGCTGCGGACCCGGACCTCGATCATCTCGGCGGCGGTCTTTGCGGCGCTGGTGCTGATCGTGTTCAATTTTGCCCGCGACCCGACCGCCGTGGCGACGCTGGATCTCGCACCGAGCGTCCTGTGGGTGACGGTGGCGTTCGCATCGGTGCTGGCGATGAACCGCGGCTTCCTGGTGGAGCGGGAAAATGCCGCCTTCGACGGCCTGCTGCTCGCCCCGGTGCCGCGCGAGGCGCTCTTCCTCGGCAAGTACCTCGCGAACTTCGCCTTCGTGATGCTGGTCGAGGGTATCGCGCTGCCGCTCTTCGTGCTGTTCTTCAACCTGGATCTCTCCCACGCACTCGGTGGGCTGGTGCTGACGATGTTGCTCGCGACCATGGGGTTCGTCGCCGTGGGAACGATCTTCAGCGCCATGGTGGTGAAGACCCGCTTCGCGGAGCTGATGCTGCCGGTCCTGCTCCTGCCCTTCATGGTGCCGCCCCTCATCCTCGCGGTGAAGACGACGGTACCGCTCTTTGCCGGGCGCCCGTTGAGTGAGGTGGTGGACGGGCTTAGGTTCCTCGCGATCTACGACATCGTCTTTGTGACGCTTGCCGTGCTCCTTTTCCCCGCCGTGGTGGACGAATGACCGCAGCCGTCTCCGGTGCCCGCTCCGTGATCAACCGCGGCCTCGTACTCACGACCCTGGGACTGCTGGGCGTGGCCGGCGTCATGGTGCTGGCGCTTGGGTTTACTCCGGTCGAGGCGACCCAGGGCCTGGCGCAGAAGATCTTCTACGTCCATGTGCCCGCCGCCTTCATTGCGCTGTGGGTCGCGGTCCCGGCGACGGCGTTTGCCGGCCTGCTCTACCTCTGGCTGCACGATCCCCGGCTGGATCGCTTCGCGGCGGCGAGTGCCGAGGTGTCGCTGGTGTTCTGCCTGGTGGTTCTGGTGACCGGACCGATCTGGGCCCGACCGATCTGGGGCGCCTGGTGGACCTGGGACGGCCGGCTCACCCTGACCCTCTTTCTCTTCTTCCTCCTGCTCGGCTACCAGACCATGCGCGCCGCGATCCGCGATCCGGTCGAACGGGCCCGGTTCAGCGCCGTGCTCGGCGCGATGGGTCTCGTGCTGGTGCCGTTCATCCATCTGAGCGTCTATCTCTGGCGGGGACTGCACCCGAAGCCGATCGTGCTCAAGCCGAGCGACCCGAGCCTCCCGCCGGAGATGCTGCACACGCTGCTCTATGGCATCGGCGCGGCATTGCTGCTCTACATCGGTTTCGTGACGCTGCGCTACGGCATTCAGCTGGCCCACGACCAGCGGGAGGCCGCCGATGCCCGATAACGGCGGCTACCTCAACGCGGCCTACATCGTCGCCGGGATCATCTATCTGGGCTATACCCTCTCGCTACTGCGGCAGGCCAGGCGGCGCTGACACTCACCTGCCCCCATCTCGGCTGGGACACACAGAAGGGCCGCATGTATGCGGCCCTTACGTGTGTCGCGATGATCGTCCTTGCTTACCACCCAACCGCCCATTCGCTGGTCGGGCACGGAGGCCCGACCTACCCGCCCAATCGCCTAATCGCCCAATCGCCTAATCGCCCAATCGCCCAACCGCCTAATCGCCTAATCGCCTAATCGCCCAACCGCCTAATCGCCCAATCGCCCAATCGCCTACTGCTCCCGTCCCAGCAGGACGCGATGCCACAGCTGCGCGGCGATGATACCGCCGGCAATCGGGCCGACCCACCACACCAGCTGCGCGTACCAGGTCCCGGAGATCAGGGCCGGGCCGAAGGCGCGGGCCGGGTTCATCGCCGCACCGGTCAGCGGACCGCCGACGAGGATGTCGAAGAAGAGCACCAGCCCGATCCCGAAGCCGCCGACCTTCGGAGCATTGGCGGAGACTGCGGTGCCGAAGACCGCCGACACCAGGAAGAAGGTGAGCACCGCCTCCAGCGCAATTCCGCTGGCCAGGCTCATGCCGCCCGCCAGCGACGGTGTGCCGATTGTGCCGGCGCGGGAAATACCCGCGGGAATGACCTGCGTGAGCAGGAAGGCGCCGAGCGTGGCGCCGGCGAGTTGCGAGGCGACGTAGGCGGCCGCGTCGCGGGCGGAGATCCGCCCGGCGCTCAGCACCCCGATGGTGACGGCGGGATTGAGGTGACCGCCGGAGATGTTCATCGTCGCCGTGATCATCACCCCAAGGACGAGGGCGTGCGCCAGTGCGATGCCGAGCAGGCCGAAGCCGGCGCCGGGCAGGCTGCTGGTAATCACCGCGCCGCAGCCGATGAAGATCAGCGCGAAGGTACCCAGTGCCTCGGCGACGCAACGACGGGGAAGAGCAATCATGACGGAGTTCCAGGGGTTGAAAGGCGGCGGAACATACGAGCTATCCGGTTTTTTGGGCAGGGGCCGATCCGCGGCAGCCCCGTCTACCGCCCATCCTCCCGCCGGAGCACCAGGCAGGCGTTGATGCCGCCGAAGCCGAACGAGTTGGTGAGGAGGTATTCCGGGTCGGCGTCGCGGCCCGCGCCGGTGATGTAGTTCAGGTCGCAGGTGGGATCCTGCTCCAGCAGGTTGACGGTGGGTGGGAGCCAGCGATGTGCGCTGGCCAGCGCGCAGATGGCCGTCTCGAACGCCCCGCTCGCCCCGAGGGCGTGGCCATAGTAGCCCTTGGTGCCGCTCACCGGAATCGTCCCGGTCTTCTCGCCGAACACCTGCCGGATGGCCAGCGTCTCGGTCGGATCGTTGAGTGGCGTCGAGGAGGCGTGGGCATTGATGTAGCCGATCTCGCCCGGCTGCAGGCGGGCCTCCGTGAGGGCCAGGCGGATGGCGCGGGACGCCTGCACGCCGTCCGGTCGTGGCACGGTCATGTGGTGCGCATCGTTGGTCGTGCCGTAGCCGCACACCTCGGCGTAGATCCGTGCGCCCCGCGCGACGGCCCGCTCCCGCTCCTCCAGCAGCAGCACCGCCGACCCTTCCGCCATCACGAAGCCATCGCGATCCTTGTCGAACGGGCGGCTCGCGCTGGCCGGATCGTCGTTGCGGGTGCTCATCGCGCGGATGATCGCAAAGGCGCCAAAGCAGAGTGGGGCGAGCGGAGCCTCGCTCCCGCCGGCCAGCATCACGTCGGCCTCGCCCCGGCTGATGGCGCGGAACCCATCGCCGATCGCCATGGTGCCGGAGGCACAGCTCATCGCGTTGGTGGAGTTGGGGCCGGTGACGCCGAATTCGATGGCCAGGTTGCAGCTCCCGGCGCCGGCGAACACCGTCAGCGCGAGCGCCGGATTCACGCCGCGCACCCCCTCGCGCAGGTAGTTGGGGTATTGCTCCTCGGCGTATCCCACGCCGCCCAGAGCAGTGCCCATCATGGCGCCGATCCGGTCACGGTCTTCGGTGGCCAGGTCGATCCGGGCGTCGTCGAGCGCCATGCGCGCCGCCGCAATGGCGAACATGCCGAAGCGGTCGAGCCGCTTGGTCCGGCGTGCCTCCATGAAATCTGCCGCCCGGAAATCGGGGACTTCGGCGGCAATGTGGGAGCGAAACGGCGAGGGATCGAAGCGGGTGACGGTCCGGACCACGGAACGCTTGGCCTCGAGTCCCTGCCACAGCCCGTCCACGCCGGTGCCGATCGGCGTGACGGCGCCGATGCCGGTGATGACGACGCGACGTGCATTGTTCATTGCGATTCCATGGTTATGTCCTAGGGGCCGACCGGCGGTCGGCCCTTACCCGCGTTGATTCCGGGCGTCGGGGCATGTGTCGAGGCCGACCACCGGTCGGCCCACAAGAAGCGCGGGACAAATCAGCTGGTGGATGCTCACACCAGTGGTCGATCCCTACGTCAATGCGCCCGCGCCCGCGCCTGCGGCTTCCAGCGACCGTCGGATGCCTGCCAATGTACGGGATGCGATTCCATGCACGAACACCGGGCCGATCACCCAGTTCGCCGCGATCCAGCGGATCAGCGGCCAGGGCGGGCCATCCCATTCGTGGATGATGGTGACGTGCGTGCCCTCACCCTCCGGCACGACCTGCCAGACCACATCCATCCCGCGGGTGATGCCGCGGATGTGCCGGTAGCGCACTGCCTGCCGCGCCTCGTCCACCCACATGTCGGACACCCACCAGGTGGGCCAGTTGAGCGGACCGAACGGCCGGTTCGCGCTCATCTCGACCACGGCCCGGTCGGCGTGACGTTCCAGCGTCCGGACCCAGCGATAGTGCGGCAGAATCGCCGGCCACCGCTCGACATCCTTCGCCGCTGCAAAGACCCGGGCCGGTGCCGCCCTGATATGCCCCTCATCCACAACCCTCATGCGGCCGCCGTGCGCCACGCCGCCACCAGGCGGAACCCCGGCCGCTGTTCGACGCGGGACACGATCCCCGCCCGCCGCAGCAGGTCGGTCAGCTCCGGCGCGGTGAAGCCGCGGCGCACCGAGGTGAGGCCGTCGGCCTTGGTGGCGGCATCGAAGCCGAACAGGCGTGAGCCCAGCCAGAATCCGGCGAGGGCGATGGGGGAACGGCGCAGGTCGGCGATGATCACCCCGTGGCGCGCGATGGCATGGGCGGCGCGGCAGCAGTCGATGATCGCGGCCGGTGCCAGGTGATGGACCAGCTGGCTGGCGATCACGATGTCCACGCCGCCAGCGCGGACCGGCAGCGCGCCGGCACAGCCGAGCAGTGTCGGTACCCCCTGCTGCCGGGCGAGCCGTGCCGCCGCAGGATGCCGCTCGACGCCGAACGGGACGAGGGTAATGCCACGCCGCGCTGCCCAGGCCACCGCCCTGAGTGGCAGGTCGCCGGCGCCGGTGCCGATATCGAGCAGCGTGAGGCGGGTGCCCGGCGGGACACCGGCCAGCAGGTGGCTCAGCCCGTGGCGCACCGCCCACCAGCCGCCGAACCAGCGGTTGGCGGTGCTGATATGGCGGAGCGAATCCCGCACGACGGCGGGATCGGCGTCGGGATGATCCAGCAGCTCGTCGCCGGCGGCGAGCGAGAGCCCCTGCAGAGGGGTGGCAGTCATGGGCGACGCAGGGTGGCGTAACCCCCGCGGTGATACAGCAGTGGCTCACCGTTACCCGCACTCCCGCCGGTGACCCGGCCGACGAACAGGGTGTGGTCGCCCAGCGGCACCTCGGTGAACTTTTCGCACTCGATGTGCGCCAGCACGCCCTCGAGGATGACCAGGCCATCCTCCGTTGCACGGTAGGGCAGGCCGGTGAACCGGTCGGGCGCCGGCATCACCGCGAAGCGGCGCGAGAGCTCCTCCTGTCCCGAGGCGAGGATGTTGATCACGAACGGCGGGCCGGCGCCGAGGGCGCGGTGCATGTCGGCGGTGACATCGACGCAGACCGAGACCAGCGGCGGCGTCAGCGAAACCGAAGTCAGGCTCGAGGCGGTCATCCCCACTGGATGGCCGGCATCATCCCGCGTGGTGAGCACGGTGACGCCGGTGGCGAAGCGGGACAGCAGGTGGCGAAAGGCGGCGCCATCCAGATCGGGGCGGATCACAGCACCATGCGGGCGAGGAACCATGGATTGAGGATGGCGCGGGCAGGGAGCATGTCGCCGGTCACGCCGATAAAGGTATGCGCCAGCCCGCGGCGCTCCAGCCGGCCGACGGCGCGGTCGAAGAGGGCGGGGACGAACATGCCATACCCCACCAGTCGCTCGACGGTCCACTTGCCGAGGAACGCCCGCCGCCGTTCAAGCCGGTACGCCTCCAGCATCCGCGCCGTCACGGCGCCGCCAGCCAGCAGTGCCGGGTGGACGGCGTCAGCGGCGAGCACCGCGCCACGCAACGCGGAGCAGATCCCCTCGCCGGTGAAGGGGTCGAAGAAATCGGCGGCATCGCCAACCAGCAGCGCACCGTCGGCGGTGACCCGCCCCGACCAGGCGGCGAACGGCCCCGTCACCATGACTTCACGCACCAGGCGCTCGGCGCGGACCCGACCGGCCACGCCGGGAAAGCGCTCGAGCAGTTCGAAGAAGTAGTCGGTGGGTCGGCCGCGGGCGGCCTCGATTCGGGATTGCGGCACCACCAGGGCGACATTGGCGAGGTCCGGTCCGATGCGGTTGAGGCCGACATAGCCTTCGGGGCCGACATGCATCTCCGCCAGGCCCTCCAGGCCGGGCACGCCGGCGACATGCGCGACGAACGCCAGCCGCGACGGCATGCCGTGACGGCGGCGACCCAGCCGCCGGGCCACCACCGAGCGCAGGCCGTCGGCGCCGACCAGGAGCCGGGAGCGGATCGTGGTGCGGCCACCCTGCGTGTCGCGCACCACCGCCCCGGCGACGGCGCCACCGTCGTACACCAGCTCCTCAATCGTCGTCTCTTCCCGCACCTCGGCGCCGGCTGCGCGGGCCGCGTCCACCAGCTGCTGATCGAGGATACGGCGCGAGACCGCCAGCCCGGCGGCGTTGGCGCAGCGCGGGTCGGCCTCGGCGAAGCGGCCGATGAGGGTGGAGCCCTTCGGGGCAAAGACCCGGGTCCCGTGCAGTGGCTGGGCGCCGGCCTGGCGCAAGGTGGGGAGCAGCCCGAGTCCGTCGAGCTGGTGCACACATTCCGGGCTCAGGTACTCGGAACACGCCTTGTCGCGGGGGAATCGGGCGCGGTCGATCACGACCACATGGTGGCCAGCCCGGGCGAGGTGGATCGCCGTGGCACTGCCGGCCGGTCCGGCGCCGGCAACGAGCACATCAGGGTGACGCGACATGGTGCAGCACGATCCGATCAGTCAGCCTGAGAAGGCTCTAATAAAGAAATCCGGTGCCACCACGACACAGGCGGGGAGCCGCCCTAGAGCTTCCGGTACTCGACCCCGCCGAGCAGGAGGCGGGTCGGGGAGAAGCCGGGGAAGTCGTAGGGGTAGCGCACCGGCCCGGTCGCCCCGGAAAAGGTCACGTCGATGGCGAAATTCGCCATGCGAAAGGTACAGCCGCGGGTTGTCGTGTCGCTCGAGCCGGCAAGATTCGAATAGGTGACGATCCGCTGCTGGCAGTTCCCGCTCGCGCCCAGGGTCCAGGTGGTGGTGAACGTCTGCAGGTCGCCCACCAGGTCGATCAGGAAGGTCACCTGCCACCGGCCGACCAGCGCCGGGTCGATGTTGCCGCCGCCACTTCCGCCGCCGCCGCCGCTTCCTCCCCCGCCGGGAAAGGTCACTGGACCGCCGCCGCCCCCACCGGATCCGTCGCCCACATCGAGTGGCGGGCGGGAGGTGGCGCTGCAGCTGGTCAGGAGCAGCAGCGCGATCAGCGCGAGACCCACCAGCCCAGCACGGTGGCCGCGCCGGTGGCGAGGGCGTTCACTCCGTCGTTCGTCAGCCATGCCAGCCCTCCGGAGTGGCGGGTGGTCCGGCCGCAGCGATGCCGTCGGCGTTCGGTCGGCTGATCGCAACCCGGGCAGTGAAACCGGCCCTGAGCCGCCGCTCCCAGTATCGAGTCGACC
>JANMYS010000045.1:0-13724 GCA_031382385.1 Gemmatimonadota bacterium
GCTGCGGTGGCTGGCGATCCCGAGGAGTCCACCGGCCGCCGGGCTTCGTGACCGTCCCTCCCCTGCCCCAGGCGTTCCCGACCGGCACGCCGCAAACACCGACCGAGTTCGGGACTGCGCTCGGTGCCCTTCTCGCCGAAGGACACGCCCGTTTCACCGTCCCGCCGGCGGGCTGGTTCTTCACGGCACAAGGCACCGCTTGGGCGCCGGAGGGCCATATTCGGCACCTCACTCGCGCCACCAGGCCGTTGGCGAAGGCGCTAAACCTTCCCCGCCTGATGCTGGGCCTGCGCTTCGGCCGCCACCGCGGAGGCTCGGAGGGCTTCGAGCGCATTCGGGTTCGCTATCTCGCCCTGCTGGCCTCCGGCGGAACGGCGGGGCGTTTTGCCCCCTCGCCCGAGCCGCTCCCGGCCGACCCCGAGGCGCGCCGCAGGGAAATCCTGGCGGAGTGGTCGCGCGCGACGGTGGACCTGGTCAACGCCTTCGGCCGCTGGCCCGACGCGGCCCTGGACCGGTACCAGCTGCCCCATCCGCTGCTCGGCCTGCTCACGGTGCGCGACATGCTGGCCTTCACCGTCTACCACACGGCCCACCACCTGCGCCGGATCATGGAGCGCGATGCCCATGCCTGAGACTGCCGATTTCCTCGCCCGCGTGGCCGCGCTCCTGACCCGGGACCTGCAGGCCCTGCGCCGGTCGATCGACGCCTACCCCGACGACGCCCTGCCGTGGCGCCAGCCGCCCGGCTTGCCTAACTCGGCGGGAACGCTCGCGCTTCATGTCGCCGGAAATCTGCGTCATTTCGTGGGAGCGACCCTCGGCGGCACCGGCTACGTGCGCGACCGGGACCGTGAGTTCGCGGCCCGAAACCTGTCCCGCGCGGAACTGGCGGCCAGTCTCGCCGCGGCCGAAGCCGATGTGAGGCAGACCCTGGAGCGGCTGACTGCCGCCGATCTGCAGCGGGAGTTCCCGCTCCCGCTCGCCGGCCACCGGTACGCCACCGACGACCTCCTGCTCCACCTGGTGACCCACCTCGCCTATCACCTTGGCCAGGTGGACTATCACCGGCGGGTCGTGACCGGCGATGCGACGCCCATCGGAGCGATGGCACTGCCGGCGCTCGCCTCTGCCCGCCCGGTCGATGGGTGAGGGTGATCCCCGGGCGAATGGGGTGCCCGGGGCCTATGACCGGATCTACGCCGTCGTGCGGCGAATCCCGCGCGGCCGGGTGGCGACTTACGGCCAGGTGGCGGCGGTGGCGGGGCTGGCCGGACGGGCTCGCCAGGTCGGCTATGCCCTGCACGCGCTTCCCAGCGGTAGCGCTGTCCCGTGGCATCGGGTCATCAACAGCGCCGGCCGGGTGAGTCTGCCGCCGAATAGTGGCGGACTCGACCAGCAGTTCCGGCTGCTGGCCGAGGGTGTGGACGTCACTCTGGGAGGGCGGATTTCGCTGTCCCGGTTCCAGTGGAAGCCGGCCGCGCGCTCCCGCCGTTCCTGAGCGGGCACCTGCCAGCGGAGGATCTTCAGCGATGCCAATGCAGCAACGCGTGGCCATCGGGTTGGCGCTGCTCGTCACGGCGGGGCCGGCTCTCGCCCAGATCACACCGGCCCCGGCGCCCTACCCGATCCGGGTGACCTACGACTCCACCGCTGATTCGACCACCGGGAGCGTGGAAGTGCAGCGGGGCAGATATTTCCTCCACTTCCACAAGCCGCGCGTCACGGTCGCGCTCAGCTACGCCGGGCGGACTGCGCCGGCGGAACCGGGGGACGTGCTCATCGAATTCCGGACGCAGTCGCCCCGGTACACCACGACCAACGTGCTCACCCTGACAGCGCCGGGAATTCGGTCCGTCCTCGCCGTGGCGACGCGCTCCCATGTCCACAACCACATCCAGACCACCGACCACACCCTCACCTTCATCCTGCCGGCAGCGGAGCTGCGGCCGCTGATGGCGGCACCAAAGGCGCGGCTGGAAGTGGGGGGCGTCAAGGTGGATCTCAAACGGGACCAGCTGGAGGCGATCGCCCTGCTCCTGGCCCCCTCCTCCTCCGACCCGTGACAGTGCCGCGATGACGATCTTCGAACGCAAGGTCTGCATGCTGGGCGCGGCGGGCGTCGGCAAGACGAGCCTCGTGCGGCGACTGGTCGAGGGGATCTTCTCGGAGCGCTACCACTCGACGATCGGCGTGAAGGTGGACCGCAAGGTGGTGCCCGTCGGCCGCCACCAGATCGCGATGGCGTTGTGGGATATCGAGGGCGAGACGAAGCTCCGCTCCGTGCGACCGCGCTACCTGCGCGGGGCGGCCGGCTACCTGCTCGTCGCCGACGGGACCAATCCCGACACCCTCCACATCGCCCACGACCTCCAGCAGCGCACCCACGACCGGATGCTGGACCTCCCCTTTGTCCTGTTGCTCAACAAGCATGACCTCGCTGAACGGTGGCGCGTGACCGCTGAAGCGCTGGCGCCGTTCCACGCCCTGGGCTGGACCGTGATTCACACCAGTGCGCGGACCGGGGCCGGTGTGGCGGAGGGCTTCACCGCACTCGCCGAGCGCATGAATCCCCCCGCGGGGGTCTGAGCGGTGTCGCTGGCCTTTCTGCTGGTGATGGGTCTGGTGGGACTTGGCCTCATGCTCAACGGCAGCCGTCGCGCGGCGCGTGAGGCCGCCGAACCCGATGCCGCGACCCTGGCCGCGCTGGCGCGCGCCGGCTCCGACCTGCGGCAACCGCACGACCTCGAATTCTACCTCTACCTCCCGACTGCGGCCGCCGCAGAGAACGTCGCCACGACGCTCCGCACCGACGGGTTCATGACGCGGGTCTCGCCGGACGAGAAGGGCAGTGAGTGGCTCTGCCTCGCGACGCGCCAGCTGTGCCCCGACGTGATCGAACTGGGACGACTCCGCATCCGCCTCTCGGCGCTGGCGAGTGCGGCGGGTGGTGAGTATGACGGTTGGGGCGCCACCGTCGTGGAACCGCGGGACTCGGGGACGCCTCCGCCCGATCCAGGCCCCTGAGGCCGGCGCCGCCGTCTGGCGCGTGCCGGTCCCAGCCGGTATGATCGCGGCATCCCCAACAGTCAGGCCGGCATGCCCGCTGTCCGCGATATACTCGCCCGCAAGGGCACGCTCGTTGTCACTGCCGCTCCCGAGACCACCGTCCTCGAGGCCGCCCGCCTGATGAATCAGCGCGGCATCGGGGCGGTCGTGGTCATGGAAGGTGCCAGCTTGCGCGGCATCTTCACCGAACGCGATCTCATGGTGCGCGTGGTCGCCGAGCAGAAGGACCCGTCTGTCACACTGGTGGGCGAGGTCATGTCGCGGCGCCTGGTCACCGCACGGGCGGAGACCAAGATCGACGAGTGCGCCGCGCTCATGACGCAGCAGCGCATCCGCCATTTGCCGGTGCTGAGCGGGGACACCCTGGCCGGGGTGATCACGATCGGCGACCTGCTGGCGTTTCGGCTTGACGAGCAGGAGATGACGATCACCCAGCTCAACAGCTACCTGTACGACGTCCGGTAGGTGACCGCCCACTCGTCCGCACCAGGGAGACCCGCATGAGCACCGGCGCCAGCGGCAGTTCACTGCTCCGGCCGATGATCCTGGGCACCGGACTCCAGCTGGCGATGGTCATCGCGGGCCACTATTCGTCTGCCATCGCCCAACTTTTCCCCATTGCGGGCACCGGCATCGGCGGCATTGCCGGGGTGCTGGCCGCGCTCGGCGGGCATCAGCGCGCTGGGATGGCGGCGAAGAACGGAGTGCTGGCCGGCGGTGTTGGCGGACTGATCGGGACAATCGTCTCGTATTTCCTGGGCGACATTCCCGCGTTCACCATCGGTGTCGGTACGGCGGCCGCGGCGGTGGCTGGTGCGTTCGGCGCACTGGCAGTCCACCTGATCGGGCGGCGCGTCCCAGGGTGAGTGGGGACCTGACACCCCTGTCACGGGGCGAACGGGAGCTGGAACGATTGCTGGCGACGATGTCTCCCGTACTGGATGCGTCATGCTGGGCCTTCTGTCCCGCTCCACCTGCCGGCCTCGCCGCAGGGCTCCAGCCCCTCATGGTATTCCATGAGGCAGAGGGTACTACCGTGATCATCGAGGCTGAAGCGGCGGAGCGGGCGGGGCTCGTTGTCGCGTGGCTAGGTCGCCGGATCACCCTCACCGTCCATTCCGACCTACAGGCGGTGGGGTTCCTCGCCGCCGTGAGTACCGCGCTGACCCAGGCGGGCATCTCCTGCAACGCCGTTGCGGCGCTGCGGCACGATCACCTGTTCGTCGCGACAGCGGATGCCGAGCGGGCGCTGGCGGTGCTGCGGGAGCTGGAGTCTCGGGCCGGGACGGGTCGTGTGGGGCCGCCGCCCGTGCTCTACAGCGTGCGGGTCACTCTCGCCGCAAGTGATGAGGCGGAATGGGTCGGTTGGATGGAGGGAGAGCACCTGCCTGCGGTCATGGCGACCGGCTGCTTTGTCAGGTGCGAGGTGGCGCGGGAGTCGGAACCCGCCCCTGCCCCGGGCATGGTCACCTTCGTGATGGAGTACCTGGCGGCGTCGCAGGAGGCGTACGAGCGGTATCGCGCTGGGCACGCCCCTGCGCTGCAGCAGGCCGGCGCGACCCGCTTTGGCGGGCGCTTCAGTGCGACCAGGAGCCTGCGGGTACTGCGCCCCTCGCAGCCCTGAGGGGCGCCCGGCTACTTTTCAGCCCAGCTGGGCGAGCCCCCTGACGAGGAGGAGTTATGAGCGGCTGGAACCAGAAGTGGCAGGAACTGGTGTCGACCCTGGAGCGCGAGCGCGACGAACTCAAGCTGCAGATCAAGCTGGGCACGAAAGAGGCCCACGACCAGGTCGGCAGGCTGGATGAAAAGATCCAGCAGCTCAAGATCAAGGCCGACGCTGCCACCACCGAGGCGAAGGACGCCATGGAGGATGTCGGCGACGTAGCGAAGCAGCTGGCCGATGAGATCAAGGCAGGATTCGACCGGGTGCGGAAGACGCTGTGATCCCCGAATCCCTTGCCGAAGAGATCCGCCAGCTCCGGGGCCAGCTGACGACGATCGATACCCAGCTGGCCCGCAGCGGCCAGACGCCCGATGGGCTGGAGGACCTCAAGCGCGCGGTGGACAATCTCCGGACCAGCGTCTGGGCGATTCTCTCCGCCTCGCGCTCCACCAACTACCCCGGGTTTATTGTCCGCTTCCGGCTCCGGCGCGGTATCGACATCCTGCGCGCCATCGTGGCGGACTTCGACACCGAGGGTGGTAAGACGATGCACGCGGAACACTCCGAGCTCCAGATCCTCATGCAGCAGGTCCACGAGCGGATCGGGCGCCTCAGCCCCCCTGCCAGCTGATCCCGACGATGCCGATCGACGGCACTCACCTGACCGAGGCCGTCATCAGTATCGCCGCGGGACTCGGGCTGGCAGCGGCCTGCGGTTTCCGGGTGTTCGTCCCGTTGCTGATCGCCGGAGTGGCCGCCAGAATGGGCCACCTCCCGCTCGCGGCCGGCTTTGCCTGGCTGGGCAGCTGGCCGGCCCTGATGGGCTTCGGCGCCGCCACGCTGCTCGAGATCGGTGCCTACTACGTCCCCTGGCTGGATTACGCCCTCGATACCGTCGCCACCCCGGCCGCGGTCCTGGCGGGAATGCTGGCCTCCGCTTCAGTGCTCACCGACCTCCCCCCGCTGCTCAAGTGGACCGTCACGCTTCTCGGGGGCGGCGGCCTCGCTGGCCTGATTCAGGGCGCGTCGGTGCTGCTCCGGCTCAAGTCGGCCGCCTTCACCGGCGGACTGGCCAACCCCGTGGTCTCGACCGGCGAGCTGGTCGGCGCCACCGTCACCGCCCTGCTCGCCGTCGTGATTCCCCTCTTCTGCCTCATCGCCGTGGTCGCAGTCATCGTGCTCGGGTTCCGCGCGAGCGGGCGACTGATGTTCGGCCGCGGCGCGGTACCGCCCGCGAACCCCGCCACGTAGGATTGCCCATGTCGTTACCCGTCTGCCGAATCGTTCTCCTCGCGCTCGTGGCTCCCACCCTCGGCAGCGCGCAGTCTGCGCCAGCGACGAGCCCGGCCGCCGACAGCAGTTTCGCCGCCATGAAAGCGCGCGGCGCGGTGGTGATGGGGGTGGGTCAGGACGCGTCGGAACATCGCTTCGAGGAGCTGCCGGATGGCGGTCGTATCGTCTACCGGATGCTGGATCCGGCCGACACAGAGGGCGCGACCACGATTCGCCGCCACCTGCGATCAATCAATGACAGCTTTGCGGTGGGGGTGTTTCACGGACCGGCAGAGGTGCACGGAATCGAAGTACCAGGAACGGCCGAGATGGCGCGACTGCGGGGAGGCATCCGCTACACGGCGCACGACATTCCCTCGGGCGCCGAACTCCGGATCAGCAGCGCGGACTCGAGCGCCATCGCTGCCATCCACGCCTTCCTTGCGTTCCAGCGGATGGACCACCGGGCCGCCGGCCATGACCACATGCACCAGCCCTGATCCACCGCGGAGCTCCGGCGGGCGCCGGCCCCGCTCCTGCTGGTTCAGCCGACGTTGTCGGTGTCCATCTGGCCGGACAGCCGGCGGCTGATGTGCGACCAGCTCATGCCAATCGCCAGTACGAGGCTCACCGCAATCAGGATCAGGTGGGCAATCGCCTTGCTGCTGGTTGGCGAAATCATGCCGTAGTAGATCATCGCCCAGATGGTGCAGCCGAACAGCCCCGCCACGAGGATGGCCCCACCCGCGCCCAGGGAGCGCCGCGCCGCCTGCAGGAACACCACCCAGGCGGCGACGAGGGCGAGTCCGGCAAAGGCCTTGAGCGGCGTGAAGCCGTGGAGAATCCCGGTGAGGCCTGACTCTCCGGCCTTCGGCTCAATCGCCCAGTGGAAGAAGGAGATGCCCTGCGGATTGTAGGTGGCGTACACCAGCACCACTGCCCCCAGCAGTCGGAGCCCAATGCCACCCCACGAGAGACCTTCCTTTGCCATCCTGTACCCACCCAAATAAGGAGGAGGCGAAACTAGCCGACGCCGGGAACCGGCGCCAGCAGTGAAACTCCAAGGCCGGCGGCCCCCTTGCGGCGAGCCCGGACCGGCTGACAACTTCGCACCCGCTCCCTGCGCCCGCAGGATGACGCGACGGTGCCGCCGACCGGCCGGCACCTCACCCTCCACTGAACCGGCCCATGACCAAGTACCTGACCGAGTTTATCGGCACGATGTTCCTGGTGCTCACCATCGGACTGACCGTGCTCGGTCAGGTGGCGATGGCCCCGCTGGCGATCGGTTGCTCGCTGATGATCATGGTGTACATGGGCGGCCATATCTCCGGCGGCCACTACAATCCGGCGGTCTCCCTCGCCGCGATGCTGCGGGGAAAACTGGAGCGCAAGGAGCTGCTGCCCTACTGGGTGAGCCAGATCATGGGTGCGATCACGGCGTCGTTGCTGGTCTACGTTATCCTCGGCCAGACGTTTGCCCCGGACCCGTCGCCGACCGCCAGTGTCCTTGCCAGCCTCCTGGTGGAGTTCCTGTTCACCTTCGCCCTGGCGCTGGTCGTCCTCAACACCGCGACCCATCCGTCGACCAAGGGCAATTCCTTCTACGGACTGGCCATCGGCTTTACCATCGTTGTCGCGGCCTTCGCCGGTGGGGGAGTGTCGGGCGGGGCATTCAATCCCGCCGTCGGCATCGGCCCCACGCTGGTCCGCGGACTGATCGGTGGCGGCTCCTTCGCCAACCTCTGGCTCTACCTCGTCGGGCCGCTGGCGGGAGGCGTGCTGGCCGCGATGGTGTTCAAGCTGCAGGAGGAGGTGAAGTAGCAGGCCTGCGGTCCGGAGTCGTCCACCGGCGACTCCGGACCAGCATCGCCCAACTCCCGCGCGGCGCGCTCCACCAAACTCACACCCCGGAGGCTCCCATCGAGTCCGTGCTGCTTCGGACCGCAGGTCTGCTGGTCCTCTCCAATGTCTTCATGACGTTCGCGTGGTATGCCCACCTGAAGAACCTCGCCGATCGCCCCTGGTACATCGCCGCCCTGATCAGCTGGGGAATCGCGCTGTTCGAGTACCTGTTCCAGGTCCCGGCCAACCGGATCGGCTACACCACGCTCAACTTGGGGCAGCTCAAGATCCTGCAGGAGGCGATCACCCTCACGGTGTTCGTGCCCTTCGCGATCTTCTACATGAAGCAGCCGTTCAAGCTGGATTACGTCTACGCCGGGCTCTGCATTCTCGGCGCGGTCTATTTCATCTTCCGCCACCCGGCGGTCTGAGGTGCCGCTTGCCCCGATGGCGCGACACGGATTTATTCCGCCCGTCCCACTCCCGCACTCTGTGAGGCGCGCATGGCCGGGCCGCTGGTAGGCATCGTGATGGGCAGCGAGTCGGATTGGGCTGTGATGCAGCATGCCGCCGCGGAGCTCACCGCGTTTGGCGTGGCGCACGAGTCCAAAGTGGTATCGGCGCACCGGACGCCGGACCTGCTCTATCGCTACGCCGAGCAGGCCGAGGGGCGAGGACTCCAGTGCATCATCGCCGGCGCCGGCGGCGCGGCCCATCTCCCCGGCATGCTCGCCGCCAAGACGACACTCCCCATCCTTGGCGTGCCGGTCCCCTCCAAGCATCTCAACGGGCTCGACAGCCTGCTCAGCATCGTGCAGATGCCTGGGGGCATTCCCGTTGCCACGTTCGCCATCGGTGAGGCAGGGGCACGGAATGCCGGCCTCTTCGCCATCTCCCTCCTCGCCCGGTCCAACGCCGTTCTGGCCGAGAAACTCGAGTTGTTCCGCCGCACCCAGACCGATCGCGTGTTGGGCCTCTCGCTCCCGGACGCCACGTGATCCAGCCGGGGGCCACCCTCGGCCTGCTCGGCGGCGGGCAGCTCGGACGGATGTTCACCCAGGCGGCTCAGCGGATGGGCTATGAGGTCATCGTCCTCGACCCTGACCCCGCGAGCCCCGCCGGCCGCATCGCCACACGCCACATCCGTGCCGACTACACCGACACAACGGCGCTCACACAACTGGGAACAGCGTGTGCCGCGGTCACCACGGAATTCGAGAATGTTCCGGCGGCGAGTCTCACCTTCCTGCGCCAGTTCGGGCCGGTCCGCCCGGGGCCGGAGGCGGTGGCCATCACCCAGGACCGGGTGACGGAGAAACGATTTGCCCAGGCGCAGGGCTTGGAGACTGCGCCCTTCCACCCGGTCACCTCCTACGCTGACTGCGCAGCGGCGTTCGTGGCCATTGGCGCCCCCGCCCTGCTGAAGACCAGCCGGCTCGGGTACGATGGCAAGGGACAGTCGGCGGTGAATTCGCTCCGAGAGCTGGAGCACGCCTTCGCGGCCTTTGGTGGTCAGCCCTGCGTCCTCGAGCGCCGGGTGCGGCTGGAGCAGGAGGTGTCCGTCGTCCTGGCGCGCGGCGCCGATGGCACGGTGGTCACCTTTCCCGTTGCCGAGAATCATCACGTCGACGGGATCCTGTTCACGACCGTGGTTCCCGCCCGGGTCCCTCCAGCGGTGGCCGATCAGGCCCGAAAGGCTGCTGCCACGCTGGCCCGCGCCATGGACTACGTTGGCACGATGGCGGTGGAGTTCTTCGTGGTCGACGGCGGTCGCCTGCTGGTCAATGAGATGGCGCCGCGGCCGCACAACAGCGGGCACTACACCCTCGACGCCTGCGCCACCGATCAATTCGAACAGCAGGTGCGCGCCGTGACCGAGATGCCGCTGGGAGAGACCCAGCTCCTCTCACCGGTGGCCATGGTCAATCTGCTGGGCGATCTCTGGTCCAGCGGCACGCCAGACTGGGCCAGCGCGCTCAGGGACCCGCAGGTCCATCTCCACCTGTATGGCAAGACCGCGCCCCGTCCCGGGCGGAAAATGGGACACCTGAATGTGCTCGCGGCCAGCGCGGATGACGCGCTGGCCCGGGCGCTAACCGCCTTCCAGCTGCTCGACTCGAACGCCGGTGGGCATCCTTCAACGCAGTGAGGTTCGTCATGCTCGTCGCCCTTCTCGCTACCACACTCACCCTGACCGCCGCCCATCCGAATCCGCTGCCGGCTGCTGCGCCGGGCTGCATCACCATGAACACGAAGAACCTGCCGCTGGCGAGCCGGAAGAGCCCGCTGGATTCGATCAGCTTCAAGGTGGCCACCGCCGATGTGAAGCTCTGCTACGGCCGTCCTTCCACCCGCGGCCGCACGATGATCGGCGGGGAGGCGGTGCCGTTCGACAAGCTCTGGCGCACCGGCGCCAATGAGCCGACCATGATCCACACGACCGGCCCGCTGGTTATTGCCGGGGTCGCCGTGCCGGCGGGATCGTATTCGATCTACACCATTCCTGGTGCGAAGGAGTGGCACGTCATCGTGAACCGCTCCATCACCCAGTGGGGCGAGGAGCATGGCTACACCGATGCGGTCAAGGCGCAGGAGGTGGGCCATGGTATCGTCCCGAGCGCGGCCATCGCAACGCCGGTTGAGACGTTCACCATCCGGGCGGAGGCGGGTGCCGGCGGCGCGACGAACCTGGTGCTGGAGTGGGAGAAGACCCGGGTGACGATTCCCGTCACCGCCGGCAAGTAGGCGGACGTCACGTTGGGAACGGGCCGAGTCGAGGCGTTCAGCGATGGCGTGATCGCGATCATCATCACGATCATGGTGCTGGAACTCAAGGTTCCGCACGACACCAGCGCCTCGGCCCTGCTCCAGCTCACGCCGGTGTTCCTGAGTTACCTGATGAGCTTCCTGATCGTCGCGATCATGTGGGTCAATCACCACCACCTGCTCCACACTGCGCTCCGCGCTGACGCCGCCCTGCTCTGGACCAACAACCTCCTCCTCTTCTGGATGTCATTGATCCCGTTCGTCACCGGGTACATGGGGGAGAACCACACGGCGCCACTCGCGGTGGCGATGTACGGCGGCCTGCTCGCGCTGGCCTCCGCCGCGTTCGGACTGCTGCGACTGGCGGTGGCCCGGCAACACGCCCACGACGCGAGCCTGACGGGGTACCACGGGCGGGCCCACCGGAAGAATGTCACCACATTTGTGCTGTACGCGGCGTCGGTCCCCCTCGCCTACCTCTCGATCTGGCTGTCCTACGCGATCTTCCTTGTGATCCCGCTCGCCTATTTCGTCCCGGAGCATCGGCCGGCCGGACCCCAGTAGCCGCAGTCGCTGCGACACGCCATCGCCTCCGCGAACTCGACCGGAACAGTCTTGGGCGCTCCTTGACAACAAAAGTTGTCACTGGTACTATCTCCTCATGCTCGACGTCCAAGTCATCGATGATCCGGCCGCGGCGACCGTGGCGCTCGATCCCATACGCAGTCGACTCCTCTCCGAGTTGGCCGCCCCTGCCTCGGCGGCGACGCTGGCCGCGCGGGTTGGCCTGGCCCGGCAGAAAGTCAGCTACCACCTGAACGCGCTGGAGGCGCACGGGCTGGTTCAGCTGGCCGACGAACGCAAGTGGGGCGGACTCACGGAACGGCTGCTCGTGGCGACGGCCGCGTCCTACGTTGTTTCACCGGGCGCCCTCGGCCCGGTCGCCATCGATCCGGATCGGGAAGTCGATCGGCTGTCCGCGAGCTATCTCATCGCCCTGGGCGCACGTGTCATCCGCGAGGTGAGCGACCTGGTTCGTCGTGCGAGCGAGGCGGGCAAACGCCTGGCGACCCTGGCGGTGGATACCGAGGTGCGGTTCCGGTCGCCGACCGAGCGCGCCGCATTCACCCAAGAACTCACTGAAGCCATCGCGACACTCGTTTCGAAATACCACGACGCATCCACCCCCGGCGGCCGCGCGCATCGGCTGGTGGTCGTGGCGCACCCTCTCCCAGATAGAACCCTTCCCAAGGAGCAACTGTCATGAGCGTAAGAATGGAGCCGTCCGGACGCCGGTCCATGACCATGGAATTCGAAGTCGCTGGCACACCGGAGGAAGTCTGGCAGGCGATCGCCACCGGCCCGGGGATTTCGTCGTGGTTCGTGCCAACCGAGATCGAAGAGCGCAACGGGAAGCCCGTCGCGGTGAAGGTGACCTTCGGTGGGATGGAGATGCGCTCCGAGGTGACTGCGTGGGATCCGCCCCGAACTTTTTCCCGGACGGCGGCCGGTTGGCTCCCCGGTTCGCCGCCCATTGCCGACGAATGGACCGTTGAAGCGCGCGGAGGCGGCATCTGCGTCGTCCGCATTGTCCAGAGCCTTTTCGCGAGCACGGACGACTGGGACATCCAGCTGGAGAGCGCGAGCCAGGGATTTGCCAGCTTCCTGAAACTCCTGCAGCTCTATCTCGCGCACTTCCGCGGTCAACCTTCCGCGATGAGGGAGTTCAGGGCTCCCGCCCCGGGTACCGACGCAGAAAGCTGGGAAGCGCTGACCGCGACATTTGGCCTGAAGGGCATGCGCGTCGGGCAGCGATTCGCGGCCCCCGCCGGTGTCCCGCCGCTCAGTGGTGTAGTGGAGTACGTCACCCAGGATCCGTTCGACGCGCTGCTGCGCATCGACCAGCCGGCGCCGGGCGTTGCGGCTCTCGGCATCGCCGGCTTCCCCGGCTGTCCGAGCATGGTTGCCATGAACCTGTATCTGTACGGTGATCAGGCGGGCGAGCGCGTCGCCCGGGAGACGCCGGTGTGGCAAGCGTGGTTCCAGGAACGTTTCCGGATGCCGACGGAGCAGGCCACGAGCGAATGAGAACGCTCAAGATCATCGAACACATCTCGACTGGACGAGCCGAATCGACCGTCCTCGACGCTAGCCTTGCGCTCGGGAAGTCCGGTTCTGCCGGTTGTCCAGAGATAGCCACCACCCGAAGCACCCTTTCGGTTTCCACTCGGGATTGGTCCGGCACTCAAGGACGCCTGGTCGACAGCTTCTCCGACGATTCCCGGCGCTGGAACGGCGTGGTCGGCTGCTTTCCCGACAATGCCCGCCACTCGACGGGGGTGGTCGACTGCTTTTCCGGGAGAGTCCGGCAGTCGACGGGCGTGGTCGGCTGCATTCCCGGACAGGTCCACCACTCAGGAAGACTAGGTCCGTTACTTCCCCGGCGAGGTCCACCACTCGACGGGCGTGGTCGGCTGCTTTTCCGCGGATGCCCACCACTCGACGGGCGTGGTCGGCTGCTTTTCCGCCGATGCCCGCCACTCGGGGATGTCTCCCCGCCGCCTTCCAACGCAGTTCCGTCGCTTCGGACGCCAACTACCTGACCGGCCGCAGCCGCTTCCCTCGGCGTCGGCGGTCCCCCAAAATGTCCTCCACCGAACCAGCGGCTCAACTGCTGCATGCCCCGCTGGGCTCGGCGCATCCACAGCCGAGGTGCGCCCCTTCGGCGAGTACTCGCCGGAGGGCGCGAGCCTCCTGGCCTGCCATCGGCTCGGCAAACAATGAATTCACAACGTGTTACGTCAGAAGAACCAGCCGTCAGCGTGCGGCGTTCAGCGTTCAGCGGTCAGCGATCAGCGTCCAGCGGTCAGCGGTCAGCGGTCAGCGTGGAAAAGCAATCAGCCGCCAGTCGTCAAGGAGCTGACAGCTGGCGGCTGAATGCTGAATGCTTACTGCTTACTGCTTACTGCTGAGTGGAGGCGGAGGGAATCGAACCCTCGTCCGCGAAAGCATCCGGAGAAGCGTCTACGTGCGTAGACTCGGTTTTCCGCGTCGACTGGAACCGGCACCGCGACCGCCGCTCCCAGCTCTATCCCCAGAGATCTCGTGTCCG
>JANMYS010000077.1:0-1625 GCA_031382385.1 Gemmatimonadota bacterium
CTTGCCACTGGTCAGGGGGGGTGAGTTCGCCGCGATGCTCGGCCGGTCACGCACGGCGGCCGTGGAGTGGCATCGCCGCCTCGCCGCAGACCCGAGGTTCGTGGCGGGCCTTGGACCGGAACTCGACATCGTCGTGTGGGCGCCGCGGGAGGCATCGGCCAGTGCGGCTTCGCGCCGTTCTCGACAGATCTTTGCCGAAGCAGCGCGGCGCCACCTGCACCTCGCGCTGGCGGAATTGCCCGTGGGGCTGATCGATCCCGCGGGCACCGCCTTCGCGCACGATCAGCCGACGGTCACCGCGCTGCGGTCCGTGCTCATGAAACCGGAGCATCTCGACTGGCTCGACCGACTGTGGACTCTGCTCGACGCGACCACGGCGGCGACCGGCTGAACTGGGCGACAGAGAGGCGCGAGGCGACAGGCGCTGGGCGAATCGCTCAGCAGCGACCGGCAGCAGCCTGCTGTTCCCGCCTATCGCCTGTCGCCACTACCGGTAAGTACCGCTCCCCCTAATGCCCCTCCCCCGCTGTCGCCATGCACTCGATCTCCACCCGTGCGCCGAGCGCCAGCCCGCTGCCCGCCACGGTGGAGCGTGCCGGAGGATCGACCGGAAAGACCGTCGCATACACTTCGTTCATAGCCTCGTACTCGCTGATGTCGGCGAGGAAGACCGTGCACTTGAACACCCGGTCGAGCGAGCTTCCCGCCGCCAGTAGCACCGCTCGCATGTTCGCGAAGGTCTGACGGGTCTCCTCCCGGATGCCACCCGGCACAACGGCGCGGGTACCGGGGACATTACCTAACTGGCCGGAGAGGTAGATCACGTTTCCCACTCTTACGGCGGGTGAGAATGGCAACCCCGCCACCGCCCCGGGCACTTTCAGGACTTCTTTCTCCTGCGCGACCACAGCAGCGGGCAGCATGGCGGCAAGCAGCAGCACGGACGCACAGCGCATGGGGGGCTCCCCGGTCAGTCGGTGAATGTCACCAGGATGGTGACGATCTCGTGCGGCCAGGCCTCGACGCCGAGCCGGTGTCCATCGGGAGTGACGGTGATTTCCTCGAGCGGCGCGCCATCGGCACGGATGCGCAAGGCGCGCAGCACCGGCCGCTCCGAGCGCCAATGGCCGCTGGTCGGCCGGTCGAGCGCGTTCCAGCACCGCAGGACCATGCCCCGACCGTCCTCCGCGGCCTGGCAGGCGGAGAACACCAGCCCCGCTCCTTCCAGCGCAATTCCCTGCGGGCTGGGCGACGCCGCGCCGAACGGGGCATAGTCGCGCAGCCACCAGGCGCGCACCGGCAGGAAGGCATCCTCACACAGCTGTTCCAGCCGGTCGGGCTCGGCGAGATCATCGGCGGTGATCAGCGCGATCGCCAGTTCCACGACGGTGGTTCCGCGGCACTGCGCCCCCGGCGCGGCGGTTGGCCAGCCGGCGTGACCGGGACGGGTGGGCAGGGTGTTGCGCGAGAGCTCGCCGACCGACCGGAGCAGGGTGATCAGCAGGTCGCCACCCGCGGTCCATTCATACTCGAAGAAGCCGGGGGCGAGGACCGCGAGGCCACGCTCTCCCTTCGCTGCCGCCACCCAGCGCTGTGCCGGCGCCGTGGTGACCGGTGCCTCGGCC
>JANMYS010000100.1:0-26643 GCA_031382385.1 Gemmatimonadota bacterium
CTCGGCTCGGTGAGCGTGACGATGCTGGTGCACCAGAAGAATTTCGAGGGCTCGCTCACGATCATCGGCGAGAAGGGGACGGTGCGGCTGGGCGGAGTGGCGGTCAACGAGATCCAGCACTGGCAGTTCGCCGATGCGCAACCCGATGACGAACTGGTGCAGAAGGCGAGCTACGAGACGACGTCGGTCTACGGCCATGGCCACGCGCTGTACTACGACAACGTGATCCGGGCGCTCCGGGGCGAGGCGCCGGCGGAAACCGATGGGCGCGAGGGGCTGCGGTCGCTGGAGCTGCTGATCGGGATCTACCTGTCGGCGCGGGATGGCCGGACGGTGGGGCTGCCGCTGGATCTCTGATGCCTGTTGCCGAGACGATTCAGCGGATGCAGGTGGAGGGGTACCGGGCGATGAGCTCGACCCGAAAGCTTACGCTGGCATCGGGGCTTGGTCGGTTCGTCGGGGGGACCGAGGGTGCGGCGTTCCGGGCGGGCAAGGCGCAGCGAGGCGGGATCGTGTTGCGATTCGGTCCGCTGAATCCATCGGGGGTGAGCGCTCCCGATCCTGTGGCCCCGGTACTGCGCCGCCTGGAAGACTCTGGACTGGAATACATGCTGACGGAAGCGGTCGGGGAGATCGTGTATGGTGAGCCCTGGCTGAGGAACGAGATCGCCATTGTGCTGCGGCTCTCCGCGGGGGAGGCCGATCATCTCGTCAGGCAGTTCCCCTCCGAAGCATTCTACGTCCCTTCGCTTGAGACCATTCGCACAGAAGTCGCCCGTTTGCGCGACGGGTACTTCGGCCTGCTGGATCGCGACACCATGCTCCGCGCGGATGTGCACCTTGTCGGCGCCGACCCGCTGCAGACGTGGGGCCTCAGCCGCCGCCGACGAGTGCTTCTCGGCGCGGTCGAAGGCTGGGTGGCACCGCCTGAGTATGTCATCGTGCAGAAGCTGATCCAGGTCCAGCAGGGTGGCTCGACCAATCACCTCGGTGAAATCGCGTGGATGCACACGCTCAGCGAGGCGCTGATCGACCGGCCACTGCTGGAGCGGAAGGTGAGCGAGCTCGGGTTGGAAGCGCCGTGGGCAACGGCGCTGGCAACCCCACTGGATGCCTGACTGATGTGTGGCATCACGGGGTTCTGGGGGCCGGGCTTCCAGGCGGAGGCGGGCGGGGCGGTGCTGCGCGGGATGCCCGCCAGCGGCCGCTGCATCCTGACTATCCACACGATTTTCCAGCCGGGAGGGCGGCGTGTCTAATTCCGTTAGTCGCAGAGATCTCGCAGGGGCGGCTCTCGGCACCGGGCTGCTCGCGGGTCTTGGAAGCTGGCCAGGTTTGTCTCGTGCCGACCTGCCCGGGCCGAATGATGGCTGGTTCAACGTCCTGACCTATGGTGCGAAGGGCGATGGCGTCGCGGATGATACCGCCGGACTGCAAGCGGCCATCGCCGCGGCGGGGAAGCGGACGCTGTTCTTCCCGCCCGGCGTCTACCGCACGACCAAGCCGCTGCTGCTGGACGGCGGGCAGCTCAAACTGATGGGGAGCGGCGCTCAGGGCACCACGACGATCCTCAAGGATCATGCGGGCGACGGGTTCATGGTGAACCATGCCCAGGTCGAGATGCATTATCTGGCTATCGAGGGCCGGCCGGCCGCCGCCGGCGCGGGCATCGGTGTGAATGTCGCGGGGGCGGGGGAGAACTTCCGGTTCATCGACTGCTCGATCGCCTTCATCGACACCGGCATCCAGTTCGCCGCCGATGCCGGCCAGGGCGCCATGATCGCCAACTGCCGAATCGCCCCGTTCACCACCGCTCCGGGGCGCGAAGGGTGCTCCATCCGGGTGCGCGGGCCAGACACGGTGGCGCGCGACCGTCACGTCGTGAACCTGTCCACCGGGGCCGGGACACTGGAGCTCTTCGGTGCACTCGATTTCTTCGTGACCAATTGCATCGTGCGGAACATCTTCACCGACCCGGTGACCTTTGGCCTCCACGTCGTCAATTGCCGCATCGGGAGCCTCGGCAAGCCGGTGACCTTCGACGGGCGCGGCTGTAGCTACATCGGCTGCATGATCGCCGGCGATGTGACGCTGGCCCGCACGCTCGTGGCCTCCACATTCGTCGGGAACATGGCGACGGAGGCCAAGTACACTTTCACTGATCTCTCGATTCCGGGCAACAATCTGGTGCTGCATGGTGTGCACACCGAAGGGAAGTACCTGAACAAGCACCTGATCCCGAACGTCGCGGGCCGTACCATTGCCCTGTCGGGGATGTCGCCCGACCGCGGGGACCGCGACGTCACGCTCCTCGCCCAGGCCGACGCGCCGGTGCAGCGTTTCGCCACTCCGCTTTCCGCGGATCGCACGATCACCCTCTCGCCACAGTTCGCCTATCCGGGGGCGCGGTTCCGCATTGTGCGCACCGGGCTTGGCCCGTTTCAACTCCGGGTCGGCCAGCTTAAGGCGATGCCGGCCGGCACTGCGACGACCGTGGATGTCGAGTTCGACGGGACCGCCTGGGTGCTGACGGGTTACGGGCTGTTGTGACCACAACGTGTGCCGCGCGCATGGGCGGCTGAGTCATGTGCGGCATCGCGGGATTCTGGGGTGCCGGGCTGCCGACGGAACGCGCCGCGGTGGTGCTGCGCGGGATGACCGATGCCATCCGGCATCGGGGGCCGGACGACGAAGGGCAGTGGCTCGATGCCGACGCCGGGATCGCGCTCGGACATCGGCGGCTCTCCGTCGTGGATCTCTCGCCGCTGGGCCACCAGCCGATGGTCTCCGCCAGCGGTCGGTACGTCATCATCTTCAACGGCGAGATCTACAACTTTCCCGACTTGCGACGGGAGGAGGAGGCGGGGGGGACGCGCTTCCGGGGGCATTCGGATACTGAGGTGATGCTGGCGCTGGTCGAGCGACACGGTCTGGTCGAGGCGTGCCGGCGGTTTGCCGGGATGTTCGCCTTCGGGCTGTGGGATCGCGCCGAGCGGACCCTCCATCTGGTGCGCGACCGGATAGGCGAGAAGCCGCTGTACGTCGGCCGGATGGGCGGGACGCTGCTCTTCGGCTCCGAGCTCAAGGCGCTCAAGGCGCATCCGGCCTGGCGGGGTGAACTTGATCGCGACGCCGTCGCCCTCTACCTCCGATATAACTACGTCCCTGCGCCGCACGCGATCTACGCCGGAGTGCGCAAGGTGGAGCCGGCGACGATTCTCAGCATCGCCGCCGACGGTACGGAGGGTGCCCGTTCGTATTGGAGCATGGCGGAGGCGGTCGCCTCCGGGCTGAACGACCCGCTGCACGGCTCGGATGGGGAAGTGCTCGACGCCCTCGAGGCACGGCTCGGCTCCACGATCGGGCAGGAGATGGTTGCCGATGTTCCGCTGGGCGCTTTTCTGTCGGGCGGCATCGATTCGACCGTGATCGTCGCGCTGATGCAGGCGCAGAGCCGCCAGCCGGTCCGCACCTTCACCATCGGTTTCAACGAGCCGGAGTACAACGAGGCGGAGCATGCCCGGGCAGTCGCCGCGCATCTGGGGACCGATCATACCGAGTTGATCGTCACGCCGGAGGAGGCGCGCGCGGTGATTCCCCGGCTGCCGGCGATGTATGACGAACCGTTCGGCGATTCCTCCCAGATCCCGACGTTTCTCGTGGCTAGCCTGGCGCGGCAGCATGTGACCGTTGCGCTGTCCGGCGATGGCGGTGACGAGCTGTTCGGAGGTTACAACCGCTATTTCCTGGGGCAACGCATCTGGAACGGGCTGGCGCCGGTGCCGGCGTGGCTGCGGCGCTCGGTCGCCCGCGGGATCCGGGCGGTGTCGCCCGAGACATGGGGCTCGGTGATGGGCACGGCGCAGCGGGTGCTGCCCAGACGCTCGCGGGTAGCCCATGTCGGCGACCGGATGCACAAGCTGGCCAACGTGCTCGGAGTGCCATCGTCGGCGGTGATGTACCGCAGCCTGGTGTCCAACTGGGACCCACCGACGGAGATCCTGCGCGGCGGGCGCGAGATCGGAACGCTCCTGACGGCGGAGCACCGGCTGCCGAGCGCGGCGGGCTTCGTGGAACGGATGATGTACCTGGACAGCCGGACCTATCTCCCCGACGACATCATGGTGAAGGTGGACCGGGCGAGCATGGCGGTGAGCCTGGAGTCGCGGGCACCGTTCCTCGATCACCGTGTCGTGGAGCTGGCCTGGCGGATTCCGCTGGGGCACAAGCTCCGCCACGGGCAGGGCAAGTGGATTATGCGGCAGCTGCTCGACCGGCATGTTCCGCGCGCGCTGATGGAGCGGCCCAAGATGGGATTCGGCGTGCCGATCGATGCCTGGCTCCGGGGGCCGCTCAAGTCGTGGGCCGAGGCGCTGATCGATCCCGCGTTGCTGGCCCAGCAGGGCCTGCTCGATCCCACGGTGATCTGGCAGCGGTGGGAGGAACACCAGAGCGGCCGGCAGAACCGGCAGTATCCGCTGTGGAACCTGCTGATGTTTCAGGCGTGGCTCGCCGGCTGAGATGCTGCTCCGCAACACGATCATCTACGGCCTGACCCGGGGCAGTGCCGGCCTCCTGAACTTTCTCGCGGTCGCGGCCTTCTCCCGCCTGCTCACGCCGGATGAGTACGGCCGCTACGCCCTCCTCATTTCCTCCGTCGGCCTGGTCAGCGCGGTCTTGTTCCAGTGGCTCCGCTCGGGGACCCGGCGGTTTCTCGCCGCCGAGGCCCAGCGGCGCGATGTCTTCCTCGCCACGGTTGTTCGGGGGTATCTCGTTGTACTCGGGCTTGCCAGCCTCGGCGCCATCGTTGCGCTGGTCATCCGACCCGCCGGCGTGGAACGCCACCTGCTGCTGCTGAGTCTCGTGTTGTTCGCCGCCCAGGGCTGGTACGATCTCACGCTGGAACTCGTGCTCACCGATCTCCAGCCGGTGCGCTATGGCATGATCTCCCTGCTGCGTTCCGCGCTGGGGCTGGCGGTGGCGGTGATGCTGGCGGTGGCGGGACTGGGGGTGGCCGGTGTGCTTTGTGGCAGCGTGATCGGCTACCTGTCCTCGGTGCTGCTGCTTGGCCGTGGTGCGTGGCAGGGCTCGCGATCCGCTGCGGCCTCGCCACAGCTCTGGGGCGAGCTGCTGCAATACGGACTCCCGCTGACTGCGACTTTCGCGCTGGAGTTCGTGGTAAGCAGCTCCGATCGCTTTCTCCTGGGCGCACTAGCCTCGCTGGATGAGGTTGGCCGGTATGCGGTCAGTTACGACCTCGGGTTCCAGTGCGTCATCGCGCTGTTGATGATCGTGAACTTGGCGGCGTTCCCCCTGAGTGTCCGGGCAATCGAAGCGCATGGCCGGGCGGGCGCCGAACGACAGCTGCGGCAGCACGGGACGACGCTGCTGTTCATCGCGCTGCCGGCGGTGGTGGGGATCGTGATGCTGGCGCCGAATGTCGCCCAGGTGCTGATCGGTCCGGAATTCCGCTCGGCTGCGCTGACGGTCCTGCCGGTCATCGCCATCGCTGCTCTGCTGTCGGGACTCAAGGCCTTCTACTTTGATCTGAGTTTCCAGCTCGGCAAGGTGACGCGCATCCAGGTCGGAATAAGCGCGGCGGCGGCGGTGCTCAACGTGGCCCTGAATGTCTGGTTGATCCCGCGGTTCGGCGCTGCCGGTGCCGCCGCAGCGACGGTTGGAGCCTACGCGGTGGGATGCGTACTGAGCTGGGGTTTCGGGCATCTCGGGGTCGGCGTGCCGTTGCCGCTCGCGGAGTGGTCGCGGGTCGTGCTGGCGGCCGCGGTGATGGGTGGTGCGCTCTGGCCGATCCGGGAACTCCGCGGGGCTCCCGCCCTGGCGCTCCAGGCGGGACTTGGCGTGGTGGTGTACGCGATCGCGGCGGTCACCTGCGATGCGGGCGGCGCGCGGGCCATTGCCCACCGGGCGCGGGCAGGATGGCATCGCCCGTGAGCCGGACGCTGATCGTGCTGCAGGCACTACTGCTTGGTGCAATCATTCTCGGCGCCGAATGGCGCCGGCCCATTCCGCGGCGCGCGGTTGATTTCTTCCGCGTCACGAGCGTGGTGTACTTCATGTGCTTCGTCGTGCTGCCGCTCTACCTGCAGGTCGACGACCAGGCGGATGTGCGCGGCACGGCATGGGGCTGGCTGCTCAAGCAGCCGTTCGACGGGACCGGGTTTGCCTACGCCGGGACCCTGAGCCTCATCGGCTACGGCGCCATCCTGCTCGGCTTCCACCTGGCGGGGGGAGACGGGCCCGGGCAGCCGAGGCTGGTTCCCGTGGGGCCAGTGGTACCCCCGCGAGGGCGGGACACCGCCTCGTTGCTGGCGGTATCGATGGTCCTGGGGATCAGTGGCCTCGCCTGTCTCACGGTTTATACGCTGAGCATCGGCGGTGTGGGCGTGCTGGTGTTGCAGGCAGCGGCGTTCCGCCTGAGTGAGCCCCCGGTGATCACGCCGTTCGCCTTTCTGAAGACCCTCTCGCCGATGGTGATGGCTGGGATGTTCCTGCTGCACGGCTTGCGCTCCCGCGAGCATCTCGCGGGCCGCCCCCGCCGATGGAGTATCGCCTACGTCACCTTCCTGATCGGTTCGCTGCTCATCCTGATTCACCAGGCGGGCAGGTTCCCGCTGGCGATGTTCCTGCTCACCTTCCCGCTGGCAGCCGTGATCCGCTCCGGTCGCATGCGAGTGCGCACAGTGCTCACTGGCACAGCGCTCGTCTTCCTTTTTCTGCTGTTCGGCAAGCAGTTGTTCGAATCCATGCTGCTGGGCACCGGCCTGACTGACCGGATTGCGTCGATCGGGCAGGACCTGCGCAGCAGCGTCACGATGGTATTGCGGGAGTTCGCCTTTCCGTCAGTGACCGCGGCCAACGCGACGCTGGAGGTCCCGGGCGAGATCGACTTCCGGTGGTTCTACGACTTTCCGCTCGCGCTTCAGTACCTCCTGCCGCAGCGGCTTCTGGGGGTGGCTCACCCTCTGACAGTGTCGATGGTCAACACCACCCGGTTCCCCGCCTTCGGGGCAATCCCGGTGGACCTGGTTTCGCTCGGCTACTTCAGTGCCGGAGTGCCCGGGGTGGTGCTGCTGCTGACGCTGTTCGGTGCGCTGATCGCGTGGTGTGAGCGGTTGCTGCCTGTCACCACCGATCCGGTTGATTGTGTCCTGCGATCAGCGTGGATACTGTTCATCTCGGTGCGCGTCATGTATGGCGACCCGCAGCTCATCTGGCCCGGTGGGCTGCACCTCATCATCCTTTCAATCCTGCTCCTGCTGGTGCGCATTCTCGCCGAGCGGCGTCCCGCAACGAGGCCGCCCGTCCTCTTTCCCTCGATTCCGTAGCACGACCATTTCCGATCTGCCCATGGCTCACACAACCACTCCAGTCGCCGGCTCGTCCACGGGAGCATTGGACGAAATCCGCCGCGGCGAGCGGTTCGCGTTCGGAGCCAACTGGCGCCAGTTTCTCGACGAGCTGACGCCGGCCCGGATTGCGGAGGCGCAGGACTCGATGCGTGACCTGCTCGGCGTTCACGAGCTGCAGGGGAAGTCGTTCCTCGACATCGGATCGGGGAGCGGGCTCTTCAGCTTGGCGGCGCGACGGCTCGGGGCCCGGGTGCACTCGTTCGACTTCGATCCCCAGTCCGTCGCCTGCACCGGACAGCTGCGCGCGCAGTTCCAGCCGGAGGACCGTGACTGGCGCATCGAGACGGGGTCGGTGCTCGATATGGCATTCATTACGTCGGTGGGTCAACATGATGTGGTCTACTCGTGGGGTGTCCTGCATCACACGGGCGCGATGTGGCAGGCGATCACCAACGCCACTTCAGCGGTTGCGCCGGGCGGCATGCTGGTGATCGCGCTGTACAACCGCCAAGCGTTGCTCACGCCTTTCTGGGTCGGGACCAAGCGGCTGTACCAGGTACTCCCGCCACTGCTCAGGCCGCTACTCGTGTTTCCCTTCTTCCTGCTATTCGCACTGCTGGGGTTCGCGGCCGATCTCGTCGCGTTGCGCTCTCCGCTCGACCGATGGCGGGGGCGGCAGCGGCGGGGCATGCGGATGTACCGGGATGCGGTGGACTGGGTCGGGGGCTGGCCGTTCGAGGTTGCCTCGCCCGCGGAGGTGATGGAATTTTGCCGGGCGCGGGGATTCCGGCTGGCCCGTATCCGGACCGTTGGCCGCCGACACGGCTGCAACGAATTCGTCTTTCGCCGGGCCGATCCTGATGATGCGGCTTCGCCCGCGGTGATCTCGCTCCCCCGCCTGGGGAGGGCGCCGTGAGGGCAGGGGGGCGGCGGGTGGGGACGGAACGGGCATGGATCCGCTGATCGCGTTACGCGGTGTGACCACCGTACTGCGACGGATTCCGGGCACGGTGTACGCCCTCGAGTCCGTGCGTCGCTGGTTTTGCCGGGTGCCCCGTTCGCGGGTGGTGGAGGATTTTGACGGCACGCTCCTCGAGGTGCGGGTCGACGAGCACATGGGCAGTCACATCTTCTGGTATGGCAGCTACAGCCGGGAAGTCCTGCAGGTCCTTGCCCGCATCCTGCGGCCCGGGATGCAGGTGCTGGACGTCGGTGGCAACATCGGCGAAGTGGCGCTGTTCGCCGCCAAGCGGGTGGCGCCGCAGGGGCGTGTGGTCTCCTTCGAGCCGATGGCAAGCCTGGCCCGCATCCTCCGTGGCAACGTGGCGCGCAATCGTGCGGAGATCGTGGAGGTGGTCGAGTGCGGGATCTCCGACCATTCCGGATCGGCGCCACTGTTCACCACCGCCGAACGGTTCCACGACGGGACGGTCCACGCCGGGCTGGCGACGCTCTATGGCCAGGGGGAGCGGGCGGTGCCCGCGGGTGAGATTCGCCTGACGACGATTGACGAGTACGTCCGGGAGCACCAGCTGCATTCGGTGCATGTGATCAAGATCGACGTCGAGGGGGCTGAACTCCCCGCGCTGCGCGGGGCATTGGGCGTCCTGGAGGCGTACCATCCCTGGTTGATCATCGAGGTACAGCAGGAGACCAGCACCGCGGCCGGCTACGATCAGGCCGACATCCTGCGCCTTCTCATGGGTCACGGCTACCGCTTCGCCCGCATCGGACGTCGAGGCCGACTCGCGGCCCTCTCGGTGGAGGGGCTGGGCGCCTTTCAGAACGTCCTGGCCGTTCCGCCTGGTCAGATCCTTCCCGCCTGATGCCGCGGCCCGGCGGCGTACCGCAGCGAAATTCTCACGACCATGGTCCCGGCACGCCGGCCGGCACCATCGCCCTGTTCCTCCCGAGCCTGGCCGGTGGCGGTGCCGAGCGGGTCATGCTCAACCTCGCCGGCGGTCTGGCGCGTCGCGGACTTCCAGTCGATCTCGTGCTCGCCGGCGCCGACGGCTCGTTTGTCGATCAGGTCCCGGCCGGCGTCCATGTCGTGGACCTGGGAACACGCCGCGTGCTACGCAGCATCCCCGGTCTGATCCAGTACCTGCGCCGCCGCCGGCCGAGCGTACTGCTGACGGCGATGGATCATGCCAATCTCGTGGGGTTATGGAGTGCACGACTCGCCGGCGTTCCGGTGCGGGTCATCCCCTCCGTGCATGTGGCCTACTCCCCCGCGTTTCTTGCGACTCTCGACTGGCGCGGACGATTGCTCCTCCGTCTCGCCTGGCGGGCCTACCGGAATGCCGCGAAAGTGGTGGCCGTCTCACAGGGGGTGGCGGACCATCTCCGGCGCATCGTCGGCCTGGCGGTCGATCGGGTGGTCGTGATCCACAATCCGATCGTCTTTCCTCTGCTCGCCAGCCGGGCGGCCGCTCCGGTGGATGAGGCCTGGTACGGTACGGGGCAGCCGCCGGTCATTCTGGGCATCGGTCGCCTTGAACCGCAGAAGGATTTCGCCACGTTGATCCGGGCCGTTGCGACGCTGCGCCGTGACCGGCCGGTGCGGCTCCGGATCCTTGGCGAAGGGCCCCTGCGCGGGGACCTCGAGGCACTGGTGCGCGAGCAGGGCCTGGAAGGTGAGGCGCAGCTGGCGGGGTTCTGTGACAATCCTTTCGCCCAAATGCGGCATGCCGGTGTTGTGGTGCTCTCCTCGATCTTTGAGGGCTTTGGCAACGTGCTGGTCGAGGCGATGGCATGCGGCACGCCCGTCGTCAGCACGGACTGTCCCTCGGGTCCAGCGGAAATTCTTGGCGGTGGCCGTTTCGGTCGGCTGGTGGGGGTGGGCGATGTCCCGGCCCTCGCCGCCGCCATCGGGGCGACCATCGACCAGCCCCCTGACCCGCAGGTCCTGCGTGCGCGTGCGGATGACTTCAGCGTCGACCGCGTCGTCCGCCGGTATCTCGAGGTGCTGATGCCTGAAGGCGCCACGCCAGATGCCTGACACCGCCGTCGCAGCGTCGGAAGCGCCACGCCGCCTCGTCTTCGTGACCACCGGACTTGAGACCGGTGGCGCGGAGATGATGCTGCTGAAGCTGGTCAGTGCGTTGCCAGCCCTTGGATTCACCTGCACAGTCGTCTCGCTGCGCGACCACGGTACGATCGGGCCGCGCATCGCCGAGCAGGGTGTGCAGGTGGATGCTCTGGAGCTGCAGCAGCCCTGGCGTCTTCCCGCGACATTGCGCCGGGTTGGGGCGCTGCTCCGGCGGCTGCAGCCCGAACTGCTGGTTGGCTGGATGTATCACGGCAACCTTGCGGCGTCGCTCGCCGCGCTTGGGTTTCCGGAGGCGCGGGTTGTCTGGAGCATCCGGCAGACGCTGTATGATCTGGCCCACGAGCGCCCGCTGACCCGCCTGGTCATCCGGGCCGGTGGCCGCCTGGCGGCCCGCCCCGAGGTCATCATTTACAACTCCATCGTCTCGGCACGGCAGCATCGCGCCGAGGGGTACGCGGCGCGGCGGGATATGGTGATCCCCAATGGCTTCGATTGCGATGTCTTTCGGCCAGATCCGGCGGCCGCCTGCCGGCTCCGCGGTTTACTGGGGCTCGCCGGAGGGACCCCGCTGATTGGCCTGTTCGCCCGCTATCATAGAATGAAAGACCATTCGACCTTTCTGCGGGCTGCGGAGCATCTGGTTGCCTCCGGCTCGGCGGCTCATTTCATTTGCGCAGGCTGGGGCGCCGAGGCCGGCAATCCTCAGCTGGCGGACGAGATCGGTGCGCGTGGACTGGCGGCGAGGATGCACTTGCTGGGCGAAGTACAGGACACCGCCGCGTTGCTCGCGGGGCTCGATCTGCTCTGTTCCTCGTCCCGGAGCGGCGAAGGCTTCTCGAATGTGCTGGGCGAGGCGATGGCCTGCGGGGTCCCCTGTGCGGTGACGGATGTCGGGGACAGCGCCATGATCGTGGGGTCCACGGGAGTCGTGGTAGCACCGGGGGACGCCGCCGCACTCGCCCGGGGGTGTGCCGCGCTGTTGGCGGAACCGGAGGCGGTGCGGGCCGAACGGGGCGCCGCCGCGCGCGCCCGGATCATGACAGAGTTTTCGCTGGGCCGTGTCGCGATGCAGTATGCTGAAGTCTTTCGCGGAATCCTGCAGCGTCCGCCAAACCTCACCCAGTGAGACAGGCTGTCAGATGACCCATCCAGAGCCGGGAGTGACGCCGGGCAGTCGCGACAGCAATGCCATGGATCCGCTGCTGGCCCTCGCCGCGACTGCGTTGCGCTACCGGCGATACGCCGTCGTGGTGCCGCTCGTGCTGGTGCTCGTCACGGGGGTTGTGACGCTGCTGGCACCGCGGACTTACACCGCCACCACATCGTTCCTGCCGCAGAGCGGCGACGGGTCGCTCTCCCGATTGGCGGGCCTCGCCGCCCAGTTCGGTGTGGCCGGCTTATCGGGACAGAATTCGGGCGAATCCGCCGAGTTCTACCAGGATCTCGCGACGGCCAAGTCGGTACTCGGACCGCTGGTGGAAGCCCGGTTTGACTCGCTGGTGCCCGCTGACCTCGCCCCGGCGACCCTGGTCACCTTGCTGCGCGCCACCGGTCGGGACTCCGCCATGCGGCACGAGGACGCCATCAAGCGACTTCGGCGTAACCTGCAGGTCGCGATCGACGGGAAGACGAGCGTCGTCACTCTCAGCGTGGAGACTCGCTGGCCGGCGCTGTCGCGCGAGGTGGCCACGCGAATCGTCAGCGCGATCATCAATTTCGACCTGCATGTCCGGCAGTCGCGCGCTTCCGCCGAGCGCGAATTCACCGAAGGACGGCTGGCGAATGCGAAAGTTGAACTCCGCGAGGCGGAGGATGCCCTGCAGGGGTTCCTCGCGCGCAACCGACAGTATGACAAGTCACCCAGTCTGCAGTTCGAGTACGACCGGCTCTCCCGCGCCGTCTCGGCGCGCCAGCAGGTGTATACTGACCTTGACCGCGGCTACGAGCAGGCCCGGATCGAGGAAGTGCGCAACACGCCTCGCGTCACCGTGATTGAACCGGCGGAGCTACCTGCCCGGCCCAACTCCCGGAGGCTGGTTCTCCGGGTCCTCTTGGCGGGGATTGCCGGATTGTTCCTGGGACTGGGCGCGGCACTCTGGGCCCAGGGGGTCGACCAGTCGCGCTCGGCACATCTCCCGGAGGCGGGCGAGCTGCGGGCACTCTGGCGGGCGCTGCTCGTGGATCTCCGGGCTCCCTGGCGGCTGGTTCGGAAACCCGATCTTCGATGAGCGGGGGTGCCGCGGACGCCGGGGCGCCACCACCGGTGCCACCCGCACGGATACTCTACCTCGTCACTGAAGACTGGTACTTCGCTTCCCACCGGCTGCCGCTGGCGCGGGCCGCCGTTGCCGCGGGGTACGATGTCACGATCGCCTGCCGGGTCCGCGAGCACGGTGCGCAGCTCCGTGCCGCGGGCTGCACCGTGGTGCCCTTCGACATCTCGCGTTCGGGGATCGCACCGTGGACGGAGTGGCGCTGCTGGCGTCGACTGGTCGCCCTCTACCGGAAGCGGCAGCCCGATCTGGTGCACCATGTCGCACTGAAGCCGGTGTTGTACGGCTCATTCGCTGCCCGGGCGGCGGGGGTGCCGAGTGTCGTGAATGCGCTGGCCGGGCTGGGGTTTCTCGCCTCCAGTCCGAGCCTGAAAGCCCGCCTGTTGCGGCCGGTCGTCGGGCGGGCCCTGCGGGGCGCGCTCCGGGGCGAGCACAGCCGGCTCATCGTGCAGAACCCGGACGACCGCGCGGTGCTGCTGTCGACCGGAACGGTGCAGGCGGCGCAGGTGCTTCTCATGGGCGGTGTGGGTGTCGCGCTCGACGAGTTTGCGCCTGGACCGGAGCCGCCCGGGCCGCCGATTGTACTACTGCCTGCGCGCATGCTCTGGTCAAAGGGCATCGGTAGCTTTGTCGACGCCGCCCGGACGCTGCGACATCAGGGTGTCCAGGCTCGCTTCGTCCTCGCCGGACGGGCCGACCCGGAGAACCCTGCCGCGGTGCCGGTGGCGCAACTGCAAGCCTGGGCGACGGCCGGCGTCATCGAGTGGTGGGGGCATCGGGAGGATGTCGCGGATGTCCTGCGGCAGAGTGCCGTGGTCTGTCTCCCTTCCACCTATGGTGAAGGTGTGCCACGGGGGTTGCTCGAAGCCGCGGCAACCGGTCGGCCGATCATCACCACCGACACGCCCGGTTGTCGGGACGTGGTCCACCACGGCGTCAACGGACTTCTTGTTCCGCCTGGGGATGCCGCGGCCTTCACAGCTGCGGTGGAGCGCCTCCTGCGCAATCCCGAACTGCGCGCCCGATTCGGCGCGGCAGGCCGCGCCCGCGCGGTGGCCGAGTTCTCTGAGGAGCGCCCGATTCGCCAGACCCTCCAGCTGTACCGGGAACTGCTGGCTCTCGCGACCTGATCCGACACCCCGTCGGCATGACAGCGGGGGCCGGGGGTCGCCGGTCCCCAGATAGCGCCCCCTGACTTCACCTCTGGCGGCCTTCCCCCGGGCGGATACATTCTGCCCCCGGCACGACGCCGATCTGTTCTTTCCAGCAACTCAAACTGTTCTGGTAGCGGCCGATACCTCAGGTATCTGACCCCGTCACGCCCTCTAGCCAGGGGGCGTGCCTTGGCCGCGTTCTTGCTTTTTCGTCACGTCATCAGGAAAGAGACGGCGGGTATCCGAGCGGAATCAGGGCTTCAAAGTGTTGTCAACAAGCAACTTACCAATCACAAAACCAGATGGGTCCATTGCGGATCATTGCCCGATTCCACGCGATTCTTGGCATTCATCGGCCGGCGAGCATCCTGCTCATCGTCGCGCTCGGTGTGTGCCTTTCGTGTACGACCGCGCTCGACGAACGCTCGTTGGACGGCCCGGGGAGCCCCGCTTTTCCTGCGGCGGAGCTCACGGCCCAACTCACCTGGTTCCGGCATGATTCCTCCAGCCATGACGAGTACCTGATCCAGATACAGACGCTGGACCGGAGGCGTGCTCCTATCCCGCGCTCGCCGCTCTCCTGGGTGGTGGCCTCTCCCTCCGATTCAGTAGCCGGTCCCGCGCTGACTGGTATGGATGGCCGAGCAGAGATCGTCTGGCGCTCCCACCGGCTGGTGGATGGAGCCAGCTTCCTCGAAATCCGTTCCGGAACCGGCGCCGCAGTCCGGTTGGTTTCCGTCTCCGCTCCCTCCTCCCCGGTAAATGGCGCCCCTCTCCAACCGCCAGTTTCTCCAGATACGGTTGGGGCCACCGTCCCCGGAGGGGTACGGGTCGAAGTGGTCGACGCGCAGGGCAGAGTGGTGCCGGGCGTGTCGCTGCAACTCGAGGTGCCGGAGGGGAGCGGCTCCACCAGTCAGCGCACGGTAGTCACTGACCGCGTCGGTCGTGCGACCGCAGACTGGCGGTTGGGGCCGAGCGCCGGGCCGCAGAGCGTCGGCGTCCGATTCGAGCACCGAGTCGCGGATCTGCGGTTGCGGGATGTGCGTTCGGGGCAGACGACGAGCCCGGGCGCCCGGCTCACCATCCGGCGGACCGCGCTGCCGGCCTCCGCAACCAGTGTGACGCTGACGGATTCCATCCTGCTCGCGGACGCGGTGGGGGCACCATTGCGCATAACCGCGGCGGCCCGGGACAAGCACGGCAACGTGGTGCTGCAGCCGCGACTCACCCTGACCACGCTGGACTCGAGCGTGGTCCAGCCTCAGGCGGATGGTACTCTCCGCACCATCGGGGCTGGCGCCACGATGGTCCGGGTCAACACCGGCAATGCCGTCGACACGCTCCGGGTGCGGGTGATACAGCGCCCGGTCACGCTGCACGCCACCGCCGTATCGCCCAGACTGACGCGCATCGGCGGTCGAACCGGCGTGTCGGCCGCCATCTCGGATCGCCTCGGCAGTCCGATTCTAGCCACCCGGCTCCAGCTCAGGTCGCTCACCTCCAGCATACTAGGCCTGGCCGGCGCCGACAGCGTGGTGGCGCTCGCACCCGGGATCGGGTCCATCGAAGTCGGTTCCGCCGGATTGCTTGACACCGTAACCATTGTGGTGTCGCAGGTGCCGGCGACGGTCGTGCTGGCCCGCACGGTCGACACGGTGGATCTGGACCAGGTCGGTTCGGTACCGGCGCAGGTGTTCGATAGCGGCGGGACGCTCATCGCCGGGGCGCCGATCAAGCTGCTGTCGGATGACATCAGCCGGGTGGCCCCGCTCGCCGCCGACTCGTTCGTTGCGGCGCTCCCGGGGGAGGCCACGCTTCTGGTAAGGAGCGGACGGGCGCAGGCGTCGTATCGCGTGACGGTAGAAGGGGTAGCCCTTCTGGCAGACGGCGTGCGGACCTTCGACCCCGCCGCGGTCGCCGTGGCGCGGAGCCTCGAACTCAACAATGGCCGCGTTCGACTGCGGTGGCACCCCGGGCTGAGTGAGCGGGGCGGCTTCGAGATGGATGTGCGTACCGCGGGGACCTGGAATGGGGCGACGGTGCGCGGCGCGGGAGACTGGCTCTATGTCACCTCGACCGTGCTCACGGAACCAACCTCCATCACCGTGGTCGACGCGGGCCCGACGCAGGTGGCGATCGCGATGCGGTTCGGCAACCACCGGTTTGATCCGGTTATGGCCAAATACCCTTCCTACTATCAGAATGAGCCCTTCCCGTTCACCCGGACGCTGTGGCTGCGCCCGCGGGAGTACGGCTATTTCAGCTGGACCGAGATCGAGCGTCCGATGGTGTGGCCCAACACCGAACTCGAGATCGGCTTCGGCGGCATGTTCGGGCCCGCCACGATCCGGACCGGCGCCATCAGCTTCCAGACCGACACGCTGCACCACCACAATCGCTTCAATGTGGCGTCGGTCCCCGATGCCGCGGAGCTCGACCTGCGAGGCGATCCGCTGATGCGCGTCCTGGTCCCGCTGCCCGAGGCGCCGATGATCAGTCCGCTGTTCCCGGGCTGGGGCTACGGCTCGGTGTACGTGCACCGCTCGGTGTACGAATCCTATGGCGCGTACCTGTACGCCGCGCCGCGTGCGCTGGCCGCCTCACCCCGCCAGATCTGTGTGAACGCCTGGAGCCAGGCCCCCTTCACCCTCCGGGCGCTGTCGGCATCCGAGCAGGCAGCCTGCGGCGCTCCCTGAGCGGCACGACCCGCCGTATACTTCCTGCACTTCTTTCGCCGTAGCGCTGCTCCGCAGGCGGTTCATCTGCTGACCGGGAGCCTTTGCGGCGCCAGGTCCGCTGCCCCGGTCACCGGGGCCCTCCCTGAGATGTGATGACGATGGGTCTGGGGCTGACGATCGCCATCACCGGTGCCACGGGATTTCTCGGCCGCCAGTCCGTGCCTTGGCTGACGGCGCGGGGCCACCGGGTGCGCCCGGTGCCGCGCGCCGCCACAGCGCCCGAGAGACGAGCGGCCCTCGACGGATGCGATGTCGTCTTCGACCTGGCGGGGCGCGCCCATCTGATCCAGGACCCGGAGCCCGATCCGCTCGCGGCCTACCGTCAGGCGAATGTGCAGCGCACCCGCGAGGTGCTGGAGGCCGCCGCCGCCGCCGGGTGCGGGACATTGGTCTTCGCCAGCAGCGTGAAGGCGGTCGGCGAGCGCAGCACTACGCCGTGGACCGAAGACACGCCGCCCCGGCCCCTGGACCCCTATGGTCAGAGCAAGCTCGAGGCGGAGGCCATGCTGGCCGAACGGGGCGCCGCGCTCGGGGTTCGCACGGTCAGTCTCCGCTTCCCGCTGATGTATGGTCCCGGCATGCGGGCCAACATGCTGCAGCTCTTTCGCGCGGTGGACCGGGGCGTACCGCTGCCGTTAGGCAGCCTCCGCAACCAGCGCAGCCTGCTCTATGCCGGCAACGCGGCGGCGGCGCTGGAGAGCGCCGCCCGGCATCCCGGCGTCCGCGGGGCCTATTTTGTGAGCGACGATCATGATCTGTCCGCGCCGGATCTCGTCCGGGCCATCGCCCGCGCGCTCGGACGCCCGGCCCGCCTGCTCCCGCTGCCGCAATCCCTGCTGCAACTGGCGGGCAGGATTGGGGACGGGCTTGCGCCGTGGCTGCGGCTGCCGGTTTCATCCAGCATGGTCGGGCGGCTGACCGATTCCCTGCAGGTGACTATCGGGCGGCTGCGGGCCGACGCCGGGTTCACGCCGCCCTACACGGTTGAGGCGGGGATGCTCGAGACCGCACGCTGGTTCCGCGCGACGATGAAGGAGCACCCATGACCGTGATTGGCCGCCTCGCCGGCGCGCTCCCGCTGCCCGCCCGCAATCTCGCGATACGGCTGCGGGACCAGTGGCGCCTCGCCCGGACCCCGGCCGGTGCGTGCGATGCAACGCCACTCGCGCGCATCGATCTCGCGCGGGTGCGCCAGGTGCTCGCCGACCCGGCGCTGGACGCCGAGTGGCCTGCGGTGGCGGCGGAGCTGGAGCGATTCGCCATCACGACCTCGGCCGGGGGCGTCAACCCGGGCGACCGCCGGGCGCTCTACTACCTGATCCGCGGCTTCAGGCCGGCGCGCGTCCTCGAGGTCGGGACCCATATCGGGGCATCGACCGTCCACATCGCCGCAGCACTCCGGGCCAACGCCGGCGGAGCCCTCACCACCGTCGACATCACCGACGTGAACGACCCCGCCACCCGCCCCTGGGAGCACTACGGCTCCCGCCTCGCTCCGGCGGAGATGATGTCCCGGATGGGAATGGGCGGCGCGGTCCGCTTTGTCACCTCCCCTTCGATCGCTTTTCTGGAGACGGCGCCGGAGCGCTTCGACCTCATCTTCCTCGACGGCGACCACAGCGCCGCCACGGTCTACCGCGAGCTTCCCGCCGCCCTCCGCCGGCTCGCTCCGGGTGGACTGATCCTGCTGCACGACTACTTCCCCGACGGCTGCCCCCTCTGGACCGGCGATGCGGTCATCGCCGGCCCCTGGCTCGGGGTCGAGCGCTTGCGGCAGGAGGGGGCACGCCTGCAGGTGCTGCCACTCGGCGAGCTCCGCTGGCCGACCAAGCTCGGCCGCTCGGTCACCAGCCTCGCTGTCGTCGTCGGCACTCCATGATCCTGATCGAGGGGCTCGCGTGGATGTCTTCAGCGCCGGTCGTCGGCGTGGTGGCGGCGGTCCTCTCCCTGTTCCTCACCGGAGTGGTTCGGCGGGCCACGGTCGCGCAGGCGGTCCTCGATGTCCCCAACGAGCGCAGCCTTCACACCACTCCCACCCCCCGCGGAGGCGGTCTCGCCGTCGCGCTGGTTGTGATCGGTCTCCTCGGATGGCTCGGCATCCGCGCCGTGCTTCCGGGACAGGTGGTGCTCGGCCTGGCGGGCGGAGCGATCCTCATTGCGCTGGTCGGCTGGGTCGATGATGTGAGGAGCCTGCCGAACCGGGTGCGCGCCGGGGTCCAGGTGGTGGCGGCGGTCTGGTTCCTCTATTGGATTGGGGGAGTGCACAGTCTCCACCTGGGCCAGACCCTCATGCCACTCGGATTCGCCGGGAACATCCTGGCGCTGCTCGGGCTGGTCTGGAGCACAAACCTGTACAACTTCATGGACGGCATCGACGGGCTGGCGGGAGGCCAGGCCGTGGTCGCCGGTGCGGTCGGCGCCGCATTGCTCACCGGTGCGGGCGGATTGTCCGCGGCGTCGGCCCTGGTGGCCGGGGCGAGCCTGGGTTTCTTGTACTGGAATTGGGCTCCCGCGCGGATCTTCATGGGCGACGTCGGCTCGGGTCTCCTCGGTTTCCTCTTCGCGGCGCTGGCCCTGCTGTCGGATCGAAGTGGCGGGCCCGGGGTGGTGGTGTGGCTGATGCTGGGCGGGGTGTTCATCGTGGATGCCACGCTCACACTGCTGCGGCGGATGCTGGCGGGCGAGCGGTGGTATTCCGCCCACCGGAGTCACGCCTACCAGCGGGCGGTGCAGGCCGGCTGGAGCCATGCCGTGGTGACGAGCGGTGCGCTGGGGCTTACCTGCGTTGGCGCGGGCCTGGCGTGGATCGCGGTGTCCCGGCCGGTCTGGACCTGGGTCGCGCTGGTGACGCAACTCCTGCTGCTGCTCGGTGCGTACCGGCTGATCGAACGCCGCATCCCGATGCAAACATCTGGACCGGCATCACCCACCTGACGGAACGGTGAGCTCATTACCCGCTTGCGAACAGTGAACCCCCGAACCTCACCCACGAGACTCAGGGGCTCGCTCTGTGACATCCCGCATCACGCTGCCGCCGTTCCGCCCGCAGGCCCGGGCTTGTCCGACAACGGCCACGAGATGTCCTTGACACTCTTCCACGCCGCCAGCAGCTCACCATCATCCCGGAACCGATACCGGTTGATGCTGTCCAGCCGGCGCACCAGCAGGCCCATCTCCTTCGTCAGCGCCTCCAGCTCCGCCCGCGCACCCACATGCGATGCCCGGCCGATGTCCTTCTGACTCACCGCCTCGGCGTATCCATCCAGCGCGGCGTTCAGATCATCCAGGAAGGCTTCCGGCAGCCCCTCCCCGATCAGCAACTCCTTCCGACTGGCGGCTTCCGCGGCCAGGGCCCGAGCCGCCGGGAGGAAGGCCTGCAGGCTGATCCCCTTTGCCGGCATCCGGAAACGCTTCTTCAGTTCCGGGTCGGCAGGCGTGACCGACCGTGCGATCCGGACGATGTGCGCCAGATGATCCTCCTCGATGACGAGACGCATGGCCTGTTTGCGTGCCGTCGAGGCTTCTTCCGCCAGATCCCCCGCTTCCGACTGCGTGGTGAGTTCACGCACCCGGTCCAGCTGTTCCCCCAGCTGCTTCACTGCCTCGATGTACCCCTGCACCTGAGTGAGGTGCTGCTGGCTGAACGTGAAGACTCGATCGAGTCTGTCCAGCCGACGACGTGTGACGCGATTCATACGACGCTCCTATGGTAGAGTCCTCCTACAGGCACGCGGTCGAGACGCAGTGCCCACCTTGAACGGGAGAATTGCGCCAGGAGAGGAGCTCGACAATTTCCTGGCCGGGGGCACCCCAATGCAGACTTGGTGCCACGGCCGCGGAGTCCCTAACACAGCGCAAGGAATTGGTGCGCGCGGATGCCGGAATGGATCGTCAGGCGACTGAATCAGAACGCACGCGGACTGAACCGGTCCGCACCCGCACGGAGTCGGTCCAGACGCAGGTGGAACCGGCCCGCACGGCGCTGGGAAACGAGGTGTAAGTAGTTGGAAGTGGGGCAGATGGAGATGGGAAGCGAGCTGTCGCAGGTGGGGGCGGCGCTGCACCGTTCTGAATCCGGCCTGACGCCCCGGACCAGCCGCCTGTCAGCGTTGGAGTGACGGTTGTGCGGAGTGGACTTCGGGCCGTGCGGGCAGCGGAAACGATCGTTCGCCGTGCGGAAACGGTCTGTCGTGCGGGACCTCGGGGCTGCACCGAGTGTCCACGCCGGTGGACGGTAGTGTCCACGCTGGACGATCGTGGTCTACCCTGATGGCCGGACGGTGACGTGACACCACGGACAGTGGTTCGGGCGAACGCAGGGGGAGGGGTAGGGTGGAGTTGGGTGCGGGCAGGCGGGACGCCTGCCCCACAACAGATCAGCTCGCAGGCGAGACGCCTGCCCCACAATTGATCAGCTCATTTCCCACAAGCCTGACTCGCCAGTGCAGCTGCCCCCTGCCCCCTGCCCCCTGCCACCTGCCCCCTGCCACCTGCCTCCTCTCACGAGAACAGCTCGCGCTCGACGATTCCCACCAGCGCATGCCCCAGCGCCAGATGCGCCTCCTGGATCTGCTGCGTGTCCTGACTCGGCACACGAATCACCAGGTCGGCGTGGGCCAACGCGGTCCCGCCCATCTCGCCGGCAAAGAGGATGGTCACCAGGTTCCGGGCCCGCGCCGTCGCGAGCGCCTGCACAATATTGGCCGAGCTGCCGCTCGTGCTCAGCGCCAGCAGCACATCACCGGGGCGGCCCAGCGCCTCAACCTGCCGTGCAAAGACCTCCGCGTACCCCCGGTCGTTCGCCGTGGCGCTCAGCACCGCCCCGTCAGCGGTCAGTGCAATCGCGGCCAGTCCCGGCCGCTCGCGCTTGCGGTCGAGCAGATTCACGAACTCCGCCGCCAGGTGCTGGCACTCCGCCGCACTCCCGCCATTGCCACAGAGCAGCAGCTTCCCCCCCGTCCGGAAGGCATCCGTCACCAGCAGTGCGGCACGAGCAAGGTCTTCCGCGGCGCCCTCGGCGGTGCGGCGCATGACGTCGGCGCTGCCGTGAAGGTGGGCGCGGGTGAGGTCGGCGGGGGAGGGAGTGGGCATCAATGCGCCAGGCACGGGGGAGCGGGCTTCGGTCGGCGGGGGTGAAGCTAGCCCGCATCCAGATGGGGGGGCAAGCGTAACGACAGTGCCCGGGCGGCGTCGGTGCGGTTGCCACCACCGCCGGTCATTTGGGTGATAAGTCTCACATTGACCATTGGTTGACTCATCCAATGCTGCTACTACATTGCGCCCGGTACACCGAGCAGCCAGCCCTCACCACCCGGACCAGATGCCCCGACCATTTCGGGATGGACTCCGCAACCGTCACCTGTTCGCGCTGGACCTTGTTCTCCTGCCGCTGGCCACACTGCTGGCCATGGTCATTCGGTTCGAGGGACTGCGGTGGCCCGTTGTGTACGCGGCCATGGTACCGACGTACCTCGCCTTTGCGCTGCCGGTCAAGCTCGCATTCCTGATCTATTTCCGGCTGTATCGACGGCTGTGGCGCTTCGCCAGCGTGTCGGAACTCGTAAGCATCCTCTCGGCGACGATTGCCTCCAGCGCGGTCTGCCTCCTCCTCGGGGTCTGGCTGCTGCCCGCCACTGGCCTCACTCCCGCCCGCCTGTCGCTTGGCGTCCTGGTCCTCGACAGCCTCTTTACAGTCGTCGCCGTCACCCTGCCGCGGCTGGTCTTCCGGACCATCTCCTGGTATCGCGATGGCCGGCCCGACTACGGGGCCAAGCGGGTGCTGATTGCCGGCGCGGGGGTCGCCGGCGGGCTGCTGGTCAAGCAGCTGCGGAGCAACAAGCAGCTCAGGCTTCAGCCGGTCGGCTTCGTCGACGATGATTTCCGGAAACAGAAGCACCGGCTCTACGGCCTCCCGGTACTCGGTGTACTGGCCGATACCACTGCCGTCTGCCACGACCACAGTGTGGCCGAAGTCCTGATCGCGATGCCCACCGCTGCGGGCGATGTGGTGCGGGATCTGGTGCGGGCCGCCACTGCCGCCGGCGCCGGCACCCGGACGCTGCCCGCCTTTCCCGATATCATCTCCGGTCGGCTGCAGCCTGGGGCGCTCCGCGACGTCGAGATCCAGGACCTGCTCCGGCGCGAGCCGGTCAAGATCGACATGCACCGGGTCCAGGATCTCGGCACCGAGCGCACGGTGCTGGTGACCGGCGCTGGCGGCTCGATCGGCTCGGAGCTCTGCCGCCAGATCTGCCAGCTCGAGCCGGCGCGCCTCGTCCTGCTCGGACACGGCGAGAACTCGATCTTCGGGATCCAGCAGGAGCTGGCGCTACACTTCCCCCACATCCCGCTTGAGGCCGTCATTGCGGATGTGAAGGATGCCGCGGCGCTGGCGCGGGTGTTCGACCGCTTCGAGCCCTTCAGCGTCTTCCACGCCGCGGCGCACAAGCATGTGCCGCTCATGGAGGGCAACATCGCGGAGGCGGTGCTCAACAACATCCTCGGGACTCGCAACCTGGTCGAGCTTGCCGCCGAGCGGCGGGTGGAGCACCTGGTGCTGATCTCGACCGACAAGGCGGTGCGGCCGACCAGTGTGATGGGTGCCACCAAGCGGGTCGCCGAGCAGCTGGTGCAGAGCGTGTCGGAAGAGCACCACCGCAACTTCGTCGCGGTGCGGTTCGGGAATGTGCTGGGGAGCCGGGGCAGCGTGGTGCCGACCTTCCTCAAGCAGATCGCGGCGGGCGGGCCGGTGACGGTGACTCACCCCGAGATGCGGCGCTACTTCATGACGATCCCCGAATCGGTCCAGCTGGTGCTGCAGGCGGGGGCCATGGGCAAGGGGGGCGAGGTCTTCGTGCTGGACATGGGCGAGCCGGTGCGCATCGCGGACCTCGCCGCCGACCTCATCCGGCTTTCGGGCAAGGAAGTGGGCAAGGATATCGAGATCCGCTTCAGCGGGACCCGGCCGGGTGAGAAGCTGTATGAGGAGCTGTTCTTCGGGGCGGAGAGTGCCAGCCCGACGGAACATCCCAAGGTGCTGCGGGCACGGAACGCCGCGCTGCCGATCGGGGTGTCCACCGTGGTGGGCGATCTCATCGCCGCGGCGCAGGAGGGGGAGTCTGACGAGGAACTGCGCCGGCTGCTCAAGCGGCTGGTGCCGGACTACGAGCCGTCACTCGCCGGCATGCCGGTCAAGGAAGGTCGGCGGCAGGATAGCGGGGGACGGCCGCTGGTGGACGAGAAATAGGCGGAAGGTGGCAGGTGGCAGGGAGCAGGGAGCAGGTGGCAGCGAAAAGCATTTGAGCCCCCAGGAGCATTTTTCTCCGGGGGCTCATTCGTTTTGGCTGCCACCTGCCACCTGCCCGCTGCCACCTTACTTCGTCTTGATCACCACAATCACCACCGTCGCCAGGCTCGCGAGGATCTGCGCCACCGAGGCGGAGAAGGCCAGCCAGTCCTTCTTGTCCAGCGGATCCCGCTGGGGGACGTACACCGAGCCTCCGGCGAGCGGCTCCGGCTTGCTGTCCGGGATGAACCACCAGCGCTTGTGCACGCTCTCGACCTTGCCGTTAGGCTGGGTGACGTACGCCCGGCCCCGATCGGCATCCCGCTTGTAGCCGCCGGCCGCCGAGATGTAGTAGTCGAGACTCTTCCCCGGGACGTAGGTCACGGACATCGGGGCGTTGACCGCGCCCTGCATGTAGACCACCGGGATGTATTCCGGAATCGCGATCGAATCCCCCCCCGCGAGGATCAGGTTCTCCCGGTACTTGGGATTGGCGATCACCCTGGGGAGATCGACTCCGATGCGTCCGCCGCGGTCGGAGGTACGAAAGAACTTGACGCCGGTCGGGTAGGCGTCGCGGGTGAGGCCCCCCGCGCGCTGGATGAGGTCCGTCAACCGATCGGTCCGGGTGATGAGCGCATAGCGACCGGGATAGCGGACCTGTCCGGTGATCGCAACGGTCCGTTGCAGCTCCCAGTCCGGCTGGCGGAAGATCAGCACGTTGTCGTAGGGCTGCAGCACGACGTCGGTCGCACCCGATGCCGCGGCGGCGATGCCGGGCGGGCCGAGGTACCGACCGTCCGGGCTGCGGTCGAACAGATAGGTCGAGTCGAGCGGGACCCGCACCGCCACGGCCACCTGGCCGGTGCCACGCTCGGCGTTCTCCGGGAGCCGGGCCACCTCGGCCTCGCTGAGCAGGGCGTCCTCGGTAAGGCCGTCGACCTCGAGCAGCGCATCACGGAGGGTCATGCCTTCGTGATAGTCGACCCGCCCGGGTTTGCGGACCGCCCCGGTGATGGCGACGTAGCGGAGTGGCCGGAAAGTCGAGCGCGAATAGACGGTGATCTCATCGTCTTCGAGCAATGGGAGATCGTCGGTCACGGCCCCGGTCGAGTCCTGAAAGGCCGAGCGGAGCTGTAGGCGGGTGGAGTCGCTCTGCAGCCGGGTGATCACGATCTGGCCGAGGAAGACATCGGGCTTGGGGCCGCCAGCCAGGCGAATGGCGGCGGAGAGGGTCATGCCCGGGCTCCAGCCGATTGCGCCGGGAGTCCAGACGTTCCCGTTGACCGCAATCACGTCGCGGCGCCGGTCGGCGACTGCGAGCACGGTTACGGAATCGCCAGGTGCCATCGGAAAGGCCGGCCCGACGCCATCGGCGAACTGATCGCTCGCCAGGTCGAGGACGACCCGATCCCGTCCACCGGGCCGGCGCTGGGCCGGCGGCAGGATACGGTCGATCTGCACCCGGCGACGGAGCGCGTCCGCCTCAAATCCGCCCGCAGCCTTGATGAGGTCGCGCAGCGATTCATTCTCTCGCAACTCGTAGATGGCTGGCCGGACGATTTGACCGGTGACTTTCGCCTGGGCCCCACGGACCGGCACGAAGACCACGTCGCCATTCTCCAGCCGGGCATCGTGGCTGTTGTCGCCCCGCAGCAGGTAATCGTAGACGTCGAGGCTGTCGACCAGCTTGCCGCCCCGGCGGATCTCGACCCGGCGGAACGAGCCGTTTTCGGTGGGGCCGCCAGCCGCATAGAGCGCGGTCATGGCCGTGCCGGCGGCGGAGATCTGGAACGAACCGGGCCGGGCCACATCACCGGCCACGAAGATCTGCACGGTCCGCAGCTTCGAGACCGTTGCGGAGAAGTGGGTCGTGGCCCCGGCGCCGCGACGGACGCCGGAATACACCCGGGACAACCTGGCGTAGAGCAGGTCCTCCAGCTGGGCCAGCGTGAGATTGGCGACGTTCAGCTGGCCGACCTGGGGAATGGCGACGAAGCCTTCGCGGGTCACGACGAGTTCATGGGCCAGCTCGACATCGCCGCTCAGGATCAAGACCAGTTCGTCGCCCGGACCGAGGCGGTAGTTCGCGTCCACCGGGCCGGAAAGCGAGGGGGCGAACAGATTGTTCGTCCTGCGGAAGAGGCTCAGCCCGAACACCTTGAGCGCCTTGGTCGTATCCGAGAGCGAGTCGGCCCGGAGTGAGTCCGTGATGCGTATCGCGGAGTCCGTCAGTGCGACCAGCGAATCGGCCTCCTTCCCGGAGACCAGCCCGAGGATGCGCACGGCATCGAGAATGTCGGTGCCGGGACTGAGAGTGCGGCTCGTGTCCGCACCTGCGAGGTAGGGATCGAGCATGTCTTCCGGATAGCCCGCCGCCCGGAGCCTCGAGCGGAGCTGTTCACCCGTGAGCCCGGAGCTGGCGAGCCGCTTGCGAAGCTGGGCGACCAGGTCGGGCCGCGTCTTGAGCAGCACCTCGGCCTGCGCCGGCGTCGGCAGGGCCTGACCGGGTGGCAGCCCCGGTACCTGGGCCAGCAGTGAGGCGGCGGGAGCGAGCAGCCCGAGGGCGAGGCCGGCGACAGCCAGCCGGAGGAGTGGAAAACGCATGGCGGGGAAGATGGGCGACCACCGGCGGGTGGGGAAGTAGGGTGAGAGTAGGGGAACGGGGAACGGGGAACGGGGAACGGGGAACGGGGAAAGGGGAACGGGGAAAGGGGAACGGGGAAAGGGGAAAGGGGAAAGGGGAACGGGGACCGGGGAATGAGGGAAGG
>JANMYS010000123.1:0-8124 GCA_031382385.1 Gemmatimonadota bacterium
TCCTGTCCGAGTTCACGGTTCATCGCGAACATGAAGTCCCATGGCGACGGATGCCGGAAACGCCAGTCGCGCGCGTACGCCTGCATCGCCCGGGCCACCGCGCTGTCGCCCACGATGGCGCCGAGCATCGAGAGCATCATCGGCGCCTTCTGGTAGGTCACGTAGGACGTGAAGGCACCACCGTAGTTGTTGTTCCACATCATCGGTGCCTGCGTCTCGGCCCCTGCCGTCTGGCCGAAGTCGCCGCCGAGAGTATCGAGCACCGGAGCGGCGCGCCTGAATGCCGCCTCGGAGAGGATATTCATGTACTCGTTGAATCCCTCATCCATCCAGCCATACCACGTCTCGTTGACCCCTACCATCATCGGCCACCACTCGTGACCGATTTCATGATCGGTCACGCCGAAGCCCGGCCCGCTGAACGTGAGCATGGGATACTCCATCCCGCCTTCGGGTCCATCCACCTGGGTGAACTGGGGAAAGGCGTAGGGAAACCAGAGCAGGGAGTAGAACTCCAGCGCATGGCGGGCGAGCGGGCCCGTCGCCCGATAGCGGTCATGCTCCGGCAGGTAGAAGAGGTTGACGGGGATGGGGCCGCGTCCAGGGATCGTCGCCCGCGTCGCGTCCCACACATAGTCCGGCGAGGCCGCCCAGGCGAAGTCGTTCACCGTGTCGGCCACGAAATGCCACCGCGCCTGGTCGATGTTCCCCGGCCCGAGACCACGCAGCACGATATCGCCGCTGCCCATGCTGCTCACCGGGACGCCGCGTTCCTCCGCCGTCACGATGGCAATCGTGCTGTCGCCGTCGAGCGCATGACTGAGCCGCTCGCGGATGGCCGGACTGAGCACGGCTTCCGCATTGGCCAGCGTCCCCGTCGCCCCGACCAGCCAGGTGGACGGGACATCGAGCGTCACATCAAAGCTTCCGAAGTTGTTGTAGAACTCACTCGCCCCCAGGTGCGGCTCCAGATCCCAGCCGCGGAGGTCGTCGTACTTGGCCACCTGCGGATACCACTGCGCCACCTGGAAGAGGCGGCTGCCGCGCCGGCCGCCCCTCGCCCCACCCCGCCCCTTCACCGGGATGTCGGGAACGGTCACCGTCCAATCCACCTCCAGGACACCACTGCCATGTGCCGGGATCGGCGTCACCAGCGGCACCCGTACCGTCAGCGGCGCCGTCCCCGGCGGGATCAGCTTGGTCGCGTCGACGACGGTGCCATTCGCCAGGAGGCGGGTCAGCGTGATGCCGTCGGTGACTGACGGCGGGGTCCGCGCGCGGATCCCGCTGGCCGTGAACCGGTTCTGGTACAGTCGCAGCACCACCGCGCTCAGCGCCGAATCGGACGGATTGGTGATCGTCACCTTCTCCTGGCCGGCGACCATTCCCTGTTCCGGCTGGAGCTGCGCCTCGATCACGTAGTCGGTCCGCAGCTGCCAGTACCGCGGCCCGGGCCGCCCGCTCGAGTCCCGTGTCCCCGCCGCCAGCCCGGCGCGAAAGGTGTTGGTGACGGGCACAGTGCGGCGGATGGCCCTCGGCGGGGGCGGGGCCTGCGCCGGAAGTTCCGTGAGGGGAACCAGCAGCAGGACAGCGAGGAACGGGCGAATCACCGGGGGGCCTCCACCCGCTCGATGATCGTGCGGAGCGCCTGGTCCGGCGTGACGCCCTCGAGCTCGAGTTCCGGCGCCACCGCGATCCGGTGCCGGAGCACCGGGGGCGCGAGGCTCTTCACGTCGTCCGGCACCACGTACTCCCGGCCCTCGAGCAGCGCCGCTGCCTGGGACAGCTTCAGCAGCGCGACGCTGGCCCGGGGCGACGCGCCTAACGTGAGTGCCGGCGCCTCTCGCGTGGCCCGCACCAGGGTGGTGATGTACCCGATGAGGCTCGGCTCGACCCGGACCCGGCGCACCGCCGCGCGCAACGCGGCCAGACCCGCCTCGTCCAGCACCTGCCGCACGCCGTAACTGGCCGGCTCGGACGCCTCGAACCCCTCCAGCACCTTGGTCAGCACCCCCTGCTCCGCGGCCACGTCGGGATAGCCGAGCAGGCTCTTGATGATGAAGCGATCGAGCTCCGCTTCCGGCAGCGGATAGGTCCCTTCGAACTCGATCGGGTTCTGCGTGGCGAAGACCGTGAAGCTCGGCCGGAGCGGGTGGCTGGTGCCGTCGACCGTCACCGTGCGCTCCTGCATCGCTTCGAGCAGCGCGGCCTGCGTCTTGGCCGGCGCCCGGTTGATCTCGTCGCCCAGCACCAGGTCCGCGAACAACGGACCGGGCCGGAAGCTGAACTCGCCCGAGCCTGTCAGCAGGTTCACCCCGGTGATATCGCTGGGCATCAGATCCGGCGTGAACTGAATGCGGCGGAACTCGAGGCCCATCGTCAGGCAAAGTGTGCGCACCAGCAGGGTCTTGGCCGTGCCGGGCGCGCCCTCGAACAGCACGTGGCCCCGGGCTGCGAGCGCGAGCACCGCCTCGCGGAGCACCGGGCCCTGGCCCAGGATCACGCGGCCAAGTTCATCGAGCAGCTGCTGGGCGACGCCGGACTGGGCCCGGACCTCGTCGGCCGTCAGGGGTGCAGTTCCTCCCACACATCCTCCACTGCGTTGGCGGCCTGCAGCACCCCGTCGGGGGACTGGCCGGGCCGGGTCAGGGTCACAAGGGTCCGTGCCGCGTCTCGAGCCCGCGCACGCTGGGTATTTGCGACGAGGTGCTCGAGCCACCCGCGCCAGTCGCCGTGCGGCCGCTGACCCGCAGGCAGGAGGCGGCGGCGGAGCCCGCGGATCATCGCACCGATGGCGACATCATGCCCCCGCGCCGCGGCCAGCGCCGTCGCGAGGGCCCGGACATGCTCCAGCGGCGAGCGGCGCGTCCGCGGGATGGCCGGCCGCACGGGACCAAAGCGTATCGCGCCGGCCGCGAGCGCCAGCAGCCCGACGACAGCGAGCTGCCACGCCCCCCAGCCCCACGGGGAGTGCCGGCTCCATTCCAGTGTCGCCGCGAGCAGGGAGCCGCCTTCACCGAATCCATGGGAGCGCTCCTCGAAGATCACCCGGTCGTACCGACCGATGAAGAGCCCCAGCGCGAATGGCCCCGCCGCCGTCTCCCGCACCGCGCGGTTCTCCAGCACTACGGGATCGGCCACCAGCGTGACGGTACCCTCTCGATCCGCCCGGTGGATCCGGAGCGCCGCGACCCGTCCCGACCGAGTCATGAGCAACGTGTCGATGGCCTCTGCTTCTACCACCGTGCAGCCGGTCACCGTGGCATCTGCCAGACGGCTGGAGTCGGCCACCACCGCCGCACTCCGTGCCGCGAGCACGGCGCCGACCTCCGGCCATGCTTCGCCCGGCACGAGCGGACGGAGCGGGAGCGGATCGACGAACCGCCGGGAGTCGACGCCGTAACCAAAGCAGTTCATCAGCGGCGAGAGCTGCGGGCCCGCGAGCACCAGGTCCGGTCCGCCCGCCCGCGCGGACCAGTCGGCCACCAGCTGGATCTCCCCGCCATCGAGCGAAACATCCGGGTTGACCCACACCACAGCGGTCCGACGCCCGGAGTCTCCGCGCGCGACAAGCGTCCGGAGCGGGCGACGCGAGCGCTCGACCACGATGCCGAGACGGCTGAGTGCCTCCGCCAGCCCCCGCACTCCGGCCGGACCCGCCAGGTAGCTCGACGGCCGCAGGTCCTGGTCGGCCGGGTTGTTGCCCCGCCGGCCGAGCGCCGCCCCCAGCGCCACGAGCAGGGCCAGCGCGCCGAGCCCGAGCCCCGTACTAGTGCGCTGTTGCATAACGTTCTGCGACCGCCTGCAGCCGCCACGCGGCGAAGTCCGAGGCACCGCAGTGCCGCCGCGCAAAGGCGTAGCCGTACAGCAGGCGCACCAGTTCCCGGAATGCGCCACGCGCTTCCGGCGCCAGGCCCGGCTCGTAGCTGTATTCGTTGGGCGTCTTACTCGGGTGGTACCGCAGCACCTTCCGACCATCCAGTTCGAGCACCAGCGCCAGGAAGTCGGCCTGGACGGCCTCGGCGTACCGGCCCTCCAGCGCGAGCCGGTCCGCCTGCGAGCGGTACCATGCCGCACCCCGCACCGTGCCCCGGTCGGGCGCCGGGGTTCCCTCGCCCGGCGCCCGCGCTGCACGCATGGTGCGCACCATGATCCAGCCGGCATGCACCACAATGGCCACCAGCACGAAGATCACGCCGGCCATGAGCATGAAGAAGAAGTCGGGATGGAGCGACTGGAGTCCGTCGAGCCAGGAGATGAGCGCCTGCCACCACCGCTGGAGGAAGGCCAGCGGGTGCGGCCGCTCGACCCAGCGATAGGCCGGGTCGGCAAAGACCGAGTCGAGCGTCGCCCGCAGTGAATCGGGGACGGCAGCGCCCGGACTGCTGCTCACGCCGACGCGAGGCTCGAGGCGAGCACTTCGAGGTCGAACGCTTCCTTCCGCACCCGCAGGTCGTAATACGCCACGGTGAGCAGGCAGTAGAACAGGGGAAAGATCAGGGTCTGCAGCAAGGCGCTCAGCGCCATGACGACAAGGAAGGTCGGAGAACTCACGGTGGCCGCCGCAGCCTCCGGCGTCTTCGGCAGGCTTACCGCCGCAAAGCCGCCGAGCGCAAGGAACGGCAGATAGAGCAGGATGCCGATCACGAGGAGCCCGCCAAAGAGCTTCCCGCGATATCCCCGGGTCAGCGCCCATGACCGGCCCAGGGCGTCGGTGGCGGCGGGAATCCCCTCGAGGACCATCGCCGGAGTCGCCAGGACCAGGCCGACGCCGAGAATGACGCCCGGCACGATCAGCAGGAGGAATCCGATCACGATGATGAAGGAGCTCAACATTGCGACCACGATCAGCCGCCCGGTGTAGGGCATGGCCCGGCTGAACGCCTCCCCCGCGGAAATGCGCCGGCCAAGGTAATTTTCGGCGATGATGAACGTGGAGGCCGCCGCGGCGATCGCCCCAAGGATGGCGTTCGCCAGCAGCGTCGTGACGTAGAGTGGCAGGTTGGTGAGTGCCCCCCCGGCCGCTTCGATGTATACGGAGGCCACCAGCGGCAGGGCCCGCGTCACCAGCGTCACCATCAGCAGCGGCAGGAAGAGCGACCGGTACAGGCCGAACGACACATCGAGGACTTCGCCGAGCGACAGCGGGCGGAGCGCGGGAGCGGCCATGACAGTCTCCACGGGAGGATGGCCCAAGATGGCGCCCCATGGAGAGCTTGGGAAGTCGCGCATATAGACCCTAGATTAAATCATGCGAGCAATCGTCGATGACCGCCCCACCTGACTTCCGCCAGCACCTCGAGGTCGAGACCCCGGAGCACGTCGTTCTCGACTACGAGATCGCCGGCCTCGGGTCGCGCGCGCTCGCGGCGCTCCTGGACACACTTTATCTGACCCTCTGGGTCACCGGGTTGATGATCGTCCTCGGGCTGCTCGCGCCGACCGGCACCTGGGTCGTGAGCGTCGGCTTCCTGCTCGTCTTTCTGTCCGTATGGGGGTACTTCACCTTCTTCGAGGCGCTGCGCGGCGGTCAGACGCCGGGGAAGCGCCAGATGGGAATCCGGGTGGTCCGCGATACCGGCCACGCGGTGACCTTTGGCGCCGCAGCCGCCCGCAATCTTCTCCGCGTCGCCGACTTCATGCCCCCGCCCTACCTGATCGGCGCCCTCCTGGTCGCGCTGCATCCGCGCGGCAAGCGGCTGGGCGACCTCGTCGCCGGTACCGTGGTAGTGCGTGACCGGCCGATCCTCACCACTCCGGACCCAGCCCAGGACCTGGCCGCCGAATTGGAACCGGCCGGCGTGCCCGAGCTGTCGGACGAGGAATTCCGCCTGGTGCACGAGTTCAGCGAGCGTGCCGCCGCGCTGCCGGCCGACCCCCGCCGGCGGGTGGCGATGCAACTCACTACCCGGTTGGCTGCCCGCTTCCCGATCCGGCCGTCTGATCCGGAAGTCTTCCTGCACGACCTGCATCGGGAGGAACAGGCGCGTCGCCGCGGTCGCTTCGGCGCCCGCTCCGCCGGCACCGGAGGCATGGCTCGCAGCGGAGTGGCCGATCGGCTGGCCGCACGACAGGCCCCGCGATGGGCCCAGTTCGATGCGCTGGCGGTGCGGGCGGCCGGGGCGGGCCTCGACAGCTTTCGCGCCGAGGAACTGCCGGACTTCGCCGCCCGCTACCGGGAGGTCGCCGCGGACCTGGCCCGGGCCCGCACCTATCGTGGGCCTCCGGCGTTGCTCGCGCGCCTCGAGCGGCTCGTCGCCGCCGGCCACAACGCCCTCTACCGCGACGAGCGCAGCACCGGCCGCCAAGTGTGGCGCTTCGTGATGGAGGAGTGTCCCGCCGCGATCATCACCGCGCGGCGCACTGTGCTCCTCGCCATCGTTCTCTTCACCGCGCCGGCGGCGGGCAGCTACCTCCTCTTGCGAGAGCGCCCCGCCCTCGCCGATGAACTCCTCCCCCAGACCATGCTCGATCGCGCCGCCGCCGGCGCCGAGCGCCAGCGCCAGGGGCTGGGCTACTATGTGGCCGACGCCGACGACCGCGGCGCCATGGCCTCGCAGCTCATGACCAATAACATCACGGTCGCCTTCAACTGCTTCGCAGGAGGCATCTTCGCGGGCGTCGGCTCGCTGCTGGTGCTCGCGTACAATGGGCTGGCCCTCGGCGCCGTATCCGGCCACTTCGCCAATCTCGGCCTGCTGGGGTACCTGTGGACTTTCGTGATCGGCCACGGCGTGCTGGAACTGTTCGCCGTCTGCGTCTCGGGCGCCGCCGGCTTTCTGCTCGGACGGGCGCTGATCGCGCCGGGAGACTACTCGCGGGCGGATGCCCTGGTGCTGAGCGGACGGCTGGCGATGCGGCTGGTGGGGGCGGTGATCGTCCTGCTGATCCTGGCGGGCTTGATCGAGGGTTTCATCTCGGCGGGGACGGAGTCGCTGCCCTACCGACTCATGGTGAGTGCCACGAGCCTGCTCTTCCTGGCGCTCTACCTGGCGAACGGGGCAGCCTCCCTGGCGAGGCACCGGCGATGGGTCTGACCGCCTGACCGCCTGACCGTCCGACCGTCTGACCGTCTGACCGTCTGACCGTCCGACCGCTACACCTCCCGCAAGATCCCCCGCATTCGCACTGCCAGCGCCTCGATCTCCCGCAGGCTGTTCAGCGTCTCGGCATCGATCTTCGATTCGTTGAGCAGGAGGAGTTGGGTCTCCGCGAGCAGGGCGGAGAGCGGATTGGACAAGTCGTGACGGAGCTTGTGGTACCGATCGCTTTCTGACATGACCGGGGCGACCTTGTATGAATTGATTGCGGAGGGAACTGCGATTGTCGTGCGGTAGGCAATATATGCCGGTGATGGCGATCACGATACGTCGGAGGGGGCCGTCAGCCGTCAGCCGTGAAGGTACCGAGCCTGCTCCCCACCGCCGCCCGCCATCCCTCCTCACTCTCTGCTCCCTGCCACCTGCTCCCTGCCACCTGCTATCCCCCAAACGGCACCGCCACGAACGTCAGCCCGAACACCACGACGCAGAGCCATCCGACGATCTGGCGGACCGGGGCTACGCTCCGCTCCGGGCACAGCACCGAGGGGTGGGTCCAGCGCCAGCCACCGACCACGAGGGTGAGCAGGACCCAGACCAGCCAGGCGGACCAGTACTGGGAGAGCCAGACCAGCGCGAGCAGCGCGGCGAAGCCCACCGGCGTCTGCCGCCGGCCGAGCAGCCCGTAGGTCACGTGACCGCCGTCGAGCTGGCTGAGCGGCAGCAGATTGAGCCCGGTGATCAGGGCGCCCGCCCACCCGGCAAAGGCCTGGAGGTTGAGGTGGACCGAGGCCGCTCCGGGGAGGAAGATCTCCCGGAAGGCGTGAGTCAGGAGGGAGTCGCCCAGCCCGATCTGCTGTCCGGCCAGCTCGATGAAGGACACCGGATAGCCGAACCCCTCAGGGGCGGAAGTGGAGGTCGCGTAGCCCCAGCCGAGGACTGCCAGGGCCACGACGAAGCCCGCCATCGGACCGGCGGCCCCGACGTCCAGCAGTTGACGCCGGTCGACGACAGCGGACCGCAACTTGAGAAAGGCTCCAAGGCTCCCGATCGGCGAGAGACTGGGGGGGATCGGCAGGAAGAA
>JANMYS010000172.1:0-12602 GCA_031382385.1 Gemmatimonadota bacterium
CACCACGATCCTCAACGTCAGCAACTTCACGTTCAACAACCTGCTGCTCAACTTCACCGGCAGCACGGTCGCCACCTTCGACACCGTCACCTTCCAGGGCTACGCCCCCACCGCCACCCCGCTGACGATCGTCCACCCCGGGGCGGCCTCGCCGCTGCCGTTCCAGGACATCGTCTTCACCGTGACGCCGAGCAGCGGCTTCTACCTTGACGCGACCGACAGCAATCCGAGCGACGGCGTCCCGCTGGTGATCGACATGCTCAACCCGACGCCACCGACGGATGGGGGCTTCGTGCAACTGGCGGGCGGTGCCACGGTCAACTGGCCGCCGGCCCCCCCGATCAAGACCTGGACCGGGGCGATCGACACCGACTGGTCCAAGGCCGGCAACTGGAGCCCGGCCGGCGTTCCCATCGCTACCGATGCTGTCTCGATCGCCCCGACGACGAACCAGCCGACGTTGACGGCGAGCTCGGTGGCGGGAAGCGTGACCGTGGCTGGCCTCGGGGCGCGGCTGACCGTCGCCGGGCACACCCTCACCATCAGCGGTAACCTGACCACGCACACCGACGGGCTGCTGGTCATGACCAATCCCGCCGACCTCGTCATCGTGGCCGTCAACGCCGCCTTCCAGGGCGGAGATGAAACCGGGTTGCTCAGCGCCGGTGAACTCCGGGTGGCGGGCGACTTCGACCAGCAGGATCAGACCAACACCCGGAGCTTCTTTGCCAGCGGCACCCACCGGACCGTGATGAACGGCACCGCGCTGCAGGGCGTCCGCTTCTGCTGCGTCGCCGGTGCGTCAGGATTCCAGGAACTCGACATCTCGAATACCGTCGGCATCAACATCCAGTTCAGCGGCAACGGCGTTTTTGTGTACGACACCCTGATTTCGCAGGTCGGCGCTGGCACCGCGCCGTGGCTCTATATGCTGGGGAGTCCGCTGATTGCAGCACGCCTCCGGGTGGACAAGCTGCTGGTGGACCGCGGCACCCTGACCCTGAACGAGGGCGGCATCCCGGCGAATCAGCAGTTCGACAATGTCACGTTCCAGAACTACCTCACCACCCAGACCCAGTTCGCAATCGTGGCGCCCGGCGGCGCCGCGGGTCCGCGGACCCTCACGTTCAACAACCTGCAGTTCCAGCCGCTCACGACGGGCAACACCGGCCGCTATCTCAATGTGACCGCACCGAGCGGCACGCTCATCGTTGACTTGCCGGGCGCGAGTCCAGGAGCGGGGGGCAACGGTCCGGCGTTTACCACCACGTCGGGCGCGGTGACCGTCAACTGGCCGGTCGTCGCCCCGGTGAAGACCTGGACCGGGGCGGCCACCAGCGACTGGCACACCACCACCAACTGGAGCCCGGCGGGCCTGCCGACCGCCACCGACGACGTGGTCATCCCCGTGACGGCCAACAACCCGGTCCTGTCGGCGGCCGGCACCACCCGGAACCTCACGGTGCAGAGCGGCGTGTTGCTCAACCTCAATAGCTTCGCGCTCGACGTGAACGGCAGCGTCACGGCCCCCGCCGCCACCTCATTCATCAGCGGTGGCGGAACGCTCAACCTGCTGGGCACGGGGGCGACGCTCGGCGGGACACTCAGCAGCGCTCTGCCGGTCAATGTCTCAGGCACTTACACCCTCAGCGGCCGCACCGTGGTGGGCAATCTCAGTGTGACCGGCGCCACCGGGGGCCTCGCCATGGGCGGACAGACGCTGGCGATCTCGGGCAATCTCAGCACCACCGGTTCCGGCACCATCACGATGACCAACCTGCTGGATTCGGTCATCACCACCGGCAATGCCACCTTTGGCGGCGGGAGCGAATCGGGGCTGCTCACCGCTGGTGTCCTCTCCGTGGGCGGCACATTCGCGCAGACGACTGGTGGGAGCGCCGCCAGGTTCGACGCCTCGGGGACACATCGCACCGTCCTCACCGGGGCAAATACGACGGTAAACATCCAGAGCTTCGGTAACACGCCGGGCACGAGTCACTTCCAGGAGCTGACCTGGGTCGGCGGCGGCACGATGAATCTCGGCACCCTGACCTATGTCGTGGGGCAGATGACCGTCAATGCCGCCGGCACCATCAGCGGTGTCAGCTTCACCCAGGCACTCCATGTCGGCAATCTGGCGAACACTGGTGGGCTGACCTTCTTCAATTCCCAGCCGTGGATCGAGACCAATGCGCCGGTGCCGGTCGCGCTGAGCAACCTGACCTTCACGGTCGGCGGGGGCATCACCGCGCTATACATCCGCCACCCGGGGCTGCCGGCGGGCGGGAAGCTCACGATCGACAATGTCACCTTCACCAACGTGCCGTCCTTCCCTGCCACCTACCTCGATGTCGACGACACCAATCCGCTGGATGGGAATCTGGTGGTGGTGGATGTGACGAACAGCTCCCCGGCCGCGAGCGCGCTCGTCACGCTGGCCAACGGCGCGACGGTCAACTGGCCACCCGCCGCACCGGTATTTACCTGGACCGGCACCACCAGCACCGACTGGAATACCGGGAGCAATTGGAGCACCGGCACCGTCCCGACCGCCGCTGACAACGTGGTGATCCCGGCCGGCACGCCGAGCGCCCCGTCGGTCTCCTCCAACGTCACGGTCAACGATCTCACCGTGGCCGCGGGCGCCACGATCTCGTCCAATGACATCTCCTTCGACGTCAATGGCGTCGTCGATTTCGCCGGCAACTTCGTGGGCTGCTGCGGCGACTTTATCGGCCTGAACGGCGGGGGAACCATCCGCGGCAGCTTCGACAACGTGGTGCTGACCGTGAGCAGCGGAGCGGTGGTGACGCTGAGCGGTGGTGTGGTGATGACCAACAGTTCGCTCGCGGTGACTGGTGAACTGATCCTGGGCGGCCATACCCTCGACGCCGGCCTGGGATCGGTGGATACTCGCGGCGGCACCGGTCTGCTCACGATGACCAACCCGGCCGATCAGCTCACCGCCGGCTTCACCGACTTCAGCGGCGGCGACGAAACCGGCCGGCTCACGGCAGGCGTGCTCCAGGTCGTGACCTTCAGCCAGGGCAACGGCGGAACCCAGCATCCGGCGTCGTTCTTCGCCAGCGGCAATCACCGCGTCGTCCTGGCTGGACCCGCGTCGAGCAATGTCTTCTTCGCCAACCCCGGCACGTCCCGGTTCCAGGAGCTCGACGTGACCGGTGTCGCGGCGACACTCAACCTGGGATCGAACGCCACCGTCGCCGGCCAGCTCATCTCCCTGCCGCTGTCGACGCCTCCGACCATCACGACGTCGGTCAGCGCGACACTGTCCGCCGGGGGAGCGGATGTCACTGGCCTCACACTCGATGCGGTGCCGCTGGTGCTCACCGGCGGGCTGATCAGCGCATTCAGCAACGTCACCTTCCAGAACCAGAACCCGCTGGGCATCCATCTCACGGTCAACAATGTGGGCCAGGGGGCGGCCATTCCCTTCGCCAGCCTCAACTTCACCACCCTGCTCTCGGCTGGCGGCTTCTACATCCAGGCCAACGACCTCGACGGCGCGATCGCCAACGGGCCGCTCACCATCGACGTCCTCAGCACAAACCCGGCTTCCGGCGCCGGCGTGAGCCAGGTGACCAACGGCGCCATCCTCAACTGGCCGCCGGGTGGCTCCTCCATCGATTGGAGCGGGAGCGTCAGCACGGACTGGTTTACCGGCGGCAACTGGGTCGGCGGCGTGGTGCCTGGGATTTCCGACACAGCACAAATTGTCGCCGGACCACCAGGGCCTGTGCTCACTGCCGGCGCGGTCGTGGGAGCCCTCTTTGTCGCTCCGGCTGCCTTGCTCGACCTGAACGCCTTCGTCATCGTCGTCAACCAGTCGGTGGACAACCAGGGACTGATTTCCAGCGTTACCGGCGGAGGGCTCGCGCTCGTTGGCACGGGCTCCGTATTTCCCGGGGCCTTCAATACCGACATCTCCGTTACCGGCACCTATGGTCTGGCCGGCCGCGTGACTGCCGGGAACTTCTCCATCGCCAACGGATCCCTCGACCTCAACGGCAACACCCTCTCGGTCGGCACCGTTTCCACCCTCGGCACCGGTGTGGTTAAGATGGCGAACCCGGTTGATTCGCTCCTGGTCGGAACGATCGCGGTCTTCCAGGGCGGGAGCACCGTCGGCCTGCTGACGGATGGCGTGCTCTCGGTCGGCGGCGACTTCCTCCAGGACGCCACCAACAGCACCACCAGCTTCTCGCCGAGCGGCAAGCACAAGACCGTGCTGACCGCGCGGAGTGCCGCCAGCATCATCTTCTTCTCACCCGGCTTGGGCGGCACCGGCTCCCACTTCCAGGTGCTGGACGTCTCCCAGGCCACCGGTGGCTATTCGCTGAGTGTCAACAGCTTCGCCGACTCGTTGATCTCCACGTCGGCCGCGGTAACCCTGTCCGGCAGCGGCAGCTCCCTCACCGTCCGTCGGGTCCAGGTCTCCGGTCTGACGCTCGACAACGTCCCGCTCATTCTCGACGAGCAGGGCGCGTTCTCCACCGAGAACTTCAGCAACGTGACCTTCCAGGGCTTCGCGACGACGAACACCACGATGCTCAAGGTCATCGGTCCCGGCAGCTCGCTCGCCGCGCGGCCAGCGGTGACCACGACCAACGTCGACTTCCAGCTGCTCGGCATCGGCGCCAACAACGCCTATGTCGATTTGACTTCGAGTAATGGCGCGACATTTGTCATGACGATGACCGGCTCCAACCGGAGCCCTCAGCTCGGCGGCAACGGCCCGGCGCTCACCAAGACCAGCCCGGGCGCCACTGTCAACTGGCCGTAGATCCGCTCCCCGGGACCGATGGCTTGGGAAGCATCGGTCTCCACCACGACTCGCTGGCCCCCCTCTCCCCCGGACTCATGGACTTCCAGTACATCTCGCCGGAGCTGCCGCGCCGGCTCGACAGCTGGCGCAGTGCCGCGCTGGGTATCGACATGCCGGTCGTAGTCTACGGCGATCGCGGCCACCCGCTGCTCCTCTTCCCGACCGCCGCCGCCGACTACCTCGAGTGCGAACGGTTCTTTCTCATCCAGGCGATCGAACCGCAGATCCTGGCGGGACGGATCCAGGTGTTCTCGATCGACAGCATCAACAGCATGGCGTGGATGGACGACAAGGTGCCGGTGCCGGAGCAGGCCCGGCGCCAGGCGCTCTACATGGAGTATGTCGAGCAGGAGGTGGCGCCCTACATCCGGCAGGTCTCCGGCGATCCCGAGGCCCGCGCCTTTACTTCGGGGGCGAGCTTCGGCGCCTTTCACGCCGCCAACGCACTGTTCCGCCGGCCGGATCTGTTCGGCGGCACGATCGCGATGAGCGGCTTCTACGATCTCGCGCGCAGCTATCTCCGGGGCTATCGCGACGACAACTGCTACTTCAACAATCCTGCCATGTACCTGCCCAGCCTGGAGGGGCGCTATCTCGAGCTGCTGCAGAGCGCCTGCCAGATCGTGATCGTCACTGGCCAGGGCGCCTATGAAGTGCCACAGGCGTCACAGGAGCTTTCCCGGACACTGCATGAGAAGGGCATCCCGCATCAGCTCGACCTGTGGGGCGCCGACGTGAATCACGACTGGCCCTGGTGGCGGCTGATGCTGCCCTACTTCGTCGACCGGATGGAGTACTAGGGATTACGGCCCGGAATACGGCGCGCGCGAAGCCATGAATTCGCGCTGAGAAGATCGGCGGACCGGCCACGTATCTCCTGCAGGGAGGGAAGCCTCACCTCTCCCCAATCACTTACAGGAGATGCCCCATGTTCCGCCGCACCCGGGTGTTCCGCTCGAACCTGCTCGCGCTCGCGCTCTTCGCGCTCGTCCTGGGCACTGCTGCCTGCTTCGGCAAGAGTTCCACGGATGAGAACAGCACCTCCGACTACTGCACCCAGAACCCCGAGAACTGCTAGCGGCCTGTTGGCGCTGCGGCGGAGCTTGGCTCCGCCCCGCCGGGGAAGCGCGGATGCCGCGTAGGGGCGGAGCTCCAGCTCCGCCCATCGAGGAGTGGGACTGCCAGCGGTTTGGGGCGGAACGACGAGAGCGGGTAGGGGCGGAGCTCCAGCTCCGCCCATCGAGGAGTGGGACTGCCAGCGGTTTGGGGCGGAACGACGAGAGCGGGTAGGGGCGGAGCTCCAGCTCCGCCCGAGTCAGAAATCCGAGACCCAGACCCAAGGGTACTCGACGAGCCCAGGCCAGCGCCGACCCGGATTCATGCGGACATAGTTGATTTTTCCCGCCAAGTCGGAAGTGGTCCGAATAACTCGATCGTAGTACTCCGGTTGCCAGATTGGAGCAGGCCGCCCAGCTCGGCGAAGTTGGCGCGCGGAGAAAGACTTCCAGGATTGAATCAATCGCTCCAGCGGCCTTTCCATCAGCGGCGCTACCACCAGATGTACGTGGTCATCCATCACGACCAGCGCGCGCAACCGGAATCGTGATCCATCATGGTGCCGAAGGGTGGAGAAGACGGCCGTGCGCTCGATTGATGACAGCGGAGGCTGGTTGCGGTGGAGCCTCCACGTCACGAAATACGTGGCGCCGTCATTCCGCCAGTGGGGCAACCGACGCCGGTAGATGTGAAGTGGCATTGCGGAGGGTTGGTCCCACCGCAGTGGATCTCTGGCACCGAATACTTCACGCGTGACCATTCAGACGCACAGGCAAAACCCGGTATGTGCTGCGGGCGGAGCTGGAGCTCCACCACCACCCAGATCCCGCGCAACCTCCTTGGGCGGAGCTGGAGCTCCGCCCCTACCCTGGCCCCGACCATCTTGCACGGGCGGAGCTGGAGCTCCGCCCCTACCCAGATCCCGTGTCACGACGCAGCCAACACCTCCGCCACCTTGAGATACCCCTGCACCATCTTCGCCAGCCGCCCCCGCACCACCGGATCGGCGAGTCCGCCCGCCGCATCAAACACCTTGTCGCCCTGCGCCAGCGAGAACATGTCCGGATACACGTGAACCCCGAGCGACTCGAGCGGCACTCGTAGCGCCCAGAGTCCGCGGTTTCCGCCCACTAGCCCGGAGGAGGTGGACAGGAGCATGGCGCTCTTCCCTCGGAGCGGCATCGGCTTCTCCCGCGATACCCAGTCGATGGCATTCTTGATCGTGCCCGGCATGGAGAAATTGTATTCCGGCGACGCGAGCAGGATGCCGTCGGCGGCGCCAATCCGGGCGCTGAGCAGCTGGGCACCGGGCGGGATCCCCTCGGCCACCTGCAGATCGGCGTCGTACAGCGGCATGGCGAATTCGCGGAACTCCGCCAGATCCACCTCGGCGCCGTGGGCGCGGGCAACCTCCACCGCGACCCCGAGCAGCGCCTGGTTCCATGAGCCCTGACGGAACGAGGCGGCAAAGGCGAGCAACTTCATGATGGTTCCATTCGAAAGTGTTGTAGGGATGCCTCGACAATTACCCGAGAAATCGTTGAAACCCGACCACACAATTTCTTATACGTAGTTATTTCACAATATCTTGCGTCGTTAGCTCGAGAGTTGCACCCCGAGCGGCAACCTCACAGTTTGGACGGTCGATGTCAGGCGTTCGCGTTCGCAATCCCGCCGGAGCTGAGCAGATCATCCTCACACCGGAGGAATGCCTCGAGGCGATTGCGACCGGTTCCGTGGACCAGGAATGGGAGGTCCTCCACGTTCGCGCCGGACGCTGGCTGCCGATCAGAACCCACCCGCACTTCCGCACGCTTCCGGCCCCCGCGGTCGTTGGTCGCCCTCAGCGCAGCCCAGAGCTGGTCCTGATCCATCCCGCCCAGGGACGCTCGGTCTCCGCACCCCACCGGGCGCGGGACCCGCTGGATTCAGGCTCCCATCTCAGCATCACCGAAATCGAGCGGGTGCTGGGTGCCCGCCTGACGCGCCCAGGGGAAATCGACCCCGCCGAGGCGGCGGCTGCTCCGGCGCCCCGTGCCACGGACCGATCCACTTCGGGGAGTGGGCGGTTCAAGGTTGTCGCCACTCCGGTCAACGAACAGGAGGAGGAGGTCCGCTCGCTGCGTCGCTATCTGATGCTCTCGGTCAGCCTGCTCATCCTCGTCACGGCACTGGCCGCCGACCTCTGGCTCCAGAACCGATGCCTCCAGCAGCACCTCACCACCGCCACACCTCCCGCCGCGACCCAGCCTGCCAGCCGCTGAGCACAACGAACCACCCCAATCACGGTCGATAGTCGCGGGCGAGCACACTGTCCCAGCTGGCGAGCGCCGGCTTGGGACCGAGCATCGAGTCGACCAGCCCGAGGTGCGCGAACGGCGTGAGGCCGGCCACCGTCGAGGGCGGAAAGGTGCTGAGGTCGAAATCGGTAAAGGTGATCTGGAAGTAGCCGGCCGCCTGCGCGGAATCGAGCAGCCGCACGTGACGCGCGACGTACGCCGCCTGCAGCGCTGGGGTCGAGGTGATCGGGCCGGCCGGAATTGACGGCCAGCCGCCTTCGAGCACCACGACCGGCAGTGGCGGTCCCTGCACCAGTCGGCTGTAGTAGTTGAGAGGGATGCTGTCGGGCTGACTGAAGCCGCCGAGGTAGGGATAGGAGGAGAGACCCAATGCTTCGATGAACGGGAAGTCGGTCCGGTCCTGTGCAATCCCCTGAAATCCAATTCCCCCCTGCAGTCCTCCCCAGGCCGTCTCGACCTGGACACTAACCATGAACGCTGTCTGGCTCCCCGCGGCGGCTCGCTCGGCTGCGGCAGCGTTCACCATGGTGACGACGGCCAGATACACCGGTGCTGGCGCCAGCGCGCGGATGAGATTGGTTTCGGCCGCGAGGCTGAGGTACGTGGGGAGGAGAATGCTGTCCACCGCGGCGACATACTCGCGATAGAGCCGCTGGATCATCGTATCGGCGATGCTCCGGCCGGCAGTCACCAGCTGGGGATCCTCCGCGGAGCGGTCGAGCCCGTTGGTGACATCGAGCGCGACCACGATCTTGTGGCCGTTGCCGCGATAGTAGCTGACCAGCGGCAGCCGTACGACGCGCACCTCCGAGTCCGCGGGAATGCCGCTCAGCAGGTCGGTCCAGGGGATCGAGAGCTGAATCAGGCCGGCATCGGAGTGCTGAGTGGAGAGCGCCAGTGTCTGCAGTAGAAATGTCGTGTCGGGTGTGGGCGGGATCGCCGAGAAACCCATGAGGAACGAGCGGGGCCTCTCCCCCGGACCACTGCCATCACCGCCACAGGCAATTATCGCGGTCAGAAGTATCAGGCTGACTGTCAGTCGAGATGAGTGTCTCATCGAAGGAGTGGCTCCAGTGTCCGCCAGACATTGCGGGCCGCCAGCCGGGCGCCTCGGTTGTTGGGATGAATGCCGTCGTCCTGGTTCAGCGAATCCACCCCCGCCACATCCTGCAGCAGGAAGGGGATGAGCGGGAGTTTGTTGGCTTTCGCCAGCGCAGGAAAGACCGCGCGGAACCGCCGTACGTAGTCCTGCCCCAGGTTCGGCAGCGCCTCCATCCCCGCCAGCACAACGCGGGTATCCGGCGACTGGGCCCGAGCGCGGTCGATCACCAGCTGGATGTTGGCACGGAGGGAATCGGGATCCTGCCCCCGCAGACCGTCATTGGCGCCGGTCTCGATCACGAGGATGGCTGGCCTCGCCTTGAGCACCCAGTCCACCCGCCGGAGCGCTCCGGCGGAGCTCTCGCCGCTCACGCCGGCATTCACCACGGTGTAGCGGAGGTCGGACGAGTCGAGCAACTGCTGGACTACGGCGGGGTACGCCGAGTCAGGCGCAGGGAGGCCGTAGCCGGCGGTGAGGGAGGTGCCGAGGAAGACGATGGTGGGACGGTCGGGCGGTCGGGCGGTCTGACTGTCGGGTGGTCGGACCGGCAGCGCCGGGCGCTGGGCTGGGCGTTCCCCCGCACATCCGGTCAGGAGCCCCGCAATGCCGATCCCGACTATTATTACAGACAGGTTTCGCATTCTGATTTCCCTGTTCCGTGCTCGCTATCCGCTGCCACCTGCTCGCTGCCACCTGCCACCTGCCCCTCCATGATCCGCGTCCACGCACTCACCAAGTCGTACCTCTCCGGCGGCCGCCCGCTCACGGTGCTGAAGGATATCAGCTTCAGTATCACATCGGGCGAGGTCGTGGCGATCGTTGGCCCCTCGGGCAGCGGCAAGACCACGCTGCTCGGACTGCTGGCCGGGCTCGACCGTCCGACATATGGCACGGTGACGATCGACGGCCAGGAGCTCACCCGGCTCGACGAGGACCAGCTGGCCCGGTTCAGGGCGGAACGAGTCGGTTTTGTCTTCCAGTCGTTCCACCTGCTCCCGACGCTCACCGCCCGGGAGAACGTCGAAGTGCCGCTCGAGCTCCGGGGTGAAGACCCCGGTCCGCGCTCGACTCAGCTCCTCACCCGGGTCGGGCTGGGCGGTCGGGAGCATCACTACCCGAGCCAGCTCTCCGGTGGGGAGCAGCAGCGGGTCGCGCTCGCGAGGGCGTTCAGCAATCGGCCGAAAATCCTCTTCGCCGATGAGCCGACCGGCAATCTCGACGGCGTCACCGGAGCGAAGGTGATCGAGATCATGCTGGAACTCAACCGCGAGCTGGGCACCACCACCGTGCTGGTGACGCATGATGCGGAACTGGCTCGGCGCACCGGCCGGATCATCCGGCTCGCGGACGGCGCCATGATCTCCGATGAACGGGTCTCGCCCGAGCCGGCGGAACACCGGGAAAGCTTCGGGCGGGAGCAGAGCGACGACTGATGACGCACCTTCGTTTCGTTGCCCGCATGGCATGGCGCGAGGGACGCGCCACCGGCCGCAAGCTGCTGTTCCTCACCGCCGCCATCTCGATCGGCGTCGGGGCCCTCGTCGCCATCGAATCGTTCACCGACAATCTCCGCACCGCGGTGGAGCAGCAGTCGCGCGCCCTGCTCGGCGGCGACATCGCCGCGCGGCTGCGTGGCGACCCGACGCCGGCGTACCGCACTCTGCTCGACTCGCTCACTCGCGCCGCCGGCGCCGACCCGGCGACCGATCTCTCCGAGGTCATCGCCTTCAGCGGGATGTCCTATGTGCCGCGTACCGCCGGCACACGCCTGGTCCAGGTGACCGCCATCATCGGCGGCTATCCCTTCTACGGTAGCGTGAAGACGGAACCGGCCGGGATGTGGGGCCGCCTTGCCGAGGGCCACGTCGCCCTGGTCGATCCCTCCTACCTCACCGCGCTCAACGCGCAGGTGGGTGACACCATGGCGCTGGGCGAAAGCCGGTTCGAGATCGTGGGCACCGTCACCGGCTTTCCCGGTGATGTCGGGGTGCAGAGCGCCTTCGGGCCCAAGGTGTACATCCCAGGTCGGTGGGTGCCGGAGACCGGCCTGCTCACCTTCGGCAGCCGGTACGATTACGACTGGTACCTGCGCACTCCCGCCACCACCGATGTGGCCGCACTTGCCACCGCCTGGCGGGCGAAATTCGTGCTGCTCAAGGGCGGGCTCCGCACCGCGGCGGAAGAGGAACGGGATCTCAAGCGCTTCTTCGATCAGCTGGGCCGCTACCTCAGTCTCGTTGCCCTGATTGCGCTGCTGCTGGGGGGCATCGGCGTCGGCAGCGCGGTGCAGGTCTTCCTGCGACAGAAACGGGACAGCATCGCGGTGCTCCGCTGCCTCGGGGCCACCAGTGGTCAGGTCTTCGGGGTGTACCTGGCGCAGGCCGTCGTCATGGGACTCGTGGGCAGCATTGCCGGCGTCGCACTCGGCGTCGTCCTGCAGCTCGGGCTGCCCAGCATCTTCGGTCAGTTCCTCCCGCTCGATATCACGGTGCGCCCCTCGTGGCGCGCGGTCGGCACCGGACTCGGGGTCGGTGTGTGGGTGGCGACGGTCTTCGCCCTGCTGCCGCTGCTCGACACCCGGCGGATCCCGCCGCTCGCGGTGCTGCGGCGCGATGTCGAAGTCACCCCGACGGCCGGGACCGATCGGCTCGCCTGGCTGGCGCGTGCCACACTCGTGTTGAGTGTCACAGGACTGGCGATGCTGCAGGTGCACAGCGTCCCGCAGGGGGCCGTATTCACCGCCGCCATCGGTGCGACGCTGCTGCTGCTCTGGCTTGCCGCGCTCGGCCTCATCCGCGCCCTGCGCCGCTGGTTCCCGCATCACCTGGCGTATGTCTATCGCCAGGGACTCGCCAACCTCTACCGCCCCGCCAATCAGACCGTCGCCGTGGTGCTCGCGCTCGGATTCGGCGCCTTCCTGCTGGGCGCGCTGGCGGTGATGCAGCACAACCTGCTGCGGCAGCTCTCGCTCGACGGCGGGCTCGGCCGGCCCAACCTGGTCTTCTTCGATATCCAGCCGGACCAGAAAGAAGGAGTGCAGCAGCTGATCCAGGACGCCGGCCTCGTCGCCACCGGCGCCGTGCCGATCGTGCCGATGCGGATCCGCTCGATCAACGGCCGGCTCGCGAGCGCTATTCTGGCCGACACCATTCTGCAGAAGGCCGACAGCTCGGCGCGGGAACAGGGGGGACGAGGGCGGCGCGATGCATGGGCGGTGCGACGTGAATTCCGCTCGACCTACCGGGATACCGTCGTCGCCTCGGAGAAGCTGGTCGTGGGTGACTGGTTCCCCCAGCCC
>JANMYS010000040.1:0-51862 GCA_031382385.1 Gemmatimonadota bacterium
CAACCTCTCCAAGCACCTCCAGCTCCTGCTGCGACTCGGCTTTGTTGACCGCCGGAAAGAGGGGGTGAGCACCTACTACCGTCTGGCAGACCCGGACGTCCTCCGGCTGTGCGAGATCATGTGCGGCCGGCTGGAAAAGGAAGTAGCGCGCCAGCGGAAGCTGTTCGCCTCGTGACCAGACCCGGATGACTTGGCAGGGGCGGAGTTCCGCCCCGCCCTGCGGCGCACTGGCAACCACGACACAGCCCCGTCGTCCGGATGGACGGCGGGGCTTGTTGCGCGGCGCTCCTGCTTCGGCCATGAATCCGGCAGGCCGCTGCACCTCCTCGACTGCCGCGGCGGATGCCAGCGGCGAAACACTACGATGCGTTTCTCACCGGGCGGTGACGGTCACCGGACCGAAGTAGGCGTCGGTCTCCACATGGGCCCAGAGCGCGATGCGACCGGGCCGGTCGCCATGCTTCAGGTCATTGATGACGAGGCATGGTTGCGAGGCGCCGTTCACGTAGAGGCGCGCGGTCGCCCCAGCCACTTCGATTCGCATTGCGGTCCACGCGCCGGGCTCCAGATCGACGTAGGACTCGTATACACCGGGGCTTTCCTGCCGAAGACGGTACCAAAGAAACTCCGGCTCGGACACATACTGCACCGCATGATTTCGCCGTAACTGATCGGCTGCCCGCCCGTTGGTCGGTCGCAGGTAGAAGATGTCGGACCACTCGCCCTGCTCCCCGGTACGAAAGCTGATACCAATGAATCCCCGTGAATCCGGTGGCATGCCTGGTCGTGGCGCTCCCGCGACATCGACCTGGATGGTGCCGTCCCGGAAAAGCGCGCCGTCCAGCAGGGCCATCATCTCCTGGTCCTTGCCGGCGCTCTCCGGCGCCGGGACGAGCTTGACCGCCCTGATGCCGCGGTAACTCACCACCTCGGTGTGCCCGTTCAGGACCTCGCGGACTGCCGGGAGCCCGGGATAAACGCGTGACGGGTCGCCACCGGGCGTCTGACCCCGCGCCGGGGTACCTAACGCGCCCGCCATGACGAGCACCGCCGCAACGTTACGAGCGGTCACTGCGCCCCTCCCGGGGGTGCGTCGAGCCGTGCCGCGAAGGCCCATCCGCCGGTCAGCTCAATCACGGCGAAGACCAGCTGGTTCTCTCCCTGCCGGAGCGGGAGATAGACGGCATCGCCCGCCCGGGCCATCACGCCCAGGTTGCTTCGGAGTCCGCCCGGGTTCATCGCGAACGCGAGCGGCCGGCCGTTCAGGTAGATCACGACACCGTTGCTGTAGGAATACTGCATCCGCCGGATTTCATCGCGCGCCGCTCCTATCGTGGTCCGCGCGTACACGATCCGAGCGCCCGCGATCTTCCCCGTCATCACGCTGTCAACCAGGACCGCGCCCGTGGCGTCCCTCGGCACACCGCCCACAGGTGCCTCCCGGTAGCGGTTGATCAGGACGACTCCGTCGGGCTCTGCATCGACGGGCTGCCAGTTGAGTCGGCCAAGGTCGGGAAGGACGGCTGGCGTAAAGTCGGCGGCTTCGATCGTGCTGGAGAGTTGCCAGCCGAGAATCGTACCTGCCGGCGGTGGCGGTGGGGGTGACGAGCCCGAGGCGCTGCGCGTAGCGGAGTAGCGGATGCTGGAGTAGTACGCGCCGCGGCCGAAGGGACCGGCCCAGACACCCAGGCCCGCGCCGCCCGACGCCACCACCCGCGGAACAACGAGCGTCGGCGTCGTCGCGGTATCGACATAGACTCGAGCGACCAGACCATCCAGCTCAAACCGGACATGGATCCAGCGATTGCGCGGCACAGCCGCAACGGCATTGGCGTCCTCACCATGGTAGACCTGCCAGGCGACCCCCAGGCTGTTGAACGCCGGTCCGTACTGGACGGCCTCCTCCGTGCCGCTCGCCCCCGGGCGCAGGAACAGGACGTTGGAGAACCGCGGGGCGGCAGCCCGGAACACCACCCCCAGAAAGGTCGTGGCGTCGCTGGCGGCCAGGTCGAGGTCCAGAACACCATCCTCCATCGACGCACCGCGCACGAGCGCCACGCCCCGGTTGATGTAGAGGGAGGGGCGGCCCAGATATGAGACGAATCGCATGCTGTCGGTCGCGACCCAGGCTTCGGGTGAGAGCGGGACGTTCACGCCTTGCGCGCCAGCGGCCGCCGGCATGAGGCCGGCGAGCAGAATGCCCGCCAGACCGGCGGTGCGGAGTCGTGCTCTTTGCGTCATCGTTGTCGGTCTCTCATGGCGCGCGAGGAACGTTCTGGTGGGTCGAAGCCAGAGCTCCAACGAACCATCGCTCGGAAAGGTGTCACACGGTTCCAGCGTGCGACGAAGCGCCGGGTTGGATCCACCTGCACGGGACACATCCTGCCGATCAGCCGAGTCGGCAACGACCGCGCCGCGACTGGCGGCGCCCCGAATCCGCGATAGCTTCGGTTCCGAGGGCCGGTCTTCGCCGCGAGTGTCGAGGCCTCAGCCCAATCCGCTCCCGTGGACCAGTGAGAAGCTCGAAGGTGGTTCCCTCTGCGTGCGTGGCGGGGCCCAATCAGGGAGAGCAGTGGCTGGGGGTCGGTGTGCCAGCGGGCGGTCCCTGAGTGGCGGCCCCGGGGCCGGCGGGATGCAGCGACCAGACCGGCTGGTGATTTCATTGCTGGTTAGGCAGCTTCTGATCCATCGCTTTCATCGCGAGGTCACCATGGTGATGCATTCCCGCACTCCCTGGAAGCTCAAACTCCATCCGGAGCAGGCGCCCGCGGTCATTGGCGACACCCGCGGACGCATGTTAGTCCCGACGCCGCTCCTCGTCGCTCGTGCGTTGCGTCGCGTGCCCAGGGGGCGCCTGATCACCCCTGCCCAGCTCCGGACTCGGCTGGCTCACACCGCTGGCGCGGATCTCACCTGCCCGATGACGACCGGCATCTTTCTGAACATCATCGCGGGGGCGACAGAAGAGGCCATCACTGAAGGCAAGCCGGCGCTGGCACCCTACTGGCGCGTCGTGGACGATCGCGGGCGCCTTTCCCCCAAGTTCCCGCCGGGCCAGGCTCGCCAGGCGGCGCACCTGCGGGCGGAAGGTCATCGGGTCGGTCGCGATCTCCGCGTCACGAATGTCACGTCGGCTCTGGTGCGCAAGTAGTGGAGCGACCGGCGCACGCGCCAGAACTGGAGTGGCCGTCAGGCCGCTCCGCTGCCGGGCCAGCCCGCCGTGATTGCCGGATTCCGCTTGACCCGCACACCGGTAAGTCTCCGTCATGTCGGCGCAGTCCGGATTGGATGATGGGAGTGACCCCGGAGCGAGGAGTGCAGGGATGACCGGCAGCGAATCTTTCTGGGACTCCGAGGGCGCGCTCCAGTCGGTGCTGCGCACCCAGCTCGGCAGCGCCTTCGAGAAAGCAGAACCGCGGCTCAAGTCGATGGGCGACCGCGCGGCAAATGAGGGGTGCGACTGGGCCCAGCTGGCCGACCACCAGGGCCCCCGTCTGGTGACCCACGACGCGCGGGGCGAACGCATCGATCAGATCGAGTATCACCCCAGCTACCGCTGGCTGCAGCAGCTCGGCTACGGCGGCGGCATCGTCGCTGCCACGTATGACCCAGCCTTGAAGGCCGAGCGCGGTGACGCGCCCAAGGCGCTCACCTTTGGGCTGGGCTATCTCTTCGGCCAGGCGGAGAGCGGCATGTACTGCCCGGTCTGCATGACCGATGGTGCCGGCCGCCTGCTCAGGCTGCATGGTACGCCCGCGCTGCAGGACCGCTTCATTCCCCGGCTTGCGTCCATGAACATGGACACGCTGTACACCGGGGCGATGTTCCTTACCGAGAAGGAGGGCGGCAGCGACGTTGGCCAGGTGAAGACGGTCGCGAGGGGCCAGGGCGAGCGGGTGACGCTGCATGGCGAGAAGTGGTTCTGCAGCAACGTGGACGCCGATGTGATCATGATCCTCGCCCGGCCCGAGGGAGCCGGCGCCGGCACCAGTGGCCTGGGACTCTACCTGCTGCCGCGGACCCTGGACGACGGCAGGACGCGCAACGGGTACCGGATCGACCGGCTCAAGGACAAGCTGGGGGAGCGTTCGATGCCGACGGGGGAGGTCACGCTGCTGGGTGCGGAGGCGTACCTCCTGGGCGGTCCGGGAGCGGGCTTCCGCCAGATGACCGACATGCTGAACCTCTCGCGCCTGTACAACGCGATCGCGTCGGTGGCGTGCATGCGGCGTGCGGTCGTCGAGGCGATCGGGTGGGCGCGCGAGCGTGTCGCGTTCGGCAAGCCCGTCATCGAACATCCGCTGATGACCGAGACTCTGCTCGACATGGCGAGCGAACAACGGGCCGCGCTCCACTGGGCGTTCCGCGGCGTCGCCCTCCTCGACCGGGTCGACGGCGGGCGCGCGACCGCAGCGGAGCAGCGCACCTTGCGCATCCTCACCCCGTTGCTCAAGTACGTGCTCGGCAAGCGCGCAGTCGCCGTCTGCAGTGAGGGCGTCGAGGCGCTGGGCGGCAACGGCTACATCGAGGACTGGCCGCTGGCGCGGGTACTGCGCGACGCGCAGGTGCTGCCGATCTGGGAGGGCACCACGAATGTGCTCGTGCTCGACGCCTTTCGCGCCGTACGCAAGGAGGCGGCGCACGAGGTCCTCTTCGCCGAGATCGAGCAGTGCACCGCCGAAGCGCCACCCGACCTGCAGGTCCGTCTGACACAGCTCCTCGACGAGCTGAAGCAGGGGCTGATAGCGCTCTCCTCGGACCCGAAGGCCGAGCACTGCCTGCGCGACTGGACCGATCGCGCGGCGCTGCTGTGGCAGGTCTCGCTGTGCTGCAGCAGGAAGCTGGGCGCCGGCTCGGCGTGGGATGTCCGTGCGGCGAGACGGCTGCTGGCGCGCCACGCCCCGGCGTCGCTCCTGCGGACAGAGCGGGCGTCGGTGGAGCAGCTCGACGGTGTGTTTTCAGCCCGCTGACCAGGGAGGCAGGACATCATGTTCTCACTTGAGGGACTCGTCGCGCTCGTCACCGGCGCCGGCAGCCAGGCGGGGATCGGCTTCGCCACCGCGAAGCTGCTCTCCCGCGCCGGCGCCTGGGTCGCCATCACCTCCACCACGGCGCGCATCGCCGAGCGGACCACCGAACTAACCGCCCTCGGCGGCCGGGTGAGCGGTCATGTCGCCGATCTCACCGACCCCGCGGATCAGCGCCAGCTGGTCGAGGCGGTACAGGCGGCCCTCGGTCCGGTTGACATCCTGGTCAACAACGCCGGCATGGCGCAGGTGGGCGGTCCGGAGATCACCGGGGAGTTCGGCTCACTCACCGACCGCGACTGGGAACTGACCATGGAACGGAACCTTTTCACCGCGATCGGGCTGACCCGCGCGCTGCTGCCGGACATGCTGGAGGAGGAATTCGGGCGGATCATCAATGTCTCCTCGGTCACCGGGCCGTTGGTGGCGAATCCGCGCTCAGCCCCCTATGCCGCTGCCAAGGCGGCGATGGTCGGCCTCACCCGGGCGCTCGCCCTCGAAACGGCGCGCAAAGGCGTGACGGTGAATGCGGTGGCGCCGGGGTGGATCGCCACAGCGTCCTCGACCGACCTCGAACTCCTTGCCGGCACCAACACGCCCGCGGGCCGGCCGGGAACGCCAAACGAAGTCGCCGCGCTGATCGGCTTCCTCGCCTCGCGCGAAGCGAGCTACATCACCGGCCAGCTTCACGTCGTCGATGGCGGCAACACGATCCAGGAGTACAAGGGACCACCGGAGGGATGGTACTGATGGGCGAGTGGAGCGGGAAGGTCGTGCTGCTGACCGGCGGCGCCGGGGGGATTGGCAGCGCCACCGCGGAGGCGTTTCTCGTCGCGGGCGCATCGGTGATGCTTGCCGACCAGGAACCGCAGCGGCTGCAGGACGCCGCGGAGCGACTCGCCGAATTGGGGGCGGTGGCGATCGTGTCGACCGATGTCACCCAGGTCGCCGATTGCGCTCGGATGGTGGAGGCCACACTCTCCCGGTTCGGTCGCCTGGATGTGCTGGTCAACGCCGCAGGCGTCTGGGTGGAGGGACCCAGCGAGACGATGACCGAGGCCGAGTGGGACCGGGTGGTTAATGTGAATCTGAAAGGCACCTTCTTTTCCTGCCGCCACGCCATCCCGGCGCTGACGGAGAGTTGTGGCTCGATCGTCAATGTGGCATCGGACGCGGGGCTGGTCGGGAATGCCGGGGCGGCCATCTACTCGGCCTCCAAGGGGGGAGTGGTACTGCTGACCAAGGCGCTGGCGCTGGAGCTCGCACCGCGGGGCATCCGGGTCAACGCGATCTGCCCCGCCGACGTCGAGACGCCGATGCTCGCCTTTCAGGCGGAGCACTACGGCGGGGGCGATCCCGAGCGCTACCGGCAGGCGCTGCTGGCGAAATACCCCCAGAAGGCGGCGGCCCGGTTCCTGACTCCGGCGGAAGTCGCCGGGGCGATTCTCGTCATCGCATCGCCGCGGATGGCGCCAATGACGGGCGCCGCCATCCCGCTCGACTTCGGAATGACGGCAGGGTACTAGTGGATCGTATCCGACGTTCGGATAGTGCTCGGGGACGCATTGCCACGGCGCCACGGAATTCACGGAGGGAGCACGGAGACGCTTTGCTCGTCCCCAAGTCAAGGCACAGGACTCGATCGAATGGCCCACGGTCCCCCTCCGTGTTCTCCGTGGTGCCGTGGTTCGCTGTTGGAATGCTGTGCTCGAATCATGAGTGACAGGCCACGAGTTCACATGGGGTCCGTCGCCGCGCCCCCCACAGTAAGCCCCGTGGCCCAGCAGGCCCGATTGGGGTGAGCGGGGCCACCTAGGTCTCCATCAGCTTGTCATCCCGCAGGTCGCGCCAGCCCTCCGGCTAGGTCGTCTATTCTGCCGCGAACCGATATCGCCAGGCCAGGATCACTCAGTCACTTGTGACCGTTCGGCTCCGAGCGGGTGCGCGCAGGCAGCACCTGGATGCCGTTCCCCACCGGGGCAGTCGCTCTTAGAATAGGACATGCGCAAACACGTCCTGCTCTACGGACTCCTTGGCGGCGTTCTCATCGCCGGTCTCAAGCTCATCGAGTACCGTTGGCTCGTCTTGGAGTATTCGGTGGAGATCTACGGCGGGCTCGTGGCCGCGGTGTTTGCGACGGTGGGCATCTGGCTGGGGCTCAAGCTGACACGGCACACCGAGACCGTGGTCGTGCGCGAGGTCATGGTCCCGGCACCAGTCAACTTCGTGCGGGATCAGAACAGGCTCGAATCGCTCGGCATCACGCCGCGCGAACTCGAGATTCTGCAGCTGATCGCCGAGGGCCTGAGCAACCGGGAGATCGCCGAGCGGGTGCATGTGAGCGAGAATACGGTCAAAACACATTCGAGCCGGGTGTTCGACAAGCTCGGCGCGCGGCGGCGGACCCAGGCGGTGCAGCGGGGGAAAGAGCTCCGGTTGATCCCGTAAGGTCGGACGGTCGGACGGTCGGATGGTCGGATGGTCGGACGGTCGGACGGTCGGATGGTCGGATGGTCGGACGATCGGATGGTGGGATGGTCGGACGGTCGGACGGTCGGACGGTCAGAGGTCAGACGGCCCCCCCTTCCCGGTTCCCCGGTCCCCGTTCCCCGTTCCCCGTTCCCCGTTCCCCGTTCCCGGTTCCCGGTTCCCGGTTCCCCGTTCCCCGTCCCCCTTTCGTGTGATTTGCACCGGAATTACCCACAATCATCCCTTCGGGTGACGCGCCCGGCAGCGCCAGGCTGTAGAATCGGCCGTCCTCAACCACTCGGGAGTTGTCATGCGGAAGATCGTGCTGACCTTCGGACTCATTGCCGGCGCCATCATGTCGGCGATGATGCTCATTTCCTTCCAATTCCACGACCAGATCGGTTTTGGCGCGTCGGGCTTGATCGTCGGCTACACGTCGATGGTGCTGGCCTTCCTGATGGTGTATTTCGGGGTCCGGTCGTACCGGGACAACGTGGCCGCTGGACAGGTCACATTCGGCCGGGCCTTCCTGGTGGGCCTGCTGATCACCGTCGTCGCCACCGCCTGCTACGTGGCCACCTGGGAAGTGGTGTACTACAAGTTCATGCCTGACTTCATGGACAAGTACGCGGCGTATGCCATTGAAAAGGCGAAGGAAGCCGGCGCCACGGAGGCGCAGATCGCCGCGAAGACGAAGGAGATGACCGAGTTCAAGGAGGCGTACAAGAATCCGCTGGTGAACATCGCATACACGTTTCTCGAACCACTCCCGGTCGGACTCCTGTTCGCCCTGGGGACGGCCGGGGTGCTGAGCCGGAAGCGGCGGGTGGAGGTGACGCCATGACACTCGGCGCGTTTTCCATCAGCCTGGCCGTGAAGGATCTCGAGGCGTCCAGGGCCTTCTACGAGAAGTTCGGTTTCACCGCCTTTGCCGGCAAAGCCGCCCAGAAATGGCTGATTCTCAAGAACGGCCCGCACGTGATTGGCCTCTTCCAGGGGATGTTCGAGAAGAACATCCTGACGTTCAATCCGGGCTGGGACCAGGATGCGGCGAAGGTCGACAACTTCACCGACGTGCGCGAGCTGCAGCGCCAGCTGAAAGCGGCCGGCGTGGCGCTCGCCACCGAGGCGGATGAAACCACTGCTGGACCCGCCAGCTTCATGGCGATCGATCCGGACGGCAACCCGATCCTGGTTGACCAGCATGTGTGAGGTCGCGGATGGTGCTCGAGCAATGCATCGTGGGCGGATAGAATCGCCGTGATCGATGGTGGGGAATGAGGGGGTGACAACACAGCAGGGGCGGAGCCAAGCTCCGCCCCTGCTGTGAGTATTCGTAGCATCACGCCGCCCGCAGCGGCTCCTTGGGCACGATCTTCTCCCGCACCGGAAGCGGCAGGTTCCGCGCCCGCTTCCACGCCGCCATCAGCTCGGCGTCTTCCCGGAAGAGATGCCGGTTGAGGCGGTCGAGCTGGCGGAGGATCCGCATGATCTCGCCGGTCACCTTGTCGAGATCCGCCGTGGCGCCCACCTGCGCGTTGCGGCCCGCCTCCTTGGCGTCCTCGGTTGTGTCCATGCGGTCGAGCGCGGCCGAGAGCTCCGCCAGCAGCGTGTCCGGCAGGCCATAGCACTTGAGCAGCGGCTCGACTTCGGTGGCCTGACGCACGGCGACCCGCGCCGCGTTCACGAACGAGGTCTGACTGACCTTGAGCTGCGGCACCCGAATCCGAACCGCCAGATCGGGTTGCTCCCCCTCGGCTGCCTCGGCCAGACCCGCCACCAGCACCAGCCCGTCACGAATCGTCGCCCGCAGGTCGGTCTTGTTGAGGACCGAGGCCTTCACGGCGATCTCGCCATTGCGATGCTGCTCGTCGAGCAACGTGGCCCGTGCCAGCCGGCCTTCGAGCTTCTCCAGCGCGGTGTTGAGGCCGGGATTGTCGGACGGATGTGCCCGACAGAATCCAACCACTCGGTCTCCCACCTCCAGCTTGATCCGAATCAGCGCGTCCATGGTGGTACTCCTTTCCGGGCCCAGGGCCCTGACTGCGATACCGACTCCGGTTGGCCGATCGGGCGCGGTCACCGGCGTATCCGGCGAGCGTCCCGGGGGGCGGCTAACGCAGGCGGCATGCCAGGGACCAGCAGGCGCGGCGCAAGCGACGGGAACTGCGCGGCGACTCAGGGCGGTTGGCGGTACGGTGGCGAGCATCGCCGGTCGGGTGAACTGAAGTCGCGGAAGAGTGATTGACCATCGCGGAAAAGCAGTGGACCACGCCGGAAAAGCAGCGGACCAGTCACCTCCCAGTGGATGACCAAACCCCTTGTAGCCCATGACCTTCGCCGTCAAGCGACAGACCGGTCGCGTGGAGCAGGTGGAACCCCGGTCCGAGCGCCGGAGGAGCGCGGTCAAGCGCTGGGAGGCTGACGTCGAGTCGCGGGCAGCGGCGGGAAAGCGGAGGACCAGCGTCGTCCAACGACCGACTTGGCGCGGCCGCCGGGTTGGAGCCTCACGCGAGCACCGAGTGTCCACTTTTCAGCGATCACTGTCCAGCAAAGTGGACGAAATCGCGATGGCCTGGAAGGAAGTCCGCCAATTGCAACGAGTTGCGTTCTGGTCTGTGTTATGCATTGGGCCCTCCACTCATCGGCTCACGTCATCCTTATTGAATCGGTGCGAGGGACGCCATGATCTCCGGAAACGACGAGACACAGGGGGGCGACCTCGACGCCCTCTTTCCCGGACTCACCCGGAAGGCCGCGGCGCCGCTTCGTCTAGAGGACGGCGCAGTGCGGGCCGTCGATCTGCCGGTCCCGGCGGCGGCGGATCAGCCCCGCCTCGGCCGTCCCCTTGTCGGCGCAGCCTCGCGCCAGCGGTCGTCAGGCGCGGTCGCCTTCCCGGTCGATCCCCGTCGCCCGTTCTGGAACCCCGTGATTGCGGGAACTGCCCTGCGCCTCTGGGAGCTCGAACCGGCGCTCTTTCCCCGCGAGATCGGGATGCTCGCACCCGGGCTGGCGGCCTCGGCCGCTCGTGGCGGGCCGATGGGCGACAAGGCAAAGGTGGCGGTGGCGGAGCTGGCACTGACTGGCGCCGTGGCGCTGCAGGCGCTGTGGCCGGAGGAGCGTGCGGTGGCGGAGCTGGAACTCACCACCACAGCAACGCTCGCGGGCCGAGTGGAGGCGCTGGAGCGGTTGCTCGAGCGGACGGACCAGCCGGTGGCGTGGCTGGCGCTGCAGCTGCCGGCCGCACTGACGGTCGGCGTTGCCTCGATCGACCGGCTGCTGCAGGCGAGCCGTCCCTATCGGGAGCTCAGTACCCCTTTTGCTGCGCTGGCCGCACGGCAGGGGATGCGGAGCTGGGAGGAGGCGGTGCACGGTGCGCTGATCTACTGGCGTGACCCGCGGGGAAGTTCCACGCTGGAGCGCATGGTCCGGTCGTTGCGCCCCGCGGCAGCGGGCCGGCAGGCACACGGGAGGGAGATGCATCCGCGGGAGAGCGCTGGGGAAGGCAGTCGCCCACAGCTGCGGAGGCTGGAGGCGAAGCTGGCGCAGGCAAAGGAAGAGGTCGAACGGGTGATTGCCGGTGCCGAGTCGTGGCGTGCCCGGGTATCGGCGGCGGAGGGGGAGATCGCCGAGCTGCGGGAGCGCCGGGACCGGGCCGTGGCGCAGCTGCGGCGGGTGGTGGCCGAGAATGCCAGGCTGCGCGCGACTCTGGCGGCGCTCCCGGCGCGAAGCGAGCCGGCGGTGGCGCCCGCGCGGTCCGAGCCTTCTCCGGCGACGGTCTCCCCTGCCCCATCGCCTCCGATCGACAGCGTCTTCGCCGGCCGGAGTGTGTACCTCTATACCGGAGTCGAGCGGGCGGGGGCGCGTGAGGCGATGGCGAAGGTGGTGGAGCGCCACGGCGCCCGTTGCGAGGTCTTCGATGGCAACCGCCTCACGCTGCTCGGGCCGGAGCGGTTCCCAGCCGAGGCGCTGGTGATCATCGAGACCAGTCACCTGTGTCACAATGCGAGCAACGTGATCGAGGCGCGGGCCCGGGCGTCGGGGGCGTGGTACTACATGGGACAGACCGGAAGCGGGGCGCTGGCGCGGCGGGTGGCGGCGCGATGGTGGCGGACGCATCCGGTGGGGGATCCGCGGGTGTTGGCGTGATTGGCGTGCGGCAGCACCGGCCCCGGCTTGCGGGCACTAATCCTTCCCCCCGTCACCTTCCCCCCGCATTCTTCACCCCATGCCCCTCCCCTCCCCCACCGAAGCCGCGCCGCGCCTCCGGGAGCTCGCGGAGCGCTGGGCCGGCAACACGGCCAACGAACGCGCGGTCTTTCATACCTGGTTCCATGAGTTCTGCGAGGCCCTCGGCGTCGACCGGCCGGGCGCCCCGACCGACGACCACCGCTTCGAACTGGCCATCAAGGTGGTCGAGCGCGACGGCACCCTCTCCAACAACTACATCGACTACTGGAAGGCCGGCCACGTCGCACTCGAAGCCAAGGCGTCCCAGACCGCGGTCGGAGCCAACAACGAGGTCCGCAGCGGTGGCGAGAAGCCCGATCTTTTCCTGCGCCGGGCGTTTGGGCAGGTCCGCACCTACGTCGCGCACGTTCCCGGTACGCCCCCGCCCTATTTGATGGTGGTCGACGTCCCCCGCACCCTCATCGTGTGGGACCGGTGGAGCGGGCAGTACGGAGATTTCGGCGCGGGAAAGCGGATCGGGCTGGCGACGCTGCACGAGCGGCCCGAGGACATTTCCCTGCTGCAAGACATCCTGGCCCAGCCGGCGGTCAGGGACCCGCGGGGGAGGGCGCAGGCGGTGACGCAGGAGATCGCGGGGAAGCTGGCCGAACTGGCTGCGACATTCGAGGACCGGAGGCTCGATCCCGAGCGGGTCGCCCGCTTCCTGATGCGGGCGGTGTTCTGCTTCTTCGCCGAGGATGTGGGGCTCCTGCCCAAGGATCTCTTCAAGCGCACGCTGCAGACCGCGCAGGGCGCGGGTACCCCTGAGCATGTGGGGAAGGTGCTGACCAGTCTCTGGACCACGATGGACCAGGGCGGGATGTTCGGCGCCGAGCTGCTGCACCGCTTCAACGGGCACTTCTTCCAGGCGGTCGAGGCGCTGCCGCTAACAAAGGGAGACGTAGCGCTGTTGATCGAGGCGGCGACGTTCGACTGGTCCCAGGTGGAGCCGTCGATCTTCGGCACGCTCCTCGTTCGCGCCCTCGATCCCGAGGAACGCCACCGGCTCGGTGCGGAATACACGCCGAGGGCGTATATCGAGCGGCTGGTGGAGCCGACGGTGGTGGAGCCGATCCGCGAGCGGTGGACGGCGGTGCAGGGGGCGGTGGTGCAGATCGAGCAGCAGTCCGCCAAGAAACTGACCGCCAAGAGCGCCAAGGGGGCGAAGTCTTCCGGGACGGGGCTTCAGAAGAGCGACCGTGACGCTGCGGTGAAGCACCTGCTGGAGTTCCACGCCTGGCTCCGCGGACTCCAGTTCCTCGATCCCGCCTGTGGCAGCGGCAATTTCCTGTATGTGACGATGGCGGCAGTGAAACGGATCGAGCTGGAGGTGATCAGCGAGATCGAGCGGGTGTCGGGGAAGGAACAGAAGGAGGCGATCCTCGACGAGGTGCATCCGCGCCAGTTCCACGGCATCGAGATCAAGCCGTGGGCGCGGGAGATTGCCGAGCTGACGCTGTGGATCGGGTATCACCAGTTCTGGCGCGAGAGCCATGGCGGACGGACGCCGCCGGACCCGATCCTGGAGGACACCGGGACGATCGAGTGCCGCGATGCGGTGCTGGCGTGGGACAGGATCGTGCACCGACCGGAGAAGGACCGGCCCGATCCGACGCCACGAATCCCGTCTCCGGTGACTGGTGAGCTGATTCCGGACCCTTCGGCGAAGCTGCCTTATTACGAGTATGTGGGAGCGCGACAGGCGGAGTGGCCGAGGGCGGATTTTATTGTGGGGAATCCGCCGTACCTAGGGAAGTCGCGGCAGGCAGAGGCGTTCGGACCGGGATACACCGACGCGCTCAGGCAAGTGTACGCGGAAGTCCCTGATTCTGCCGACTTGGTGATGTATTGGTGGTTCCGTGCGGCGGTTGAGGTCAGCAAGATGGCGACGATCCGTGCCGGTCTAATTACAACCAATTCCTTGACCCAGCGGCTACATCATCCCATCGTCGAGCAAGCCCAGGCGTCTGGCGCCCGGGTCATCTGGGCGGCTCCCGACCACCCTTGGGTCGACGATGCGGAAGGGGCAAGTGTCCGTGTGGCGATGACGGTTTTGGCCCACCGGTCAGTGAATTGCCGCCGCATCACTCTCGATGAGGTCCACGGCGACTACAGTGTGCAGATTGGTGAACGGTTCAATCCGGACCTAACGCTGGGTGTCGATGTAGCCGGCGCTAGTGGGGCGCCGCTGATTTCGAACTCTGGGCTCGCGATTCCAGGATTCCAGCCTGACAGCGGTGGTTTCCTCCTCGAGGCGGAAGAGGCAACGCGCTTGCTGGCCGAGGTCCCTGGCTCAGCCACTCTGATCCGGCCGTACTTGAACGGAAAAGACGTAATGCAGCGTAGCCGCGGATTGTGGGCTATCGACTTCGGACTCCGGAGTGAAGTCGACGCGCGCAAGCATTCGGTCCTCTTCGATATTGTCCGCAGTAGGGTATTGCCAACAAAGGCTGCTAAGCAGGACACCGCGTCACGTGAACGGTGGTGGCAATACGCCCGCTCACGACCAGAACTACGACAATCGCTCGAGGCGCTTAAGCGCTATGTGGTGACTCCTCGAACCGCACGCCACCGAATCTTTCAGAAGATTGCAGTAGGAGTCGCGGCTGATAGCAAGCTGGTGTGCATTGCGCTCGAAGAGGGCTGGCTCGTCGGAACACTTGGTTCCGCTCTCCATGTCACGTGGAGTGATGCCACTGGGGGCCGCCTTGGAGTTGGCAATGACAACTCCTACGACAAGTCAGCGTGCTTCGATGCGTATCCGTTTCCTGGACCCGGGCCGGGGCAGAGGGCCCGCATCGCAACTGTCGCCGACGCATTGCAGAAGCACCGTGAAGTCGCGCTAGCCCGCGACGAGCGGGTGACGATGACCGGCATGTACAACGTGGTGGAGAAGCTGCGGACGGGTGAGGCGCTGACCCCAAAGGAGCGCGCCATTCACGAGATTGCCGCCTGCGGCGTGCTGCGGGATCTGCACGACGAACTCGACGCTCTCGTCGCCGAGGCGTATGGCTGGCCCTGGCCCATGGAGAAGGAGGAGATCCTGGAGCGGCTGGTGAAGCTGCATGATGAGCGGGTGGAGGAGGAGAAGCGCGGTCTCATCCGCTGGCTCCGACCGGAATATCAGATTCCCCGCTTTGCGCCGGCGGACCTACCGGCCACACTCGATCTGCCTGACGCGGAGAAGCCGGCGGTAGCGTCATTCGTCGTGGAGAAGCTGCCGTGGCCAGCGACGGCGGTGGAGCAGCTCGCAGCGCTGGGCAGCCTGATCGCCCGCGGATCGGTGACGGCAGCAGATGCGGCGGCGGCGTTTGCCGGCGGGGACCGGAAGCTGGTCGAGCGGCACCTCGAGACGCTGGCGCTGCTGGGCGAGGCGTCGGTGGATGGGATGGGGCGGTATGGGCGGGCGGTGAGGGTCGCGTGACCGCAGGTGGTGGGCGTAAGGGAGTAGGCGGCAGGCGGCTCGATCAAGTGATCTCTTGAGCGACTCTTGCGCGTTCGGGCTTTCTTCGGTATACTTTCCTATACTTCCGCATTCACGATCCACTGGGAGTCCTCCGTGCCCGAACTCAGCAAGAACGCCCAACTGCTGAAGTTCTTTTCGCAGCAATACGGACATCCAGGCGTCCCACGCAAACGTCTGGTCAAACTCGCCTTCATGGCGGACGTGCTGTCACGGCAGTATCTCGGCAAGCCGATCAGCAGTTTTGTCTATATCAAGGATCATTTCGGGCCGAACGCGCGTGAGCTGCCACAGTTCACCGGCGAACTTGCGACAATGGGGCTGAGCTTCGAATGCACTGAGCGAGACGGAGTGCGTACGACGATCCGCCTTCAGGATAGCGGTCAGGCCATCGAGTTCGGATTCAGCCGCGGTGAAACCGAGATTCTCGGATATGTGGTCAAGAACTACCTCACCATGGACATCGGAGAATTCATCGATGCCGTTGTGAAGAAGACTGAGCCATTCCTGGCGGCCACGTTTGAGGGCGAGGAACTCCCCATGTCCATGATCGACGGGAGCGGGCGGGAACAGGTCGGCTTCGACCTGGAGGCCATCCTCGCCGCGGAACATGAGGCCATCGACGGCAAGGGTTCGACGCTCGCCGAGTTCTCACGTGCCCTACGGGCTGATCTTACCGCCGGACGTCCAAACTGAAATTCGCGAATATCTCGCGAGTCGCTTCTCGACGGATGAGGAGCGCCTCGAGGCGTGGCAACAGATTGAAGCTGAGCTGTTCAAACTCCAGTCGAATCCGGCGCTAGGGAGCGCGCAGTGGGGCGGCCCTTTCGAATCGCGCCCAGTGTTTCGTTTCTCCATCCGCGTCAGCGAAGTCACCCGCCATATCCAGGTCGTGTACAAGGTCCACCGCAAAGATGCCCTCGTGGTCATCTCCGGCTTCGCGCCGCTGTCTCTCTGATGTGATCGCGTCAAGCCGAATATTCGGAACCCATATTTGCCATGACTGAACCGGGACAGACCGCCTACGCGCCGGAAGAGATTTCACCGCCAGGAGAGACGCTGCGGGATCTTCTCGAGGAGAAGGGCATCACGCAGGCGGAGCTGGCGACGCGCATGGGCCGGCCGCGCAAGACGATCCATGAGATCATTGCCGGCAAGGCGGCGATCACGCATGAGACTGCGCTGCAGCTCGGACTGGTCACGGGGGTGGCGGCCGGTTTCTGGAACGCGCGTGAACGACGCTACCGCTCCTATCGGGCGGCCTTGGACGAAAAGCGACGGCTGGAACAGGAGTTCACCTAGTGCCGCAAATTCCCGCTACGGCACATGGTGCGCCTGGGCTGGTTGCGCCGTCAAACGGAGAGGGCGCAGAGCGTTCACGAATTGCTCTCATTCCTCGAAGTCGTTTCATCGGAGCAGTGGAACGATCTCCACTCCGAGTGTGCCGTCCCGTTCAGGCGGCCAAAGTCACTTGTGACAGATTAGCATGCGCTGGGTGCCTTGCTCCGCCGATGCGATGTGTGAAAAACCCCGCCACTCACGAGGAATGGCGGGGCAACCTGCTAACGGCCAACGGCTAATGGCCAACGGCGGAAGTGGGCCTGAGAGGAGTTGAACCTCTGACCTCACGCTTATCAGGCGTGCGCTCTAACCAACTGAGCTACAGGCCCCGGGAAAACGGGGTGGGACATTACCCAGTCAGGGCCGGCTCACGCAACCTGTCCGGTGCACTGCCCCCCGCACACCGAACGGCACGGGGGTGCTGCCAGTGACGACCAGCGGAACCGCCTACCGCCGCCGGGGACGCTCTTCTTCATCATCGGCATCGGGATCGAACGTCGGAGGTTCATCGTCCTCCTCCTCGTCCGAATCCACGTCCTCCTCCTCCAGGTCCTCGTCGTCCTCGTCGTCCTCGTCGTCATCATCGAAGGAAAACGCCTCTTCATCATCATCGAAGTCATCGTCGTCGCGACGACGTCGGAGCTCGAGCGCCTGGACAGACGCATCCCACGGCATAAGGAATGTCTCCGGCATGGAGGTGGTAGATAACTCGTCGACGGCAGTACTGCTCATGATGCATCCGCCCGGTTGGCCGCCCGCGTGATCTTCTTGCGATCGTTCGCCGCAAGCGCCCGCTTACGGAGGCGGATGGACTTCGGTGTCACCTCGATCAACTCGTCCTCCTCGATGTACTCGAGGGCGTACTCCAGCGTGATCGCCCGCGGCGTCTCCAGCTGGATGTTCTCGTCCGACGAGGTGGTGCGCATGTTCGACAGCTTCTTCTCCTTGGCGACATTCACGTCCATGTCGGCCGGCCGGGAGTTTTCCCCGCAGATCATCCCCTCGTACACCTCATCTCCCGGGGAGATGAACATCTGGGCCCGCTCCTGCAGGTTCCACAGCGCAAAGCCCACCGCCTCACCCACCCGGTCCGCCACCAGCACGCCGTTCTTCCGTCCGGGGAGCGGCCCGGCCCACGGACCGTACTCGAGGAACCGGTGGTGCAGGATGCCGGTGCCCCGGGTGTCGGTCAGGAACTCGGAGCGGTAGCCAAACAGCCCGCGGGCGGGGATGCGGAACAGCATCCGCACCATGCCCTGCCCCGGATTCTTCATCTCGCTCAGCTCGGCCCGGCGCGGCCCCAGCTTCTCGATGACGGTGCCGATGTAGCTCTCCGGCACATCCGCCATCAGCTCCTCGTACGGCTCCAGCCGTTCGCCACCCGGGCCGACCTTGGTGATCACCCGCGGGCGCGACACCTGGAACTCGAAGCCCTCGCGCCGCATGGTCTCCATGAGGATGCCGAGGTGCAGCTCGCCCCGTCCGGCCACCATCCAGGTATCGGGGCTGTCGGTGTCCTCCACCCGCAGGGCGACGTTCCGCTCCAGCTCCCGGTACAGCCGGTCCCGGACCTGCCGGCTGGTGACGTACTTCCCCTCCCGCCCGGCAAAGGGGCTGTTGTTCACGATGAAGTCGACCGACATCGTCGGCTCCTCCACCGCAATTCCCTCGAGCCGCTCGGGACACTCCACCGCCGTGATCGTGCGGCCGATCTCGATCCCCTCGATGCCCGCGATCACCGCGATGTCGCCGGCGCTGACTTCCTCGGTATCGACCTTGGCCAGACCGTCGAAGGTCAGCAGCTTGGTGATCCGGCCGCGCACGAACGGCTGGTCGGCCGGCAGCATCCCCGGCTCGCCGATCGGCAGCAGCGCCACCTCCTGGCCCACCCGCACCTTGCCCCGCTCCACCCGGCCGATGCCCATCCGGCCCACGAAGGTCGAGAAATCCAGCGTCGAGATCAGCATCTGGAACGGGCCGTCCACATCGCCAGTCGGCGGCGGGACCCGCTTGAGGATGGTCTCGAACAGCGGCACCAGGTCGGTGCCGGGATGATCGAGCTCGTGCGTGGCCGTACCGGCCCGGCTCGAGGTGTAGAGAAATGGCGCATCGAGCTGAGTCGAACTGGCCTCGAGGTCGATGAACAGCCCCAGCACCTCATCGTGAACCCGGAACGGCTCGGCGTCCTGCCGGTCGATCTTGTTGATAGCGACGATCGGCTGGTGCCCCAGCGCCAGCGCCTTCCGGGTGACGAACCGGGTCTGCGGCATCGGGCCTTCCGCCGCGTCGACCAGGATCAGCACACCATCCACCATGCGCAGGATGCGCTCGACTTCGCCGCCGAAATCGGCGTGTCCGGGCGTATCCACGATGTTGATCTTGGTGTCGCCCCACCGGACGGCGGTGTTCTTGGCCAGGATCGTGATGCCCCGCTCGCGCTCCAGCGGATTGGAATCCATCACCCGCTCTTCGACGTGCTGATTGGCCCGGAACGCACCAGCCTGCCGCAGCATCTGGTCCACCAGTGTGGTCTTGCCATGGTCGACGTGCGCGATGATGGCGATGTTGCGGATCTTCGTCTGCTCAGCCATCCAGGTCCGTCCCTGCCGTCAATCTTGAGAAGTACCGGGTACGTCAATACACCCCGCCCCAACGGGGGCGCCGGGCGGCATATATAGACAGGGGGGAGGGGCAGGGCAAGGGCGGGAAACCACGGTCGCGCACCCGATCAATGCGCGTGGCCATGATGGGGTTGGGCAAGCGCCTCCCCCGGGCCGAAATCGGCCCCGGCGCAGTGGTCCCGGGCCTCCAGCTGAATGGTCACGTGACCGATGCCGAGACCCCGCAGGGACCCCTGCATCGACTGCAGCACGCCGGGGTGGGCGGCGAGATCCGGCACCACCGCGTGCCCGCTCATGGCCACCATGCCGTTGGTCACGGTCCAGACGTGCAGGTCGTGCACCGCGACCACCCCCGGGACCGCCTGCATCCGCGCCTCGACTTCCCCCATGGTGATATGGGCCGGCACCGCCTCGAGCAGGATGTCGGTGCTGTCCCGGATCAGCCGCCACGCACCGAGGAGGATCAGCAGCGAGAGGGCGACCGAGATCAGCGGATCGATCAGGGTCCAGCCGGTGGCGAGGATCACCAGCGCCGCGACCACGGCGCCGACCGAACCCAGCAGGTCGCTCAGGATGTGGAGGTAGGCGCCCCGGGTGTTGAGGTGCCCGGCGTGCCGGCCGTGCAGCAGCCAGAGGCCGATGCCGTTCACGATCAGCCCCGCCACCGCAACCACGAGGAAGATCCCGCCGCGGATCTCGTGTGGCTGGCGCACGCGGCTGATCGCCTCGATCACCACCCAGCCGGCGAGGCCGAAGAGCAGCGCCCCGTTCACCAGCGCGGCGAGGATTTCCCACCGCAGGTAGCCGTAGGTCTTCCGCCCATCGGCGGGGCGCTGTGCAATCCACGCCGTGAGCAGCGTGAGACCCAATGCACCGACGTCGGTCAGCATGTGCCCCGCATCGGCCAGCAGGGCCAGGGAGCCGGCGATCCACCCGCCGATCGCCTCGACGATCATGAAGCCGAAGGTCAGCCCGAACACCACCGCCAGCCGACGCATCGGAGCGGTGGCCCGGCGTCCGGGCGCGAGGTGGGTGCAGGGAGGGGTGGTCACAAGGGCTCCGGCTCCACCCGAATCCGCACCGCCTCCGCGTGACCGAACAACCCCTCGGCCTCCGCCAGCGCGATGATCCGGCTGGCGTCCTGCTGCAGCCGGGGCCGGGTGTAGTGAATCAGGCTCTGCCGCCGGACAAAGTCGTACACGCCAAGCGGTGAGGCGTATCGCGCCGTGCCGGCGGTGGGCAGCACGTGGCTGGGGCCCGCGATGTAGTCGCCCACCGGCTCGGGAGTGTCCTCACCAAGGAAGATGGCGCCGGCGTGCCGGATATCGGCGGCGATGACGTCGGGGTGCTGGGTGACGATCTCGAGGTGTTCCGGTGCCCGCATGTTGGCGACGGTGACCGCATCCTGCAGCGTCGGTACCCAGACGATGAGGCCGTTGTCGGCCAGCGCCTTCCGCGCCACCCCGGCGCGCGGGTTCCGCGCCAGCAGCCCCTCCAGCGCCGCCGGAATCTGATCCGCCAGCTGCATGTCATTGGTCACCAGCCAGGCGCTGGCATCTTCGTCGTGCTCAGCCTGCGCGATCATGTCGGCAGCGATCCACGACGGGCGGGCGCTCGAGTCGGCGATGATCAGGACCTCGGTCGGCCCGGCGATCATGTCGATTCCCACCTGCCCGAACACCTGCCGCTTCGCTTCCGCCACCCACTTGTTGCCCGGGCCCACGATCTTGTCGACCCGCGGAATCGTCGCCGTGCCGAAGGCCAGCGCACCGACGGCCTGCACTCCGCCGATCCGGAAGATCTTCGAGACCCCCGCGAGCAGGCAGGCCACGAGCACCGCATCGGTGACTCCCCCGGGCGGCGTCACGGCGATGATCTCCTCCACCCCCGCGACCCCGGCCGGCACCGCGTTCATGATGACGCTGGAGGGATAGGCTGCCTTGCCGCCTGGCACATACAGCCCCACCCGGTCGAGCGGCACGACCCGCATGCCGAGGATGCTGCCATCGGGTTCGAGCAGGGTGAAGCCCTGGTCGCGCTGGCGCTTGTGATACTCGCGGACCCGCATGCAGGCGGTCTCCAGCGCCTCGCGCACCTCGATATCCACCCGGTCGAGCGCGGTCTCCCATTCCGAACGCGGCAGTTCCCAGTCGGCCGGCGGGAGGTCGACGGCGTCAAAGGCCTTTGCCCAGTGGCGTACCGCGACATCGCCCCGGCCGGCGACATCGGCGAGGATCTCCTCCACCCGACGCCGGGTCGCGGTATCGGTGCTGGAGGGCTTGGGCAGGAATGGCGTGAGCCGATCGAACGGCGGGACCGACACCTGACGGATCATGGCATGCCCTCGCGGGCGGCGGATGGAGAGAGTAGTGTTCGCCGTTATGGAACCGGCTCAAAATACCTACATCCCCGCGAAACTGGCGGGCGTGCTCGTGCTGGTCCTGCTGAACGCCTTCTTCGTGGCCGCCGAGTTTGCCCTGGTCGGGGCCCGGCGCACCCGACTGGAGGAGATGCATCTGCGCGGGCACCGCGGGGCGGACCTCGCTCTCCGCACCGTCAAGTCGCTGGACCGCTATATCTCCGCCACCCAACTCGGCATCACCCTCGCCTCCCTGGGCCTCGGCTGGATCGGGGAGCCTGCCCTGGCCGGTCTGGTTCAACAGGGGCTGGGCTGGCTGCCGACCGGGCTGGATGCGGTTGCCAGTCACGCCATCGCCATCACCATCGCATTCACGATCATCACCGCCCTGCACATCGTCCTTGGCGAACTGGTCCCGAAGTCCGTCGCCCTGCTCTTCCCCGAGCGGGTCAGTGCCTGGGTCGCAGCACCGCTGATGGCCTTTGCCTGGATCATGAAACCGCTGATCGCAGTGCTCAATGGCACTGCGAGGCGCCTGCTCAGGGTGATGGGCGTTCAGGCCTCGACCGAGCACGAGCGGCTCCACTCGCCCGATGAGATCCGCATGCTGGTGGAGCAGAGCGAGGAGGGCGGCTCCTTCGGCACCGAGGATGCGCGGCTGATCGAGGGGGTCTTCGAATTCTCCGAGAAGACCGCGCAGGAGGTCATGACGCCGCGCACCCAGATGGTCGCCCTGGAAAAGGAGCTCAGCGTCGAGGATGCGGCCGACATCGTCGCTTCAGCGCGGCGCTCACGGTATCCGGTCTACGGCGACTCGCTGGACGATATCGGCGGCGTGGTGCACGCCAAGGACATTCTCACGGCACTCCGGCAGCAGCCCGGCGCGCCGGTAGGTTCGATCATGCGGGCGCCGCTCTTCGTGCCGGGCACGCGGGAAGTGGAAGATGTCCTGGCCGACATGAAGCGGCTCAAGGTCCACCTCGCGGTGGTGCTCGACGAATATGGCGGCACCGCGGGCCTCGTCACCATGGAGGACCTGCTGGAGGAGATCGTGGGCGACATTTTCGATGAGTACGACCGGCTCGACCGGCCCAAGCCCACGCCGGAAGGGGCGCCGCTGGTGGACGGCGGACTCCCATTAAGCGAGTTCAATTCGGCGCATGACCTGCAGCTGGACGACACCGACTATACCACCGTTGGCGGCTATCTCTTCGGTCAGCTCGGCCGGCTGCCGCGCCCCGGCGACCGGGTGCCGGTGGGGCAGGACGTCTTCGAGATCGTGGAGATGGAGGGGCGGCGGGTGAAGTCGGTGCGGTACCTGCTCGGCGCGGCGGCGGTGGTGAAAAAAGCGTAGGCGACGGGGAGGCAATGGGCGCGAGGTGCCGGGGACTGGGGATCTGTGCCAGATGGCGCAGATCCCCTCTTTGCTAGTGCCTTGAATCGCGCGGTCGGGACTGCGTGAATGCCGCGATCAGTCGCACACCGGCGGCTGCCAGATCACCGCCCGCTTCTGCCAGGCAAAGTCCGTCGAATACCCCACGATCCGGCCACAACGATTGACCGCCCTCGCCTCGCTGATGGAAAACCCGAGTGCTGGCAGCGTCGTGGTGACACCAGGCACGGTGAACCGCGTGGTCAGCGCCTGCGTCGGCCCACCCACCGGGCCCTTGTCGAATCCTACCGCCCGGTCCTTGGCGCTCAAGCCGTAGATCACATCGAAGGCAGGGACTGGGGTCATACCGGTAGCCGCCGTCCACTGAAATCCCTGGAATGAACTCGTCGGACTCGTCATGCTGCCACCCACTGCACGCGCCCCGTAAATGGCGTAGGCATATGCGTTGGGTCCCCCGGGCAGGACGCCGAGAATTGTGACCACTCCGGTCGCACTCCAGCGGATCGCAAAGCATCGGTACCCATCGCACGCATGGCCGCTCACCTGCCCGAAGGCGTCGATGTCGGTGGCGCCGCTGCTCACCGCCCACGCCGGGTTGAGATCGGTCGTGCCGAGCGCAGCCGACCAACGAAAGGCGCGAGCTTCGACGGAGGCAGGAAAGAATCCCGAGCCGACCACGACGTCTGCATCATTGATTGCTTCGGCGTAGCTCTCGGGCAGATCCGCCGCGATCACAATGGGTGAGCCAGTCACCGCATTCCACATGACCGCGTTCATGCTGAAGAAACGCGCGCTGTCCACCATCACCCAGCCCACGGCGTGATCGCGGTTGTTGACATCGTTGGCATACGTGAGCGCGGCTCCAGGAAGGGTTCGCAGCGCTCCCAGGATGCCACTGCGGTACCAGAAGGCTTTCGTCCCACTGAGGCCGACCACGAGATTCTGGTCGTTGATCGAGCGGGCATCGCTCCATGTCTGGCCCGGGATCACCCCGAGTGAGGTCACGGTGTAGCCGGCGTCCACCCGCACATCGGCAATCGCCGGTGCGGCAGGAGTTGCCGGGTCGGTCGCGGCATCACAGGCCAACAATCCGAGTAGGAGAAAAGCAGAGCGCTTGCGCATGAGAACCACCGGGAGGGAAGGGATCGCTACCTGACTGGCGGACACCTCCAGACGCGGCAACGCTCCAGGATTCTCACTCGAGCCGGGTTGCGGTCCACCCCGAGCGCGCGAACAGCCCAGGCATTCGGCCAACGGCCAACGGCCAACGGCCAACGGCCAACGGCCAACGGCCAACGGCTGCCACCTGCCACCTGCCACCTGCCAGCGGTATACTCCCGCCTCATGCTACGCCCTATCGCCCCGATCCCGCCCGGCGCACTCGACCTCACCGGCCCCGCCGTCCTCGCGCGCCGGAAGCTCCAGCGCGCCGCCGCCGCAGTATTCGAGCGAGCCGGGTACGAGGAGCTGCTCCCGCCGACCTTCGAATACGAAGAGGTCTTTCTCCGCGCCGGCGGCGCCGAGGTGGCGGATCAGCTGATCCGGTTTCCCGACCGCGACGGCCGGATGCTCGCGCTGCGCTATGACTTCACCGCCAGCCTCGCCCGCGTCGCGGCCACCACCTTCCGCGGTGCCACCGGCCCGCTCCGGCTCTCCTACGGCGGGAAGGTGTTCCGCCAGGAGGCGGAGCGCGGCGGCCGGCCGCGCGAGACGCTGCAGGCAGGCGGCGAGATACTCGGGCAGGGCGACCTCGCGGCGGACGTCGAGATCGTCCGCCTGACGCTCGACCTGGCCCGCTCCGCCGGCCTGAAGGATTTCCAGCTGAACCTCGGCCACGTCGGCATCCTGGCCCCGGGGCTCAAGGCGCTGCCGGAGGAGCAGCGGGCATTGGTGCGGCGGTGGATTGACCGGAAGGACCGCGGCAATCTCCTCCGGGCGCTGGATCGGGCGGCGCCGGAGGCACAGACGCTCAGGCAGCTCGCCTTCGTGATCGGGCGCCGTGATGCGCTACAGACCGCGCACCCCGTTGCGACCACTCTCTCGCGACCGGGCCTCGAGCATCTGCTGGCGCTGGATACCGCCCTGCCCCCCGCCGACCGGGCCCATGTGGTCTACGACCTGGGCGAGGTGCGGGGGCTCGACTACTACACCGGCATTCATTTCGAGGTGTTCACCGCCGGCGCCGGGCGCGCCGCCGGGGCGGGTGGGCGGTACGACGACCTCATGGGCCGCTTCGGCACTCCGATGCCCGCCGTTGGAGTCTCGCTTGATCTCGACACGATCGCGGAAGCGCTGGCGGGGAGCGATCGATGAGCCAGCTGCTGCGCGTCGCCCTCGCCAAGGGCCGGCTCTATGAACCCGCCGTCGCCCACTTCGCCCGCGGCGGGATCATCGTCGATCCCGACCCCGGTCGCCGGCTGCTCATCCCGTCGAACGACGCGGGGATCGAGTTTCTGGTGGTGAAGCCCGCGGATGTGGCGGTTTACGTGGAGTCGGGTGCCGCCGACCTCGGCGTCACCGGCACCGATGTGCTGCGGGAGAGTGAGGCGGATGTGCTGGAGCCACTCGAGCTGGGCTTCGGCTTCTGCCGGATGGTCGTGGCCACCGAGGCGGATTCGCCGTGGCCGTCACTGCCCGGCGGGCAGACCGCGCGGATCGCGAGCAAGTACCCCCGCCTCGCCTGGCACCACTTTGCCGCCGCCGGCCGGCCGGTGGAGATCATCACCGTGCATGGCTCGGTGGAAGTCGCCCCGCTGCTGGGTCTGGCGCACGCCATCGTCGACCTGGTCGACACCGGCAACACGCTGCGGGCCAACGGGCTGGTGGAGCGGGAGACGATTCTGCAGGTCGGCGCCGTGCTGGTGGCCAACCGCGCGAGCCAGAAACTCAAGCTGGACGCCCACCTCGCCCTGATGTCCCGGCTCGAGCGCGCCGTGCGCTGAGCGCTGAGCGCCTAACGCCCTCGCAGGGAATCGGGGAAGACCCACCGTGCAGCGACGGCACCAGTCGTCTCCACCTGGAGAGTCCGGGTACCGCCGAGCGCGGTGAGCGCGGAGTCCAGCAGGACGGGCACTCCGGGCACGAATGAAGAGAAGATGACCCACGACTCTGGTCCTCCCGCGCGCCGGATGCGGGCGGCTTCGTTCTCCGGCCAGCCCTCGTCCGGGGTCGGCTGACTCTCTCCGGTCGAGTCGGGTCCCATCCCGGTGGATGCTCCGATCAATTCGGTCCAGTCGCGGTAGTGGTAGGCCAGATCGTCGCCCTCCTGCGACACTGGGTGGCCCCGCGAGGAGGCGTGCCGGAACGCGCGACCGGTGGAACTGACCAGCGCCTCGAGGGTCTCCACCCGTTCGAGGTCTGGGGCGCGCCAGTCCGTGGTGTAGAAGACCCACGCCGGAACGGTGCGCCCGAAGAGATAGACCGTCGCCCCTGCCTGATGCTCCCTGATGAACTGTTGAATCGGGCTTCGGACCGACTCCCGCTCCAGCGGCTCCAGCACCGTGCGCCCGGCGTCGAGCAGCGGCAGGAAGAGGAGCACCAGCGTTACGGCGGCAAACCAGGGCAGCCGGACCCGGCGCTCCAGCGCTCCGGCCGCGACACCGATTCCGCTTGCGAGCAGAATCGTGAGGCCAGGGAGCGCGAAGAGGAGCAGGCGGGGCGAGACGGGATAGCGGCGGATGGTCGAGGCGAGCACGGCGAGCAGCAGCGGCGCGATGAGGAGCAGCAGTCGCGCGACGTCGCCTCGGCGCCAGAGCTTCACGCCGCCGAACACGATGGGAATGAGCAGCAGGCAGGAGGCCCACACTCGCCAGAGCCCGCCTTCGGCGGCGAAAAAGGCCTGCGACGACGTAGATACCGCGTTGTAGAGCTTGGCGGGGAGGTGCGGCAGCGTCGGGCTGAGGAAGTAGGGAATCCAGAACCGCTGCATGTAGACACTGTCCGCCGCGGCCCGATACACCACCAGATATGTCACCCCGAAGAGTGCGCCCCACGACACACACATCGCCGGCAGCCAGCGACGGGTTGGCGGAGCGGCACGCACCGCCGGGCTGCTGATCAGCGCCAGGCCGACACCCGCCAGCACAAACGGCGCAGGCGCCAGCGAAACCGCCGCGAGCGCCCCCGCGGCGAATAAGGCCCACCATCGCCTGACAATGGTTGGCGCATCAATCACCCGCAGCGTCAGCAGCCCGAGGACCACCGACCAGAGGGCGTCGATTCCGTAGGGCTTGAGCTCGTTGCCGTAGTAGATCAGCGCAGGCGACACCGCCGCGTTCCACAGCGCGAGCGTCGCTTCCCGCGGCGGAAGCAGTCGCCTGACAAACGGCAGCAGCAGCGCCAGCAGCAGCACCCCGCACATGAAGGGGATCAGGCGGAGCGCCAGTTCTCCGGTGCCGAGCAGTTTGGCGGACAGCTTCACCGCCCAGAGAAAGGGCACCGGCGCCGTCTGGTCGCTGCCCAGCGGCTGGAGGAGGGAAGTATAGGACCGGGCGAGGATATTGTTGGTTAGCATCGCCTCGTCCAGCCAGAGCGGGCGGGCATGCAGATACTGCCTGAGGCGGAACCCGATGCCGACGGCAAGAGCGAGCCACTGGAGGGCGGTGGTGAGGGAAACGGGGAACGGGGAGCGGGAAGGACCTGAGGACCGGCGTTGCGGAAGGTCTTCGCTCATGCTTCACCCCGCCGGTCACCTGAGCCCGTTCCCGGTTCCCCCTTCCCTGTTCCCCGTTCCCGGTTTCTCCCCGCCAGTTCCACCGCCAGCTCCAGCGCGGCACGCATGCTCGCGGGATCGGCGGCGCCGGTGCCGGCGATATCGAACGCCGTGCCATGATCGGGCGACGTGCGCGGGAAGGGAAGTCCGAGGGTGATATTCACCCCCTCGCCAAAGGCGGCGACCTTGATGGCCGTCATGCCGACGTCATGGTACGGCGCCAGCACGACGTCGAACTCGCCCCGCATGGCCCTGACGAAGACGGTGTCGGCGGGAAAGGGCCCGCTGGCGCCCAGCGCCTCGACCGCGGGCCGGAGTACCCGGTCCTCCTCATCACCGAACAGACCCGACTCGCCGGCGTGCGGATTCAGCGCACAGATGGCGAGACGCGGTTCCGGAATGCCCCACCACTCCTGCAGCGCCTTCCGGGTGACGCGCCCGGCGCGAATCACGGCGTCGGTCGTGAGCATCTGGGGCACAGCGCGGAGCGGGATATGTGTCGTCACCAGCACGACCCTGAGCGCCTTCGCCGCGAGCATCATCGCCACATCGATATCACCGGCCAGGTGCGCCAGCCACTCGGTATGTCCCGGCCAGCGATAGCCCGCGAGATTGAGCGCGTGCTTGTGGGCCGGTGCGGTCACGATGCCATCGACCTCGCCGCGGAGCGCAAGACGGACCGCCGCCTCGATGGACAGCCCGGCGATGCGACCGGCCCGCATCGCCCGCGAAGGACCGGGCTTCCCGCTCGGCGGCTGATCCCCCGCCCCTTCGCCCCAGCTCCCCACTGAAATCCGCTGCGCGGCCGGGATCATCCCGACCTGGTCCTCTGCCCCCACCACCACGATGTCGGCGCCCAGCTCGGTCGTGAGCGCGCGCGCGGTGATCTCCGGCCCGATGCCCCGGGGATCACCCAGCGTGACAGCGAGACGGGGACGGCGGGAGGTCATGCTGGAAGATGGGCGGATGGAGAGCGAGGGGGGAGTAGGCGGGTGGGCGGTTGGGCGGTTGGGCGACTAGGCGATTGGGCGGTTGGGCGATTAGGCGATTAGGCGATTGGGCGGTAGGCGGTACACGCCGCACCCCGAAGCGCCCAGATTCCCCGCCAACGGCCAACGGCCAACGGCTAACGGCTGACGGCTGACGGCTGAAGGCCGCTACAGCCGGATGTCCACATACGTCGACCGCCGCAGCTTGTCGAGGTAGTTCCGCACCGCGAGGTCGTCACTCAGCTTGCGGCGGATCTGGTCCTTCACATCCTCGTACAGAATGGCCCCCTCGCTCCGGCGCCGCACCACCTGCAGGACGACGTATTTCCGGCGCAGTCCGAGTTCCTTGCGAATGGGGAAGGGTGCGACCACGGCACCGCTGTCCGCGCTGCCCACGCCGGCGGCGTACTCCTCCGGCAGCTGGGTGATCGGCACATCGTCGGCCTGCCGCTCCTCCCCCGGATCATGATAGAGCTGGGACAGCGAATCGAACGGGGCGCCGGCCCGCAGCGCCTCGGCGATCCGGGTCGCGAGCGCCTGGGCGCTGTCGGCCTCGCTGGCGCCGATCTCCGGCGTGATCAGGATGTGGCGCGCCTGGATCTCCGCCGGCTGGATGCGCTGCACCTGAATGATGTGAAAGCCGAAGGGTGTTTCCACCGGATCGGAGATGGCGCCGGGCTTGAGCCGGAAGGCCGTGGCCTCGAACTCCGCCACCATCTGCCCGCGACGGAACCAGCCGAGATCGCCTCCCTGGTCCTTGCTCGCCGGGTCCTGGGAGAAGCGCCGCGCCGCGGGGGCAAAATCGGCGCCCTTCCGCAGCTCCACGACGATCGAATCCGCCTGGGCCCGCGCCCGCGCCATGGCCGAGGGCTGGGCTCGTGGCGTGATCACGATATTGCGAAAGGAGAGCGTGGCGGGCCGGCGAGGGAGCTGCTCGCCATACTGCGCGAAGTACTGCCGCATCTCCTGCTCGGTCGGTTGCACCGACTTGATCTTCCCCTCTTCCTTGAGCTTGGAGACCAGCCGGTTGCGGAGCGCCGCCTTGCGCTGGTTGTCGGTGAGCCAGCGGCGGAACTCTTCCGGCGTCTGGAATCCCGACTTGGCCAGCTCCGCCTTGAAGTCCACCTCGCTCGTGAAGCGCTGCCGCACGTTGCGGAACTGCTGCTCCACGCCGTCGGCGAGCTCCTGGTCGCTGATCTTGATCCCGGTGTCGCGCTGCGCCACCTGGACCATCAACTCGGCATCGACCAGGTCCGACACCACCTGGCGACAGAGGGCCCGGAATTCCGCGGGGGCGGTCGGCAGTTTCCCGGCCTGGGCCCGCTGGGTGAAGATCTCCTCCTCCACCTGGGAGGTGAGAATCGGCGCGTCACCCACCACGGCGATCACCCGGTCGATCGTCGCCAGGGTATCACACCGGAGCGGGGCCTCCTGCGCGGCCACCGCGCGCGCGCCCAGGAGGAGGGTGACTGCCAGGCACCACGACCGCGACCGCATCAGTGCAGACCATCGGTCGGCGGCACGGCGCCCGGGGGGGCGACGAAGACCGGTGCACCCTGGGGAACACCCGGTGGCAGCCCCGCCGAACCGCTCGCGGAGGCGGCCGAATCCTTCGACGCCTTGAGCGCCGTCGCCACCTCAACCGCCCGGAGCAGCGCCGCCTGGTCGAGCGAGAACTTGGCATCTTCCCGGAGAATGCCGGCGAGCTGACCGGGGATGGGCCGGGGCCGGGACGTGCCGGCGAGAATGCGGTCCCAGTTGGTGGCGATTTTCATCGCCGCAACCTGGGAACGATCGGACGCCGCCGTCGCCGGATCGCTGATGTCGGCGGCCGAAAGGTCCAGCATCAGCCTGAGTGTGTCCACCTGACCGGCGTAGCGCTGCTTCAGGCTGGCCCATTCATCCGTGCCGATATGGATCCCGGCCGAGTCGGCCTGCTGCAGCAGGAGCTGGTTCTGGGCGATCAGCTTCACGAAGCTGACCAGGGAGCTGTCAGGCTGCTTGCCCAGATCGGCGGCCCAGTTGGGGCCAAGGGCACTGACCCACCGCAGGAAATCACTGACCGTCAGCGCGCCGCGTTCAAAGGTCGCCAGGGTCTTGGTGGAACTGCGCTGCCCATCGCGGTCCGCAATCGCGGCTCGCATCGCGGCCGGGGCACCCGCTTCCACCTTCAGGTGCCGCTGCAGTCCGAGCGTCTCGAGATAGACTGAATCGAGCACGAACCCGGTCCGCTCCCGCGCAAAGGCGAGGAGGCGGTCGCGAACTTCCGCCGCAGGGGGCCGGCGGATGATGTGATAGCCGAACGGTGTTTCCACCACACTCGTCATGCCACCCGGCGCCAGACTCCAGCCGGCACTGTCAAAGGCGGTGACGAATTTTCCCCGGGGAGACGGCGGCAGGTAGCCACCGTCCGTCTTGCTCGCGGGATCCTCGCTCAGCTGCCGCGCCAGTGCGGCGAAATCCGCTCCGCCCTTCAGTCGGGCATAGATCGCGTCGACCTTCTTCTTCGCCGCGAGGCGCGCCGGCGGCTCGGCATTGGGCTCGACCCGCACCAGGATGTGCTGCAGCAGGCGGGTCGCGTCGGAGGCGTAGACACTGTCGGCCGTCGCCGGAGTGAACGGCGCGCGCCGGGCGAGGAGCGAGTCATGCCAGCGGGTGCCCCGCAGTTCGGCGAGCTCGGGCCACAGCACACGGGTGGCAGTCAGCGAGTCGGTGAGCGGGTTGCCGCCCGCCACGGCCTGAGCGAAGAGGGTCTGATCCACCCACATGTTGGCGATGAATTCCGCCGCCTCGCGGCTCGCCGGCACGCCCTTGATGCCTGCCATGAGCTGGGCCAGACGATCCACCGAGAGCTCCTGCCCCCCCGCCTTGGCCGCAACCTCGGGCCGGGCGCGGAAGGCATCCCTGCATCCCGCCAGCGCCAGCACCGCCACGACCAGCCACACTCGACGCATCGCTGCTCCTCGAAGAAAAATGGCGGGTGACCCGTCCCCCACCGCTGTCCATGCCGACTGTCCACGCACCCGTGATTGCCGCTCGCGCTTCAGCGTCCCGCCACCTGTTCCCTGCCACCTGCCACCTGGTTTTCCCCGACCGCCACCAGCGCGCGCACCAGCGCCGGTACCAGACTCTCCCCACCCAGCCGGGTGAGCCGGAGCGATAGCGGCACCGTCCGCCGCACTTCGACCGCGAGCTGCACATGGTCGAGCGCCGCGGAAAGCCCGGCGAACCGGGGTGTGGCGCCTTCCCGGAAGGTGAGTCGCGCCTCGTCACCCCGCACCAGCAGGTGCTGCAGGCCCAGCTCCGCCCCCACCGCGCGGAGCTGGGCCATGTGAAGCAGCGCCTCCGCCGGCTCCGGGAGCGGCCCGAACCGCTCGCGCAATTCGTCGCGAAGCGGTTGAATGTCGCTGGGGGTCCCCGCCCGCGCCAGTCGGCGGTAGAAGTCGAGCTTCACATCGTCGGAGGTGATGTAACTGTCCGGCAGGTGGGCCGGCCGGTCCAGCACAACCTCTGGCGGCTGGGGCCGCTCGCCCTTCACCTGGCCCCGCAGCGCTCGCACCGTCTCCTCGAGCCAGCGCAGGTACAGATCGAATCCCACGGCGTGGGCATGCCCTGACTGCTCCGCGCCGAGCAGGTTTCCCGCCCCCCGCAGCTCCATGTCCTTCAGGGCGATCCGGTAGCCCGCCCCGAGTTCAGTATGATGCTCCAGCACCTTGAGCCGTTCCTCGGCGTCCCGGTCGATCGTGTCGGGCACCACCAGGTAGCAGTAGGCCCGCCGGTGGCTCCGCCCCACCCGGCCGCGCAACTGGTACAGCTGGGCCAGTCCGAGTCGCTGCGCGTCGTGCACGACCATGGTGTTCGCGTTAGGTACGTCGAGGCCGGATTCGACGATCATGGTGGAGACGAGGATGTCCACCTCGCCAGCCACGAACCGCCGCATGACCTCCTCCAGCTCGTCGGCGGCCATCTGTCCATGGCCCACCGCCACCCGGGCCCGCGGGGCGAGCGAGCGCACCCGAGCCGCGATGGTCTCGATCGTCTCGATCCGGTTGTGCACGAAGAACACCTGGCCACCGCGGTCCAGCTCGCGCGCGAGGGCTTCCTCCAGCAGGCCATCGTCCCACGGCTCCACGAACGTGAGGATGGGCGACCGGTCCCGCGGCGGCGTCTCGATCATCGCCAGATCCCGCAGCCCGGCGAGCGAGAGGTGCAGGGTCCGCGGGATCGGCGTGGCCGTCAGGGTCAGCACATCCACCGTCAGGCGCAGGGCCTTGAGCCGCTCCTTGTGCTTCACCCCGAAGCGGTGCTCCTCATCCACGATCAGCAGGCCGAGGTCCTTGCACTCGACGTCACTGGAGAGCAGCCGGTGGGTGCCGATCACGATATCAATGTCGCCCGCGGCCATGCGCTGCAGCACCGCCTTCTGCTCCTTGGCGGTACGGAACCGCGACAGGACTTCCACTTTCACCGGAAAATCCGCCAAGCGCTCCGCGAAGGTCCGGCCGTGCTGATCTGCGAGGATCGTGGTGGGGACGAGGACGGCGACCTGCTTCCCGCCCTGCACCGCCTTGAACGCCGCCCGTACCGCGATTTCCGTCTTGCCATAGCCGACATCGCCGACCAGCAGGAGGTCCATCGGGATGGGTTGCTCCATCGCCCGCTTTACCGCCTCGGTCGCCTTGCGCTGGTCCGGCGTGTCCTCGTACAGGAACGCCGACTCGAGTTCGCGCTGCCAGCGCGTGTCCGGCGGGAAGGCGTACCCGGCGCTCACCTTGCGCCGGGCGTACAGGTCCAGGAGCTCGGCGGCCATCTCCTTGATGGCCTGCCGGGTCTTCTCCCGCACCCGCTGCCACGACGAGCCCCCGAGCTTGTGGAGCCGCGGCGGCGGCTCGTCACCGCTGTCCCCCGCGGAGCGGTACCGTTCGAGCTGATCCAGCCGGTACAGCGGAACGTTGAGCCGGTCGCCCCCTTCGTACTCGACAATCGCGACCTCGATCGTCGACTCGCCGACGGTGATCGTCGCGATGCCGCGGTAGATCCCGATGCCGTGATCCAGGTGGACGACGTAGTCACCCCCCTGGAGCTGGCCGGTGGCCGCGGAGGGGGCCGCCTGACGATAGCGCCGGGCGCGGCGCAGGCGGCGGGCCCGGCGGAAGATTTCGTGGTCGGTGAGGACCCGCAGGCTGCGCATCACGAAGCCGCCGTCCAGCGCGCCGATCGCAAGCGTCACGTTCAGCCGACCGCTGCCTTCGTGCAGCAGCTCGTCCAGCCGCTCGAGCTGCCCCTCGTTGTCGCAGAGGATCACCGTCGGGAGTTCGCCCGCGAGCAGGCTGCGCAGCCGCCGGATGTCCCGCTCAACCGAGTCGGGAGCGAAGAAGCCGGCGTGCAGCACATCCGGGCCGGTCGCGGTGCCCGCGTCGGAGCGCAGCGCCACCCGGGCGAACGCCGCCATTCGGGACTCCCAGACCGCCGGCGACTCGAACAGCTCTTCCCGGGTGGGCACATCCTCCCCCAGCCGCCGTGCGACTTCAAGATGATGCGCCGCCTCGCGCCAGGCGCGCGCCACCTCCTCTGCCGCTGCGGTGGGCGAGTCCTGCACCAGGAGCATCCCGGAGGGAAGCAGGTCCAGGAGCGTCTGCCGGCTGGGGGAAGTCGCTTCGCCATCCAGTCGCCGGGCAGCCGAGCCAACCAGGGGCAGGACGGTGATCTCGTCCAGCACCTCCCCGGAGCGCTGGGTGGTGAGGTCGAAGGCGCGCATCGTCTCGAGCTCGTCGCCCCACCACTCCAGCCGCGCCGGTGCGCCCATGCCGAAACCGTAGACATCCACGATCCCGCCCCGAACACTGAACTGCGCCACCTCGATGACCGTGGGCACTTTCGAGTAGCCCATCGCCTCGAGCGCGGTCGCCACCGCCTGCGGCGAGGAGGAGCCACCGGCACTCCGACTGAGCCGCAGCGTGCTGTTCCGCAGGGCCGCCGGCACCAGGGTGCGCTCCTGCGAGGCGCGGGCAGTCGTGACCAGGATACGGAGCCGGCCTTCCAGCACGGCGGCGAGTGTCTCGGCCCGTTCACCCGCGATCTCGTAGTGCGGCTCCTCCTCGCCCAGCGCCTCCCGCTGCGGATACAGCGCCACCGGTACATCGGTCAGGTGCTGCAGGTCGCCGATCCACCGCTCGGCATCCGCTGGTGTGGTCGCGATGATCGTGAACAACCGGTCGGGATGCTGCCGCGCCAGCCAGGCGATCAACACCGCCCCGCTCGAGCCAGCCAGCCCATCGATCTGCCGCTGCCCACCCCGCGACGGGAGGCGGTCCCGCAGGTCGAAGGCGAGCGCGGTTCGTTCGAAGGCATCCAGCAGCAGGTTGAGCGTCATGGACCCTGCCGCAATCCGCTGGCGAGCAGCAGCTCGACGAGTCCGAGCACCAGGGCAAGCCACAGCAGTGGCGCCTGCAGGCTGGCCCGCCCCGCCCCAGCAAAGGCCGCCGCGGCCGCATCCTCCAGGTTCACCACCCGGGAACCGGGCCAGAGATTCGTCACCTGGGCGTCGGTCGCCGGGGACAGGTGCGACTCGCGCGGATCGACATTGACGCTGATGCCGCCGACCGTGTCGCGGCCGGCGAGGAGGAAATACACCCCGGGCGACGGGGCCCGGAACGCCGCCCCGCCCTCGACCGTCCAGCGCCGGTCGGCCTGCGCCACCGCCGTGACCAGATCGGGGACCAGAACCGGATCACCGGGAGCTGCGTTCTGCAGCGCCAGCTCCCCGCGCGCCAGCCGATTCACCACCGCATCCATGAACGGCAGAAATCCGGCCTGGAGCGGAAAGCCGGTCCACTCCGGCTCCAGCCGACTGCCGAGCAGGACCACATCTCCCGAACGGACCAGCCAGGGCTGTTGGCCCACGGTCGCCAGAATGCCAGTGGTCGCGGAGGCCCGACGCGGCTCCAGCAGGTAACGCCGCGCGACCGGCTCGCGACCTACCAGTGGACCACTGTCGGTCATCGTGGGAGTCGCCATTAGCGCCCCATAGCGCCACCCGATGTCCCGCCGCTCCAACGCCCGGTTCAGTGCGCCGAGCTGGGCGGGGTCAGCTGGCGGCAGCACCACCGACGAACCGCTGCCCAGCGTACCGACGGTGAGATCGCTGCCTCGGCGCAGCCGGCCGTCGGCTTCCAGCACACCGAGCGCCGCGTCGAGGTAGCGGTCCTGTGCGTTCCACTGCACCCGTGCGACCGGAGCCACCCGGACGAGGCTGACCCGCTCGTCGTCCATCCGCAGCTCATCGGGCGCTTTCGTGGCGCGAACCGTCCACCATCCCGGCGCCGTTCCGTCAAGCGTGAAGCTGGTGGCCCCCCCTGCCGGAATCAGTGCCTGCCGTCCCGGCCGGTCTGCCAGAGTCACGGTGACCGGCGCGGGAGGACCGCTGTCACCTTCGACTGCGACGATCACCTGGCCGCCGGAGGGCGTCCACGGGGCCGCGCTGGGCCGGACCTGGCCGACACCGAGGTTGCGTGGCGCGGTGGAAGCGGGCCGGGCAACCAGCAGCGGCGTGTGGACTGCGGCGGGTGACAGCGCAGTGGCCTGCAGGTCCGAGAGGAGGACGATGGCGCCGGGTCGGTGGTCCGTCGCCACGACATCCGCTGCCAGCTGCACCGCCTGCCCGAGATCGAGGCGCCGGGGTGCGACCTCGAGACTGTCGACCGCGCGGCCCAGTTCGCTGGCCGATCCGCGACGGGCAAGTCCGTCGCTGCCCACCAGCCAGAGGGCATCCGCCGGTGTGGACCGCGCGAGAATGCGTCGAGCCGCGAGGCGCAATTCGTCGAGCCGCGAGGTGCCATCGACGATCACCCCGCTGCTGGGCGAATTGTCGAGGAGGACGGCGAGGGCACTCGGCGCGTGGCTGGCTGCTTCCCGCAGGGCCGCTGAGGGACCTGCGGCGGCCAGTACCAGCGCAAGCACCAGGACCGTGCGCACCAGAAGCAAGAGCAGGTGGCGGAGACGCAGGCGCCGCTGATGCTCCTGGGTGACCTGCACCAGGTATCGGACTGCGGGGAATTCGAGGGTGGGGGGCTCGCGTCGCTGAATGAGGTGTAGCAGCAGGGGCAATCCGGCGAGCGGCAATCCGAGCAGGACCCATGGCTGCAGAAATGCCATCAGGCGAGGCCCGACGGACGGGCGAGCACCCGCCGGAGCGCGAGCCCGAACGGCGTGTCGGTCGTGAGCTGGTGGTACTGCATGCCGCTACCGCGACAGGACCGGCGCCAGGCCGACACCACTCCCGCCACCGTCTCACGATACGCCCCGGCCCAGTCCTTCGGCCGCAGCGTCACGCTGGCCCCGGTCTCGGGATCCTCGAAGCGGGCCTCCGCCGGACCGCCGAGATCGAGTTCGGCGGGATCCATGACATGCAGCACGATCACCTGGTGTCCGCGGTGCTGGAGAAACTTGAGGGCCCGCAGCGCGAGATCGCGCTCGAGCAGCAGGTCGGAGATGAAGATGACCAGACCGCGCCGCCGCAGCAGGTCGATCACCCGGCGCAGCGCTGGCTCCGCGGCGGTGCCGTGACCAGGCACCACGCCAACCAGGTGCGCCAGCAGCTGATGCCACTGCGCACTCCTGGCCCGGGCTGGAAGGACACTGCGCACCGCATCGTCGAACGCGATCAGCCCGGTCGCGTCCCTTTGTCGCAGGAGGATCAGCCCGATGGCTGCCGCCAGCCGCTGGGCGTAGGCCAGCTTCGGCAGGGTGCGAGTCGGGTCGCCGGTCCACGCCATGGAGCGACTCGCGTCGAGCACCAGCATCGCCCGCAGGTTGGTCTCTTCCTCATATTGCTTGACGTACAGCCGGTCCTTGCGTCCGAGCAGCTTCCAGTCCACGTACCGCAATTCGTCGCCCGGCTGATAGGATCGATGTTCGGCGAATTCGACCGAGAAGCCGCGCCGAGGAGAGCGATGGAGGCCGGCAAGGAATCCTTCGACGACGCCCTCGGTCAAGAGCTCGATACCACCCAGACCGGCCGCCTCGCGCGGGTCGAGCAGATCGATGCGGGGTGGGGTGCGGGTGGCCGGGGGCATTGAGGGCGGAACGTACCGGGGCGAGTTGTGGGAAGTCAACGCGAGACACCAGTGTCCAGCCGGGCGGACGTTTCCGGAAAGGGCCGGAATGGGTGGATGGAAGCTAAGTTGTTACCCGGCATCGGTTTCACAAAATTGGCGAGACTGGCACATGCCCTGCTTCAGCGGCTGGTGTCCACCCTGTCGTCCCTGGAGGCAATATGCTCGGCACCCTGATACTGGCGCTCGCGGCGCTGTCCGCGCCCGCAGCGCCGACCCCGGCAACGTCGGACCCTTCCACGCTGATCGCCCGCTGGGTCCGCGGCACGAGTTCCGCCCGGCCGAGAGTCAGCGTGTGGGTCAATCGTGAGGACCCCTACCAGCGCGGCGACCGGATTCGGGTCTATTTCAAGAGCGACGAAGATGCGCATGTCACGGTGGTCAGGATTGATACTGACGGCCGGATGCGCGTCCTGTTTCCGATCGATCCCTGGGAGGACAACTGGGCCCGGGGCGGCAAGACCTTCGAAGTGCTGGGCCGGCATGGGGATGAGGCCTTTCGGGTAGATGACTATCCGGGCGCGGGGTACATCTTCGCCGTCGCCTCCGAGGATCCCTTTACCTATGACGACATCATCCGTGGGGACCACTGGGACTATCACACGATCAGTGACGGTCGGGTGCGCGGCGATCCGTATGTGGCGGTCTCCGACCTGGCCGAGCGCATCGCGGGCCAGGACGGCTACGACTACGACGTGACCCAGTACGACGTGGAGAAGCACTACGACTATCCGCGCTTCGTCTGCTACGATTGCCACAGCTATGCCAGCTGGCACACCTGGAATCCTTATTACAGCTCGTGCTCGCGTTTTCGCATCGTGATCTATGATGACTGGTACTACTACCCCTACCGGTACTACAACCGGGGTGTCTACTACGGGCGCCCGTACCGTCCCGGCCCGCGGTACGTCTTCAAGGACCACGACGCGCGCAATGACTATGTGACTCGTGTGGCGCAGCGGCCCCGCACTACCGACTCCGATCCCCGTCGTCCGGTGGAACGGGACCGGACCAGTGCGGACGTCGGTGGCCGGGGGAGCATTCCGATCCCAGGCAGCCCGCGCCGCCGTACCGATGGCGGATCGGCCGCCACGACAAACAACCCACGCCGCCCGGAGCAGCGCGACGGAACCCCCCAGCGGGATCCATCGACCACCGCAACGCCAGACCGCAACCCGTCTCGCCGCGGGGAACCAAGGGCGGAGCCAGGCACCACGACGAGCCCCGACCGGTCTCCGGAGCGGCGCACCGACCCCCGCGGCGAGGGTCACGGGACGCGGGAAGTTCCATCCACCGGATCGCAGGACTCGCCGCGGCGCCGGCCACAACGCACCGATGACTCGGACAACCGCGCCTCCACCTCGGACCAGGGGGAGCGCCCGGCCCCGTCGTCTGCTCCACGGTCCGGCGCCGAGCCGCGGCGCGAGCCGAGCCGCGAGGCACCACGGGCCCCGTCCTCCGATCCACGGCCCAGCGCCGAGCCACGGCGCGAGCCGACTCGGGAAGCGCCCCGCGCCTCGCCGCCACCCCAGGACCGGCCACGCGCAGAACCGCGATCGCAGCCGCCACAGCCCCGGAGCACCGGCGAGCCTCAGTTGAAGCGCCGCCGGCCCTGAGCCGGTCCGAAACCTCATCCAGCGCCCGGCCGTACCACCCCCGGCCGGGCGCTATGTTTCGGCCGGCCGCTACCCTTCACGCCCTTCGTCAGGAATTGCTGATGCGCATGCCGCGACTCACCGCCCCAGCCGTGCTGTTGTTCATCGCGTCCCCTGCCCTGCCCCTCTCCGCACAATCCACGGCGTTCCGTGCCGCTGCCGCGACGATCACAACGGCGGATGTCAGCCGGCGTATTCATATCATCGCGGATGATTCCATGCTCGGCCGGGACACGCCAAGTCCGGGGCTCGAAATGACCGCCAAATACGTGGCGGACGAGTTTCGCCGGGTCGGTCTCACGCCGATGGGTGAGAACGGGACCTTCTTCCAGCGGTATACAATCAGCCGGCGGCGGATTGATCCCGCCGCCAGTCACGTCGGATTCATGATCGGCGGGGCACACGTGCACGCGGCGCTCGACCGTGATGCCCGCTTCGCCTTCGGCAGCGTCCCCGCCGAAGAGGTGATGGCGCCGGCCGTGCTGCTCGGCGGAGCGTACGCCGCCTCGGATGTCGAATCACTCGATGTAGCCGGCAAGATCGTGCTGGTGGTGATGGACTATCGCAAGCAGCTGACGCCCGTGGTCCAGCAGATCCTGGGCAGCCTCAGTGAGAGGCAGCCGAAAGGAATCGTCCTGCTGTCGAACAGGGACTCCACCGTCTTCGCCACCCGGATAAGGGCGCAGAGCGCGATCCGGGTGACGGTTGGGGGCGGAGAGGACGCGAGCCCGGTGGTGGAGGTGCACGAGCGCGCCCTGGGCGATGTGCTGCGGCTGGCCGGCCTCAATCTCGACAGCATCCGTGGCTTGCCGACGGCGGCGATCACGCCGCTGCCCCAGTTGACCGTCGGCCTGGGCCTGAAGGACGAAGTCCTGAGCGAAGCAACAGCGCCGAACACTATCGGCCTGCTGGAAGGCTCCGATCCCAAGCTCAAGCAGGAGTACCTGGTCTATTCTGCCCACATGGACCATGTGGGCGTCGCGGGGCCAAGCGGCACCGGCGGCTGTCAGGCCAGGGGTGCCGACAGCATCTGCAACGGCGCAGATGACGATGGCTCCGGGACCGTGGGGATCATGGAACTGGCGGAGGCGTTCACCCGCAAGGGCGTCCGCCCGAAACGCTCGATCATCTTCATGACGGTGAGTGGCGAAGAGAAGGGCCTGTGGGGAAGCAGCTACTTCTCCGAGCACCCGACGGTGCCGCTGCCACAGATCGTGGCGGACATCAACATCGACATGATCGGGCGCAACTGGCCGGATACGATCGTGGCCATCGGGCAGGAACATTCCGACCTGGGAACGACGCTCGCCCGGGTCGCGACCGCGCACCCGCAACTGAACATCGCACCGATCGCGGACCGCTGGCCCGAAGAGAATTTCTATTTCCGCTCGGACCACTTCAACTTTGCCCGCAAGGGCGTGCCCATCCTGTTCTTCTTCAACGGGGTCCACGCCGACTACCATCAGGTGAGCGACTCCCCGGACAAGCTGGACGCCGAGAAGGAATCCCGCATCCTGCAGCTGCTGTTCTACCTCGGACAGGACATCGCCAACGCAGCGGCGCGACCGAAGTGGAATCCGGAGAGCTACGACAAGATCGTCGAGAAGAAGCCGGCGGCGTAGGTCGGGCGGTCGGAGGGTCAGACGGGCGGTTGGGTGGATCGAGATCCCCCGACCGCCCGTGTGCCGTTCCCGGGCTCGGGTGTGCCCCAGTGGGTCACGAGGGAAGTCCCAGCATAGATTTCTTTCGAGTGCGCTTCACTGCAATCTGATCCTCCACCGAAAGAGCTGCGGCCGGTTCAGCGGCCCGACGTGACCCATGGCAGACTCCCCCTCTCCCCTCGCCGATTTCCAGGGCTTTCGCTCCAGGATGAACGACGTCATCCTGAACGCGGGCAACCTCACCATCAACCGCTTCTTCGCCCTCGATCATCGCTGTTACGAGCCGGGTGCCCTGGGTACGAAGACCAAAGAGATGCTCGGCCTGGTGTCCAGTCTCGTGCTGCGCTGCGACGACTGCATCACCTATCATGTGGTGCGCTGCCACGAGGAAGGGACGACCCGCGAGGAATTCCTCGAGATCTTCTCCGTGGGTCTGGTCGTCGGGGGAAGCATCGTGATCCCCCACCTGCGGCGGGCGATGGCGAGGCTGGAGGAGCTGGCAGCGGCCGGCTGAAGAACGCCCGCCCGCCTACTCGGCCGGTGGTGTACTCGGGACCAGCGCCCGGTTGCTGAGCAGCACACCGGAAATGATGAGTGTTGCCCCGAGGGCGTGGGCGATCGTTGGCTGCTCCCCGAGCAGCAGGAGGGCGACTGTGGCGGCCACGAGCGGGACGCCGCAGGAGTAGATCGCGGTGCGACCGGCGCCGAGGGCACGGATGGAGCGACTCCAGAGCACATAGGCCGCGGTGAGCGAGAGCAGCGCGGCGTACCCGACGGCGGCCCATCCGCCGACGCTCACTCCCCCCCAGTCGAGCGCCACCAGTCCGGGAAGGCCGATCAGGAGCAGCCCCGGGGTCCCGGTGAACAGGGTCCACGCAGTGAGCTCCAGCGCCGGCATCGAACCGGAGATACGCCGCAGACCCAGTGAGTAGATGGTCCAGCAGCCGGTGGCAGCGAGCATCAGCAGGTCGCCCACCAGATCCCCCCCGCCCTGCCCAAAGCCATTCCGCAGGACAATCGCCACGACACCCGCCGTCGCCAGGCCTACGCCCCAGCGCTGCCGCACCGTGGTCTGTTCCAGTCCGAGCAGGGCGGCGGAGACCGTCACGATGGTGGGCAGACTGGCGAGGATCAGGGCGGCATCCGTCGCGCTGGTGCGGAACAGCCCGTGAATGAAGCAGAGCTGGTAGAGGGTGTTGCCAATGACGCCGAGGATGATGAGCGGCCAGCCCATCCCGGTGGGGGGCCAGCGCAATCGGTCGAGCCGGAACAGGACAAAGGCCAGCACGAGCGAGCCCGCCACGAAGCGAATCGCGGTGAACGGCAGGGGCGGGATTTCGCGGAGGGCGAGCTTGGAGATGGTGAAATTGCCACCCCAGATCAGGGTGGTGAGGAGCATCCCGAGATGGGCAGAGGCCGGGGAACGATCGGTCATGGGGGGAAGAGTAGTCGGGCACCGAATGGGGCGGAGGCCGTGGAATGGGCGGCTCCGGCTATATTGCCGCCCATGAAGCAGTCGCGTATCCGAAATTTCTGTATCGTGGCCCACATCGACCACGGCAAGAGCACCCTGGCGGACCGCCTGATCGAGGCCACCGGCGCGGTGGAAAAGCGCCTCATGCGCGAGCAGTTGCTCGACACCATGGACCTCGAGCGCGAACGCGGCATCACGATCAAGCTCAATGCGGTGCGCATGGTGTACGTCGCACAAGACGGCCACACCTACGAGCTCAACCTGATCGACACCCCGGGCCACGTGGACTTTACCTACGAGGTGTCCCGCTCGCTCGCCGCCTGCGAGGGGGCGATCCTGGTGGTGGATGCCTCCCAGGGCATCCAGGCCCAGACACTGTCGAATCTGTTCCTCGCCCTCGATGCCGGCCTCGACATCATTCCGGTGCTCAACAAGATCGACCTCCCGGGGGCGGAGCCGGAGCGACGGGCCAAGGAGATCATGGACCTGATCGGCGCGAAGCGGGAGGAGATCCTCTCGGTATCCGCCAAGGAAGGGACCGGTGTGCCCGCGCTGCTCGAGGAGGTCGTCCGCCGGGTGCCGCCGCCGCGGGGCAAGGCGAGAGGCCCGCTGCGCGCGCTGGTGTTCGACTCGTACTTCGACCGGTACCGCGGGGCCATCCCGAGCATCCGGGTGGTGGACGGGACGATCGAGCACGGTACCAGGATCTGCTTCGGCTCGCATACCGAGGACGTCTACACCGTCGATGAAGTCGGCTACCTCCAGCTGGGGCAGCACAAGACCGGCAAGCTGGAGGCGGGCGAGGTGGGGTATGTGGTGGCCAACCTCCGCAGCGTGAGCGACACCCGGGTGGGCGATACCATCCTCGATGCCGACCACCCCGCGCCGGAGCTGCTGCCGGGATACCGCGACGTGAAGTCGATGGTCTTCGCCGGCCTGTACCCCACCGACTCCGATCAGTACGAGACCCTGCGCGACGCGCTGGCCAAGCTCAAGTTCAACGACGCCAGCCTGCAGTACGAACCGGAGACCTCGACCGCCCTGGGCTTCGGCTTCCGCTGCGGGTTCCTGGGCTTGCTGCACATGGAGATCGTGCGAGAGCGGCTGGAGCGGGAGTTCAATCTTTCCCTGATCACCACGGTGCCGACGGTGGAGTACCACCTGTTTCTCACCAATGGTGAGACCCAGCTCATGGAAAACCCCACCAAGATGCCGGACCCGGCGACGATCAGCCGGATCGAGGAGCCGTACGTCAAGGCGCGCATCATGGCCCCGACGGAGTACATCGGCGGGATCATGAAGCTGGGCCAGGACCGGCGCGGCATCTACCTGGGGATGAAATATCTCGACGCCAGCCGGGTGGAGTTCGACTTCGAGTTCCCCCTCGCGGAGATCGTGCTGGACTTCTACGACCGGCTCAAGAGCATCTCCCGCGGCTATGCATCGCTCGACTACGAGATGACCGACTACCGGGCCTCCGACCTCGTCCGGCTCGACATGCTGATCAACGGCGACGCGATTGACGCCTTCAGCGTGATCCTGCACAAGGACAAGTCGTATGAATACGGCAAGAAGGTGGCGGAGAAGCTGAAGGAACTGATTCCGCGCCAGATGTTCGTGGTGGCGCTCCAGGCGGCGATCGGCAACAAGATCATCGCCCGCGAGACGATTTCGGCGCTGCGCAAGGACGTGCTGGCCAAGTGCTATGGCGGCGACATCACCCGCAAGCGCAAGCTGCTGGAGAAGCAGAAAGAGGGAAAGAAGCGGATGAAGCAGCTGGGCTCGGTCGAGATTCCGCAGGAGGCATTCCTGGCGGTCTTGCAGGTGGAGTAGGCCGGACCCACTCATGCCCGGGCCGTCCCCCGATACCGTGCCCGCCGCCGGCGCCCGTCCCCGCAGCGCGACCGAAGGCACCCTGGTCATCCAGACCGCCTTCCTGGGCGACACGATTCTGACGCTGCCACTCCTCATGACGCTGGCCGCCACCCGCGGGCCGGTGGATGTGCTCACCACACCCGGCGCCCTTCCGATGGTGGCCGGCCACCCCGCCGTCCGCCGAGCGATCCTGTTCGACAAGCATGGCCGTGACTACGGGCTCCGCGGGCTCCTGGGCGTGGCGCGCACGCTGCGACGATTGCGGCATAGGACCGTGTACCTGCCACATGGGTCGATCCGGAGCGCCCTGATCGCGCGGCTTGCCGGTATTCCCCGGCGCATCGGCTTCAGCGGCGCAGCCGGTGCCTTTCTCTATACCGAGGCCCGGGCGGCCAGCGTGGGGCCGATGAGCAGCAGGCTCGCCGCGCTGGCCGGTCCAGCTTCCGCGCCGCTGCCCGCCCCTCCCTGGCTGGCGCTCTCCGCGGACGATCGGACGCGGGCGGATGAGTGGCTGCGGGAACGGCAAGTTCCCCCAGGATTTCTCGCGCTTGCGCCTGGTGCACGGTGGGACACCAAACGGTGGCCCTTCTATCCCGAGCTGGCCGCGGCGGTCCGCGAGCCGATCGTCGTGCTCGGTGGCGGTGACGATGGCGCACTGGGGGAGGCAATAGTCGCAGCAGCGCCCGGCCGGAGCTGGAACGCGGCAGGGGCACTGCCACTCATGGTCTCGGCGGCACTGCTGACCCGGGCCGCGCTGCTGGTCACCAACGACTCCGCCCCACTCCACCTGGCCAGCGCGCTCGGCGTGCCAGTGGTCGCCCTGTTCGGCCCGACCGTCCCGGCATTCGGCTTCGGCCCGGTGTGGCCGGAGGACCGGGTGGTCGAGCATCCGCGACTTGGCTGTCGCCCCTGCCATCATCACGGTCCGATGACCTGCCCGCTGGGCCATCATCGCTGCATGCGGGAGCTGGACGTGGCGGCGGTGGTGGCGGCGGTGGATGCGCGCCTGGGCCGGAGCAGCTAGGGACCGGCTGCGGGTCGGTCCGTGCCCGCGCGCTCACGCCGCGGGGCGGTGAGCGCGGGCGGGCGAGTCCCCAGAAGCCGCGGAGTGGAGAGATTGCCGTGGTGCTTCTATCATTAGCGGCGCTCCCGTTCCCTTTCCCCTTCCCAGCATCCCATGCGATCCATCATCGGCGTTGACCTTGGCGGCACGAACATCGTCTCCGGTTGCGTCGCCGAGGACGGATCGGCCGTGTACGGCGTTCGCAGCGTGCCGACGGGCGCGGAGGAGGGCGCCGATGCCGTGGTCCAGCGCATCGTCGCGAGCGCGCGGGCGACGATCGCCGCGGCAAAGGCGGAAATACCCGGACTCGAGGTGATCGGGCTGGGCATCGGCGCGCCTGGTCCGCTGAAGATCGATACCGGCATCGTGCTGCTGACGCCGAACCTCGGCTGGGTCAACATGCCGCTGCGGCAGCGGCTGGCCGACGGCCTGGGGCTCCGGGCGGCGCTCGATAACGATGCCAACTGCGCCGTCCTCGGCGAATGGTGGCGCGGGGCGGCGCAGGGGACGCGCAACGCCGTGGGCCTCACGATAGGCACGGGGATCGGCGGCGGCATCATCATCGGGGGCCGGCTGTATCACGGCGCCTCCGATATCGCCGGCGAGATCGGGCATATGACGATCGACGTCCACGGCCGCCGGTGCAAATGCGGCAACTACGGTTGCGTCGAGGCCTACGCCTCGGGTCCGAACATCGCGCTGCGTGCGGTGGAGGCCATCGAAAGCGGGTCGGCCTCGAGTCTGCCTGGCTATGTGGGTGGCGACCTGAAGCGGGTCACCGCCCAGCTGGTCTACGAGGCGGCCAAGGCCGGCGACGAACTTGCGCTCGACGTGGTCCGGGACACCGCCCGGTTTCTCGGTGCCGCCGTCGCCAGCCTGATCAATATCTTCAATCCCGAAGCAATCGTGGTCGTCGGGGGCGTCACCCTGGCCGGCGAGCATCTGTTTGAGCCGCTCCGGCGCGAGGTCACCCGTCGCGCGTTCAAGCCCGCGGTCGAGGTCTGCCGGATCGTGCCCGGTACCCTGACGGGTGTCGCGGGGGTGTATGGCGCCGCGCGGGCGTTTCAGGAGCAGGTGGAGGCGGGGATTGTGTAGGTGGCAGGTGGCAGGTGGCAGGTGGCAGGTGGCAGGTGGCAGGTGGCAGGTGGCAGGTGGCAGGTGGCAGAGCGAAAGTAATGGAATCTCACGGATCGACTGAACGATGAAAGCGGACAGCAGCCGCGATACTCATGACTGCCACCTGTTCGCTGCCACCTGCCACCTTCTCTCATGCCTAAACTCGGCATCCTCGGCTCGCTGGTCTGGGACGTGATCCACGGGCGCGATCCCGCGGCGGCGCCGGTGGAGGAATGGGGTGGCATCGCGTACGCCCTCGGCGGCTTCGAGGCAGCGCTACCTCCCGGCTGGGAGGGCGTTCCGCTGATCAAGGTCGGCAGCGACCTGAAGGACCGCGCGGGAGAGCTGTTCCGCAGCCTGCACCGGCTGGTCCCGGGAGCGCGGGCGGTCGAGGTGCCGGCACCTAACAATCGCGTCACGCTGCGGTACGCCTCCGCCGAGCGGCGGTGCGAGCGGATGTCGGGCGGGGTGCCGGGGTGGACCTGGGCCGAGCTGGGGCCGATGGTCCAGGACCTGGACGCCTTGTACCTCAATTTCATCTCCGGATTCGAGCTGGAGCTGGGCACCGCGCGGGCGCTGCGGCAGGCGTTCCACGGACCGATCTACGCCGACGTGCACAGCCTCCTCTTCGGCATGCCGCAGGATGGGGTACGGGTGCTGCGGCCGCTAGCAGATCCCGCCGGGTGGTTCGGGTGTTTCGATGTCGTCCAGATGAACGAGGATGAGATGCGCCAGTTTGGTCCGGACCCCCTCGCGGTCTCCGCGCAGGCGCTTGACGCCGGTGTATCGCTGCTCGTGGTCACCCTGGGACCGCGCGGGACGGCGTACGTGGCCGCGCCGGGGTTCGAGCGGCTGGCGCTGCGCGCCGGGCGCGAGGTGTTGCCCGCCGCCGTGCTTGCACCCAGCGTGCCGTCTCCCGCGGTGCGCACCTCCCTGATTGCCGCGCCGGTGGTGAACGCCGTCGACCCGACCGGATGCGGGGATGTCTTCGGCGCCGCGCTCTCTTCCGGGCTGATCGGGGGCGCCACGCCGGAGGTCGCCATCCGCGAGGCCAATCGGCTGGCGGCGCGGAACGCCGAATTGCGCGGGGCCGGCGCGCTGGGCCCGCTGCTGCGGGGTGAGCTGGCGCGACCGGCGGGGGCGAGCGCATGAGCCGGATCGTGGAGATCCCGGCCAAGTTCGATGATCGCAGCTTCGAGCAATTTGCCCACTCGTTCGGTGCCGGCGGTCTCACCGACAAGATGGTCTTCGACGCGCGCACCGCGCAGTGGGCCTCGCCGTTCGGCCTGGTTGCGATGCTCACGGCGGGCCAGGCGGTCAAGGAAGCGGGTGGTGCCGCGCCCGCGTTCACCGTCCCGGTCGCCGAGGAGGTGCGCCGCTACTGGACCCGCACCGGCTTCTTTCGCCACGCGGCGGAGCTGTTCGACCTGCATGGGAAGGTGCCCAAGCAGAAGCCGGACGAGCAGTCGGATGTTCTGCTCGATGTGACCCCGGTGCGCGCATCCGAGGACGTGCACACGGTGGTGGGCCGGATCCAGGAAGGGGCCGCCCGGATCATCCACGGGGAGCTGGGCCTCGAAGCCAAGGCGACCATGGGATTCGCCATGGCGCTCTCGGAGGCATGTCAGAATATTGTGGAGCACGCCGGCACCGGCGGGTGGGTTTCGGTCCATGCGTATACGTTTCGCCGGCGACTGGGCCGACGGGTGGTGGTGATTGCCGTCAGTGACGCCGGGATCGGCTTCCGCCGCTCGCTGGAGGCGACCCAGCAGCGCCGCTTCGGCGATCGGTGGGGCGATGCCGCCGCGCTCGAGGCCGCCGTCATCCAGCATACCAGCCGGTTCCGTGACCCGGGCCGGGGGCAGGGTATCGCCGGCATCAAGCGCTATCTCAGCCGGTGGGATGGAAAGCTCACCATCCGCAGTGGCACGGCGCGCATTGCCATCGTGCCGTCGTGGGACGATGATGTGCCGCTCACCGAACACCTCTCGCCCTTCCCCGGTGCGCAGGTCCAGATCGTGATCCCGGCCCAGGAGGCCCAGCGCGGATGAGACAGACGATCCAGATCGAACAGGTGCTGCGGGAGACGGTCCAGACGCCGTATCGGGACCTGGTGACCCGCGCCACCGGGCGCGCGGTGCGCAGCAGCATCGAGCAGGCACTGGAAGCCGCCGGCGCGACGGTCACGGTGCTCGACTTTGCCGACGTCGGACTGGTGGACCTGAGCTGTGCCGAAGAGATCGTCGCCAAGCTGCTGCTCCGGCAGACGGCCGGCACCTTCGTCCTGCTGCAGGGGCTGCGAGAGGACCAGCTCGAGGCCATCGAGCATGTGCTCGACCACCACGCCATCGTCGCCCTGATCCGCGATGCCCTGAGCGGCAGCGTGCGGATGGTCGGCCGGGTCGAGCCGGACATGCGCGACGCCTTCGGGGCACTGGAGACCGGCGAAGAGCTGAGCACCGATCGCCTGGCGGCCCGGATCGGCTGGACTCTCGAGCGGGCGCGGAGTGCGCTTGACGTGCTGATCCGGCTCAATGTGGTCCGCGCCAGCGACGGGGCCTACACCGTGCCGCTCGCGGTATGACGAGGCAGCCCGGCCTCTCGACGCTCGCGATTCATGGCGCGTCCGGCCGGCTCGCGGACTGGGCGCCGGTGATCGCCCCCGTGGTCCAGAGCAGCACCTTCACCAGCCCGGTCGGCTCCGACGAGGAGGTGCTCTACTCCCGGTACGGCAACAACCCGAACCAGGTCGCCCTCGCCGCCAAGTACGCGCTGCTGGAAGGCGCCGAAGCGGCGATCTTCACCGCCAGCGGAATGGGCGCGACGGCGCTGGCCCACCTGGCGGTGCTGCGGCCGGGCGATCACCTGCTGGCGAGTTCCTGGATCTACGGCGGCACTCGCCGGCTGTTCGACGAGGAGCTGGGCCGGTTCGGGATCGAGGTGACCTACGTGAATCCCGACCAGCCGCGGCAGTGGCGCCGCTCGGTGCGCAAGAGCACCCGTGCCGTGTTCGTGGAAACGCCCACCAATCCCACGCTGCGGGTGATCGACCTTGCGCCGATGGCCCAGATTGCCCGCGACGGCGGCTTTGCGCTGCTGGTCGACGCCACCTTTGCCAGCCCGGTCAATTTCCGCCCGCTGGAGCACGGCGCCGATATCGTGATCAGCAGCGCCACCAAGTACCTCAACGGGCACAGCGACATCATCGCCGGCGCCGTCGCCGGCTCGACCGCCCTGGTCGAGGAAGTCAACCGGCTGATGCGGATCTGGGGGCAATCGATCGACCCGCATGCCGCGTGGCTGGTCGAACGCGGACTCCGCACCCTCGATGTGCGCATGCAGCGCCACAACATCAACGGCGCGGCCGTCGCGGCCTGGGCCGCCACCCGGCCCGAGTTCATCAAGGTGCACTACCCCGGGCTGGCCTCCCATCCCGATCACGCCTTTGCGGTGCAGGTGCTGAGCGGGTTCGGCGGCATGGTCGGTTTGGAGCTGAAGGGCGGTGCCCGGGGCGCGGAGCGGTTCCTCAAGAAGCTCACGATGATCGCGCATGCACCGAGCCTGGGCGGGGTGGAGAGCCTGATCTCGGAGCCACGGCTGAACAGCCACCGGCACCTGACCGAGGAGCAGCGCACCAGGCAGGGGATCCCCGACGGCTTTGTCCGGCTCTCCTGCGGACTGGAGAACGCCGAGGACATCATCGGGGACCTGGAGCAGGCACTCGGGTAGGCGATGGGCGCCGGGCGGAACCACACACCACGGCGAACCGCCCACTCCCAATCGCCTCTCGCCGACTCCCTACCGCCTACCCCCTACCGCCTTATCTTTTCCCCGTGATCCGCTTCGCGCACGTCTTCAAGGACTATCCCAAGGGCGCCGCCCTGAAGAATGTCTCCCTTCACGTGGCGAAGGGGGAGTTTGTCTTTCTCACCGGTCATTCCGGCGCCGGCAAGTCCACCATCCTCAAGCTCATGCAGGGCGCGCTGCAGCCGACCAGCGGCCAGGTGCGCATCTCCGGCTTCAACATCGCCGAGCTCGGCCCCGCCGAGATCCCGCGGCTGCGCCGGCGGCTGGGGATCGTGTTCCAGGATTTTCGGCTGCTGGATGACCGGACTGCGGAGGAGAATATCGCCTTTGCGCTGGAGGTCACCGGCGCACGGGCCGACAGCATTCCCGCGCGGGTCATGCGGGTGCTGACGCAGGTGGGGCTGGCCGCCAAGGCGCATGCCTATCCGCAGGAGCTGTCCGGGGGCGAGCAGCAGCGAGTCGCGCTCGCGCGTGCGCTGGTCAACGATCCGGCCATCGTGCTGGCGGACGAACCGACCGGCAACCTGGACGAGCGCGCCACCCGCGGCGTCTTCCAGCTGATCCGTGAGATCAATGCCAGCGGGACCTGCGTGGTGATGGCGACGCACGACCTCGACCTGGTGAAACAGACGACCTACCGGACCATCGAGTTGCGCGAAGGCGCCGTGGTCTTTGACAGCGGTCTGGACGAGACCGCGGGGGAGCCAGCATGAGGTTGCTCTTTCGCGAGGCGCTGCTCTCGTTCCGCCGCGCCCCGCTCCTCTCCGCGCTTTCCATTACCACCATCGGATTCTCGCTCTACGCCGTCGGGCTGTTCGCGCTGGTGGCGGTGAACCTCCGGGCGGCGCTGCACACGGTGGAGCAGCGGGTCGAAGTGGTCGCCTACCTCCTGAGCGGCACGCCGCCCGAGACGATCGCGCTGGCGTCACAGGATATCACCGCCTTTCCCGAAGTGCAGCGCGTCACCTTCGTCAGCGAGGATGAGGCGCTCAAGCGGGCCCGCGCCGAGCTGGTGGAGTTCCGGGATGCCTACCGCGACCTCTCGGTCAACCCGCTGCCGGCCGCGCTCGAGATTCAGCTTAAGGAAGGCTTCCGCGACGGCGCCCACGTCGCCGCGGTCGCCGCGCGCCTCAAGGGGTATGGCTTCGTCGATGATGTCCGCTACGGGCGTGAATGGATCGAGAAGCTGGACCGGCTGCGCAACATCGCCGGGCTGGTGGGGCTCACGATCGGACTCGCCTTTGCGGCGGTGGCGGTGGTGATCATCGGCGTGACCATCCGCATCACGGTGCTGCAGCGCGCCCGCGAGATCTCGATCATGCGTCTCGTCGGCGCCACCAACGGCTTCATCCGCGGTCCCTTCCTCCTCGAGGGCGCGCTGAAGGGCCTGCTCGGCGGCGGCGTCGCGCTGCTGCTCTCCTACGGCACCTTCCTGCTCTTCCGGGGTCAGTCGGAACTCGCCACCTCCGGCATCGTCTTCCTCGACCCGCAGCAT
>JANMYS010000086.1:0-2650 GCA_031382385.1 Gemmatimonadota bacterium
GCGACCAGACCCGGGATTTCCCGGCGGTGTCGCTCCGCGCACGTCCGGGTGCATCACCCGAGGACGAGGACCCTGCGGCCCCACGCGTTGTGTTGGAGGATCGGAGGTGGCTGGCGGAGTCCCGCGCTGCAGGGACCGGCCGGTCACACGACCCGGATGTTTCGATTCGCGCTGGATTTCCGACCCGCCCACCCGGTGGCCTGGGGGCGTGAATAGAACCCGTTTCGCTACAGCCGGGACAAGATAACCCCGTGTCAGTCCATGTCAACCGGCGAGGAATACAGGAGGGTCAGACGGTCAGACGGTCAGGCGGTCAGGCGGGTAGACGGACGGGCGGAAGGTCGGGGGTCGGGCGGTGGGGCTGGTGGACGGGCGGGTGGACGGGTGGACGGCCGGACCGGAGGCAAAACACAGAGGCCCACTGAACGAATCCAGTGAGCCTCATGTTCTTCCCGACCGTCTGACCGTCCGCCCGCCTGACGTCTACCAGCGATAGTGCGCAAAGGCGCGATTCGCCTCGGCCATGCGGTGGGTGTCTTCCTTCTTCTTGAGCGCATTGCCCTCGCCCTTGGAGGCCAGGATGAGCTCGGCGGCGAGACGTTCCTGCATCGTCTTTTCGGACCGGGCCCTGGCAAACTCGATCAGCCAGCGCATGGCGAGCGCCGCGCGACGATCGGGACGCACTTCCACCGGCACCTGCAGCGACGCACCGCCGACCCGGCGGCTCTTCACTTCCAGGGCGGGCTTCACATTGTTCACCGCCGCCTTGAACACGGTCACGCCCGGCTGGCCGGTCCGCTCCTCGATCATGTCCATGGCCGAGTAGAAGATCCGCTCGGCATTGCTCTTCTTGCCCTGGTACATGAGGCTGTTGATGAACTTCGACACGGTCTGGCTGTCGTAGCGCGGATCCGGGGGCACCGGACGGCGAACGGCCTTGTTCCGACGGCTCACTTCTTACCTCCAGCCTTCGGCGCAGCCTTGCCCGCGGCCCCAGCGGCCTTCGGGCGCTTGGCGCCGTACTTGGACCGGCTGCGCCGGCGGTCATTGACGCCGGCGGAGTCCAGCGCCCCGCGGACGATATGGTAGCGCACGCCCGGCAGGTCCTTCACGCGGCCGCCGCGCACGAGCACAATCGAGTGCTCCTGCAGGTTGTGGCCTTCACCAGGGATGTAGGCGATGATCTCGAACCCGTTCGTCAGGCGCACCTTGGCGACTTTCCGCAGGGCCGAATTCGGCTTCTTCGGAGTGGTGGTGTAGACGCGGGTGCACACGCCGCGACGGAACGGATTGCTCCGCAACGCTGGCGACTTGTCCTTGTAAACCGGCGCGGTACGTCCGTGCCTTACGAGCTGATTGATTGTCGGCATAGCCCCACAGTGTAGTGCGCGTTCAAATCCCCGGGTTCGGGGAAGACGGCAAAGGTAAAGACCGGAAGGGGTTGGGTCAAGGGAACGGCAGCGCCCGCGCCGCGAGCGACCGAGAACGGCCCCGGGAGCCGGCGAACTAGGGGCCCGCCCTCACCCAGAGCGCATACCTCCCGCTGTGCGGGCCGAACCCGAAAAAATCGCCCCGGGTGACACGGAGATAGTAGGTGCCGGCGGCGAGCGTGGCGGTGATGCGGGAGCAGAAGTCGTTGGTCGGCGCGTTGATATCCACCGAGGTGGCGACGCTCGCCTGGCCACTGTCCAGCAGCTCGAGCGTGGTATTGAGGTCGAGCGCGAAAGAACAGCGATCGCCGAACCAGCCGGCGGTCTCGAAGCTGTACACCGCACTCGCCGGAATCGGCACCCGATACCAGTCGACCTGATCGCTGCCGGAGAGCGTGCCCCGCACCGAGCCTTCCAGGAAGAGCGGCGTGGCCGACGTCGCGAAATCGTTGGGCTCGACCTCCAGCGGATCGGACAGCGTGACCGTGGCAAGAGCGCCGAGGCTCGCCGTGACGGTCACCGCGGTCGGCGCGGCGGCACTGCCGACGAGGGCGTACCGCCGGTCGGGGAGACCGATGATGCCGTCACCCGATTCGTCCTCTCCTCCCGCCACGTAGTAGCTCCCCGCCGGCAGTCCAGTGATGGTGTAGACCCCGCCGTTCGCTGGCACCGTCGCGACGATCGCACCAGTGGTGGCATCGATGGCGCGGGCGTAGAGCTGACGGGTGGGCCCGGCCGACTGGGTGAGCGCGTTCCGGGCGTTCACGATGCCAGCGCCGAGCTGCTGCGAGGGATCGGTCGGCGTGGCGAACGATTCCAGGCGGCTGCGGAGCTGGGCTGCGGTGAGTCCCGGATTTTGCGCCAGCAGGAGCGCGGCGATCCCGGCCACATGTGGCGCCGCCATCGAGGTGCCGGGCAGCCGGGCCTGGCGCGGCACGCAGGGCGAGGGATAGACGGCAAAGTTGCAGACCGAGGAGTAGACCCAGTAGGTCGCATCCGGCGCGGCGGTCTCGCCTCCGGGTGCGGCCAGCGAAATCCATGGACCGTAGTTGGAGTAGTCGGAACGAGTGCCTGCGGGGCCGACGGCCGCGACGGCCATGACTTCAGGGTAGCCGGCGGGACAGGGTGGCGCGCTACTCTGGCTGTTGCCGGCGGAAACCACAACCAGGGCGCCACCACCGGGCGCTGCCGGATTGGTTGCTGCGACGACGGCGTCATGC
>JANMYS010000144.1:0-30019 GCA_031382385.1 Gemmatimonadota bacterium
CGCCGACACCCGGGGGGGGGCCACAACACCCGCGCGGGCCACCCCCCCGCGGGGGCGGGCGGGCGACCCCCCCCCCGCCACAGTGATGAAGGAGAGCGGAGGAAGATTACTGCGCGACTTCCTGCATACCCTCGTCGAGCGTCGCCGTGGCCGCGGCCGCCGTCGTGGCCTTGGGCCGGAGCCGGATCGGGATCGTGGCCGGCGCGGTCTGCACGGTGTGGAGGTACGCATTGGGGTCGTGGGTCATCGCGCCGGCGGGCAGCTCGGACCACAACGGGCCCAGTTCGTCCTTGACCCGGTTGACATAGAACGCCGGAATCTCGGTGGTCTTGCCCTCGAAGAAGCTGCGCACCTCGGTGTCGCTGTCGAGCCGGGCCCGCATTTTGGTGTGATAGTCGATCCGGCCGAAGCCCTCTGACGACACCGCCCGCAGGATGTTCATCCACTTGGGGATGGCGCCCTCGGTGGCGGGGATGCGCTTGGCAATCGCCTTCCAGCGGAACGAGTAGGCGGTGACATCCACCAGCCCGTCGTAGAAGTCGGTCCACGTATAGTTGAGCGGAACGACATTCATTGCGTGATTGTTGTTCAGGAAGTGGAACGGGAAGGGCAGCACCCGTCCTGCCTTCTGATATTCGAGGTTGAGCGGCGCCGCGCGGCCAAAGGCCGAGAGCAGCGAGTAGGCGGGGAAGGCGCCGGGGCAGAGATCGATGAACTTCTTGGTGAGCTCGAAGGGCTCGGTGCCGGAGTCGCAGTCGAGACCCATGACGAAATTGGTCTGCACGTACGGGATGTAGCGCAGGATCATGTTCACATGATCTGCCACATGCCGCACCTTGTCGTCGCCGGTCTCGGTGGTCTTCGACTTGTTGCCCAGACTGTACCACGACTCGATCCCCGGCAGGATGGCCTGGAAGTTGTTCGAGCGGAGCCGCTTGAGGTGCGACTCCGAGAGGAGCGAGAGGCTGCTCTCGGCGATATGCCGGATCCGCTTGTCGGGGTCGGCCGCTTCCACCGCTTCCATGTAATCGTTGAACCGGACGCCGAAGTTCGGATCGTGCCAGCCGACGATCGGATGCTTGTGCTTGCCCAGCAGGAACACCAGATCCTGGCGCAGCTGCTCGAAGCTCAGCGGCTTGTAATCCACCGTCGAGTCGATGCAGAAGCTGCAGGTGTACGGACAGCCGAGGCTGCCGATCATCGGCACGAACTTGATCAGTGGCGCCTTGGCCAGCGTGGCCTCGATGAAGCTCCACCGTTCCTGCAGCGTCGGCAGCTCCTGCGGCTGCTGCTCGGCGCTGACCTGCCGGCCCATCGGGCGGTGCTGGGCGCACTCATGCAGCACGTCGTCGATGACGGCCCGGTCGGTAAAGCCGAGGACATAGTCGAAATACTTCTGCGCATCCTCGGGATAGCACCGCGCATGCGGCCCGCCGAGCACGGTGATGGCGCCGCGCTTCTGGAACAGGTTGCTGAGCGCGTAGGAGAGCTGGGCAGACTGGGTAAAGGCGCCGATGAACAGCAGGTCGAGATCGGCGGGGAGCTCGGAGAGGAGATCCTCCATGCCGGTGTAGCACACAAAATGAACTTCATGACCGGCCTGTTCACACCAGACACCGATGACCTGGGGCATGATGCTGGCCAGGTTGGCGTTCATGATGCGGCCGTACATGGAGGGATTGGGACTCTTGGTGACGAGATCGAGAATGCCGATGCGGAGACGACGCAATGGGGCCTCAGGACCAGGGGTCCAGGTTCAGGAAATCATGGGTCCCGCTGCCAGCCGTGAGATGCTCGGGGGGAGATTGAGCGACGCAGGGGGGTGCAGACTCTGGAAACGGGATTTGGCGACCCCTAATTGAACACCGGGGAACCGCAGAACGCCAGAGGGAGAGGGAATCGCAGCGGCCATCAGCCTTCAGCCGTCAGATCACAGCCTATTGCTGATGGCTGACGGCCGACGGCTGACGGCTGACTCAAAACTCCATCTGCTCCATCCGTCTCAACCCGATCCGGAGCGGAACGATCGTCGCCGACAGGCACAGCACGACCACGCCACCGAGCGAGAGCAGCAGTCCGAGCCCCATCTCGGGAGCGGTGCCGGCAAGCTCTCCCTGCAGATAGGCGAGTACCGGCCCCGCTTCGAGGACCAGCACCACGCCGAGCAGAACGATGGCCGACATCATGAAGACCATGCCGCCGAAGCTGGTGGGGATCTGGGCCGCGTTCTCGGTATCGAACCGCGGGAAGACCGCGCCGAACCCGAGCGCCATGGCGCTGATCGCGAAGGTGAGCAGCACCATCGTGCCGAGGCTCACGATCATCATGAACGGCGTCGCCTGCAGCAGCACATTGGTGCTGAAGGTGATGCCGATCGCGACGACGAGGAGCGGCACGGTGCCCGTCCAGTACTTGCTCCACAGCAGGGCGCGCAGGTCGAGCGGGCTCGATCGCAGCAGCCACATCTGCTTTCCCTCGAGCGAGACGGCGGGGAAGACGAAGCGCGCGGCGATGGCGGCGAGCACGAAGCCGGCCAGGCCGAGATTGAGGAAGACGACGAGCGAGAGGAAGAAGACCGGCACTTTCTCGCCGGAGAAGAGCGGCAGTGACTTGATGTTGAAGACGTAGACGACGAGCAGCACCGCCAGCAGGATGAGCTGGCTCCACTGGGTGGTGTCGCGGAAGAAGATGCGCAGATCCTTGAGCACGAACTCGCGCCGCGCCGGCGGCATGCCACGGAAGAGCCTGGCCATGATGCCGGACCAGCCCAGACCACGCACAAAGCGCTGGCTGCTTTCCTGCGCCATCGAAAAGCCGGTGAAATAGAGCGCCTGATGCAACAAGGCGCCCAGCACGATGAACGCCGGGGCGGTGGTCCACAGCAGCACGATGGGCAGCGGATCGGGCACCTGCTGCAGCCAGTTTATGATCATGCTGGTGGCCCACTCGCTCGGCAGGAAGGGACTGGCGGGGGTCCGGAGCGCGGCGAGGTAGTCGAGCAGATTCCGAACTCCTTCAGGGCGGGCGAGTTGCTCCGGCCGGATCAGGCGGAACAGCAGGACCATGCCGCCAAAGGCGCCGATGGCCACGAGACTCAGCAGGTCGCGGGTTCGACGCGCGGGGAAGACGTTGACCAGGATCAGCGTGATCGCCGAGCCGAGGACGCAGGGCAGGACGAAATAGGGCAGCAGCGCGGTGATGACGATGAGCGGAAAGAGCGGTCCGCCGCGAAAAACCATGCCGTAGGCGGTGAAGATCGGCACCGCCATGAGGATGACCATCCAGGAGGAGTGGAGCAGGGTCTCCCCCAGCTTGGCGAGGTAGAGCCGGAGCCAGTCGACCGGCGACGAGACCAGCAGGTCGAGGTCCTTGGCCAGGAAGAAGCTCGACAGCGCGGTGATCAGGTTGGACAGCAGCAGCAGCGAGGCGAACGAGAGCAGGATGATGGACAGCAGCTTGGCCGCGAGGGGGACACCCACTTCGCTGGTCTGCTGGATGTAGCGCAGCACCCGGAAGGACACCCCGAACACCGCGGCCCAGAAGCCCAGCGCCACCAGCGCGAGCAGCATGAATTTGCCGCTGCCCCCCGAGCGTTCCTGGCGCAGCCGGTTGAGCGCCGAACGCCACTTGGGCACGAGGATGGTGCGGAGGGTGGGCTGGGGGAGGGAGGCAGGGGAACGGGGAACCGGGAACGGGAACTGCGCTTCACTCCCCGTTCCCCGTTCCCCGTTCCCCCTTCCCGGTAGGTCAGTCAAGGATCGCGTCCATCTCCCGCTCCGTCACCCCACCTGTCAGGCGCAGGAACAGCTCTTCGAGCTTGGTGTCGCCGCCATGGAACCGGGTGCGAATCTCCGCCACCGTCCCGCAGGCCAGGATCTTCCCGCCGAGGATGATGCCGATGCGGTCGCACATCTCCTCCACCGTGTCGAGGGTGTGCGTGCTCATGAGCACCGTCCCGCCCCGCTCGACGAACGCCCGGAAGAGGTCCTTCAGGAATTTCTGGCCCTTCGGATCGAGGCCGACCATCGGCTCGTCGACCACGATCACTTCGGGCTTGTGCAGCAGCGCGCTCGAGATGATCAGCTTCTGCCGCATGCCGTGGCTGTAGGACTCGACCAGTTCGTTCTTCCACGGCGTCAGCTCGAACAGTTCGAGCAGTTCATCCATCCGCCGCTCGACCGGCTCGCCATCCTGCCCGTACAGCGCGGCGACGAAGCGGAGGAACTCCGCCCCGGTCAGCTTGTCGTAGACGTAGGGCCGGTCGGGAATGAAGCCGAGCCGGCTCTTGGCGCGGATCGGGTCGAGAGCGATATCGGTATCGGCGATGAACACCTGGCCGGAGGTTGGCTGCAGGATCCCGGCGATCATCCGCATCGTCGTGGTCTTGCCCGCCCCATTGGGGCCGAGGAAGCCGAACAGCTCGCCGCGGCGGATCTCGAGGTTGATCGAGTCCACCGCGGTGAACTTGCCGTAGCGCTTGGTGAGGTCCGTCAGGCGGATCATCAGGGTCCGGGGATCAGGTCGAGTCGAAGCTGGCCCGCCAGCAGGGCGAGGTCCATGAAACGGGCCCGGCCGCCGGTGGCGAGGCGGATGCGTGCGGGCGCGCTGCCGTCATCCTTCTGCGCCGGGTCGAGCGTCGTCCAGCCGTCGGTCCAGACCTCCACCCAGGGGTGCAGCCGCCACCGGTCCCGTTCCCGCACCAGGCCCCAGCAGAGCCGGGCAGGCAGGTCGGCGGCCTGGAGCAGGCCGGCGAGGAGCACCGCACGATCCTGGGCGTTGCCCTGCCGGGCCCGCAGAATCCGCTGGGCGCTGGCAATCCCGCCATCGTCACGAAGAGTAATCGTCCGCTGGACCCATGCCCGAAGCAGTCGGGCCTGGAACAGCGGCCGGGTCTCCTTGCCGCTGATCTGCCGGGCCTGATCGATCAGCTCCGCGCTCGGTTGGGTGAGGGCGACGCGGGGCGGCAGGGCCAGCACCAGCGAATCGCCCGGGTCGGCCGCGACCGGACCGAGCCGCAGGGTGTCACCGGCCCGCTGCTGCCCGCCGCCGCTCAGACCGGGGATCTCTGGAGGCAACGGCGTGCCGCGGGCATGGGCCAGCAGGACGACGCGGGTGCCCAGCAGGTCGGCCGGGTCGGCGCCGGCATGAGTGAAGAAGTCGGGGGCGGTCGGCTTGTCATCCCAGCGGGGCAGCGGCAGGGCCCGGAAGTTGGTATTGGCGAGCTCGAAGGCGGACCGCTCGATCGTTACCCCGAGCGGCATCTCCGCGAGGACGGTCATGCCGGTCGCGTCGATCCAGCGCCGCACCGGAAGCCCATGGACCGTCGCATCGACCCGCCAGGCGCGGAGGGTGTCGAGGTGGGCCACGCTCCACCGCTGCAGCGTCTCGTTATACAGTGCGCTGTCCGGGACGGTGAGCGTCGATTCGCGCGCCACCGCCAGATGCTCAATCCGGATCTCGTGGTCGAGCGGATCGTAGACTTCGACGTTGGCCTGATCGCCGACCCGGGGCAGGCCGCGGGAGGCGATGACCAGGGGGACGGCGCCCGGCAGTACCACGGGGCGCCGCAGGGCGACAGTCAGGGTCTCCGGGGGGATCCCGCGACTGGTGTTGACGATGGTGAGCAGCGTGTCGCCCGACACCAGCCCCTGGCTGATGGCTCGGCCCGATTCACTCAGCAGGTCCGTCTGCCACCCGCGCAGCTCGAACCGGCGGCTGTAGATCGCTTCGATTCGGGCGGCGGTGCGGCGGGCAACCTTCGGTGTGACCTGCGGCAGGTCGATGGTGAAGAGCTCGGTGATCCGCATCCCTTCGGCGAGGGTGTCCACCGTGAGCGTGCTCAGGCCGATCTGGCGCTCCGCGTTGCGGATGGCGAGGAAGCTGCTGCCGGGCGGCACCGGCCAGCGGGCCAGGGTGCCCTCCCGCTTCGGCGCGAAGCTGGTGCGTTGTACCAGCCAGCCGAGCGCGAGGATCCAGGCCCCAAGCACCAGGAGCACGAGAGTGCGCCGGCCGGTGGCGCCGCGGCGACCGCGGACGAGGGAGGCGGTCAGGGTCGGCGGTATCACCGGCGGCTTCCCAGCAGCGAGTCCACCAGCGCCTGCTCGGTCGGGCTGGTCACGATGATCTGCAGTTCGGCGGGGAAGCGACTCTCGGGCCGGCGTTCCTGAAAGGTGTCGATCAGCAGCCGAACCGCAGTCTCGAGCGACAGGTCCGCGACCGCCACCGCGTTGAACGGGGCACCGACCGTGGTGAGTCCCCACCCCTCGGCGCGATGCCAGGCCGACGCCAGCGCGCGGCGCACGATGGCCGGCGTGGTCGGTCGTTCGTCGCTGGCGAGGACGAGGTGCAGCACGAACTCGGCGGCGAGGTCCCCGGCGGCGGTAATGACGGCGGCGCCGGCGTCGAGCGGCGCCTGGACCTGGCGCTGGTCGCGGAATCGAGGGCCGGCGGCGTCATCCAGCGCCGCACTCGCCGCACCGAGCGGAGCGAGGGAGGCATCGGCGGCGCGCACGATCGCATCGACCGCGAGGTCGGCGGCGGAGTACTGGACCGCGCGAATCACGTCTCGCCCACCTCACGCGCGCGGCGATACATCGCCTGTGCCTCATCGGGCTGGCCCATCCGGTCCAGCACCCGGCCCAGCAGCCGGAAGGTACGGCCGTGGTCGGGGCCCAGGTCGGCGGCGCGCTGCAGGGCGGCGCGGGCGCCGGGGAGGTCATTCGCCTGGTTGAGCGCTTCACCGAGGTAGTAGTGCGCCGTGGCGTTGTCCGGCTCCAGCGAGATGGCGTGCCGCAGGGCCTGCGCCGCCTGCGCCGGTACCCCCTTCCGCCACAGCACCATGCCGAGTGTCAGGTGACCCTGGGTATGGGCGGGGTCCAGCCTCAGGGCGCGCCGCAGATCGGCCTCGGCTTCCACATGCTGCTTGAGCCGGCCGTGAATGGCGCCGCGGGAGACCAGCAGGTTGACGTCATCGGGAGTGAGCCGCAGCGCGGCGCTGAGTTGTTCCAGCGCCTCGGCGGGATCGCCGGTGGTCTCCAGCAGGTGGGAGAGGTTGTTGCGGGCGGCGAGATGCGCGGTATCGAGCCCGAGCAGCTCGCGGTAGCGGTGAATCGCCTCGCTCACCCGCCCGCGGCTCGCCGCCTCGACCGCGCGACGGTAGAGCCGCTCGACCGGTGCCTCATCGCTGCGCGGCTCGGTGGTGATGAGATCGTCCTGCGGCAGCAGGTCCGCGAACGGGCGCAGCGGATAGCCGGCATCAGGCTCGAGCGGGGGCAGGTCCCCCTCCAGGCCGTTGGCGCCGACCAGTTCGTCGAGCAGGCTTTCAAGGCCCTGGGCGCGGGAATTCCGGGTGAAGGTCATGGGGTGACTGAATCATCATCAGAGCCGGAGTGGGGCGGTAGGGGCGGTCGGACGGTCGGACGGTCGGGCGGTCGGGCGGTCGGGCGATTGGCGGATTCGCCGCCCACCGCCCCGCGCCCCGCGCCACCTTGGAGTTGAACCGCAGTGAGGGCACAGGTACGTTCCCCTGCTTATGGCTCAGGAATACCTCGTCGTTCGCGGCGCCCGCGAGCACAATCTCAAGAACGTCTCGGTCCGCATCCCCCGCGATCAGCTCACCGTGATCACGGGGCTTTCCGGCTCCGGCAAATCGTCGCTCGCGTTCGATACCATCTACGCCGAGGGGCAGCGGCGCTACGTCGAGTCGCTGTCGGCGTATGCCCGCCAGTTCCTCGGCCTGATGGAGAAGCCGGATGTGGACGCGATCGAAGGGCTCTCGCCCGCGATCGCCATCGAGCAGAAGACCGCTGGTCACAATCCCCGCTCGACGGTTGGCACCGTCACCGAGATCTACGACTACCTCCGCCTGCTCTGGGCCCGTGTCGGGGTGCCGCATTGCCCCAACGACGGGAGTCCCATCTCCCGTTCCAGCGCGAGCCAGATCACCGATACCATCCTCACCTGGCCGGAGGGCACCCGTATCGAAGTGCTCGCTCCGCTGGTGCGCGGACGGAAGGGGGAGTTCCGCGAGCTGTTCGAGGAGGTGCAGCAGCGGGGCTTCGTGCGGGTGCTGGTGGATGGCGAGACCTATGACCTGAACGCCGTGCCGACGCTGAACCGGCGGCAGAATCATGATATCGCGGTTGTGGTGGACCGGCTGGTGGTGCGGGCATCGGATCGCGGGCGGCTGGCGGACTCCATCGAGACGGCGCTCAAGGCGGCCGATGGACTCGTGGAGATCGTTGTGCATGCGGGAACGGGGAACAGGGAACCGGGAAAGGGAACCGCTGCGAACCCCCGTTCCCCGTCACCCGTTCCCCGTTCCCAGGTCTTTTCCGAACGGCTGTCCTGCGCCGTTTGTGGATTCTCGCTGCCGGATCTCGAACCCCGCCAGTTCTCCTTCAACTCCCCCTTCGGTGCCTGCGCCGAGTGCCACGGCGTCGGGGTGAGCAAGACGGTCAACGTCGACCTCGTCCTCGGCGACTGGAGCATCTCGATCCTCGAGGGCGTCGTGCTGCCGTGGGGCGAGCCGAGCGGCTACCTGCGGAAGGTCGTCCTGCCGACGCTGGCCAAGGCGTTCAAGTTCGAACTGAACGCGCCGTGGCAGGACTTCACACCAGCCGCGCGCCAGGCGCTCATGTACGGGGCGCCGGGGAAGAAATTCAAATTCCAGCTCGAGGGCAGCGGGCGAAGCCGGGACGATTACGAGAGCGAGTGGGAGGGGATCCTCGCCAACGTGATGCGGAGATACAAGGAGAGCAGCAGCGACGCGGTTCGCAGCTCGCTGGATCAGTTCATGGTGGAGCAGCCCTGCCCGGTCTGTAACGGGCAGCGGCTCAAGCCGGAGTCGCTCGCAGTCACGGTGGGGGGGCAGGGCCTCGGACCGGTGGTGGATCTGCCGGTCACCAAGGCCTACGAGTTCTTCACCGGTCTGCCCATCCGCGGGCCTGGCACGTCGCGCGGGCTCGACCCCGATATCGCCGGCCCCATCCTGAAGGAAGTCTCCGACCGGCTGCGCTTCCTCCGGGACGTCGGGCTCGATTACCTCACGCTCGGCCGTTCCGCCGGCACGCTCTCGGGCGGTGAAGCGCAGCGTATCCGGCTCGCGACCCAGATCGGCTCCCGCCTCACCGGCGTGCTCTACGTGCTGGATGAGCCGAGCATCGGGCTGCATCAGCGCGACAATGAACGACTGCTGCGGACCTTGCGGGACCTGCGCGACCTCGGCAACACCGTGCTGGTGGTGGAGCATGACGAGGACACGATTCGCGCCGCGGATCATGTGCTGGATCTGGGGCCCCGCGCCGGCCGGTTCGGTGGCGAGGTGGTGGCGGAGGGCACCGTCGCCGACATTCTGGCGCACCCGACCAGTCTGACCGCCCGCTACATGCGGGGCGAACTGCGCATCCCGATTCCGCTCACCCGCCGCGCGCCGACCGAGAAGCGGCTGCGGGTGGTGGATGCCCGCGCCAACAACCTGCAGCATCTGACCGTCGACTTCCCCCTCGGCCTGTTTGTCGCCGTAACCGGCGTTTCCGGTTCGGGCAAGTCCACGCTCGTCACCGACATCCTGTACCAGACACTGGCCCGGCACTTCTACCGGGCAAAAGTGATTCCGGGCGCGCATGGCAGAATCGAGGGGATGCAGCACCTCGACAAGGTCATTGATGTCGACCAGAGCCCGATCGGCCGGACACCGCGCAGCAATCCGGCGACGTACACCGGCCTTTTCACTCCGATCCGCGAGCTGTTCACTCAGCTGCCGGAGGCAAAGCTGCGGGGCTACGGCCCGGGACGGTTCTCGTTCAACGTGAAGGGCGGCCGGTGCGAGGCGTGCGAGGGCGACGGCCTGGTCAAGATCGAGATGCACTTCCTGCCCGACGTGTACGTGCCGTGCGAAGTGTGCAAGGGAAAGCGCTACAACCGCGAGACGCTCGAGGTGCGCTACAAGGGGCGGAATATCGCCGAGGTCCTGGACCTCACCGTTTCTGACGCGCTCGATTTTTTCGAGGCGCAGAAGCGCATCTTCGAGAAACTCGACCTGCTCAACGACGTCGGCCTGGGCTACATCCACCTGGGTCAGGCCGCGACGACCCTCTCCGGTGGCGAAGCCCAGCGGGTCAAGCTCGCCACCGAACTGGCCAAGCGTGACACCGGCCGGACGCTCTACATCCTGGACGAGCCGACGACCGGCCTGCATTTCGAGGATGTGCGGCTGCTGCTCGAGGTGCTGCACCGGCTGGTCGACAAGGGCAACAGCGTGCTGGTCATCGAGCACAACCTCGACGTCATCAAGACCGCTGACTGGATCGTGGACCTTGGTCCCGAAGGCGGCGATCTGGGGGGGCGGGTCGTGGCCCAGGGCTCGCCGGAGCAGGTGACGGCCGCCACGGGGAGCTTCACCGGGGAGTACCTGAAGAAAGTGCTGGCGTGACACCCGACGGCATCCTTGAACAGCTCACTCCGCTGCTCGCGGGGCAGTACTCCTTCGAGCGCGAGCTCGGCCGCGGGGGGATGGGCGTCGTCTATCTCGCCCGCGAGATCCGGCTCGACCGGCTCGTCGCCGTGAAGGTGCTGCCGCCCCATCTCGCCTCCCAGCCCACGATACGCGAGCGGTTCCTCCGCGAGGCCCGCACCGCGGCGCAGCTCTCCCATCCCAACATCGTCCCGATCTACCGCGCCGAGGAGATCGGCGGTTACGCCTTTTTCGCCATGGCCTTCATCGACGGCGACAATCTGGCCGAGCGGGTGCGTGACCGGGGGCCGCTCCCGGCGGCCGAAGTCGTGCGGGTGCTCCGGGAAGCGGCATGGGCTCTGGCATACGCCCACGCGCGTGGCGTGGTGCACCGCGACATCAAGGCCCCGAACATCATGATCGAGCGCGGCAGCGGCCGGGCGGTCGTGACCGACTTCGGCATCGCGCGGGATGGCGGGGCGTCGTCGCTTACCCAGGTGGGTGAGGTGGTCGGCACGGTGCACTACATGAGCCCCGAGCAGGCCAACGGCGCTCCCCTCGATGGGCGGAGCGATCTCTACTCCCTCGGCGTCGCCGGCTTCTACGCACTCTCGGGCCGGCTGCCGTTCGAGGGCGAGAACCCCGCCGCGGTGCTCGTCGCCGTGGCGAGCCGGGCCGCGCCGTCGCTGGCGAGCGTCGCACCGCAGGTGCCCCGGCCGCTGGTCGAAGTGATCGACCGCTGCCTCCGTTCCAATCCCGACGACCGCTACGCCACCGGCGAGGCGCTGGCCGAGGCGCTGGGGCAGGCACTGGAGAAGGCCGCCGCCACCAGCGCAGGCGGCCAGCCGGACCGGATCATCGCCACAGGGCAGGCGGAGGCCATCTGGCTGCGCGCCGCACAGCTGCAGGCGGATGCCGCCAGCCGACTGGAACAGCGATCGAGACTGGGGACTGGCCTGACCGGGATCACCGCCGCGCTGCCCAGCGGCGGCTACCGGCTCCGCGATGTCGAGGCGGCGGCGCAGGAGGTGGGGATCGCGCCGGAATTCGTCGCGCTGGCGCTGGCGGAGCAGCCGGCCCAGGCGGCGGTGACGGTGGTCGACGCCACGGCTCGCCAGGAACGGATGACGACGCGCCTGCTTGGCACGAGCGAGCGGAGCATCTCGGTGTCGCGGGTGATCCGCGGCAGCCCGCGCACGGTGCTCGAGGCGATCGGGCGAGTCTGTCCGGCGCGGCCGTACCTGATGAGTCTCAGGGATACGGTCGGGGGCCATCCGCTCGACGGTGGCGTGATGGTCTTCACCATTCCCAACATGATGAAGAACATGATGACCGGCTCCTCCGAGCTCTACACCTCCTTTACCTACCGGATGTACCAGCTGGAGCTGTTCCAGCTCAACGTGACGCTCCGGCCGCTCGTCGCGGGTGGCGGCTGCGAGGTCACCGTGTACGGCGATCTGCGCTCGGGGCTCAGGAAGAACTTGCAGGTCGACAAGTGGATCGCGGCCGCCCTCGCGGCGACGGGTGGCACCGTCGGAGCGGCGGTCGGTGCTGGCGCACTCGCGCTGGGCGGGCTCGCGGTGCTTCCGGGCGCCGCTGCCGCCGCCGCACTCGGCGGGGGCAGTCTGCTCTGGTATCGCTGGCTCTATCGCTACGCATTGCGCAAGGGCACCGAGGAGCTCGAAGGGATGCTCTCGGCCGTCGAAGGAGTGCTCCGCTCACATAGTGTGTTCGGGGTGCTTCCCCCGGTGGATCAGGGGCCGGGGTATCGCCCCCCCGATGATGGCGGGGCCGGTGCTGCCATCGCGGCGCTCTCCTAGCGCGCCTGCCCATGGGCTGGTCGCGAGCTGATGTTCCCGGGCGGATGAGAGCCTTGTGGCTGCCGCCGTTCGTCACGTCCGCAGGATGTCCCCATGACCTATGAGCAGATCGTCGCCGCGCTGGGGTATGCTGCCGCCAATGAGCTCGGCGTCCGTATTCGCACCACCGATCGGAAGGAGCTGACTGGTGTCCCCACCAGCGTGGACAGCCACATCGCCGCGCACGAGGTCTACCTGCATCCGCTTGGAGACGACAGCACCGAAATCGGGCTGAGCCTCGGGGAGATCGCGGAGGTGGAGCTGTTGTAGCGGGCGCGAGGCGCCAGGCGGGGAGGACCGGGAACGGGGAACGGGGAATCGGAAATTCCCTGCGCAGGAAGGGCTTTCCCGTTCCCCGTTCCCCGTTCCCGTCTGCCTTCCCTGTCGTCCACCGCTTCAATCCCGTAGCTTTCGGCATGATCTCCCTGCTCGATATCATCGGTCCGGTCATGGTCGGCCCCTCGTCCTCGCACACCGCCGGGGCCTGCCGCATTGGACTCTTTGCGCGGGGCCTGCTCGACGGCCCTCCCGAGACGGCGAAGGTCGAACTGCACGGCTCCTTCGCCCGCACCGGGGTGGGGCATGGAACCGACCGCGCCATCGCCGGCGGACTGCTCGGGTTCTTTCCCGATGACGAGCGGCTGCGGGAGAGCCTGGAGTTAGCCCAGAAGGCGGGGCTTGCCATCAGCTTCACCAACGCCAAACTGCGCGGAGAACACCATCCGAACACCGCTCGGATCACCCTCACTGGCGGCGGTCACCAGATTGTCGTGGTCGGCTCGTCGATCGGTGCGGGCCGCGTGCTCATCACCAACGTCAACGGCTTTGACGTGGAGGTGACCGGTGCGTTCCCCGCCCTGGTCTTCGTTGCCCAGGATGTGCCAGGCATCATCGCCGCCGTGACCACCGTTCTCGCACGACAGGGCGACAACATCGCCACGCTGCGGGTCTCGCGCCGGCGGAAGGGTGGCGACGCCATCCATATCTACGAGCTGGATCAGCCGGTCAGCGCCGCCGCCCTCGAAGCCCTGCGTGCCATTCCCGCGGTGAGCAGCCTGCACTCCATTCCCAGGATCTCCTGATGTTCGATGCGCTGCTGGAAGCGGTGGAACGGGCGGAAGCCGAGGGGATCACGCTCGGCGAACTTGCCCTCCGCACCGAGGCGGAGAAGGGGCTGCGGACTCGTGCCGAAGTGGAGGCGGCGCTGCATCGGGCGCTCGACGTCATGCGCGGCGCGGTGGAGCGCGGGCTGAAGGGTGACCTGCGCAGTGTGTCCGGGCTGGTCGGGGGCGACGCGATCATGCTGGCCCACGCCGTCGGGCCGCTGAAGGGCACCGTCTTCACCGACGCCCTCGCCGCCGCGCTGGCAGTGCAGGAGGTCAATGCGGCGATGGGGGTCATCGTGGCCGCCCCGACGGCCGGGGGAGCCGGTGTCCTGCCCGGGCTCATCTTCGGGCTGGCGAAACACCATTCTTTTACCGACGTTGACCTGGTGCGTGCGCTGGCGACCGCAGGCCTGGTCGGCGCGGTCGTCGCCAGCCGGGCGTCACTCTCCGGGGCCGAAGGCGGCTGCCAGGCGGAGACCGGCGCTGCGGCGGGCATGGCCGCTGCCGCCGGGGTGGAGCTGCTTGGCGGGAGCCCGACCATGGCGATGCACGCCGTCGCCCTCACGATGCAGGGGACCCTGGGACTAGTCTGCGATCCGCTCGGCGGACTGGTCGAGGTGCCCTGCGTCTATCGGAATGCGACTGGCGCCGCGATGGCGCTTGCGGGGATCGAGATGGCTCTGGCCGGGGTGAGATTTCCCATCCCGGTCGATGAGGTGATCGACACCATGGGGGAGATCGGCCGGACGATGGACGTGCGGTATCGCGAGACGGCGGGCGGGGGATTGGCGGCGACGCCGACCGGCCGGAAACTGGCCAAGGACCGCTTGGTCCAGCTGAAGAAGAAGGATGGATGACGCCCGTAGTTGTGGGTCTGAGCCCCGCCACTACCCCTGAATCTCCGGCGTCGCCAACTGAAACATCCTGCAACATGCTCGCGTACGAGCCCCACTGATCCGGGGCCGGGTCAGCCCGCACTAGCATAGAAAAGGCAGGTTTGACGGATGGGCGCAGCCGAGGTCTTCATTCCTATCACGTTCTTCGTGATGGCCGGGCTGGTCTTCATCTCGCGAGGCGAGATCGGCAAGGCGATTGCGCACGCCATCCGGGTAAATGCCACGGATGCGCCGGAGGGTGGCGGGGAACTGACCGAGGAAATGGCCGCGCTGCGCCGCGAAGTCGAACAGATTCGGCTGGAGCTGGCGGAGACGCATGAGCGGCTCGACTTCACCGAGCGGCTGCTGGCGCAGTCCCGGTCTCCCGAACAGCTTCCGCGGGCGTAGGGCCATGGACGCGGGCGAGACCATCGTCGCGATAGGTGGGATGATCACCGGAATCATCATCACATCGGCCATTGTCTGGGGGGTAGTGCAGGGGCTTCGAGCCCAGGCCAATGCCCGGGGCCGGTTGTCGGATCCGGCGCTTGACCAGGAGCTGACCGCCCTGCGCGATCACATGGATGCGATGCAGCAGCAGCTGAACGAGGCGCAGGAGCGGCTCGACTTCACCGAGCGCATGCTGGCCCAGCAGCGCACTCCTGACCAGCTGCCTCGGGCCTGAGGGGAGCGCCGGATGAACGACAATGTCATTCCGCTGTTCGGGATGCTGACCGGCGTCATCACCAGTGGGCTCTTCTTCTGGTGCGTGGTCCAGGTGGCGCGGAGCGAGATCGGCCAGGCGCTGGCCCGCCGGATTCAGGGGCGGCAGGGCTCGATGGACTCCGAGGTGCTGGCGGAAGTCGGGGCGCTCCGGGACCAGGTCGAGTTCTATAGTCAGCAGCTCACCGAAACGCAGGAACGGGTTGAATTCACCGAGCGGCTGCTCTCCCGCGGGCGGGCAGAGAGTCTGGGCGACGGCTGAGGCGGTCATGGAAGACATTCTCGCACTCCTGCTCATCTTCGGCGGCGGTACGCTGGTCGCCATCTCGTTCAGCCCTGTCGGGCGGGCGATCGCCGAGCGGATCCGGGGTGGCGGCAGTGGGAGCGAGCCGGTGCCGGATCCGGTGCTCTACGAGGAGATGGAACGGCTCCGTGCCGAGCTCTCCGAAATGGGCGAGCGGCTGGATTTCACCGAGCGGCTGCTGGCGAAACAGCGCGAAGTCGAGCGTCTGCCCGGGGAAAGCGCATGAACTCGGACCAGCACTTCGCGCTCATCCTCATCCTGTTTTTCGGCGGGGTGATGCCGTTTCTGCTGGCCTGGCTGATTCCCACGGTCAAGGCGCGAATGAAGCGGCTTGACGCGGAGGCCGCAGCGCACATGGCGAACGACCCGCGGCTGTACGAGGAGATCGATGCGCTGCGCTCCCGGATGGGTGAGCTCGAGGAACGGCTCGACTTCACCGAGCGGCTGCTGACCCAGTCGCAGGAAAACGCACGCCTGACCGAGGGCAAATAGCATGGAAGGCACGCTGTTCATCATCATCGTCTTCGGCGGGGGCATGCTGTTCGCGCTGTCGAAAACCGAGATCGGGCATGCGCTTGCCGACCGGATTCGCGGCGTGACGCCCAGCGGTGGTGGTTCCGATCGCCTGCTGATCGAGGAAGTCGAGCGGTTGCGCGAGCAGGTCGGGGAGCTGGCTGAGCGGGTGGATTTCACCGAGCGGCTGCTGGCCAAGCAGCGCGACGAAGCGCGGTTGCCGGGGGGGACCACATGATCGGGCTGAGCCTGGTGCAGGAGGTGCCGCCGCCGGCCATGCCGCCGCTGCCGGATCTGCCGGTCATCGTCCAGGGGCCGGAGGTGTTTCCTCCCTGGATGATGATGGACCCGAAGGCGATGGCGTTCATCTCCATGGCATTCATCGCCGCTGCGGCGCTGATCCTCTACCCGCTGATGCGGGCGATCGGCCGGCGGATCGAGGGGCGAATCGCGGGAGACCCGGCGGTGCTGGCCGAGCTGGAGCAGTTGCGCCACCGCGTGGCCGATCTGGAGGCCATGCAGCACCGGATGGCAGAGCTGGAGGAGCGGGTGGACTTCTCCGAGCGGCTGCTGAGCCAGCAGCGCGAGGGGAATCGACTGCCGGGGGCACGCTGATGGACGGCGCGGGATTCTTTGCACTGTTCATCGCGGTCGGCGCGATCGGTGCCTCTCTCCTCCTTGGGCCCATCGGTCAGGCGGTGGCGCGCCGGATCGAGCACCGGATTTCGCCAAATCCGCAGAATGACGAGAACGGTGAATTGCTCCGAATACAGCATCGGATGGCGGAGCTGGAGGAGCGGGTGGATTTCTCCGAGCGACTGCTGGCGCAGCAGCGGGAGACCGGGCAGCTGAAGGGGCCGGGCTGATGGACGACGTGATCAAGCTGTTCGGGATTTTCATCGCCATGGGTGGCGCGGGCGCGCTCATCTACGGTGCCGTGGCGCTGATCGGCGTCGCGGTGAAGCGGCTCGAGCGGAGTGCGCCGGATGCAGCGTCGCTCGCCGGTGAGCTGGCGGACCTCCGCGAGCGCGTCGCCGAGACCGAGACGATTCGGGAACGGGTAGTGGAGCTGGAGGAACGACTGGATTTTGCCGAGCGGCTGCTGGCGCAGCGGAACGAGCCGGCTCGCCTCAACGCAGGAGATGATCCACGGTGAGCAGAAGCCCATTCGGTATCGACTGGATCGATCTGCTCATTCAGGTCGGGATCACCGGAATGCTGATGATCGTCGCGGACAGCATCACTGCTGCCTCCGGGGGCCCGGGCAGCGAGGGTCCGATCGCGATGGTGGTCGTCGTTTCGCTTGGTGTCCTCGGTTGGCGACGACATCGGGCGCTGCAGCGGCGCGGACCGGGCACCGATACCGACCCGGGGTCGCCCAACCGGCTGTACGACCTCGAGAGCCGGGTGGCAGATCTCGAAGCGGCGCAGGGCCGGGTGCTGGAACTCGAGGAGCGGCTGGATTTCACCGAGCGACTCCTGGCCCAGCAGCGGGAAACCTCGCGGCTCGGCGCGGGAGAACAACGATGATGCTACTCACTCAGCTCGCGCTGCTGGGTCCCGAGGAGATCAAGACGATCGGCATCGTGGCCGTCATGGTCTCCGCAGTGCTCGGCGCGATCGTCTATCCGATCGCTCGGGCCTACGCCCGCCGCCTCGAGGCGGGCGCGCAGACGGCGGGTCTCCGGGAAGAGCTCGCGGACGTCTACGCACGGCTGGAGGCGTTGCAGCAGGGCCAGGAACGGATGGCGGAGCTGGAGGGGCGGCTCGATTTCGCCGAGCGGATCCTGTCGAAGCAGCGGGACGCGGAGTCGCTCCGACTCCCGGGTAGTTGAGTCACCGGAGGCTCCATGGGTGACGGAATCGGCGATTTGGCCTTCTGGCTGGCGGTCGGGGCGGGCAGTCTCGGCCTGTTCTTCGGGCCGATTGGGAGGGCTCTGGGCGATTGGATCCAGGCCCACAGCCGCCGGCTCGCGCCGGCGCCGGATGACGATCCTGCCCGGGCGGAGGACGCGACACGGCTCGAGGCGCTCGAATCCCGGCTGATCGAGCTGGAGGAACGGCTCGATTTCACCGAGCGGGTACTGGCCCAGAGCCGCCAGGCGCAGATCGAAGGGGCCGACACCCCGCCCGAGGCTCTGCCGGCGGCCGGGACACGTTAGATTGGGCCGGTCGGTGGTTGCCGGCGTTTTACCAGGAGGACGGGATCATGCTGACGAGGGAAGACATTGAGGCTTGGCTCGACCGGCTCGACAGCGGGTCGGCGGAAGTCTCCGAGGTGGAGCCCGGCCTGTGGATGGTCCGGACAACGGCGGGAGCGGAGGTGCTGGTCAACTTCGCGCCGCCGGTGGCGATCCTCCGGGTCACCGTGATGACGCTGCCGGCGGGAGCGGCGCAGCAGGCGAAACTCTGCCGCCAGCTGCTGGAGTACAACGCCCGGGATCTGGTGCACGGGGCCTACGGGCTGGAGGGCGACAAGGTGGTGCTGGTGGATACGCTGGAGCTGGAGAACCTGGATTTCAACGAGTTCGAGGCGAGCTTCGAATCGATGACGCTCGCCATCGCCACGCACCTGGGCGCGCTAGCGCCGTACCGGGAGTAAGTCCGCATGGGGATCTTTGATCGTCTTTCCACGATGCTCCGGTCGAACATCAACGACCTCATCTCCCGGGCCGAAAATCCCGAGAAGATGCTCAATCAGCTGATCGTGGACATGAAGTCCCAGCTGGCCAAGGCCAAGCAGCAGGTGGCCTCCGCCATCGCGGACGAGAAGAAGCTGCAGGCCGACGCCGAGTCGATGCGCAAGCAGTCGGAAGACTGGGAGCGGCGCGCGATGCTGGCGGTGCAGGAGGGCCGCGACGACCTCGCCAAGCAGGCGCTGCTGCGCTACAACGAGGCGCTGCAGGGGGCCCAGCAGCTGCACGAGACCTGGGTCAAGCACAAGGCGGAGACGGAGAGCCTCAAGGGCTCGCTGCGTTCGCTCAATGACAAGATCGAGGAAGCCAAGCGGAAGAAGAACATCCTGGTCGCCCGGGCCCGCCGCGCGGAAGCGCAGCAGCGGATCCAGGAAACGATGTCGGGGATGGGCGACAAGTCCGCCTTCGAGTCGTTCGAGCGGATGACCGAGAAGATCGAGAATCAGGAGCGGAAGGCGATCGCCTCCGCCGAACTGCAGGCCGAGTTCGAGGGCGACACGCTGATGGAGCAGTTCAAGTCGCTGGAGTACAAGGGCAGCGCGGACCAGCAACTGCTCGAGCTCAAGTCGAAGATGGGCATGATCGGCCCCGGCGGGGGCGGCGCCAAGCAGATCGGCAAGGGCCGGGGCGACACCGTCGATGCGGAGCTGGTGGATGATCATGAGGATGACAAGAAGTAGCTGTCAGCCGTCAGCCATCAGCCATCAGTCTCAGCCGTCAGCGGGGCCGGAGTGATCCGGCCCCGTTTGCTTGGCCTGATGCGCATCGCCGATTAGCTTCCCGCGCTCCGAGACAGTGATTTCCACCCCAGATGGCCGACGGCTGATGGCCGACGGCTCCCGACCAATGCCCCCCTCTCGCTACCTCATCCTCGCCGACGGCGAATTCAACCCGCTCACCTCCAAGACGGCCAACTCCGTCATCCGCTACCTGCCGGATCGGGTGGTTGGCGTGGTCGACCGTCAGACCGCTGGCCAGACCGTGCAGCAGGTGCTCGGGTTCGGCGGCGCGATTCCGGTGGTCGCCTCGATGGCGGAGGGACTCAAGGGGAAGCCTGACGCGATCCTGATCGGGATCGCGCCCGTCGGAGGGAAGCTCCCGGACGAGTGGCGCGCCTGGCTGCTCGAGGCGATCGATGCCGGGTGCCATCTGTGGAGCGGGTTGCACACCTTTCTCGGCGATGATCCGGTGATCGCGGCGCGGGCCAAGGCCAAGGGCGTCGAAATCCATGATCTCCGTCGGCCGCCGGCCAATATTCCCGTCTCCTCCGGCAAGGCGAAGGCGGTCGAGCCGTTCGTCATCCTCACGGTGGGCACCGACTGCAACGTCGGCAAGATGACGAGCCAGCTGCAGCTGGTGAAGCACCTCAATGCCCGGAAGCTCCGCACCCGTTTCGTCGCGACCGGGCAGACCGGCATCATGATCGAGGGGTGGGGCATCGCGGTGGACGCGGTCGTCGCCGACTTCATTGCCGGCGCGGCGGAGTGGCTGGTGCTGGAGGGAAGCAAGGATGCGGACATCGTGCTGGTGGAAGGGCAGGGCAGCCTCAATCATCCCGGCTATTCCGGGGTGACCTGCGGGCTGCTGCACGGCAGCTGTCCCGATGCGCTGATTCTCTGTCACCAGGCCACCCGCCAGTACATCGGCGACTATCGCGAAGCCGCCTGGCTGCGCATCCCGCCGCTCGCCGAGTACGTCCGGCTGTACGAGACGGTGGCCAACTTCGTCCATCCCACCAGGACCATCGGGATCTCGCTCAACACCTATGACCTGACCGACGCCGAGGCGCGCGCGGCCTGCGCCAGAGCCACGGCGGAGACCGGCCTCCCGTGCACTGACCCCGTGCGGTTCGATCCCGCGCCGCTCATCGACGCTGTCGCCGCGGCGCGCGATGCCTATCGCCTGACGCGCGGACTGCGCTGAGCGGGAACCGCTCACCCCGATGCCGCCAGCGCTGACAATCGCCGGACTCACCAAGACGTATGAAGGGCCCCCACCGGTGATGGCGCTCGCCGGTGTCGACCTCAGCGTGGAGGCCGGCGAGATCTTCGGCCTGCTGGGACCGAATGGCGCCGGCAAGACCACGACGATCGGCGTCTGTACCACGCGTGTCAGGCCGAGCGGTGGCATCGTCACCGTGGACGGCTTCGACGTCGCGCGGAATCCGGCGGAGGTGAAACGACGGATCGGCGTCGTGACCCAGCATAATACCCTCGATCGGTCCTGCACTGTCTGGGAAAACCTGTACTACCACTGCCGCTATTTCGGGATGAGCGGCGCGGACGCGCGCACTCGTACCGACACGCTGCTGGAGCAGTTTCGCCTCACCGATCGTGCCTCCGCCATGGCAACGACCCTCTCCGGCGGGCTGGCGCAACGGGTCCAGATCGCCCGCAGCATCGCCCATCATCCCGCGCTGCTCTTCCTGGATGAACCGACCGCCGGCCTGGATCCCCAGAGCCGCTTGCTGCTGTGGGAGCTGGTCGAGGGCCTGCGGGCGGCCGGCATCACCGTCCTCCTGACCACCCACTACATGGAAGAGGCAGAGCGCCTGAGCGATCGCGTCGCGATCATCGATCATGGCAAGGTGCTGGTCGTCGGGACGCCCGCGGGTCTCAAGCAGAGTATCGGGGCCAGCACGGTCTGTGAGGTGACGGTGGATCGGGTGGACGAGAGCCTGCTGCTGGCGATTCGGGGATTGCCTGCGGTGCACGACGCGATTCGCACCGAGCGCGGTGTCCGCGTGCTGACTGGTTCGCGCGAAGGCCTGCTGCCACGGCTGGTCGAGGTAGCGCTGGGCTACGGGCTGACGGATGTCGCGGTGCACGAGCCAACGCTGGAGACGGTCTTCATCCGCCTCACCGGCCGGGACCTTCGTGACTGACTCCGCCGGCTGGCACGGCTATCTCCGCCCCTTCTGGGGACTGGTGCTCCGCGACCTGCGAGTGCTGCGCCGGGGCTTTGTTCCGTTCGTGTTCCGCACCGTGGTCAACCCGGTCCTGTTCGTGTTCGTGTTCACCTACGTCCTGCCCCGGATCGGGCAGGGCTTCCAGTCCGGTCCGGTCGATGCCACCTACGCGACCATCCTGGTGCCGGGGTTGATCGCGATCGGCATGGTGTTCACCGGCATCACCGCGGTGGCGCTCCCACTCTCGGTGGAGCTGGGCGGCACCCGGGAGATCGAGGATCGGATTCTGGCGCCCCTCCCAGTCTGGCTGGTGGCGATTGAGAAACTCCTCTTCGGCGCTGCCCAGGCGCTGATCGGCGGGACCGCGGTCTTTCCCCTGGTGTATCTCATCCCAGCCACTGGCGTCGCGGTGCGGATCGAGCATTGGCCGTTGTTCCTGGCCGTCGCCGCGCTGGCCAGCCTCGCCGCCGGCGCACTCGGCCTGACCCTTGGCACCATCGTCCGGCCGCAGCAGATCGGGATCATGTTCGCGCTGGTGGTGACCCCGCTGGTCTTCCTCGGCTGCGTCTACTATCCCTGGGCCCTGCTCCAGGCCATCCCCTGGCTGCAGTACCTGGTGCTGTTCAACCCGATGGTGTACATGAGCGAGGGGTTGCGGGCGGCGCTCACCCCCGACCTGCCCCACATGCCCGTCTGGGCCTTCCTCTCCGCGCTCACCGTGGCCTGCCTGGTACTCGGCGCCGTCGGCGTGCGCGGCTTTCTCCGACGGACCATTAGCTGACGCCGGAGCCATCGCGGCGGGCCCGGCGTCTGCTCAGTCAGTTCGGGCCCGGCATCGTCACCGGGGCGGCGGATGACGATCCTTCGGGCATCGCCACCTACACCGTCGTTGGCGCCCGGTTCGGCACCTCACTGCTGTGGACCGCGCTGCTGACCTGGCCATTGATGGCGGCGGTGCAAATGATGTGCGCCCGCGTCGGGATGGTGACTGGCGCCGGGCTGATCGACGCGCTGCGGCACCGCTTCTCGCGTCCGGTCATTCTGCTCTTCGTCCTTTCCCTCCTTCTCGCCAACACCATCAACGTCGGCGCCGATCTGGTTGGGATGGCCGACGCGGCGGAGCTCTTTACCGGTCTCGACTCCCACATCTGCGTCGTGCTGTTCGGCATCGCCACCGCCTGGGCGACGATTCGGCTTCGCTACAGCCAGATCGCCAGGACACTCAAGTGGCTCACCCTGGTCCTGCTGGCCTATATCGTCGCCGCCTTTCAGCTGGGGCCCGACTGGGGGGCGGTGCTGCGCGCGACGGTGCTGCCCACACTCCCCCACGGCAGCGCCCAGTGGGCGGGGCTGGTCGCGATCCTCGGCACGACGATCAGTCCCTACCTCTTCTTCTGGCAGGCGTCGCAGGAGGTGGAGGAGGAAAAGGCGCTGGGCCGCCGCGGGCGCGATGCCCGCGTCGGTGCGGCGGTGGAAGAACTCCGGACCCGCGCGGCGGATATCGGCCTTGGCACGCTGTTCTCCAACGTCGTCATGTATTTCATCATCCTGACCGCGGCGCTCACGCTGCACGCGCAGGGCAGAACAACCGTTGAGACCTCCCGGGAGGCGGCGCTCGCGTTGCGTCCACTGGCCGGGCCGCTGGCGGCCGGGCTCTATGCCTTTGGCGTGCTCGGGGTGGGATTTCTCGCCATCCCGACGCTGACTGCTTCCGCCGCGTATGCGATCTCCGAGGCATTCGACTGGTCGCAGGGACTCGATGAAGGATGGAGCGGGGCCCCGGCGTTCTATTCGATCGTGGTGGTCTCGACGCTTGGTGGAGTTGCGCTGGACTTCCTCAACTTTCAAGCGGTGACTGCACTGGTCTGGTCGGCGGTGATCAACGGGGCGCTCGCGCCATTTCTGCTGCTCGGTATCCTCATCGTCGCCTCCGACCGGGCGCTGATGCATGGTCAGACCTCCAACCGCCTCGGCCAGGGCGTGGTCCTCGCGGCCATGCTCCTGATGTGGGCAGCGCTGGCGGGGATGGTCCTGCTCTGACCGGAGGCGGGTGCCCTGGAAATCCCGCCGCACGACGTCCCGGCCGACATCAGGGAAACCCGAGTGCGGAAGGAAGCGTAGTTCGGGCACACCAGCGGGCACGGCCGTCGCTCGGTGCAACACCGGTCACCGCCGCCCACGCTTCATCCTCATCGCTCCGGGAATCCCATGCGCTCGCCTCTCCCCTGCAGGCTGTTCGCGCTTGTCGCACTCGCACTGCCGGCCACGCCGCTCGCCGGTCAGGCGTCGCCGGCACGCGCCCCGCTCGATCCCGCGAATTTCGGCGTCGTGTACGACGTCCCGGCGACGACGCGGGTGGAACTCCGGGCCGACATTCCCTACCACCGGACACCGACGCGCACCCTCACCTTCGATCTGTACCGGCCGACGGGGATGCGACGCGGGGAACGACGTCCCGCTGTAGTCTTTCTCAACGCCATCGGGGACCGTGGTGAGGATCGGGTGAAGCACTGGGGGATCTACCGGACCTGGCCCCGACTGGCGGCGGCGCACGGCCTGATTGGCATCAGCATGGACGCCGATGCGGACTCGGTGCAGGCCAGCATCCGGGCCCTCTTTCGTTATCTCGCCGCCAGCGGTGCCGAGCAGGGCGTGGACGCCACCCATCTCGGGGTGTACGCCGCCTCCGCCAATGTCTCGGGGGCGACGGAATACCTCAGCAGCGACTCGGTTTCGCAGGGCATCCGGGCCGCGGTGCTCTACTACGGACGCGTCCCGGACAGCACGGCGCGGATGAACCTGCCCACCCTCCTCGTGTACGCGGCGTCTGACGTATCATGGTTCGGACCGGAGCTGCCGGGACTCGCGCGACGGATCGTCGAGCGGGGCGCACCCTGGACGCTGCAATTCGCCAGCGGCCTGCCGCATGCCTTCGATGCCTTCTCCGACAACGATGACGCGCGCCGGATCATTCAACAGACCATCGCCTTCTGGAAGTCACACCTCGAACCGCTGCCGCAACCCTCGTGGCAGCCGTCGGAGGCACGCGCGGTGGAAGCGGCGGTCTTCGCCAACGACCCGCGGCAGTCCGTTCCGCTACTGGAGCGCTGGACCGCGAACCACGCTGACGATGCCGGGGCGCTCGCCATGCTGGGACGGGGCCTCAGTCAACTGAACCGGTTCCCCGAGTCGGAGCGTGCCTACCAGCGGGCCCTTGCGCTCGACTCGACCGATCTCGGGGTCGTGAACGGTCTGGCCCAGGTCCATCTGAACCAGCATCGCTGGGAACCGGCGCTTGCGCTGCTGGAGCGGGCTCGGCGGGGCGGGATGGTGACTTCTCTGGTGGTGGGGCAGATCGGGTGGGCCCAGCTCAACCTTCAACGGAATGCCGAAGCGGCAGCCAGCTACGAGCACGCATTCCAGCTCGGCATCCCGCCCGGGAGGAACACTGCCGGGGTGGCCTGGTACAACCTCGCCTGTGCCTATGTCCGCCTGGGGCAGCTCGACTTGGCATTCCGGGCGCTCGACCGCGCGGTCATTGAAGGGTTCCGCGATCGCGCGACCTACGAGGGGGACGACGATCTCCGGCCGCTCCGCGGGGATCCCCGCTTCACCGCCCTGCGCACTCGCCTTGAGGGCGCGCAGGGAACCAGCCCACCCTGATCAGAAATCCCGCCGCCGGAAACGGCGCAGGCCAAGGGCGAGCGGAATCACGGTCCAGAGCAGCAGGGCGAGGAGTGCTACCGCGAGCCCCAGCCCGGTGAGCGGAAGTTAAACCCTGGCGAATCAGTCCCCACAGTTAGTGTTGGCCAGGGTCCTTGCGTGATCGGCAGCGTGTGCGCAAGATTTGTCGTCCATTCCGTCGGACGTCCAGTATTCCCCAGCCGCTCCCGCAAGTGCTCGAGTTGCAGATGCGTGATGACACGCCCCTCCCCGATGCGCCGACTTTCCGCTGTCCTCCCGGTCGTCGGGTCTTCGCTCCGGTGTGACCAACTTCTGGAGGTCCCTTTGAAACGGCACTTTCGCTTGCCCCTGACTCTCGTTGCCGCTGGCCTGGCACTCACGGGCTGCTCGCCCGACAGCACCGCTCCCGGTCCCCAGTCGATACTGCCCGCCCGCGCTTCTCTCTCCGCTTCCAATTCCTATGTCATCCTCGGCCGGGGCAATCAGCTGCCGGCCAATCTCGCCGCGCTGGTGAGTCAGGCGGGGGGAACCCTGACGGCGAGTACACCCCAGATCGGCGTCGCCACAGCCACGTCGAGCAGCGCCAGTTTTACCACCAAGGCTGCCGGCATCGCCGGCGTGCAGTCGGTGGCCCTGGACCAGGTGGTGCAGTGGGTCGACCCAAACGAGCATGTGCAGGATGCCGGTGAGGCTACGGAGGATGTCGGGCAGGCCAGTCATGGCAGCAACGAGACGTTTTACAACCTGCAGTGGGCCCCGAAGGCGGTTCACGCTCCGGAGGCGTGGGATGCCGGGTACATCGGAGCCGGCGCTCGTGTGGCAGTCCTGGACGGCGGGTTGAACAACAACCACATCGATCTGAATGGCAGCGTCGATGTGGCTCGTTCGGCTTCTTTCGTCCCCGGGTTCGCGTTCAACCAGGATGTTGCCGGCTTCTCCCATGCGACGCACGTCGCCGGGATCGTCGCGGCACGGGATAACGGTGTCGGCACCATCGGCGTCGCTCCTGGGGCGACGATCATCGGCGTCAAGGTGCTGCACAGCGGTAGTGGCTCGTTTGCCGCGGTCATCCAGGGCATCGTCTACGCTGCCACCCCGATCAGCCAGGGTGGCGCCGGCGCCAACATCATCAACATGAGCCTTGGCGGGGCGTTTGACAGGCAGGGGAAAGACGCGGCTGAGCTGGCCGTCGCGCTCAGCCGGGCGACGACCTATGCCAACCAGCAGGGCGTCACGGTCATCGCCTCAGCGGGCAACAGCGCGATCGATCTCGATCATACCAACAACCTGATCACCGTGCCGGCGCAGTCCACCAACGTCATCGCGGTTGCCGCGACGGGACCGTTCGGCTTTGCGGTCGGGTATCCCAACGGTGCCACGGATTTTTCACGGCCGGCCTCCTACACCAATTTCGGGCAGTCGGCGATCACCTTCGGCGCACCGGGTGGTGACTTCGCCTTGCCGGGCAGCGCCTTCTGCAGTGTGCCGCGCATTCCCACGGGGAACGTCGTCACAGCGTGCTGGGTCTTCGATATGGTGCTGAGCCCGGGGAGCATCACGACAAATACCGGGTATTCATTTGCCGCCGGAACCAGCATGGCCGCCCCGGTCGTCGCTGGCGTGGCGGCGCTGATCGTCGGGAAGTATGGTCCGTTGCCGCCGGCCCAGGTTGAAGCCATCCTCCGGCAGTCGGCCGATGACCTGGGCAAGCCAGGGAATGACGACTTCTACGGTCGCGGATTCGTCAACGCCCTGAGAGCGGTCCAGTAGGCAGCTCCTGGGCGGCACGACGCGAAGGGGCCCCGGATCATTGGGGCCTCTTTTCGTTCTACATGTAGGGGCGGGCGCTGCCGTCCCCCGGCGACCGCCCCGCTCCAGTGCTCCGCTGTCCTAGAAATCCCGCCGCCGGAAACGGCGCAGGCCAAGGGCGAGCGGAATCACGGTCCAGAGTAGCAGGGCGATCAGCGCCACCGCGAGGCCGAGCCCGGTGCCGAGAAACTGATTGAAGATCGCGCCGGTGTAGCCCATGAGCGCGGAGACATCCAGCTCGAGCAGGAGCAGCACCCGACCGAGGTCGAGCGGGTTGAGCAGCGTCAGGATGAGAAGTGGAGTCTCCAGTGGATAGTCGGCGAAGACGGTCACGGCCAGCAGGACCAGTCCATCGTAGACCACGGCGCAGGCCAGCCAGACCATCAGCGCTGCGCCGAATCCCATCGCCCGGTCCTCGAATCGCAGCGCCAGCAGGAACGCGATCGCGGTGAATGACGCGGTCAGCAGGGCGCCGGTCCCCAGCAGCAGCAAGACCGCGTGAATCGGTATCCCGCCATCGCCGGCGTGGAGCAGGAACGGCAAACCCACACCGATGGTCACGGCGCCGATCAGCGGGAGCGCCAGCCCGCCCCACAATCCGGCGAACATCGCTCCCCGGCCGACCGGCTGCGCCAGCAGCAGTTCAATGAACTCGCGGGCGGTGTAGAGATAGAGCGTGCCGAAGGTCAGGGCCACTAGCGGCACGAAGATGAGGACCAGGTTGAGCAGGCTCAGCACCACCCGCTGCCCGTCACCCCCCAGCCGGAAGAGGGCTTCCGTCAGGACCAGCAGCACGGCGGCATAGGCCAGCACCCACCGGTTCCGGGCGATGTCGCGCAGCTGATAGCCCAGGATCTTTCCCGCGGTCCTCATCGCGCCGTCTCGCTCTGCATCAGCGTCGCGATTCCCGCTTCGAGCCGTTCGGCGCCGGTCTGATGCAGCAGCTGCTGCACCGGGCCGTGAAACCGGACGCGCCCCTCGAGCAGGAAGATGATGTCGACGGCCAGCTCCTCGAGTTCACTCAGAGTGTGCGAGGCGAGCAGTACCGACGCGCCGCGCTCCCGTGCCGCAAGGAGATGGCGCTTGAAGACCCCGCTCGCCACCGGGTCCAGGCCGGCGGTGGGTTCGTCGAGGATCAGCAGGTCGGGACGAAACAGGAAGGCCAGTCCGGCCGAGAGCTTCTGCCGGGTGCCACCGGACAGGGTGTGGATCCGTTTGGGGAGTTCGCCCGCCAGTGCAAACTCGTCGAGCAGCGCCCGATCCGGTGCGGCGGTGGGTCCGCGAAGATCCCCGATCATCTCCAGGACTTCCTTCCCAGTCAGATTCTCGGGAAAGCGCGCCGCCTGCGGCATGTAGCCGATGTTGCGGCGATAGCGCTCATCCCCATTCACTGCGCAGCCGAGCACCGACAGCCGGCCGGCGTCCGGTCGGACCAGGCCCAGGATGGACTTGATGAGGGTCGACTTGCCAGCGGCATTCGGGCCGACCAGGCCGGTGATGCGGCCGGGTACCACCGCGAGGTCGATCCCCCGGAGGACCTGCAGCCCGCCGAATCGTTTGGTGAGGCCTGCGGCGTCGATCGCCAGCGGAGCGTTCATCGGTCCGCCGTGGCAGGTGCTGCCCATGCCATCCGGGGCCGGCGATCCACCATCGTGGCCGGCGTCAGCACCGGCGCCACCCGCTCGGCGGCATCCAGCAGCGACACAAAGAAGCTCCGAAGCAGAATCAGGGCGGGCTCGTTCTGCTGCACCACAAAGGCGAAGAGCCGCACCGGCGCGAAGGGCACATCGCCGTAGCCGTCCCGGTCCAGATCGTACCCTGCGTACCGATCCCAGCTGTTGCCCTGGAAGAGGCTCGAGGCACTGGCACCATTGGTGCTGACGTCGAACGAATTTCCTTCGAAGCGGTTGTCCAGAAAGCGGGTGTCCTGGGCATTGGCCATCACCCGGACCCCCCATCCGTTGTGCAGGAATTCGTTGCCCCTGACCTCGACCCGATTGGTCCCCTCGGCGTAGAGGCCGGCGGAATTCTGCACGAACCGGTTGCGCTCGATCCGGCTATCGCTGATGTCCTTCAGCAGCAGCCCGTAGGCCGAGCTGCCCTGGCTGCGCTCGAAACGGTTGTCGTGGATGGTGACGTCATGGCTGTACATCACCGCGACACCGGCCCGGTTGTCCAGGAAGCTGTTTCCCGCGTACTCGCAGCCGTGGGAGAACATGAAATGCAGCCCATAGCGGAGATTATGTGTGCTGGTGTTCCGGCGTACATGGGAGTCGGTGGTGAACTCGAAGTAGATCCCGTCGCGGTGGCCCCGGACGATATTGTCTTCCACGACCAGCCCGCTGGAACTCCAGCTGTGGATCGCGTTCCCGCTCAGCGACTGGGTCCGTCCCGATCCGCGCACCCGGTTTCCCCGGATGATGCAGCCGACCACCTTCTGCAGATAGATCCCGTAGGCGTCGTCCAGCAGGGTGTTGTCCTCGATCAGGCAGCCGTGGGTCTCGATCAGCCGGATTGCCGCCCGGTCTTCGGTGGCGCTCGCCCCCACGTTGCGGATCACCAGCCCACGAATGGTCACGCTGTCGGCTGCTACCTGCAGCATCTCGTGATCGCCGCCGGCGTCCAGAATGGGCCAGCCCTCGCCGAGAATGACGACGCGTCGGGTTATGGTCAGCGTGGGTTCCGCATAGGTGCCAGGCCGGATGCGAATGGTATCTCCGTCGCGGGCGACCGCCAGCGCGCCTTCGAGCGTTGGAATCGCGCTCCCGGGCGAGACGATCAGGACGCGCGCCTGTGGCAGCGGCGGCGCATTCAGCAGGGCCAGGCAGAGCGCCAGCATCACGGGGCCACCGCATGCTCGTGGGCCAGCGTGCGTACTTCGCTCCAGGTGCGGAGCGTGCCGCCGAGTGCGGCAAGGACGCTGTCGGCTTCTGCGCCGGGCCGGAGGCCGATCAGGCCGCTCGACATCGGGGTGCGGAGGGAAGCGGTCGTGAGGTAGACCGCGGAGTCGGCCGGGATCCAATCGGCCGGGGTCACGAAGCTGGCAACCCACGCAGCACGGATCGGGGTGCCCGATTCCCGCAGCCAGC
>JANMYS010000154.1:0-5167 GCA_031382385.1 Gemmatimonadota bacterium
GGTATGGGTCGCCATGACGCTGGTGCGCAGGCGGCACTGCGAGGCCGGCACCGCCGGTGGCATGACAGGGTTGGTGAACACACCGGCGTCGAACAGCCGGCGCCAGAAGACGAAGGTGGTATCCATCGGGCCGATGAGCACCGGGATGATGGGAGTCTCGGTCTCGCCGATGTTGTACCCCAGCGAGCGCATGCCCTCCTGCAGCCGGGTGGTATTGGCCCACAGATCGGTACGGCGCTGGGGCTCGGTCTTCATGACTTCAAGGGCCGCCAGCACTCCTGCGGTGTTGCCCGGAGGCAGCGAGGCGGTGAAAATCAGCGGACGGCTGTGGTGCTTGAGGTAGTGAATGACGTTTTCCGACGACGCGACGAAACCGCCGATCGAGGCGAGCGACTTCGAGAAGGTGCCGGCGATGATGTCGACTTCATCGGTGAGCCCGAAGTGCGCCGCCGTGCCTTCCCCGTTGGGGCCCAGCACGCCGATCGAGTGGGCATCGTCGAGCGCCAGCGCGAGGCCGTGCTTCCGGGCGATGCGCACCAGTTCCGGCACGTTCGCGATGTCGCCTTCCATCGAGTACACGCCGTCGACCACGATCATCGACGGACGGCCCTCGCGGGTCTTCTCGATCTTGCGGTCGAGCCCAGCGAGATCGCCGTGATTGAACCGCAGGGTCTCACCGTAGGACATCTTCGCCCCGTCAACGATCGAGGCGTGATCCAGCTTGTCCAGGTAGACGAGGTCGCCCCGGCCCACCAGCCCGGAAATCAGGCCCAGGTTGGCGGAGTAGCCGGTGGAGAAGACCAGGCAGTCTTCCTTGCCGAGGAATTCCGCGATCGAGTGTTCGAGCTGGATGTGGAGATCGAGGGTCCCGTTGAGAAACCGGCTGCCGGTGCAGCCCGAGCCGTACCGGTGCAGCGCACGCGCTGCCGCTTCCAGCACCTTGGGATGGTGGGTCAGGCCGAGGTAGTTGTTGGACCCCAGCATGATCCGCTTCTGTCCCTCAATGACGACCGCCGTGTCCTCGGAGTCGGAGATCGGCTTGAAGTACGGGTACATGCCGGCGGCCTGTACTTCCTTGGCCTTGGTGAACTGCCGGCACTTCTCGAAGAGCGCGATGCTCTGGAGGATCTGGGTATCCACGGGACCTCGTTCGCTCAAGCTGGAGTCTCGAATTGCTGTCACTAACCCGTTACAACCTAAAGGCTTGAAGGGGCTCGCACAAGTCAGCACCGGGGTGGCGTGGGTTGCCGGGATCTTGCGGTGTATGCTTCAGGACGATGCCCCCGAACCTGCCCCGCACACCCGATCAGTCGCGCCCGATTCGCCGCGCCGGGATCACGGCCGCCCTCCTCCTGTCGGGGGCGGCACTCGCCTCGGAATCCACCCCGGATTTCCCCCGCTCCGTCCCCGGGCGGTTCGAGGTATCCGGCCTCGACTTCCGTCCGACCGGAGCGTGGCGCTCCCGGACCGATGCGGTGCGGTCCGCCCGACGGGCGCTGCTCCGGGGCGGGGCACTGGCCCGACTGAACAGCGGCTCTCCGTCCCTCAGGATCCAGGGCAGTTATCACGTGCCGGTCATACCCATCACCTTCGCGGGCGTTCCGGCGCCCTTTCCTGCGGCAGATTATGCCGCCGTGCTCTTTGCCCCCAGCGGCCCGGGGCAGCCGTACAGCGTTCGGAGCTATTACGCCGAAGTGTCGCGCGGCGCGGTCGATATTGATGGGGTGGTATTCGGTTGGGTGACGGCCGACAGCGCGGACACCTATTACGAGAACGGCTGCAACGGCGTGGGGGTGATCACGAGCTGCCCCCATGGGGGCCAGCGGTTCGGCGACCTGCTGCTCGAAGCGATGGCGCGGAGCGATACGGGGACGGTGGACTGGGGACAGTTCGACAACGACGGTCCCGATGGCCGGCCGAACTCCGGCGACGATGATGGTGTGGTCGATTTCGTGACCTTTCTTCAGCCGGAGGTCGACGGTGCCTGCGCGACCACCAACCTCTGGGCCCATCGCTTCGATCTGGCGGGGTGGAACGGCGGCTCTCCCTATGTGACCATCTCGCCGCGCCGGGACGGCCTGGGCCAGCCGGTCCCCGGCAGCTTCATCCAGGTGCGCGACTACACCCTGCAGAGCGCGGTGGGTGGACCCGCCGCCTGTACCGCGGGTGTGATCATGCCGATCGGGACCATGGCGCATGAGACCGGGCATGCGTTCGGGCTGCCGGATCTCTACGATACCAACCTGCGCGGGACCGGCCCGACCCAGGGCATCGGCGAGTGGGGCCTCATGGGCAGTGGCAACTTCGCCCAGCCCTACAGCCCCGCCGGGTATGATGCCTGGTCGTTGATCGAGCTGGGCTGGGCAGCGGTGGATACCCTGCGCAGCAACGCCAGCATCAGCCTGGGGCCGGTGCAGTCGGGCGACACGGTTCTGTATCTGGCGGTCCCGGGCACCGACGAGTACTTCCTGTTCGAGAACCGTCAGGCACTCGGCTCGGATTCCGCGCAACTCAATCCCGGCTGTCTGTTCGGAACACGGAGCTGCGCCAAGTCCGCGGGGCTGCTTGTCTGGCATGTCGACAGCGGTCAGGTGATCGCGCATGGATTCCGGCGCGACAATCGGGTGAACAGCGGACCGGTCCATGGGGTCGCGCTGGTGCAGGCCGACGGGCTGAACCAGTTGCGGACGCCGGGCAGCAAGAACCGGGGTGACGCCGGCGATTCCTGGCCCGGCTCCAGTGGCAACACCTTTTTCGGGCCGACCACGAACCCGGCGGCGCTCGACAACCAGGGCAGGTCGGCCGGGTTCTTCCTCGACTCCATCCGCCAGGTCGTGCCCGGTGGAGCAGTCGCCTTCCGCCTCACTACGTTGACGCCAGGCCAGGTCTTCGTCACCCTCCCCTGGGCGACCGATCAGGTGCTGGGGCATGGCTCGTTAGGCTCCGCCCAGCTCACCTACCTCGATTCGCTGGGCAACCGCAACGGCGGGTACGATGTGGGCGACTTCCTCGCTTACTATCGCTCGATCGGTCCCGACATCAGGCAGGGCGTGCCATGAGGGCCGCCACGGTGCTGCTGGTCGCGGCCGCGCTGGCCGGTGTGGCCTGCGGCGGCGATGCCCTGGCCCCGGTGGATGGTGTGCTTGAGGTGGTGGTGACGGGGTCGGCCTCGTCGCCCGGCGCCGTGGTCTTCCTGGTGCAGGGCGCGGGGATCGATTCCATCGAGGGCAACGGCTACTTCACCGCCTCGGCGCCGTCGGGAACGGGGTGGCGAGTGCTCATCGCGGGGGATCGGTTGCAGGGCCGCCTTGCTCTGCTGCATGTGCCCGATGCAGGCACCGCCTACCAGGTGACGGTCGAGCAAGCCGCCGACCGGGCCAGCTACGCCCTGCTGGCCCCCGCCGAAGTCCGGCTGCAGCTGCGCCGGGTGTACCGTTAGGCGTCATGGGGTCTGCGCCGGGGCTGCAGGTGAGTGTCGTCATTCCCGTCGGTCCGGGCGACACGGCGTGGCGCGAGCTCCTCGGCCAGCTCGGGCCCCAGCTGCAGGCTGAGACCGAAGTCCTCGTCGCCGCCACCACTCCCGAGCCGCCGGAGTTCACCGCGCTCCGGCCGGGAGTCGTGCCGCAGGCGCACTGGCGCTGGCTGGTCGGTCCAACCGGTCGGGCCACACAGCAGAACCGTGGCGCGACTGCGGCGGGTGGAGGTTTTCTCTGGTTCCTCCACGCCGACAGCCGGCTGCCCGCGAATGCGCTCTCGATATTGGGGGAGTGTTTCTCCAGCGATCCCGCCGCCCTCTGGTACTTCGATCTCCGCTTCCTCCCCGATGGCCCGCGCCTGATGTGGCTGAACGCGCTCGGTGCGCGGTTCCGTTCCCGCCTGCTCGGTCTGCCGTTTGGCGACCAGGGGCTGGCGCTCTCGCGCCGGGCATTTGAACGCCTCGGTGGCTTCCGCGAGGACCTGCCATATGGGGAGGACCATATCCTGGTCTGGGCAGCCCGCCGCTCCGGTCTCAGGCTGCGGCCGGTCGGTTGCGCGCTCTACACCAGTGCGCGGAAGTACCAGCAGCGTGGCTGGCTCGTGACCACTCTCACTCACGTTTGGCTCACCTGGCGGCAGGCGCTTCCCGAAAGCTTCGCCTGGCTGAGGCGGCAGTGAGCCAACCTCCATGGACGACAGCCGTGGCGATCTTCGCCAAGACGCCCGGCCTGACACCGGCGAAGACGCGGCTGGCAGCCGGCGTCGGCCCGGCAATCGCGGAGTCCTTCTATCGGCGCGCCCTCGAGATCACCGAACAGGTGGCCAGCGCCGCAGCCGCGACCGATCCCGGGCTCACCCCCTACTGGGCCGTTGCCGAACGGGAGGCTATCGGGCGGGAGTGCTGGCACGGCCTGCCGCAGCTGTGGCAGGGCGACGGTGAACTCGGCGCCCGACTCGCTCATGTGTATGACAGCCTGCTGGGACGGCACGACGCGGTCCTGCTGATCGGTTCGGACAGCCCGCTGCTCATCCCGGGACACCTGCTGCAGGCTCACGCGGTGCTGCAGGAGCTTGACCGTGCGTTCGTGATGGGGCGGGCGCTGGACGGCGGGTTCTATCTGGTTGGCGGAAAGGTCCCCCTGACGCGGACCGTCTGGACGACGGTCTCCTACAGCGGGGCCGATACCGCGGATCGATTGCTGGCCAATCTCGAACCGATCGGGAGCGTTGGGCAGCTGGCGCCGTTGCCGGATGTCGACACCCTCGAGGATCTGGTGGGTATCCCGGCCCACGCGGCGGACTCAACCGACCTGTTGCCGGCGCAGCGGGCGCTGGTGGAGTGGATCCGGACCCTCGCCCTCACATAGCGCCCACCGGGATCCCTGCGGCCTTACCTCTGTTCAGGAGCCTGGGCAGAACCACCTCAGCAGCAGCTCCCGCCCGTCGTCGGTCCGTCGCCCGGTGCGGCGGCAGGAGCGCAGTCGAACAGGCCGAAGTGGTGGCTGGTGTCGCCCGCGACCTGAAAGTGGGGTGCGTAGCGCGTCGCTGTCACCATCGCGGCGGTGTTGCCGCAGACCAGCATCGGCTGGCCGGTGCGAAAATGGTGGTGATCATCGAGGGTGAAGAGATGGGGGCACTCCGGAATGGTGCCCTGGTAGTAGGCCACCTGGCCGTAGTCCTCGCAGCGATC
>JANMYS010000037.1:0-104853 GCA_031382385.1 Gemmatimonadota bacterium
TTGGCACCTCGATGTCGGCTTGTCACATCCTGGGGCTGGAGAAGGTCCCAAGGGTCCGGCTGTTCGCCGGTTAAAGTGGCACATGAGCTGGGTTCAGAACGTCGTGAGACAGTTCGGTCTGTATCCGTCGTGGGCGTGGGAGTGTTGAGGGACGTCGTCTCTAGTACGAGAGGACCGAGACGAAGCGACCGCTCGTGTACGGGCTGTCCCGCCAGGGGCAGCGCCCGGTAGCGATGTCGCGCGGAGATAACCGCTGAAAGCATCTAAGTGGGAAACTCTTCCCAAGATGAACACTCCTGGAGCTTAAGCTCCCTAAAGGGCCCTGGAAGACTACCAGGTTGATAGGCGGCAGGTGCACGGGGAGTGATCCCTTCAGCCGAGCCGTACTAATCGCCCGTGAAGTTTGATCTCTCACATGTTTTCCACATTGAGCCATCCATTCGCCAGTTGTCGGGGTACGGCCCGGTTCGCCGCGCCGTACCCCACCATATTGGCTGACGACTAGCGCGCAGGGGCCACACCCGGTCCCATTCCGAACCCGGAAGTTAAGCCCTGTAGCGCCGATGGTACTGCGATCGAGAGATCGTGGGAGAGTAGGCCGTCGCCAGCCACCCCATTGCGCCCGGAGCTCCTCAGGAGTTCCGGGCGCATTCTTTTCCCCCGATTGGCCCGCCGTCCCGGGCATTCCCTCCTGGTAGAGAGGTCGTCAGCGGCACTCCCTCGCGCCCACGGGTTGGCGGGTGGATATTTCGCCGTGCCCATGAATCTCTCTTCCCGCTGCGGCGATATCGCGCTGGCCGGTGTCCCGAACGTGGGGAAGTCATCGCTCCTCAACGCGCTGACCGGCACCCACCTGTCCATCGTCAGCCCGCGCGCGCAGGCCTCGCGCCTCCCGGTCACCGGCCTGCTGACGACCGCCGATACCCAGTACATTTTTCACGACCTGCCCGGGTTGCTGGACCCGGCGTATCCCCTGCATCAGCGGATGCTTGCGAGCGCCCAGGAGGTCCTGGGCAAGGTGGATCTGGTGCTGCATCTGCACCCGGCCGCCGAGGGCCCTGCGCCCCCGTTCTGGCCGCTGACGCGTCTTCCCGCCAGCCTCGACGTGCCGGTCCTGACGGTGTACACCAAGGGCGACCGGCTCAGCCCGGAAGCCGAAGCGAATCTGGGCCGCGAGGCGGTGGTCGTCAGCGCGGAGACGGGCCGCGGGCTCGACGTCCTGCTCGCCCGGGCGAGAGCGTTCCTCCCCGAGGGGCCCTTCGTTCACGATCCGGATGACATCGCCACCCAGCCGATCCGGTTCTTTGCCGCCGAGTACGTTCGCGAGGCGGCTTTCGAGATGCTGGAGGACGAGCTCCCGTACGCCGTGGCCGTCGAAGTGGAGGAGTTCCGCGAGCACACCGCGCCGGTGTACATTCGAGTCACGCTTCACGTCGAGCGTGACTCCCAGAAGGGCATCGTGATCGGGCACGGCGGCCGGGTGCTGAAGGCGATCGGCCAGCGGGCGCGGGCGCGGATCGAGGCCCTGCTGGGGAGCCCGGTCTACCTCGAGTGCTGGGTCAAGGTCCTGCCGCACTGGCGACGCAATGCCGCGGCGCTCAGCCGGCTCGGCTTCCCTGAGGAACGTCCCGTCGCTCGGCGGCGACCCGCCCGCCGGCGGTCGCCTTCGACTCCCCCTGAGGTCTAGGACAGGATTCCCGAAACGATCATGACGCTGTCTCCCGAGCTGCTCGAGATCCTGGTCTGCCCCAAGTGCAAGGGCGACCTCGAGTATCGCACCGAGCCCGAATCGCTGGTCTGCCAGGCCTGTCGTCTGGTGTATGCCGTCGACGATGGAATCCCGATCATGCTCATCGATGAGGCCACCCCGCTGTGACAGATCTTCTGGCAGATGCGCGGGCGGAAGCGGTTCGGCTGCAGCATGACTATATCGGGAGCGAGCACCTCTTTCTCGCGCTGCTCGCCCGCAACGACCCGACGATCGGCACGGTGCTCGGCGCGTTTGACACGACCCCGGAGCTGGTGCGCGAGCGGGTCGAGCAGCGCAGTCCGCAGGGCAGGGGAGCTCCGGCCAATCCGGAGGAGATCTCGGTCCGTTCGGGGGCACGCAAGGCGCTCGATCTGGCCAAGCTGACCGCCGGCGGTGAGCCCAACGCCCAGCATCTCCTGGCGGCGCTGCTCGGCGACGGGCGGGGAGTCATCGCCGCGAGCCTCGGGGATGTGGGTGTGCCCGCGGCCAAGGTGCGGGAGGCGCTCGGCATCGCCGCGCCAGAACGCGCCCCGGCGCCTGAGCGACCACCCAAGCCGGAACGGCTCGACCCGGCGGAGCGCCCGGCCAAGGCGTCGCGGGGTGAGCCGAATGGGCGGCTGCCCAAGCGGGAGAAGCCCCCGAAGCAGGAGCAGTCGGCGCGGCAGGAGAAGCTGGCCAAGCCTTCGCGGGAAGAGCGTCGGGATCGTGCCGAACCGGCCGATCTCGCCGTCAGCCTGCTGGAGCAGCTCCCCACGCGCGGGCCGGTGCCAGAGCGGCGTGGTGCGGGCACGGGGCCCAGGATCGCTCCTGTGCATGAGCCGTTCCTGACGTGGCGGAAGCTTCCACTGCTGGCGATTCCGCTCAGCCTCTACTTCAACTACACGGGCACCTTTGCGCCGTGGGTCGTCTTCTCCACGGCGTGCCTGGCGGTGCTTCCGCTTGCCGGTTACATGGGCGAGGCAACCGAGCATCTTTCCTCACGCACCGGGCCGACGCTCGGCGGACTGCTGAACGCGACATTCGGGAACGCCGCCGAGTTGATCATTGCTATCGTGGCGCTGCAGGCGGGACTGATCGATCTGGTGAAGGCGTCCATCACCGGCAGCATCATTGGTAACCTGCTGCTGATCCTCGGCCTCTCGCTGCTCGCCGGCGGATTCAATCGTCCGCTGATCAAGCTGAATCGCACGGCGGTTGGGATGAGCGCGGGGATGATGTCCCTCGCAGTGGCGGGGCTCGTATTCCCGTCGCTGTTTCACAGCCTCCATCCCGACGCCGGTTCGATCCTCGAGCTCCACCTCTCGGAAGCGGTCGCCGTCGTGCTGGCGCTGACCTATGTCTGCTCGCTGCTCTTTTCGCTCAAGACCCACAAGCGGCTCTTTGGCAGCGAGCCCCACCCGACTGAAGGGGTGCTGTGGAGCGTCCCGCTCGCCATTGGAGTCCTGGCGATCGCCACTGTTGGCGTCGCCGTCGAGTCCGAGATTCTGGTGCACGCGGTCGAAGGCCTGACGGCCGGGTCGAGCTGGTTGTCGGAAGCCTTTCTCGGCCTGATCGTCATACCGATCATCGGTAATGCGGCGGAACATGCGACAGCGATCGTCGTGGCCCGAAAGGGCAAGTTCGACCTGGCGCTGCAGATCGCGATGGGCTCCAGTGCGCAGGTCGCCCTGCTCATCGCGCCCATCCTCATTCTGGTCGGCGCCCTGATGGGCCCGTCGGCAACGGGCAGCTACATGAATCTGGTGTTCACCCCGATGGAAGTCGTGGCGATGGGGCTTGCGACGATCCTGACGGCGATCGTGACACTGGACGGGGAATCGCACTGGTTCGAGGGGGTGCAGCTGCTGGCGCTGTACGCCATGATCGCCATCGCGATGTTCTTCGTTTGACAGGCGAAAGGGGAGTCCGTAAGTTGCTTTCAGTCATCCGCTTACGTATCTCAGTGGAGCCCTAGGGTGCGCACCCGCCCGACGGTCCTGTTTTATGCGCCGGCCGCGCACCCCATGCCCGATCTGGTCCGTGTGTGGGCCGAGGCGGGGGGTCTGCCGCTGCTGCCTCTGGCGGATGCGGCGGAAATCCACAGTATCATCCTGCGGGGTTTTCCCTGTTTCCTGTTTGTCGACGCCGACCGGACCGGGGCCGGTGGAGTGGCGCTAGTGCGCCAGCTGAAGAGCGATCCGTTCACGGCAATCGTTCCGGTCGTCATGCTCGCCGAACAGCACGACACGGCGCAGGTGGAGAGCTGGTTTGCGGCCGGCACGGATGAGGTGGTCACGAGCCTCTTCTCCGCCGCCGAGCAACGGGCGCGGATAGATGCAATCCTGACCCGGACTGAACGTGACGTGTCGGTGCATCCCTCGACCCGGCTGCCGGGAACCACCGAGATCGAGCGGGCCATCCGCCGGCAGCTGGATGGCGGTGGCGAGTTCGCCGTCTGCTACGCCGACCTCGATCATTTCAAGGAGTTCAACGACCGGTACAGCTATTATGACGGGGATCGGGTCATCTACATTCTGTCCCGAATCCTGCACGATGTTGTGAAAGGGCTGCTCGACACCCGGGGCTTTGTGGGCCACATCGGCGGAGATGACTTTCTCTTCGTGGTGCCGCTCGATGCGGCCAACGAGATCTGTACCGAGATCATCTCGGTCTTCGACACCCTGGTCCCGCTGCAGTACAATGAGCAGGACCGCCGGGCGGGCTACTTCTTCGGCAAGGACCGCCGGGGCCAACTGCACCGGGTTCCGCTGATGACGCTTTCCATAGGGATTGTGACCAACCGAAACCGGACCTTTACCCATCCGGCCCAAGTGAGCGAGCTGGCAACGGAGATGAAGAGCTACGCCAAGACACTGCCCGGCTCGGTCTTCGTAGTTGACCGCCGGCAACAGACCGACACCGAAGAGCCCGGCGAGCGTCGTCCGGGCACAGCGCGCTAGGGGGACGAATGAACGTTTCCTGTCCTTCCTGCACGACCATCTACCGGGTGGACCCCGCCAAGGTCCCCGAGGCTGGCGTCCGGGCCCGATGCAAGGTCTGCTCGGCCATCTTCCCCGTCACCCGGCCGATGGGGGCGATGCCTGCCGCCCGAACCGAGCCGCCTGCCGGGGCGGTCGCCGCTAGTGCGCCTCCCGTCCCGGTGGTCCAGTCGAGCCGAGCCGCATCCGAGGCAGTCGTTTCCCCTCCGGTGATGCCGCCGCCCGGACCGGCTGCGGTGCCCCCCGAGGAGATCACCGCGCCCCGGCCGGCGCTGCCACCAGAGCCCGAGGCGCCTCCGGCGCACGTGGCGCGGACAGCAGCCCCGTCACCCCCGGCGGAGCCCCCGGTGCAGCCACGGCCCACGGTGGCCCCGCCAGCGGTGGCGATGCCCGGGGGCCGACCGACGGCACCGCGCCAGTTCCCTCCTGCAGGGGGGCGGCCCGTCATGCCGCCGCCTGCCTTCCGTCCGACGAACGCCGGCCTTCCGCCGGTCAATCCGTCGACGGCACCGACCGCGAAAGCTCCCGCGATCCCGGTTTCACCGTCGTCGGCGCCGACCGCAAGGAACCCGGCGCTTCCGGCCTCCCCACCGGTGCCGCCGACGGCCAGGAATCCGGGAATCGTGCTCGAGCCACCGATTCCACCGACCACCAAGCACCCGGCCGTGCCGTCCGCCCCCGCGCCGGCACCGGGTTCAGGGCCGGCCGGTCGCCCGGTGAATCCGTTCCTGTCCAAGGATCCCTCCCAGAAGGCCCGGCGGCTGGCCCGGGCCCTCATCTCCGACCTCGCTGTGTATTACCCGGACCGGCGGAAAGAGGGCGTCGCGAATGGGACACTGAAGGAGCTGTTTCAGGAGGAGATCCAGAAGAGCTGGGAGGAGTACACCGATCAGGTCGGCAAGGAGGTCGCGGAGTCGACTCCCTATTTCAACGACGCCCTGAACGAAATCCTGGCCGGCGGGAAGCGGGTCTTCTAGCCCCCGCACTACCCGGCAGCACGAGGGACCTTCGGTGCCAGCCCGGCGGACGGGTGGTCCTGGAGGTCCCTCGGTCGCGTTGATCCGCCCGGGCCCCGAACTGCCACAGCCCGTCCATCCGAGCAGTTATCTTCAGGCAACTTCAACGGTGCACTTGCCCATGCGCGATTTGATTGAACGTCTCGACGACCTCGACCGCCGGATCTCCCAGATCAGAGGTTTTCTTTGACCTGACCGACAAGCAGCGCCGTCTCGCCGATCTCGAAGCGCGACAGGCCGACCCGCAGTTCTGGTCCCGGACGGACGAGGCACGAGACGTGGTGCAGGAGATCAAGGCGCTCAAGGCGTGGACCGTGCCTGAAGCCGAGATCACCCGCCGCATCGGGGACAGCCGTGCCATGGTGGAATTGCTCGAGGCGGAGCCGGATGAGGAGCTGACCGGGGAACTCCGGGGGGAGATCGCCAAGCTCGCGTCGGTGGTCGAGTCCTTCGAGTTGCAGTCGATGCTGCAGGGAGCCGACGACACTCGGGACGCGATTCTCACGATCCATCCCGGCGCCGGTGGCACCGAGTCGCAGGACTGGGCCGAGATGCTCATGCGGATGTACGTGCGCTGGGCGGAACGGCGCGGATTCACCGTGACCGTGCTCGACCTGCTCCCGGGCGAGGAGGCCGGGATCAAGTCGGTCTCCATCGAGATCAAGGGGCAATACGCGTACGGCTTCCTGAAGGCGGAGAAGGGAGTGCACCGGCTGGTGCGGATCTCTCCGTTCGACAGCCAGGCGCGGCGCCACACCTCGTTTGCCTCGGTGTTCCTCTATCCTGACATCGATGACACGATCGAGGTCGACCTGCGGGACGAGGATATCAAGATGGATGTCTATCGTGCTTCGGGCGCGGGCGGCCAGCATGTCAACAAGACCTCCTCGGCCGTGCGCCTGACGCACATCCCGACCGGCCTGGTGGTTGCCTGCCAGCAGGAGCGCAGCCAGGGCAAGAACAAGGCGACCGCGTACAAGATGCTGCGCGCCGCCATCTACCAGAAAAAGCTGGAGGAACAAGAGGCGGCCTGGGCCAAGGTCGAAGCCACGAAGACCGACAATTCGTGGGGAAACCAGATCCGCTCCTACGTCTTCCAGCCCTACACGATGGTCAACGACCACCGGACCGAGCTCAAGGTGACCGATGTGCAGCGGGTGATGGACGGCGACCTCAACGAGTTCATCGAAGCATTCCTCAAGCGTTTCGGCGGGAAGGCCGCATGAGCGACGAGCGCTCGTTCGTGGAAGAAGCCAGGCGGGCCAAGCTGCCGGCCCTCCAGCAGCTGGGCATCCGGCCGTTCGCCTACAGCTACGACCGGCGGCATTCGGCGGCGGCGGCGCTCGCGCTGTACGACGACGCCATGGGCGATAGCGGTCCGGAAGTGCGGATCGCCGGCCGCGTCGCGGCGTGGCGCCCGAAGGGAAAGGTGGTCTTCGGTCATCTCGAGGACGCGAGCGGACGGATTCAGGTCTATTGCCGGGCGGATGCGCTGGGCGAGGGGTGGCGTCTCGTGGAACTGCTCGACCTCGACGACCATGTGGGCGTGGTCGGGACGCTGATGAAGACGAAGACCGGTGAGGTCACGGTGCGCGCGAGCCGGCTGGAGCTGCTCACCAAGTCGCTCAGGCCGCTTCCACGCGGCAAGGTGCAGGTCGATGAGGACGGCGAGACGCGGGTGTTCGGCGGACTGGCGGACCCGGAAGTGCGCTACCGTCAGCGCTACGCCGACCTTGCGGTGCATCCCGAGGTGCGAGAGGTGTTCCGGCTCCGCGCACGGCTGGTGAGCCGCATCCGGACGTTTCTCGATAGCCGCGGATTTCTCGAGGTGGAAACTCCCATCCTCCAGACGCTGTACGGTGGCGCGGCCGCACGGCCGTTCGTCACCCACCACAACGCCCTCGACATGCCGCTGTACCTGCGGATTGCCGACGAGCTGTACCTCAAGCGATTGATCGTCGGCGGGTTGGAGCGGGTCTACGAGATCGGCCACGACTTCCGCAACGAGGGCATGGACCGGTCGCACAATCCGGAATTCACCATGCTGGAGCTGAACCAGGCCTACGCCGACTACAGCGACATGATGGCTCTGGCGGAAACGCTGCTGGGCGAACTCGTCGGCGAGGTCAGCGGCGGGGGGTGCACGCTGGAGCGGGGTGGTGCGATCCTCGATTTTTCCGCGCCCTTCCGCCGGGTGAGCTTTGTCGAAGGCATCCGGGAGCGTTCCGGGGTCGATGTGCTGACCGCCTCGGAGGACGAGATGCGCGCCCGGCTGGTGCGCGCCGGCCTGCCGCTGGACGAGGTCCAGGGTTTCACCGGCGGGAAGCTGCTGGACGAGATGTTCACGCTCTTTCTGGAACCGATGCTGGAGCAGCCGACATTCGTGGTGGACTACCCCAAGGTCATCTCGCCGCTGGCCAAGGAGCATCGCGCGGACGCCCGGCTGACCGAGCGCTTCGAGCTGTTCATCCAGAGCCGCGAGCTGGCCAATGCGTTCAGCGAACTGAACGACCCGGACGACCAGCGCGCCCGGTTCGCCGACCAGGTGCGGCAGCGGGCCGCCGGCAACGATGAAGCCCAGCCGTACGATGCGGACTACATCCGGGCGCTGGAATACGGCATGCCGCCGACCGGCGGGATGGGCATCGGCGTCGACCGGCTGATTATGCTGCTGACCGACCAGGCATCGATCCGCGATGTCATCCTGTTTCCTGCGATGCGGCGGGAGGAGTAGTGGCTGCGGGCCGCGGCACGGCGGGTGCAGGATTCCGGGAGCTGCTGCGCTGGCCCTCCCGGCTGGAGCGCGATATCGCCATGCGCTACCTGAAGAGCCGGCGCGCCTCGGGACGGGTGTCGCTGATCACCGCGATCTCGACCGGCGGTGTCGCCGTCGGAGTCTGCGCGCTGATCGTGGTTCTCGGCGTCATGAACGGGCTGCGCAACGACCTCCGGGAACGCATCCTCGTCGCCAACCCGCACCTGCGGATCCTGACCTACGGCAACGGCCTTCGACTGGACAACTGGCGCGACCTGATGGCCGAGGTGCGCAAGGAGCCCGGGGTGATCACGGTGGCACCCGAGGTGCTCAGTCAGTCGGTGCTGTCGGCCGGGGCGGACTACGCCGAGGGGGTGAACGTGCTCGGGTTCGACCCGGACACTGGCGTCGCATCGGTCACGACCCTGCCGCAGTCCATCACCCGCGGCGATCTCCGTTTCCTGACCGATCGAGATGATGTCGACGGGGGCATCATCCTTGGCAGCAGGCTGGCGGAACGGATGACGGTCTATCCTGGCGACGTGGTCACGCTGGTGCCGGCCAAGCCGCCGGAGATCAACCGCGCCCTCGGCGTCGGCGTGCCGCGGTACTGGCGCTTCGAGGTGACGGGGCTGTTCACGACGGGGATGTTTCTCTACGACAATCAGTTCGTGGTCATCTCGCGGGAGGCGGCGCAGCGCTTCACCGGGCTGGGCGATGCGGTCAGCGGCCTCGAAGTGCGCCTGGCCGATCCGTGGCAGGCGCCGGCCATCGGCAAGCGGATCGAGGAGCGTCTGGGGTATCCCTACCGGTCGCTGGACTGGCAGACCCAGAATTCCACGCTTTTCAGCGCGCTTGAACTCGAAAAGCTGGCCATGGGCCTGATCATCTTCTTCATCATGATCGTGGCGGCGTTCAATATCGTCGGCACGCTCACGATGGTGGTCGCGGAAAAGACCCGGGAGATCGGCATCCTCCAGGCCATGGGTCTGGCCCGTGGCGCGATCGCGCGGATCTTTCTGGTGCAGGGGGCGGTGATAGGTTCGGTTGGGGTTGGGATCGGGCTCGTGGTCGGCCTCACCATTGCCATCAGCGTGGACCGGGGGCAATGGATCCGAATCAATCCCAGCGTGTATTTCATTGATCACCTCCCGCTGCGGGTGGAAGCGCTGGACGTCGTAATCGTCGTGCTGGTCAGCCTGCTGCTCACCGTCGCGGCGACCATCCATCCCTCGCGTGCGGCATCCCGGTTCGAGCCGGTGGATGCGATCCGGCACGAATGAGTGCCGTGCTGCGGGCCGAGGCGGTCGGCAAGACGTATGTCGGAGGCGATGGCAGCACGCTCCAGATTCTCGCCGATGTGGACTTCGAGGTGGCGGCGGGGGAGTTCGTCGCCATCGTGGGGGCGAGCGGAGCGGGAAAGAGCACGCTGTTGCACCTGCTGGGAGCGCTCGACCGCCCAACGACGGGTCGGATTGCGCTCGACGGAGTGGACTACGCCAGCTGCGACAGCACCGCCCTCGAGCAGATCCGCAACCGGCAACTCGGCTTCGTCTTCCAGTTTCACCACCTGCTGCGAGACTTCACTGCGCTGGAAAACGTCATGCTGCCGATGCGGATCGGGGGGGCGAGCATTGCCGCGGCCGAAGCCCGGGCGCGCGAGCTGCTCACCCAGGTCGGGCTGGCGGATCGGGTGCAGCACCGGCCGCAGCAGCTTTCCGGGGGTGAACAGCAGCGGGTCGCGGTGGCGCGGGCGCTGGCCAACGAGCCACGGGTCGTGCTGGCCGATGAGCCGTCCGGCAACCTGGATCATCTGCAGAGCGACCGGTTGCACGATCTGCTCGGGGGCCTGGCCCGCGACTTTGAGACGGCGCTCGTCGTGGTGACCCACAATCGGGCCCTGGCCGCACGGGCGGACCGGATTCTCGCGGTCGAAGGTGGCCGGCTGGTTCCGGTCGACCGGGTGGAGGTAACGGGCTGATGCGGTGCGACCAATGTCACGAACGGGACGCGGTGGTACACCTGACCCAGATCGCGCAGGATCAGGTCGTGACCCTGCATCTCTGCGAGAAGTGTGCGGCGGAGAAGGGCGTGGAGAGCGGGGCAACGGTAGGCAAGTCCCCGGTCGGGCAATTCCTGGCCACGATGGGGAAGGGGATGGAGGCCGGTGGCGTGATGCCGGGGCCGACGTCTGGCGACCGCTGCCCGGGCTGCGGCGCGACCCTGAGCGATTTCCGGGAATCAGGTCGCCTTGGATGCGCCACCTGTTACCGCACCTTCGAGCCATCGCTGCGCGATCTGCTGCGCCGGCTGCACGGGTCCAGTCGTCATATCGGCGAGCGCTACGTGCCGCCGGGCGATCCTCCGCTCCCCCCGGCCGACTCGGCCGTCCAGCTCCGTCAACAACTGCGGCTGGCGGTCGATACTGAAGACTTCGAGCTGGCGGCCGAGCTGCGTGACCGCCTTCGGGCGGTAGAGGGGGAGGTATGATCGACCTGAGCCTGCTCCCGGATGGCGGCATGGCCTGGCTGGACGGCAGCGGGCCGGAAAGCCACCTGGTGCTGTCGACCCGGATCCGACTGGCACGGAACCTCTCCAGCCACCCCTTCACCCCCCGATCGACGGCCGCGGACCGGGAGGGGGTGCTGGCTGACGTGGCTGCGGTCGCCCGGGAAACCGTCTCCCTGCGCAATGCGATCACCTTCCGGCTGGATGCGCTGGAACGGACCGACCGCCAGCTGCTCCATGAGCGGCACCTGGTGAGCAAGGAACTGGCGGCGCTGGGGGAGCCGGGAACGGTCCGAGCCGGGGCTGCGCTGCTGGTCCAGGACCGGTCCGGGGTGATGCTGAACGAGGAGGATCACCTCCGGATTCAGGGCCTCCGTTCGGGCTTCGCGCTGGAGGCGGCGTACGCCGATATCGACCGCGTGGACACTGAACTGGGACAACGACTTCCCTTCGCTTTTCATCCGGAGTTCGGTTACCTTACCTCGTGTCCGACCAACGTCGGAACCGGGCTCCGGGCTTCGGTGCTTATCCACTTGCCGGGCTTGGTGTTGACCAAGGAAATCTCGAAAGTTCTGCAGGGTCTGGCGCAGGTGGGGCTGACGTTTCGCGGCCTGTACGGTGAGGGCAGCGAAGTGGTAGGAAATTTCTTCCAGTTGTCCAACCAGACGACACTGGGAAAATCGGAACAGGAGCTGCTCGACCACCTCGGCAAGATGGTCCGCCAGGTGATCGCGTATGAGGAGCAGGCCCGGCAGGTGCTCGTGCGGGACGTGCCGACCATCATCGAGGACAAGGTCTGGCGGGCGTATGGCCTGCTGCGCTACGCCCGCACGCTGTCGTTCGACGAGACGATGAACCTGCTGTCGGGTGTGCGTCTCGGTGTCGGCCTGGCGCTGATCGAACAGGTTGGACTGTACACGCTCAACAAGCTGCTGGTCCACACCCAGCCGGCCCATCTCGCCGTGCTGGCGGGGATCCGGCCCGACGACCCGGAACTGAATGTCCGCCGCGCGGAGTATGTGCGCGGCCTGCTGGCTGACGAAACTGGACGCCGAGGCTAGGCACCATGAACGGGTACAACTTCACCGACCGTGTGCGGAAGGTTCTGCAGATGGCTCGCGAGGAAGCGGCCCGGCTGCACCACGAATACGTGGGAACCGAGCATATCCTCCTGGGACTCATCCGCGAGGGCGAGGGCGTGGCTGCGGCGGTGCTGCAGAACCTCAACGTCGACCTCGAGGAAATTCAGCAGAAAATCGAGGAAACCGTCAAGAAGGGGAAGGCCGCCGCGGCGACCGGCCCTGACCTGCCATATACCTCGCGCGCCAAGAAGGTCCTCGAGCTCGCCATGACCGAGGCGCGGGAGCTCAACCACAGCTATGTGGGTACCGAGCACCTCCTGCTCGGCCTGCTGCGCGAGGAGAAGGGCATTGCCGCGCAGGTCCTGACCGACGCCGGCGTGAACCTCGAGCAGAGCCGGGCCGAGACGCTGCGGCTGCTCGGCAGTGATATGCCGCAGGCCCAGGCGCCGGCCAGCTCGCCCACGCCGGCTGCGGCGCCCAAGTCCGAGAAGAAGTCCAAGACGCCCGCGCTCGATCACTTCTGCCGCGACCTCACCCAGCTCGCCGCGGAGGGCCAGCTCGACCCGACCATCGGCCGGGCCAAGGAGATCGAGCGGGTGATGGAGATTCTGGCCCGCCGCAAGAAGAACAATCCGGTGCTCATCGGTGAACCGGGTGTGGGCAAGACCGCGATCGTCGAGGGTCTCGCCCTGATGATCGCCAACAGTCTCTGCCCCGACGTGCTCAAGGACCACCGGGTGCTCTCGCTCGACATGGCGGCGGTGATCGCGGGGACGAAATACCGCGGCCAGTTCGAGGAGCGGCTCAAGGCGGTGATGAACGAGATCGCCCAGAACAAGCAGATCATCCTGTTCATCGACGAGCTGCACACGCTGGTCGGCGCCGGTGCCGCCGAAGGCGCCATCGACGCCTCAAACATGCTCAAGCCGGCGCTTGCGCGGGGCGAGCTGCAGTGCGTGGGGGCCTCGACGCTGAACGAGTACCGCAAGTACATCGAGAAGGACGGCGCGCTGGAGCGGCGGTTCCAGACCGTGCTGGTTGATCCGCCGTCCATCCCCGAAACGATCGAGATCCTCAAGGGGCTGCGCAAGAAGTACGAGGATCATCACCGGATCATCATCCCGGACGAGACCCTCGAGGCGGCCGCGAAGCTCTCGGAGCGCTACATCACTGACCGGTTCCTGCCGGACAAGGCCATTGACGTCATCGATGAAGCGGGCGCGCGGGCGCGGCTGGCCTCGCAGGTGCCTCCCGCGGAGGTTGCAGCATTGAAGGCGGATCTCGAGAAGGTCAACCTGGACAAGGAGGATGCGGTCCGGGATCAGAACTTCGAGCGGGCCGCGGCGCTGCGCGACAAGGAGCGCGATCTGCAGACCCAGATCCGTCTCAAGCAGGAGGAGTGGGAGAAGGAGCGGCAGACCCGGCGTCCCGTCATCGGCGAGGAGGAGATCTCCTTCATCGTCTCCCGGTGGACCGGCATCCCGGTCAACCGGCTGCAGGAGCACGAGGCGTCTCGCCTGCTCCGGATGGAGGATGAGCTGCATCTGAGCGTGGTCGGCCAGGATGAGGCCATCAAGGCGATCTCGCGCGCGATCCGTCGCTCGCGCGCCGGGCTCAAGGACCCGAATCATCCCATCGGCTCGTTCATCTTCTGCGGTCCCACCGGGGTGGGCAAGACGGAACTGGCGCGTTCGCTGGCCAAGTTCCTGTTCGCCGATGCTTCCGCCCTCATCCGGGTGGACATGTCGGAATACATGGAGAAGTTCTCGGTGAGCCGCCTGATCGGGGCGCCCCCGGGCTATGTGGGGTACGAGGACAGCGGTACGCTGACCAAGGCCATCCGCCGGAAGCCCTACTCGGTCGTCCTGCTGGACGAGATCGAGAAGGCGCATCCGGATGTGTTCAACATCCTGCTGCAGGTGCTGGATGAGGGGCATCTGACCGACAACTACGGCCGGGTGATCGACTTCAAGAATACCGTCGTGATCATGACGTCCAACGTCGGGGCCCGCGACATCATGCAGGGCAAGACGCTGGGCTTCCACGGCCAGGACTTCAAGACCTCGTTCGACAAGCTGCAGGAGAAGATCAAGGACGAGATCCAGAAGGTGTTCAATCCGGAGTTCCTGAACCGGATCGACGATGTGATCGTCTTCCACCCGCTGGACAAGGAGCACATCGCCCAGATCGTGGGCATCCTGCTCAAGGAAGTGCAGAAGCGGGTGGGCGACGAAGCGCTGCGCCTCACACCGGCGGCCACCGATTTCCTGGTGGAGCATGGCTACGACCAGAACTACGGGGCCCGGCCGCTCAAGCGGGCCATCCAGAAGTACATCGAAGATCCGCTGAGCGAAAAGATCCTCCTCGGGGAGTTCACCCGGACTGAGGAGATCGAGGTTGATGTGGCCCCTGAGGGGGACCGCCTCGCCTTCCGCGCCCTGACCGGATCCACCAAGTCCTGACCCTCCTGCCTGCGGCTGCCTCCCCCGAGGCGCCGCGGGATCCCCGCCCAATGCGACTCTGGCACGCCCCTACTCTCGCCCTGTTCCTCGGGTCGCTCGCGATCCAGCCCCTGCGGGCCCAGCAGGGCGCGCCAGCCGCGCCTCCCTCCCCCGTCGTGGACAGCGTGGCGGTCGAGGGCAACACCCGGCTGACCTCGGCACAGATCCTGGGGACGGCGGGTGTGCCCCTCGGGCAACCCACCAACTACCGCGACCTGCAGCGTGGGCTCATCGCCCTGTTCAAGACCGGCCAGTTCGACGCCGTCAGCATCCGTCAGGCCGACGACACGACGGGGCGGGTGATCCTCATCATTCAGGTCACCGAGCGACCGATGCTGGTCCGGTGGGCGGTGAAGGGGGTCGAGCAGCTGGCGGAACGGAAGGTCAAGGAGCGCGTGAAGCTGACCGAGGGGCGCCCGATCGACCGGGCCGCGGTGGAGCGGGGGCGCGGGGCGATCGATTCACTGTACCGGGCGCAGGGCTATTACGCCGCCTCCGTCAAGGTGATCGAGACCACCCCCGGACCGGGGCAGATCGGGATCGTGTTCGCCGTGGAGGAAGGCAGTCGGGTGGCGATCAGCCAGGTCCGGGTCGACGGCAACGAGAAATACCGGGACAAGGTGATCGTCAAGCACATGGCCACCCGGCCCGAAGGTTTCTTCTGGTGGCAGCGCGGGCGGCTGGACGACGATGTGCTGCAGCAGGACATCCGGGAGCGGCTCCCCGCCTGGTACGGCACCAACGGGTACATCGACTTCCAGGTCCGGCACGATTCCATCTCGGTTGACTCGACGACCGGAAAAGCGACGCTCCACCTCGGTGTCGAGGAGGGCCAGAGCTACAAGGTCGGCACCTTCCAGATCAGCGGCAACCGCCGCTTCAGCTCGGAAGATCTCACCGCGCTTTATCCTTTCGGGGCAGACGGGGGAGCAGGCCAGCCGTTCAACAGCGGCGAGTGGGAAAAGGCCACCGAAAATATCCAGACGCTCTACAGCAACAACGGCTACATCTACGCCCAGGTCGTGCCCGAGGAGACCCGTCGCACCGGTCCGGATGGCGGTCCGCTGATCGACCTGCACTGGAGCATCCGGGAGGGCGCGCCCGCCACGATCAACAAGATCAACATCGTCGGCAACGATGTGACCCACGAACGGGTGATCCGCGAAGCGATCGTGCTGATCCCGGGAGAGCTGTTCAACCGCGACCGCCTGATCCAGAGCTATCGCAACATCGCCAACCTCGGCTTCTTCCAGCAGGCCATGCCGTTCCCGGACATCAAGCCGACGGACAACGGGGTGGATGTCGATATCACCTTCCGGGTCGAAGAGCGGCGCACCGGCAACATCAATTTCGGCGCCTCGCTGGGGCAGGGTACCGGTCTCGGCGGCTTCCTCGGACTGGAGGAGCCGAACCTCTTCGGCCGGGGTAAGCGCGGCAAGCTGCAGTGGCAGTTCGGGCAGAACATCAATGACTTCACGCTGAGTTACACCGACCCAGCCATCCGCGAGAGCCGGACCTCGGGGACGATCTCGCTGTTCAACTCGCGCCAGCGCTTCACCGTCGGCGACCTGGGCCGGCGACGGCAGGTCGGTGGCAATCTCCAGCTCGGCTTTCCGCTGTTCGGCTCCCGCCTCACCCGGGTCTTCGCGTCCTACGGTCTGCAGCAGATCAAGTTCACCGGCGGCTCGGTTGACCTGCGCGCCCGCTATCGCTGCTCGAACTGCACCCGCTCCACCGTCGGTGCCAGCCTGGTTCGCGATACCCGTTTCGGCCTGCCGTTCGCGACCGGGGGGGCGCTCACAAACGTCTCGCTGGAGTTCAACGGCGGTCTGCTGGGCGGGACGGGCAACTACCGGAAGATCGATTTCGAGGGACGATACTATGCGCCCCTCGGCACCCTGGGCGGCAACGAACAGCTGGGCAGCGGAATCCAGTTCGTGCTCGGTCTGACGGCCAAGAGCGGGTTCATCTTCGGAAACGCCGGACCGTTCTTCACCGAGTTGTACTCGCTGGGTGGCACGCAGTTCGGCATCCCGCTGCGCGGGTACGACGAGTTCTCCATCACGCCGAACGGCTTCGACCCCTCCGCCGGTGGGAGCGCAGCGGCCGGTGTGGATGCCTTTGGCAAGTCCTACGCGGCGTTCACGCTCGAGGCCGGTGCCCGGTTGAGCCAGTCGCTGTATGCCAGCGCCTTCCTCGACGCGGGCAATGTGTATCGCACGACCCGGCAGTACGATCCCAGCCGGCTGTACCGTGGTGCGGGTTTTGGCGTCGCTGTCGTCTCTCCGCTCGGGCCCATCGGCATCGACCTCGGCTACGGTTTCGACCGGGTCAAGCGGGATGGCAGCCCAAACCCGGGCTGGAAGCTTCACTTCAAGCTCGGCCAGTTCTTCTAGGTCGAGCATCACCCTCCTGCAGGGAGTTCGCGATGGTCCGTCGTTCGTTCGGTCGGTGTCTGATGCTCGCGCTCGCGCTGGTCGCCGCTCCAGTCGTGCTGTCCGCCCAGCAGGCCGGCGCCAAGATCGGGTACATCAACGCGCGCGCGGTGCTGCTTGCCACGCCCGGATTCGCCCAGGCGGAATCCACCTATAACCGCGAGCTGGTCGGGTTCCGAGCCGAGGTGGAAAAGCTCCAGTCCTCGCTGGACTCCGCGGCGGCGGATTTCGAACAGAAGTCGGTAATGCTCTCCGCGACGGCCAAGACGGCGCGCCGGCGGGACCTCGAGGAGCAGCGAAGCAAGCTGGAGGCCCGCGCGAAGGAACTGCAGGACAAGGCGGGCCAGCGGGAGCAGGATCTCCTCTCCCCGATCCACAGCCGGGTCAACGAGGCGATCGAGGCGGTCCGGGCGGACGGCAGCTACGCCATCATTTTCGATGTCAGCGCCAACGACGGACTGATCGTCGCGGCGGACAAGTCGCTCGACCTGACCGAAAAGGTTCTCGACAAGATGAAGGCCCGGCCCTGAGCCCCGAGTGCCGCGTCCCTTCCTGACTGCCGCGGCGCTCGCGGAACGCCTGAGTGGCCGGATCGAAGGTGATGGCAACGTAGTGGTGTCGCAGATGGCCCCGCTCGACCGGGCAGGGCCAACGGACCTCAGCTTCCTCATCTCGGCCCGGTACCTGACCGCCTTCCGCCAGAGCCTGGCGGGGGCGGTTCTCGTCTCGGAATCGGTGCCGGTGACGAGCGAGGGCCCCGCGACCCGGATCGTGGTGCACGATGTCGAGCGGGCGCTTGTGGCGGCGGCGGCGGTGTTCCAACCACCGGCGATGACGCCGGAGGGTGTCGATCCGGATGCGCGCATCGCAGCCGATGTCGTCTGCGGGCCCGGCACCTCTGTCGGGCCCTTTGCCGTGGTGGAGTCGGGTGTGCATCTCGGTGCGCGCACTCAGGTGGGGGCCGGCGCCTGGCTCGGGGCCGGCTTCTGTTGCGGTGAGGATTGTCTGATCGGTCCGCGCGTCGCATGCTACCCTGGAACGACGCTGGGCGCGCGCGTGGTGCTCAAGGCGGGAGCGGTGATCGGCGGGCCGGGATTCCGCTTCCTGCGGGGCGGGGCGGGGCACGGCCGCCTGCCGCATCTCGGCCGGTGCGTGCTGGAGGATGATGTTGAGGTGGGATCGGGCAGCTGCGTCGATCGTGGGGGGTTCGAGGACACCGTGATCGGTCGCGGGACGAAGATCGACAATCTGGTGCAGATTGGTCACAACGTGCGGCTGGGGGCGGACTGCCTGGTCATGGCGATGACCGGGATCGCCGGCAGTTGCCGCATCGGCGATGACGTGACCATAGCGGGAGGGGTGGGAATCGCCGATCATGTGACGGTCGGTGATGGGGCGACCATCGGGGCAAAAAGCGTGGTCTTCGGTCCTGGCGTCGTGCCGGCCGGGGCGGTGGTGAGCGGCTATCCCGCACGCCCGCACCGGCTGTTCCTGCGGGCCCAGGCGACTCTCTATCGGCTGGCAGCGCGTGCGGCAGACGATCGCGCGCACCGCTGAACTCGGGGGAATCGGCCTCCACACCGGCTGCACGGTGCACCTGCGCCTCGTGCCCGCCGCCGCGGGGCAGGGAATCGTGTTCCGGCGGACAGATCGGCCGGGTGTCGAGTCCGTGCTGGCGGCCCTCGACCAGGTGTCCGGGTCCGAACGGCGCACGGTGCTGGGGAGCGAGCCCGGCGGTATCGCGACCGTCGAACACCTCCTCGCGGCCGTCGTCGCCGCTGAGATCGATGACCTGACGGTCGAGGTGGCTGGCCCCGAACTCCCGATTTGTGACGGCTCCTTCGCGCCGTTCGTCGCGCTGTTGCAGGAGGCGGGCCGCGCAGAGCATCCCCGGAGTCGCCGGTCGCTACTGCTGGATCGCGCATTCGAGGTCAGCGATGGTGAGTCGCGATACCGGGTGGAGCCGGCGCCGAGCCTCCACCTGGCGGTCACCCTCGAGCATCGCGAACCGGTGATCGGCCGGCAGAGTGCCGAGTTGATCGTGACCGCCGCGGCGTTCACTCAGTATTGCGCGGAAGCGCGGACCTACGGCTTTGAGGCCGAGGTGGCGCAGCTGCGGGCGCGTGGCCTCCTCGCTGGCGCCACGCTCGACAGCGCGATTCTCTGCTCCGCGACGGCGGTATTGAACACGACGCTCCGCTGGCCGAACGAATTCGCCCGGCACAAACTGGGCGATCTGCTCGGCGATCTGGCGCTCCTTGGTGTCCGGCCGCGGGTGCGGATCACGGCCGAGCGGCCCAGTCACCGAGGCAACCTGACCTGCATGCGGGCGCTGGCTCGCGCAGGCCGTATCGAGGAGGACGGATGATCGACGTCGTGAAGATCATGGAATCGCTGCCGCACCGGTATCCGTTCCTTCTGGTGGACCGGATCCTGGAGGTCGAGGGCACCACGCGGATCGTGGGCCTGAAGAATGTCACGATCAACGAGCCGTTCTTTCAGGGACATTTTCCCGGGCACCCGATCATGCCGGGAGTGCTGATCGTCGAGGCCATGGCCCAGACCGGCGGGCTGTTGCTGATGGGCCAGGTTCCCGACCGGGAAAAGAAGGTGGTCTACTTCATGTCGCTCGATAACGTGAAGTTCCGCCGCCCGGTCGTTCCCGGCGACCAGCTGCGGATGGAGATCGAGATGCTCCAGTTCCGCGGCAAGATCGCCAAGATGAAGGGCGTGGCGCTGGTGGATGGCCAGGTAGCCACCGAGGCGGAAATGATGGCATGCGTGGTGGATCGGTGACGCTGGCGATTCACCCGACCGCCGTGATCGACGCCGACGCCGAACTGGGCGAGGGCGTCGAGGTGGGACCGTATGCCGTGGTTGGGCCGGGTGTCGTGGTCGGCGACGGGGTCCGTCTCGGCGCGCACGCAGTGCTCGAGCGCAATGTGGACCTCGGGGCCGGCGTTGTCATTGGGGCGGGGGCGGTGCTCGGGTCGGACCCGCAGGACGTGAAGTACCGCGGTGAGCCGACCCGGGTGTCGGTGGGCCCACGCACGGTGATCCGGGAGCACAGCACGGTGAACCGGGGCACGAGCGCGACCGGCCTGACGGTGATCGGCGCCGACTGTTTCCTGATGACCTCTGTCCATGTGGCCCATGATTGCCGCGTGGGTGACGGTGTCACGATCGCCAATGCGACCCAGCTGTCGGGGCATGTGACCGTCGAGGACCGGGTCACCTTGAGCGGACTGATCGCGGTCCACCAGTTTGTCACCATCGGCACCGCGGCGTTTATCGGGGGGGCCTCACGTATTCCGCAGGACATTCCCCCATACGTGAAGGCCGTCGGCAATCCGGTCAGGCTGTTCGGTCTGAACACGGTCGGGCTGTCCCGCGCCGGCATGACCAGCGAAACGCTGGCGGAGCTCAAACACGCCTACCGGCTCCTGTTCAACGCAACCCTGTCGCGGTCGGAGGCGGTGGCGCAACTCCAGGACGCCGCCGCCCGCACGCCGGAGGTGGCGCGGCTCGTCGCGTTCGTCACGACCGCGCGGCGCGGCGTCCCCGCATGAAAGGGCCTCTCCCGGTCGGGGTGATCGGCGTCGGTGTGCTCGGCTGGCATCACGCCCGCCACCTCGCCGCCATGCCGAACGTCGAACTGGTCGGGGTCTACGACATCCGCCCGGAGCGGACCGGGCACGTCGCGTCGATGCTCGGCACCCGCGCCTGCCGCTCGCGGGAGGAATTGCTGACCCTGGCCCGGGCGGTCACCGTCGCGGTGCCCACCGCAGACCATGGTGAGGTAGGGCTGGCGGTGCTCCAGGCGGGCCGCCCACTGCTCATGGAGAAGCCACTGGCGGCTACGGTGGCCGAGGCCGACGCGCTGATCGTGGCGGCGGAGCGGGCGGGGGTCATCCTGCATGTTGGCCACATCGAGCGATTCAATCGAGCACTACGCGGGGCCCAGCCGTTTCTCGATCGGCCACTGTTCATCGAATGCGAGCGCCTGGCGCCGTTCCAGCCGCGCGGGACCGATGTCCCGGTCGTTCTCGATCTGATGATCCACGATCTCGATCTCATTCTGCACCTGGCCGGCGGAGCGCTGCTGGAAGCGGTCGATGTGCGCGCCAACGGGGCGGCCGTCCTCTCGGCGCACCTCGATGTGGCGCATGCGCATGTCGAATTCAACACCGGCCTCGTCGCGAGTGTGACGGCCTCGCGCATCGCGGAGGCGCAGGTACGGCGACTCCGCATCTACCAGGAGGAGGGGTATCTCTCCCTGGATCTGGCGCAGGGCCGGGGCGAATTTCTCCGATTGCGCAATCGCTGGACCCGTGGGGATGACGCGCGGCTGGAAGAGGTGACCGAGCGGATTCCGCTCCAGGCCCCGCTGGCCGATGCGCTGCGTCTCGAGCTGGAGAGTTTCGTTGAGGCGGTGCGCGGGGGCGATGGCGAGGCCTTTGTCTCCGGGGCGGAGGGGCGTGCGGCCCTCGCTCTCGCGCTGCGCGTCACCGAAGCGGTGCACCTCGCCACGCCAGCACCGCACCTGGAGCCGTGAGCGCGGCAGGCCGGCGCATTCTGGTCTCTGCTGGCGAGCCATCGGGCGACCAGCTCGGCGGAGCGCTGGTGCAGGAACTCCAGAGTCGAAGAGTGGGATTGCTGTTCGAAGGGCCCGGCGGGCCGGCGATGGCCGACGCCGGCGTCGCCCTGCGGTCCACGGTCGATCAGTTGAGCGCCATTGGTTTCCTCGAAGTGGCCGGAGCCATCCCACGCCACCTGCGCCTGATGCGTGGATTGGCGCGGGATGCGGTGGCGGGACGATTCGCGCTGGCGATCCTGATCGACTATCCCGAGTTCCACCTGCGCCTCGGGGCCCGGCTCCGGCGGGCAGGTGTGCCGGTGCTGTGGTACGTTGCTCCGCAATTGTGGGCCTGGGCCCCAGGTCGAATTGCCCGCCTGCGTGCTGCGGCGGATCGGATTGCGGCCGTGCTCCCCTTCGAGGCGGCCTGGTTTGCGAGCCGGGGTGTCGCGGCCACCTTTGTCGGGCACCCGCTGGCGGAGCGGGTCTGGCCGAGCCGGCCCGCCGCCCGCCTTGCGATGCAGTTGCCGTCGGCGGGCCCGATCCTTGGTATCTTTCCCGGCAGTCGTGAAGGGGAGATCGCGCGGAACTGGCCGTTGTTTCGGGACGTGGCGAAACAGATGCTGGCGGTGGGTGCCTGCTCTCATGTCGTGACCGCGGCGACGTCCAGCGGCTACTACCCGGATGCCGGCCCGATTCTCCTGTTCCGGGAGGTTCCGGACCGGGTGCTGGCCGCCTCAACCGCCGTCCTGCTCAAGTCAGGAACAACCACGCTCGAGGCTGCCTGCGCCGGCCGCCCGATGGTGGTGGCCTACCGGACGTCGTGGCTCACGCATCAGATCGCGGAGCGGGTGCTGACAGTCGATCACATCGGGCTGGCGAATCTGGTCGCAGAAAAGCTGGTGGTGCCGGAGTTCTGGCACTGGCCTGTTCCAGCTGAGTCGGTGGCCGCCGCGCTGCGGCCCCTGCTGGATGACACCAGCAGCGCACATCGGGCACAGGTGGAGGCGCTGGCGGCGATCGTGCCCCGGCTCGGCGCGTCGGGAGCGAGCGGGCGGGTCGCGGAGCTGGCTCTCGACCTTGCCGGGCTGTGAGGGAACTGGGTCGTGCGCTCCTGCGTTGGGCTGGGCCACCGGTTGCCCGGTTGCTAGCCAGGTCGTGGCGGATCGAGGTGGTTCGACCGGAACGGGGCGAGAGGGTCCTCGCATCAGGGCACGCGTACCTGCTGCTGACCTGGCACGAGGCCCTCCTGCCGGTCCTCTGGCACCACCGGCATCGGGGCGTCGCCGCGCTGGTGAGCGAGGCCCATGACGGCGAGTATCTCGCCTCCCTTGCGGCTCCGCTGGGTTATCGCCTCATTCGCGGCTCGAGCAGCCGGGGCGGCAGTCGCGCCCTGCGGCAGGCCTTCCGCGCCCTGCGGGAGGGGGTGCCAGTCGGCGCGACACCGGACGGGCCGCGCGGTCCAAGGCGGGTGCTCAAACCCGCGCTGCTGCAGGCCGCTGCGCGCGCAGGGGTGAGTGTGCTGCCGGTATTCGCCGGTGCTCGGCGGGGATGGCGAGCGCGTTCCTGGGACCGGTTCCTCGTCCCCGCGCCGTTCACCACGGTTCGCATCGCCTATGGGGAGCCGGTCATGGTGCAGGGAATGTCACCGCAGGCCGCGGAGGACGGGGTACTCGCCTCGCTCGAGGACGCTATCAGACTGGCAGCATGGCCGGACGCCGCGGCGACACTCACCGCCTGATCCGCTGGCTGTGGACCAGCCGGCGCCTCGACGCCCGCGTGGCTCGCACGGCGTTGCTGCCCGTGTCTCTGCTCTGGCGCAGCTGGATGCGGGCGCGCGCGACGGCGTATGCCCGCGGCTGGCTGCCGCTGCACGATCTCCCGCTACCGGCCGTGGCGGTGGGGAATCTCACCGTCGGCGGATCGGGCAAGACTCCGCTGGCCATCTGGATCGCGCGGCGGTACGCGGCGCAAGGTATCGTGCCGGGGATCCTGCTTCGGCCGTATGGTGGGGGTGATGAAGCCGCGGTGCATGCGCACGCCGTCCCCGGTGCTCACGTCATTGCCGACGCCGATCGGGTGGCCGGCGCCGAGCGGGCCCTGGCACGGGGGGCGCAGGTACTGGTGCTGGATGACGCCTTTCAGCGGCTGGATGTCCGCCGGGACCTGAACCTGCTGGTGATCAGTGCCGAGACGACGCAGGCGGTCCACTGGTCGCTGCCGGCGGGCCCGTGGCGCGAAGGGCTGGAGGCACTCGGGCGGGCTGATCTCGTGATCATCACCCGCAAGCGGGCCAGCCTCGATGTCGCCGAGGCGTTGCTGGAGGAAGTTCGTTCCCGGGTCACGGTGCCGGTCGCGATCGTGCACCTGGGGCTGGTTCGGCTGGAGGGCCTGCTGAGCGCACAGCCGGTTCTCCCCGCATCGCTGGCAGGACGGCGAGTGGTGGCTGCCGCGGCGATCGGAGATCCGGAAGCCTTCGTGACCCAGATGAAGGCCACTGGCGCTGCCGTGCAAGTCGCCACCTGGAAGAATCATCACGAGTACCGCCAGGAGGATATCGCCTGGCTGGCCCACGCGGCCCGGCGGGCCGACCATCTGGTCATCACGGAGAAGGATGCAGTGAAGCTCCGGGACCGCTGGCCGGCCGATGCACCGGAACCGCTGGTGGCCGTGCTGGATCTCACCTGGGAAGCAGCTGGCGACGCCGTCGCCCTGGCCCTCGATGCGGTCGTCACACCGCCCGAGCGGCTGTAAACTCATTGGAGATGCTATGACCGCGATCAATCCGCGCCCGTCCCAGACCGTCATGAAGCCAGAGAAGGATCGTTTTCTCGCGGCCGAGAACCCATTCGAGGAGATGATGTCCCGGTTCGACGACGCCGCCAAGCGGCTCGGGCTCGAGCCTGGACTCTACAAGATCCTGCGGATGCCGGAGAAGCAGATCACGGTGGCGGTGCCGGTCCGGCTGGACAACGGAGATGTCGAGGTCTACACCGGGTATCGGGTCATCTACAACACGTCGCGCGGCCCGGCCAAGGGCGGCATCCGATTCGACCTGCAGGTCTCGCTGGACGAGGTCACCGCGCTCGCCGCGTGGATGACGTGGAAGTGCGCCGTGGTGAACCTGCCGTTCGGCGGGGCCAAGGGTGGGGTGATCTGCGACCCGACGACGATGTCCAACAGCGAGATCGAGCGGCTGACCCGCCGCTACACTACCGGCATCATCGAGACGCTCGGCCCCGACTCCGACATCCCCGCGCCGGACGTGAATACCAATGAGCGGGTCATGGCGTGGGTGATGGATACCTACTCCATGCACAAGCGGCACACGGTGACCGCGGTCGTGACCGGCAAGCCGATCGAGATGGGCGGTTCGCTCGGCCGGCGGGAGGCGACCGGCCGCGGGTGCATGCTGGTGACGCGTGAGGCGCTGAAGAAGCTGAACATCCCGCTCAAGGGCGCCCGGGTGGCGGTGCAGGGATTCGGCAACGTGGGATCGGTTACCGCCGATCTCATGGCCAAGGCGGGGATGACAATCGTGGCCGTCAGCGACAAGTCGGGCGGCATCTACGATCCCAAGGGTCTCGACCTCGCCGACGTCTTCAAGCATGTGCAGGGCAAGCAACTCCTCAACACCTACGCCAAGGCCAGGCACATCAGCAACGAGGAGATCCTGCACCTCGACTGCGAGGTGCTGGTGCCCGCCGCGCTGGAAAACGTCATCACCCATGAAAACGCCGGTGGTATCAAGGCCCGGATCATCTGCGAAGGCGCCAACGGCCCGACCACCGCTGCCGCGGACGAGATTCTCAATGCCAAGGGCATCTTCGTCATCCCGGACATCCTCGCGAATGCCGGTGGCGTGACCGTGAGCTACTTCGAATGGGTGCAGGATCGCGGCGGCTACTTCTGGGATGAGGAGACGGTGATCAGCCGGCTGGAGAAAATCATGGTGCACTCCTTCGACGAAGTGACCACCATGGCCGAGAAGCACAAGGTGTCCAATCGCATCGGGGCATACATGCTGGCCATCGAGCGGGTGGCGGCGGTGCATCGGCTGCGAGGGATGTACGCGTAGCACGGAACAGCTGACGGTGCTGGCAGTGGGGCGGCTGCGACCGATCTTTCGTGCTGCCGCGGATGAGTATCTCCGGCGCCTGGGGCGCTACCACAAGACCGCTGAAGTCGAGGTGCGGGAAGCCGGGAACGCCTCCAGCCCTGCCGCGGCCCTCAAACTGGAAGGGGAACGGCTGGGCGACCGGATCGCTCCTGGAACCCGGGTGGTGGCGCTGGACCGGAGCGCTCCGCCCTGGTCCAGCGAGCAGGTGGCCCGGCGCATCGAGCAGTGGCAGCTTAGTGCCCGGCCGGTGGTGGTAATCCTTGGGGGATCCCACGGCCTGGCGCCGACGCTCCTGGCGGACGCGGCGGAACGGTGGGGTCTTGGTCCGATGACGCTGCCGCACGAACTGGCCCGCGTGGTGGTGCTGGAACAGCTCTATCGGGGGTGCACGATTCTCAGGGGGGAGCCGTATCACAAGTGACTGGCCGTCAGCCGTCAGCCGTCAGCGGAAGCATTCGGTGGCAATTGGCCGTTGTCTGATGGCTGAGGGCTGACGGCCGATGGCTGAGTGGTTCGAAGACTGGTTCGGCACGGAGTACCTCGCTCTCTATCCGCACCGGGATGAGGAGGACGCCGGGCGCCTGATCCGCCTGCTCCGGCAGACCTTGCCCTGGCGGGAGGGGTGGCGCGTGCTGGATGTGGCCTGTGGGCCCGGTCGTCACATGGGCGCGCTCGAAGCGGCCGGGGCGCGAGTGTTCGGGTTCGATCTCTCGCGCGTGCTGCTGGACCGGGCCCGGACGGTGACTTCGCGTCCGCTGGTCCGGGCCGACATGAGGTTCCTGCCCTTCCGGGCCCGCTCGATGGATCTCACCGTCAATCTCTTCACCAGCTTTGGTTACTTCGCGACCGATGTCGAGCACGATGCAGCGATGGGCGAGATGCTCGGGACGGTGCGCGTCAGCGGGTGGTTCGTGCTGGACTTCCTCGATGCCGCGGCTGTACGTGCCGGGCTGGTGCCGCGCGAAGTGCAACAGCTCGGTGGCGCCTGCGTAGAGGTGCGGCGCGAGATCCTCGACGACGGCCGCGTCGTGCGCAAGACGCTGCTCCTGCCCGATGGACGGCAATTCGAGGAACGGGTTCGACTCTTCTCGTTTGGGGAGCTGCAGGCGATGATCGAGCACCACGGCGCCAGGGTCCTCGCCGGTTTTGGCGACTACGACGGCGCTCCTTCCGGCGCAGGGTCACGCGCAATTCTGCTGGCACAGGTGGCGCCGTGAGTGTCCGAATCGTCCCCACGCCGCTCGCGGCCAGCGTCTCGTGGCCTGCCGAGCGGAGCAGTGGTATCCCCGAAGCGCTGCTCCCCGCGTTCCTGACGACGGATACCAATCAGCTCGCCAGGCTGCGGGACCCCCGCGTCCTGGTCGTCACAACCGGGCAGCAGCCGGGCCTGCTCGGCGGGCCGCTGTATACGATCCACAAGGCGCTGTCGGCTGTCGCGCTTGCCCGGGTGCTGGAGGAACGGTGGCGTCGGCCCGTGGTGCCGGTCTTCTGGGCGGCGGGCGACGACCACGATTTCGCCGAGGGGAATCACGCCACCTGGCTCGGCGGAGACGGGGCGCCGGTGACGACGACGCTGAGGGAGCGGGCGCCGGACGCTTCCCTCACGCCGCTGTACCGGGAATTGCTCGGCACCGAGATTGGTGCGGTACTGGAGCGACTTGCCGCCGATCTTCCGCCCTCCGAGTTTCGTGAGGCGACCCTCAGCCAGATCGGTCGGCACTACCAGCCGCAGGCGAGCCTCGCGGCGAGCTGCAGCGGGCTCCTCGCCGAATGGTTTGCTCCCTTCGGTGTGGTGCTGTTCGATCCGACCCACCCCGCTGCCAAACGCGCCCAGGCGCCAGCGATTCTCGCGGCGCTCGACGGTGCCGGCAGGATCGGGGAGCGGCTCGTCGCGCGCCATGCCGAGCTCCTGGCCCACGGTCATGACGCGGGAATCGCGGTCGGGGAGGGTGCGACGCTGGTGATGCTGGAAGGGAAGGCGGGCCGCGACCGACTGGTGCAGGCCGGCGGGGAGTTCACCACTCGTCGCTCCGGCGAGCGATGTACCCGCGAGGAGCTGCAGCGCATCGCAACCGAGACGCCCGAACGGCTCTCCGCCAATGTGCTGCTTCGGCCGGTTATCGAGAGCGCGCTGCTTCCCACCGTCGCCTATGTCGCCGGTCCGGGTGAGCTGCGCTATCTGTCGCTCGCAGAGGCGGTGTACCCGGTCCTCGACGTCCCCCGGCAACTGCCGGTGCCGCGCTGGTCGGGACTCCTGGTGGAGACCCGGGTGGACCGGGTACTGGAGAAGTTCAAGGCGACGCTGGAGGAACTGCTTGCCCCGGGGCAGCAGCTCGAGAGCAGGGTGGTTCGCTCCCAGCTGCCCCCCGAGGCCGGCGTCGCCCTCACCGCCCTGCGCCAGGCACTCACCGAGCACTACGCCGCGCTCGCCGCCGCTGCTGCCACGATCGACCCCACCATCGAGAAACCGATCCAGAACCTCGGCCAGCAGGCCCTGAGTGGCACGCAGGACGCCGAGAAGCGGCTGGTGAATCACCTGAAGAAGCGCCAGGCGACCGAGACCCAGCAGATCGCCCGGGCCCGCGACGCTCTGCTCCCGCTGGGCAAGCCCCAGGAACGGGTGCTGACCGCGGCACCCGTACTCGCGCGCTACGGGCCGCCCCTCCTGTCCGAGCTGCTCACCTCCATCGGCGACTGGTACCGCGCGGCACTTGAAGCCGCCCCCGGTCCGGCGTAAACTCGGCCATGGCATTTCTCGGTCTGATCCTCCTCGTCGCCCTCATGATCCCGGTCCTGGGCATCATCATCGATTCCCCGATCGGGAAGGCGCTCGGTCGACGGCTGGAGGGGTCGGAGCAGGCTCCGACCAGTCTGGGCGATCTGGCGCGCAAGATGGAAACGCTGGAAGGCGAGGTCGAGGACCTGCAGCGTTCGGTCCAACTGCTGCAGGAGGAGAACCAGTTCCTCCAGCGCCTGCTCGAGGAGCACCCGGGACGCTCACTCCCGCCGCCCAAGCCGTAGGGTGCCTCCGACGCCTGCCGCGCCTTCCAGCAGTCGGCACGCAGTACTGGTGGCGGCCGGCATCTTCCTCAGCCGGATCTTCGGGCTCGTCCGCCAGCGCGTCCTGGCACACTTTCTCGGCCTCTCCGACGCCAACGACGCCTTCAACGCGGCGTTCCGGATTCCCAATCTGCTGCAGAATCTGCTGGGCGAAGGGGTGCTGTCGGCCTCCTTCATCCCGGTGTATACCCGCCTGCGCGCCGAAGGGCGGGATGCGGAGGCGGAGGATGTCGCCAATACCGTCTTCGGATTGCTCGCGCTCGCAACGTCGGTCATCGTCCTACTGGGGATGCTGTTCGCCGGGCCGCTCACCGATGTCATCGCGATCGGATTTCCGCCCGCCAAGCGCGCGCTGACCGAACAGCTGGTCCGGCTGCTCTTTCCGGGCGCCGGATGCCTGGTGCTCTCGGCGTGGTGCCTGGGAGTCCTCAACAGTCACCGGCGGTTCCTGCTGTCGTATGCCGCACCGGTGATCTGGAATGTCGCGATCATCGTGACGGTGCTGCTCCGCGCCGGTCACACCGATCAGAACGGCCTGGCCGTGGCGGCCGCGCTCGGTTCCGTCATTGGGAGCGCGCTGCAGTTTCTGGTGCAGCTCCCGACGGTGCTGACGCTGCTGCGCCATCTGCGCCCGTCACTGCACGTGGCCTCGGCGCAGGTGCGGACCGTGCTGCGGAGTTTCGGCCCGGTGCTCGTCGGTCGCGGCGTCGTCCAGATCAGCGCCTTCGTCGACAGTATCCTCGCGAGCCTGCTCGGCACGGGCGCGGTTTCGGCCCTCGCCAACGCACAGGTGCTCTACACGCTGCCGGTGAGCCTCTTCGGGATGTCGATTTCGGCGGCCGAGCTGCCGGCGATGTCGAGTGCGACGGGGTCGGAAAGGGAGGTGGCCGAGGTGCTGCGGGCCCGGCTCAACGCGGCGCTTCGGCGCATCGCCTTTCTGGTGGTGCCCTCGGTCGTGGCCTTCCTGGGTTTTGGCGGCGTCATCGCGGCCGCGTTGTTCCAGACCGGGCGCTTTACCGCGGCGGACAGCCGCTATGTCTGGGCGATTCTCGCGGGCTCTGCGGTCGGTCTGCTCGCCGCGGCGATGGGACGGCTCTACAGCTCCGGCTTCTACGCCTTGCGCGATACCCGCACACCGCTGCGCTTCGCCGTGATCCGGGTCATCCTGACGACCTTGCTCGGGTATCTCGCCGCGGTGCCCCTTCCTCCGTTGCTGGGTCTCGACCCGAAGTGGGGGGCCGCGGGCCTCACCGCCACGGCCGGTCTCGCCGGCTGGCTCGAGTTCGCCCTGCTGCGTCGAGGACTCGCCCGGCGCATCGGTGAGACGGGCCTGCCGCTCCGCTTCCTCGCGACGCTCTGGGGCGCGGCCCTGCTGGGCGGAGTGGCCGGGTTTGGCGCCTCATGGCTGGGTCCGCTGCTGCCGCCAATTGCCGCCGCCCTGGTGGCGCTGTTGCCGTTCGCGGCGACCTATCTCCTCGTCACCACCTTTGTCGGCGTGCCGGAAGCGCTCGCCCTCACCGGCCGACTGTTTCGCCGCCGTGGACCTGCCTGAGTCGCTCCAGCGGAAGCTGGATACCCTGACGGACCAGCCCGGCGTCTACCTGTGGAAGGACGCCGACGGCAACGTGCTGTATGTCGGGAAGGCGAAGCGGCTGCGGAGCCGGGTGCGGAGTTACTTCGCGGCCGATGCGGGCAGCAGTCCCAAGCAGGCCTACCTCGTGCGGCAGATCGCCGATGTCGAGACCATCGTCGTGCCGAACGAAGTGCAGTCGCTGCTGCTCGAGAACAACCTGATCAAGGAATACCTCCCGAAGTTCAATGTCCGGCTCAAGGACGACAAGAGCTATCCATCGATTGCGGTGACCCTCGCCGACCCCTTCCCCCGGGTCCTGGTGACCCGGAGGCGCGACATCGCGGGCGCGCGCTACTTCGGGCCGTACACGGACGTGGCGCTGCTACGGAGGACGCTGGCGGTCGTCCGCCGGCTCTACACGGTGCGGAGCTGCGCCGATGATCTCCCTTCCGAGCGACGCGAGCGGCCCTGCCTGGACTATCACATCGGACGCTGTCTCGCTCCCTGCGTCGGATGGCAGAGCGAAACCGACTATCGGGCGATGATCTCCGATGTCGTCGATTTCCTTGAGGGGCGCACCGTGGACGTCCGCGCCAAGGTTCGCGAGGCGATGCTCGTCGCCAGTCAGCGACAGGACTACGAGCGTGCCGGCCAGTTCCGCGACCAGCTCAAGTGGCTCGAGCAGGTTGAGTCGCCTTCCGGCGTGGAGGCGCTGGGCACCGGAGATGCGGACATCGTGGGGTACGCGAGGGATGGCGATGATGCCGTGGGGGTGTTTCTGCGGGTGCGGGAGGGCAGGGTCGTGTTGCGCGAGCAGGCGTTCCTGGAGAATCTGGGCGACGAAACCGATGAGCAGATCCTGAGCTTCCTCCTGGTCCGTTCCTATGTGCCATTGGAGGGTCGGGTCCGCCGGCTCGTGCTGCCGTTTCCGCCGGCTGACATCGACCTCCTGCAGGAGCTGCTGCCGGAAACGGAATGGAACGTCCCGCAGCGCGGCACCGCCCGGCGCTGGCTTGATCTTGCCGACCAGAATGCGCGCCACCTGATGGAGAGTCTGCGGATCGAATCGTTCGAGACCGACGAACGCTCCGGCGATCCGGTCTATGCGCTGGGCCGTGATCTTGGGCTGAACACCGTGCCCCGCAGCATGATCTGCGTCGACATCTCCACCAATCAGGGGCGCGACACCGTCGGCTCCCTGGTCTGGTTCGAGGCCGGCCGACCGCGCAAGAGTGACTATCGCAAGTTCAAGATCAAGGGTGCTGGGCAGCAGGACGATTTTGCCGCGATTCATGAGGTCCTCACCCGCTATCTGACCCGGCGCCGGGAGGAGGCGAAGCCGCTGCCGGACCTGATCGTCATTGATGGCGGGAAAGGCCAGCTCTCCGCTGCCGTCGAGGCGGCGACTGCGCTGGGGTGCGGCGACATCCCGATCGTCAGCCTCGCCAAGAAGGAGGAAGAGATCTTCTTTCCCGGCCGATCAGAGAGTCTCCGGTTGCCCCGTCGCAGTCCCTCGCTCCGCCTGCTGCGGCGACTGCGCGACGAGACCCACCGATTCGGCGTGACCTACAACCGGCAGCGCCGTACCAAGCGGACGATCACTTCGGCACTCCTGGAGATTCCCGGTGTCGGCCCCAACCGACGGCGGCTCCTCCTGGAGAAATTCGGCAGCCTGGCCGGCGTGAAGTCGGCCTCGGTCGGGGAGATCGCGGCGTTGCCCGGTTTCTCCCAGCGACTGGCGGAACGGGTTCTGGCCGCCGTGACAAAGGGCGTCTGACCCCAGCACCGCTGCACTGCCACCTGCCACCTGCCACCTGCCACCTGCTAACTTCCGCTCATGTCACGCGCCTTCGTCAAGGAGGATCAGGACGATGTCCCGATCCGCTATGAGCTCCCGCCCCGCTCCGATCCGAGCTTCCCGCAGGCCGCCGCCTGGGTTCTGCTCGAGGCGGCGAACAAGGGTGACTCGCCCGGCGCGGAAGCGGCCACCGGCTACCGCTGGGGCGACCCGGCACTCCGCGCCGAGGTCGAGCAGATACTCGCCTATGCCCGTTCGCGGCACGATGATCGGCTGGAGCAGCTGGCCGAGCGCTTCCTCGGCGCCTGACACACCACCGGTTCACGGCGGATGATCTTTTGATGGATTGGCAGCTCGAATGTTCCGCCTGTGACCACTGGCGCGGCCCCGAGGGTTTCGCATCGGTCTGCGACCGGTGTGGCCAGCCCTGGCTGGTACGTTATCCCGATCGTCCTCTTCCGGGCCTTATCGCGCGGGCCGAAGTGCGCCGCGGCCAGGGGATGTGGCGATTCCGGCCCTTTCTGCCGCTCCTTGCCACGGAACAGCCGGTGACTCTTGGAGAGGGAGACACGCCACTGCTCCCGTGCATGCGGGCGGGGTCGCGCGTCGGACTGCCCGATCTCTGGATCAAGGACGAGGGGGCCAATCCCACGGGATCCTTCAAGGCCCGGGGGCTGAGTGCGGCAGTCACGCGGGCCGTCGCGGCCGGAGCGACACAGTTCGTGATTCCCACGGCCGGGAATGCGGGCGTTGCGGCGGCGGCATACGCCGCGCGGGCCGGCGTCACCGTTCGGGTCTACGCGCCCCGCACCACTCCACGTCCGATTCTCGCCCAGATCCACATGTTCGGCGCAGACCTGCAGCTGCTGGACGGACACATCGGGGACTGCGGCAAGGCCGCGCGCGCGTGGGGCGCAGAGCATCAGGCGGTGGATCTCTCGACCCTCCGTGAACCGTATCGCATTGAGGGGAAGAAGACCCTCGGCCTCGAGCTGGCGATGCAGCTCAACTGGACGCTGCCCCACGCCATCATCTATCCCACCGGCGGCGGAACCGGGCTGATCGGAATGTGGAAGGCGTTTCAGGAGCTGCGTGACGCCGGCTGGGTCACCGATCCCGCCCCGCGGATGTACAGCGTCCAGTCGAGCGGGTGTGCCCCGATCGTCCGGGCGTTCGAGGCCGGGGAGGATCGCGCGGTTCCGTGGGATGCACCGTGGACTGTGGCGAGCGGATTGCGGGTGCCGGGCCCGTTGGGCGACCGCCTGATCCTCAGGGCGTTGCGCGAGAGTGGCGGGTCTGCCGTCGCCGTCACCGATGACGAGTTGACGGAGGAAGCAGCCCGGGGATCGACCGACGAGGGCATCGATCTCTCCCCCGAGGGTGGTGCCGGACTCGCGGCTGTCCGCCAGCTGCTCGCGCGTGGTCAGCTCACCGCGGGTGAACGGGTGATCGTGTTCAACACCGGGGCAGGGTGGCTGTACCGCGAGCCGACCGAACTCCCTGCGGCATGACTCGAGGTGGGGGCGACCGCCGGGCGTCTCAAGCCCCCGGGGGTCTGCCGATATCGCGCACGGTCGGCCATATTCCTCCCCCTCATGAGCCCGGCCCCTTTCGCCATCCTCGATCCTGCCGCAGGTATCAGCGGTGACATGTTGCTTGGCGCGTTTGCCGATCTCGGAGTGCCGGCGGCCTGGCTTGGCCAGCTGCCCGCGCGCCTGGGATTCCCGGATGTCCGGGTAGAGGTTACCCGAGTCCTTCGCTGCGGAATCTCCTGCAGCAAGGTGTCGGTGACACTGCCGGGCGGCGCCACGGAGGCACCCAGCCCCGACTTCGTCGCGCCGCACCAGCCTGGGCACGTTCACCATCATCACGACCACTCACACCAGATCCACCACGGTGGGGCTTCCGGTGCTCACGCCCACCACGGCGACGGTGCGCACCGGCATCTGGCCGATCTCCTGGCCATCGTTGAGCGCGCCCCCGTCAGCGGCTGGGTCCGGGAACGGGCGGTGCGCGCCTTCCAGCTGCTCTGTGAACAGGAGGGGCGTATTCACGGGCTGCCCACCGAGTCTGTCGCCCTGCACGAAGTGGGTGCCGTGGACGCGATCATCGACATCATCGGAGCGATCGAGGCCTGTGAATACCTCGGCGTACGGCAGGTCTATGCCCGGCCAGTCTCGCTCGGCTCGGGATGGGTCCACGCCGCTCATGGCGTGATGTCCGTGCCTGCCCCGGTGACGACGCGCCTGTTGGAAGGGATCGAGATCGGTCCCAACGGCCCGGTCACCGGCGAGGCCACGACACCGACGGGGGCAGTGCTCCTGCGGGTACTGAGCGCTGGTTCACCACCGGCCCGGTGGCGCGCCGTGGCGACCGGCTGGGGGGCGGGTTCACGGGACCCAGTCGACTATCCCAACGCCCTCCGTATCATCCTGGCGGAGCCGGCGGTCGAGGCGACGTCCGTCGTGACGCTGTCCTCGGACGTTGACGATCTGAGCCCCGAATACATCGAGCCGTTGCGGGAGGCATTGGTCGCCGCGGGGGGGCTGGATGTGCAGGTCTGGACCACCCAGATGAAGAAGGGCCGTCCTGGTTTCCGGATCGAGGTGACCTGTGACACCGCAGTCGCCGACCGGGTCACCGAAGCATTCTTCCTGCACAGTACAACTGCCGGCGTGCGTCGAGTGACCGCCGAACGCGTCACCCTTGCACGTACACAGCTGGAGGTGCCGACCTCCGACGGGCACTCGATCCGGGTAAAAGTGCTGGCGACACCCGCCGGACCTCGAGTCAAAGCAGAGTATGATGACATTCGCGCCGCGGCGACCCGCCAGGGTCGCCCGGCTCATGACGTGGCGCGGGAGATCGAAGCCGAAGCGCGCCAGCTGGTGGCCGGGATGGCCGCAGGCGTTTCACACCCACTCAGGGAGCAGGGATGACCAAGGGACTTATCTGCGGGCTGGCGATGCTCTTGCTGGCCGCTCCGCTCACCGCCCAGACCGGCGTGCAATCTCGCGTGATCGGCGCACTCGACACCCGCCTGGTGCAGCCCGACTGCAAGCTCGATGGGGCGGGCGATTTTCGCATCGCCAGCGGGAAGACCTATCTCAAGACCGGGATTGAAGGCAGCGGAGACCAATCCAATCGCACCAACGGATTGAAGAATGGCGTCCGCGTCATCACCGAGGCCATGTCCACCGCCGGACAGGGCAAGAACCCCGCGGCCTGGTATTACCTTGGCCGGATCTATCTGCAGCAGGGGGACCTCGTCGGCGCGGACTCCGCGTTCACCCGTGCGGAGGAGCTTGCCCCTGCGTGCAAGGCCGACATCGCCAAGTATCGCCATCGCGCCTGGGTGGCACTGGTGTCCGCCGCTGGCACCTTTCTTCAGGCCAAGCAGGATGATTCCGTCCTGACGCTGGCGCGGGCGGCGAATCAGATTGAACGGATCCAGCCCGTCGCCTTCTTCTACATGGGGGCCGTCTTCGACGGTCGCGGGCAGGCGGACAGCGCCCTGGTGTACTTCGGTCGGGCCGCCGCCACGCAACCCACCGAGCCGGCGATGGTCAAGCAGCGCGACAACTCGATCTACCGTCATGCCAAGGCGTTGCTGGATGCCGGGCGCGCCGCTGAGGCTGCGGCGGCCTTTCGCCGCTACGTGGCGGCCAAGCCCGAGGATCTCGATGGCAAGAAGGGACTGCTTCTCGCGTTCCGGGCCGCTGGCATGCCGGACAGCGCGTCGATGATCGAGGCGCAGCTGGTCAGCGCCAGCTCGACCGGGCCGGAGGGCGGCAACCTCTCTGAGGGCGAGCTGTTTGACATCGGTGCCAAGCAATACAACGACAAGGAGTATGCGGCGGCGGCGGCCACCTTTGGGCGGATCATCAGCCTCAATCCGAACAACCACGACGCCGTGTCGGCGGCGGCGAATGCCTATCTCGCGCTCAACGACGGCCCGAAGCTCGCTATCACCGCCGAGCAGCTGATCGCGATCGAGCCGCTCTCATATTACGCCCACTCGTTGCGGGTTCAGGGCTACAAGCTTGCCGGCGACACGGACAAGCTGATCACGGCGGTTGTCGAGCGTGAGGCGCTGCAGGTGGATCTCGCGATCGACAACTTCCAGCGGGCCCCGGAGCGCGCGACTCTGACGGGCAAGGTGACTGGCCGTGAGCCTCGCGATGAGAACAACAAGCTGATCCCGGTCAAGGCCGTCACGATCCTCATCGAGTTCCTGGGCCAGGGTGGTACGGTCGTCACAACCGGGGAGGCCGAGCTTCCCGCGCTCAAGGTGGGGGAGACGCAGCCATTCTCCGTATCGGGCAAGGGCGCTGGGATCAAGTTCTGGCGCTATAGAGTGAAGTAGTCGCTGGTTGGCCAGCAGGCTCACCGAGCGCCCCGGCAGTGCTGCCGGGGCGCTTTGTCTGTCCGGGAACCGGGGACAGGCTGCGGGCGTTTCCTCCGCAGCCCCTGAGATTCTCGTGACCGGAGCCGACGATGGTTCGCTCACCTTTCGCGCGCCGCCTGATTCGCACCGCGATCCCGCTGCGCTACAAGGTCCAGCGTGCCAGAGTCCTTGCGATCCTGGCGCGGTGGTCCAGCTCGGTGGACGGTGGCCTGCATACCGGCCCGGCCCCGCAGTTCCCATAGCGCCCGAGCATCGGCGGGACCCCAGGGCTCGCAAGCACCTCGGGGAGGCGGCCCGAAGGCCAGCCAGGTGGGAACCTCGGCGGGGGCTCGGACGTTGACAGTTCGAGGGCGTCGGCGCGCCCGGTAGGGATTGCCGAGTGCGGTCCTCCGGGTGCACCCTTCCGTGCAACGGCGCGACCGTCTCTTCCAGCACCCCCGAACCCGGACTGGTCCGATGGAGGATTCGTGATACTGCTGCATCTGGCCGGAACCCACATGGCGACGGCCTCAGGCCACCTCGGCATCTCTCTGGCCCTTGTGGCGGGAGTCGTCGGTACCCAGCCGGCCAAGTCTCGTTCGGACGCGGGAAGTTATGAGGCGCTGCTGGTGGCTCTGCTCGACAGCGCCTACAGGACGGCACTGCATCTCACCCGCAATGCAGCCGATGCCGAGGATCTGGTTCAGGATGCCGCGCTGCTGGCTTCGCGCGGCTTCGCATCATACGAGCAGGGCAGCAACTTCAAGGCGTGGTTCTTCCGGATTCTCACCAATGCGTTCTACAGCAAGTACCGGAAAAGGAAGCGGGAAGGAGTGCAGATGGAGCTGCAGGATACGCCCGAGCTCTACCTCTATTGCCAGACTGCGGCCGCGGGACTGCATGCGGAAAGCGAGAATCCCGCCGCGCTCGTCATGGACCAGCTGGACGGAGAGCTGATCGGGACGGCGATTGATGCCCTCCCGGACGACTACCGGGTGGTCGCAACGCTCTACTTCATTCAGGACTTCTCGTATCAGGAGATCGCCGAAGTACTCGAGATCCCGGTGGGGACGGTCCGGTCTCGGCTGCACCGGGGTCGACGGATACTGCAGCGGGCATTGTGGCAGCTGGCGCAGGATCGCGGCATTGTCGACGAACTCACGCAGGCCAGGGGAGGTGACGCATGAGCGCCATGGGCCCGACGCGGCTGACCTGCGAGGAGGTGTTCGGACGGTTGGATGACTTTATTGACCACGAACTCACGGTGGAAGAGTTGCGGCTGGTCGAGGAACACCTGCGCACCTGTGCCGCCTGCGCCAGCGAGCACCGGTTCGAGTCCCGGGTCATCTCGGACATTCGCTCGAAGCTCTCCCGCATCGCAGCGCCTCCCTCCCTGCGGGAGGATCTGCTGAAGCGACTGGCCGAGGAACGCGGAGGCCCGGGCTAGGGCCGCGAGGGAACGGGAAGCGCCAGGCGGTCGATGAGCCCGGGGCTGACGCCGACCCCTTCCAGGAATTTCACCGGCAGCGCGGGAACGGCTGTCAGGGTCTCCATGTCGATGGCGGAACGGTCGGCGTGATTCACCTCCGTGAGGCCCCGAGCGGCGGCCAGTGTGGGACAGGCCGCGAAGACGGTCCGGCCAATGGTCGCATCCGTGAAATCGGCGCCGGAGAGTTGAGTGGCATGCAGCAGGCCCCAGGAAAGATCTGCATGCCGCAGCTTCGCCCCGGTCAGATCGGTGCCCGTGAGGCTGGCGTTGGCCAGCATGGCACCGGTGAAATCGGCGCCGGCCAGGGCGCTGTGGTTGAGCGTCGCCTCGGTGAGGTCGGTGCCGGTGAACCGGGCCAGGGGCAGGGAGGTGTGGGCCAGTGAGGCGCGTTCCATGGTCGCGCCGCTGAAGTCCGGTGCCCGGCCGAGCGAGTAGGCGAGCTTGGCGGTAATGCGGGTCAGGTCGGCGTCCCGCAGCCAGGTCCCGGTGAGATTGACGCCGAGCATGCGGGCGTCCGTCAGGTTGGCCCCGTCCAGCACTGCGTCGGTCAGGTCCGCGCCACTCAGGTCCGCACCGTTCAGGTTCGCCCCCCGCAGGTTCGCGCCGCGCAGGTGTGTCGAGCAGAGATCGGCCCCTCGCAGATCGGCTCCGCTCAAGTCCATCCCCGCCAGATCGCCGTAGAGCAGCACGACTCCTGGGAGCACCGCACCGGCCAGGGAATTCCCCCCGGTCTCGAACAGCACGTCACCCGTCTCACGATGCCGAATCTGTCCCATGGTTCTCCCCGCCGGTTGTCGAAGTTTCTAACATATCCCGGAATTCACTGGGGAACCATCCCGCACGCCGGTGAGTTATGGCGTGGAGGCCCGGGGGGCCTCAAGGCGGACCGCGCAGGTTCCCTGCGCCGGGGCGATCGAGTCCCGGCTGAATCACGACCGAGGCAGGGACAGCGAATGGACCATGCAAGACCGAGCAAATGCACCGCAGGGCGTTGCGGCATGACAGGGCGGGACGATTCTGACACCAGCGGACGTCAGCAGTGGGACGCACAGAGGGAGCTCGACGACTGTGCGGCATGCGCTCGGGCAGCGCGCCTCGAGCAGACCCTCTGGCGGGTAGTGCGGGCGCGCATGCGCGAAGTGCGAACTCCCGAAGCGTTCGTCACTCGCCTCCGCCTCATGATCGCTGCCGAACAGGCCATCACACACGACTGGCTCGTGGGAGAGAACTCATGAAACGAGATCATGCAGAAGCCGAGCGCCTCCGCGAAACGACGGCCGGCAGCGCAGCCTGGAAGCGGTGGGGGCCGTACCTCTCGGAACGGCAGTGGGGCACTGTCCGGGAGGACTACAGCGGCTCTGGCACGGCATGGGATTCATTTCCCCACGACCACGCGCGGAGTCGCGCCTACCGCTGGGGCGAGGATGGCCTCGCGGGCTTCTCGGATGCCGAGCAGCTGCTCTGCCTCGGTCTCGCCTTGTGGAATGGCCGGGATCCGATCCTCAAGGAGCGGCTCTTTGGCCTGACCAACAGCGAGGGGAACCACGGGGAGGACGTCAAGGAGCTGTACTACTTCCTCGACGCCACACCCACCCACAGCTACAACCGGATGCTCTACAAGTACCCGCAGGCGGCGTTCCCCTACGCCGATCTGCTGGAAGAGAACCGTCGCCGGGGCATTGCCGGGCTGGAGTACGAGCTGATTGACACGGGAGCTTTGGCGGAGAATCGCTACTTCGAAGTCGAGGTCGAGTACGCCAAGCGGTCGCCGGAGGCGCTCCACCTGACGCTGACCATCCACAACCGCGGACCGGCGGTGGCGACGCTGCATGTCCTGCCCCAGCTCTGGTTCCGCAACACCTGGTCGTGGACCCAAGGGGCCGTGCGTCCGATGCTCAGCCAGGGCGGGCCTGGAGTCGTTGTGGCCGAACATGAGCGGCTTGGCCGGCTGGCATGGACGGTCGAGGGCGCGGCGCCGCTGATGTTCACCGAGAATGAGACGAATGTTCGCCGACTTTACGGCGTGGACCGGCCCGGTTACTGCAAGGACGGCTTTCACGAGTTTGTCGTCGACGGCCGGACCGATGCGATCAACCCGGCGCACGTGGGCACCAAGGCCGCCGCGCACATCGTCCTTGAGATCCCGGCCGGATCGTCCCGTCAGGTGCGGGTGCAGCTCAGCCCCGAGGGTGACGCAACTACCTGGCCGGCGCATGACCAGGTGGTGGCATCCCGGCGCAAGGAGGCCGATGCCTTCTTCGCCGATCTGCAGGCGGATCTCGCCGACCCCGATGCGCGGATGGTCCAGCGTCAGGCCATCGCGGGCATGCTGTGGAGCAAGCAGTTCTTCCACTACGATCTCCCAAGCTGGCTCGACGGGGATCCCGCCCAGCCGGCACCACCGCCGGAGCGACGCCACGGCCGGAACAGCGAGTGGCGCCACCTGAACAACGCCGACATCATCTCGATGCCGGACACGTGGGAGTATCCCTGGTACGCGGCATGGGATCTCGCCTTCCACTGCATCCCGCTCGCCCTGGTCGACCCCGAGTTCGCCAAGGAGCAGCTGGTGCTGCTGACGCGCGAATGGTACATGCATCCCAACGGGCAGCTGCCGGCGTACGAATGGGCATTCGGCGACGTGAACCCGCCGGTGCATGCGTGGGCCACCTGGCGGGTCTACCAGATGGACCGCAATAGCCGGGGCGGGAAGGGCGATCTCGCCTTCCTGGAACGGGTCTTCCACAAGCTGATGCTGAACTTTACCTGGTGGGTAAACCGCAAGGATGCCCAGGGCCGGAATGTGTTCCAGGGCGGGTTTCTCGGCCTCGACAACATCGGCGTGTTTGATCGCAGCGCTCCACTGCCGACCGGCGGTTACATCAATCAGGCGGATGGCACGGCCTGGATGGCGATGTACAGCCTCAATCTCATGCGGATCGCGCTGGAGCTGGCCGAGCACAATCACGTCTATGAAGACATCGCCACCAAGTTCTTCGAGCACTTCCTGCATATCGCCGAGGCAATGACCAACATCGGCGACGAGGGTGTCGGGCTGTGGGACACGGAGGATGAGTTCTTCTATGATGTGCTCAACACCCCGGACAATCGGCTGATTCCGCTCCGGGTGCGGTCAATGGTCGGACTGATCCCGCTCTTCGCCGTGGAGGTCATCGACCAGGAGCTGCTCGACAAGCTGCCCGGATTCGCCCGGCGATTGAAGTGGTTCCTGGACTACCGTCCTGAACTGGCGGATCTCGTGTCCCGCTGGACCACGCCAGGCCAGGGAGAGCGGCGATTGCTCTCCCTGTTGCGGGGCCATCGGATGAAGCAGCTGCTGCGTCGGATGCTGGACGAAAGCGAGTTCCTGTCGGATTTCGGGATTCGCGCACTCTCCAAACACCATGAGCGCGAGCCCTACACCTTCGATGTCATGGGCTCGGAGCTCTCGGTGCGTTACCAGCCGGCGGAATCGGACTCCGGCCTGTTCGGCGGCAATTCCAACTGGCGCGGCCCGATCTGGTTCCCGGTTAACTACCTGCTGATCGAATCGCTGCAGAAGTTCCACTACTACTACGGCGACAGCTTCCGGGTGGAATGCCCGGTCGGGTCGGGAACGATGCTGTCGCTCAGCGAGGTCGCCGACGAGCTGTCCCATCGCATGGCCCGCCTCTTTCTCCGGGGGGCTGACGGCCGACGGCCCGTGCTGGGCAATGACCCGCAGCTGCAGCAGGATCCGCACTTCCGGGATCTGGTCCTGTTCCACGAGTACTTCCACGGCGACACCGGCCGCGGGGTGGGCGCCTCGCACCAGACGGGATGGACCGGGCTGATCGCCAAGTTGCTGCAACCAAAGCGCTGCCCGATCACCGGCCACATGCTCGACCTCACCACCCGGATGCAGCAGCGTGGCGCGGTTGCGTCCGGGATACCAATCGCGGAGGGATTGGTCGTCGCGGGAACCTGAGAGGGACCCGATGCATTCTAGGCGCATGATGGATTGGCGATTCACCGGCCGGAGGGAATCATGCGCGACATCAAACCTGCTCTGGAATTCCTGTCCCTTGCGCTGGGCGATGAGGTCCCTCGCATCGCCCGGCGCGCCGCCCTCCTGACCGCGAGCCTGCTGGTCCTTGCCACCATCGCCTGGATGGGATTGTGATGCTCTCGGCCGCACCGCGGCTCGAGGCCGAGTGGCTCGAAGCGGATGGTCTCGGAGGATTTGCCTCCGGGACGGTAGGTGGCTGGCGGACCCGCCGATACCACGGCCTGCTCATTCCCGCCGTTTCGCCGCCGTCCGGGCGGGCGCTTCTCGTGGGCGGGCTCGAAGTGCATCTCGAGACACCGACGGAGCGGTTTCCGCTCAGTGCCCAGCGATTTTCGCCCGGCGTGACCGCCCCAGAGGGAACGACCTACCTCGCCTCGTTCGAGCACGAACCGTGGCCCACCTGGATCTGGTCATTGCCGGGAGGCATCCGGGTTGCACACGAGTTGTTCCTGCCACATGGGATGCCGGCCACGGTGCTGCGCTGGCGGGTCAGCGGGGCGCCCAGGGGGACACGACTCAGCGTGCGCCCCTTCCTGGCTGGCCGCGACTCGCATGCCCTGCACTACGAGAATCCCGATTTCCGCTTCGATGTGATCGGCGAAGGGGAGCGGCACGCCTGGCAGCCCTACGCGGCCCTCCCGGCCGTACACAGCCTGGCCAACGCCGGATATCACCACGAGCCGCACTGGTATCGCCGCTTCCTGCTGGAAGAGGAGCGAGCCCGCGGGTTCGATCATCTCGAGGATCTCGGCACTCCCGGCGTGCTGGGTTGGGATGTCACATCGGAGGATGCCGTCTGGGTGCTGAGCGCAGGCGGGCTGCCGGGCACGGAGGGACTCCAGGCCGGTAAGGCGCTGACGGTCGCGAACCGGCTGCGTGACCGGGAGTTGCGCCGGCGCAAGAGCTTCGCCTCGCCGCTTCACCGGGCGGCGGATGCCTACATCGTCGCGCGCGGGTCCGGCAAGACGATCATCGCCGGGTATCCCTGGTTCACCGATTGGGGGCGAGACACCTTCATCGCCCTCCGCGGTCTCTGCCTGGCGGGGGGCCGGCTCGATGACGCTCGGGACATCCTCGTCGAGTGGGCCGGCGCCGTGTCGGAAGGGATGCTGCCCAACCGTTTCGTGGAACAGGGAGACGCGCCAGAGTTCAACGCGGTCGATGCCTCCCTCTGGTATGTGATTGCCGTGCATGAGTTCCTGGAGGAGATGAAAGCCGCCAGCCGGCGCGTCGCCCCGGCGGACCGGGCGCGACTATCGGCTGCGGCGGACGCGATACTGGAGGGGTACGCCCGCGGCACCCGGTTCGGTATCCGGATGGATGATGACGGGTTGCTGAGTGCCGGCGTGGCCGGTGTGCAGCTGACCTGGATGGATGCCCGGATTGGCGACTGGGTTGTCACACCGCGGATCGGCAAGCCGGTTGAAGTCCAGGCGCTCTGGCTGAATGCGTTGCGGATTGGCGCACAGCGCGACGACCGGTGGGCCCGCCTTCATGACCGCGCCCTCGCTTCGTTCCGCCAGCGCTTCTGGAACGAATCGGCCCGGTGCCTCCATGACGTGATCGACTGCGATCATGTCCCGGGGACAGTCGATGCTTCGATCCGGCCCAATCAGCTCTTCGCGGTCGGCGGACTCCCCTTCCCGCTGCTGGAGGGCGCACTCGCCCGGCAGATCGTGGACCGCGTCGAGGCCGACCTCTGGACGCCGCTCGGGCCCCGCAGCCTGGCGCCTGGCAGCGAGGGATATGCCCCGCATTACGTCGGGGGTCCGCGCGAGCGCGACGGTGCGTACCACCAGGGGACGGTCTGGCCGTGGGTGGCCGGGCCCTTCATCGAAGCTTGGATCCGGGTGCGTGGCGGTGGAGCCGACGCCGCCCGGGAGGCCGGAGCACGATTCTTCGCGCCGTTGCTGGAGCATCTGGAGCGAGCGGGGCTCGGGCATGTCTCCGAGATCGCCGATGCGGAGAAGCCCCACACCCCAGCCGGCTGTCCGTTCCAGGCCTGGTCGGTGGGCGAACTGCTCCGGATCGATCGCGTCCTGCGCGCCGCAGAATCCACCGACGCGCAGACCAGGCGGGCCGTCGCGGGCGGTACTACTGAATGACCGGTCGGTCTGTATTTGGAGAGCGCGAACTTCCCCGATGGATACAGCACCTGCCGGAGTACGCGGCGGAGGCCTTCGGTTTGGGCCTCTTCATGGTCTCGGCGTGTGGGTTCGCGTTGCTCTTCTTTCATCCGGCATCTCCGGCGCTTCAGTGGATACCGGGAGCGCTTGGCCGGAACCTGGCCATGGGGGCGGCGATGGCAGTCACCCTGCTGGTGAATGTCTACGGCCCCTGGGGACAACGCTCCGGAGCGCATCTCAATCCCGCGGTGACGCTCACCTTCTATCGGCTCGGCAAGGTGGCCGGTGGTGACCTCCCGGGCTATGTGGTGGCGCAGTTCCTCGGCGGCCTGGCGGGCACCGGGATCGCCGTACTCATCTTCGGGGACCTGCTGGCGGATCCTTCGGTGAACTACGTCGCGACGGTGCCGGGACCGGATGGTGTTGTGGTGGCCTTCCTCGCTGAACTGGCCATCACCTTCGTCCTGATGCTGGTCATCCTGCAGGTTGCTTCGACGGCAGCGCTTTCACGATACACCGGCGTCTTCGCCGCTGTCCTCGTGGGGCTGTACATCGCATTCGAGGCGCCCTACTCGGGCATGAGCATGAATCCCGCGCGTACGGTGGGCTCCGCCGTCTACGCCCATCTCTGGACCGGGCTCTGGCTGTATTTCGTTGCCCCGCCACTCGGCATGCTCTCGGCGGCCGAAGTCTTCCTCCGCCTCCGCGGAACCGGGGCCAGACTCTGTGCCAAGCTGTATCACTCCAGTCGGGTGCGCTGCATTTTCTGCGGGCAGGAGCCGGAAGCGCAGCCGGCCTCCGTTCTCCGGGAACCACTACGCCACGTCAGGCATTAGAGCCCCTGAGCGGGCCACACACGGTGGCCCGCAGGACGCACTGACTCGGGAGGCAGGACAATGCGCGGAATGACGAAGGCTCTGACGATGCTGGTGGCGCTGGTCGCGGTGACCACGGCGGCGGCGGCGCCGGTGAAGACCTTCATCAGCAAGCCGTTTGCTGGTGTGAAGGCCAACACCGGCACGGTGACGGCGACGGTCGATGGTGGCAAGATCACCCTGAAGGTCTCGGATGACTTTGTCATCCCCGATACCCCGGCTCCCAGCTGGCAGATCGTGGACTCCAAGGGCAACACCTACCTGCTCAACCAGATGCGGATCAAAGGCGACAAGACCAACCGCATGATCACCCTGCCGAGCTACATCAAGGACATCGCTAAGGTGCAGGTGTGGTGTTCGTTCGCCGAAGTGGTGCTGGGCGAGACCAGCTTCGATACCATCGTCAAGTAACTGACGTCTACTGTACCGCCGGTCGGGCGTTCCCGGCCGGCGGTCGTGTTTCCGGGAGGGAACGACAATGCGACAGTTCACACTGCTGGGCCTTGGCCTGGCGCTGGGCGGGATCGTCTCGCCAGCCTCCGCCCAGGTGGCGGAACACAAGAGTCTCACGATCGAGGGCGCCAGGAACGTGATCGCGGCGGCCGTCACCTACGCGCGGACCAAGGCCGGAACCGGCGTGATCGCCGTCGTCGACGATGGCGGCAACCTGATGGCGCTCGAACGGCTCGATGGCACCTTCGCCGCCGGGGCGAACATCTCGATCGGCAAGGCACGCACCGCCGCACTGTTCAAGAAGCCGACCCGGTTCTTCGAGGAGCTGATCAACAAGGGTCGGACCGCCATGACGGCGGTGAACGACTTCACCCCGCTGATCGGCGGCGTGCCGATCCTGGTCGACGGCCAGATCGTCGGGGCCATCGGCGTGAGTGGCGCGGCTTCGGCTGCTGAAGATGAGGAAGTGGCAATGGCCGGGGCGGCCGGGGTCGGAACCCAGGTCTCGATGGCCGGGCCGGTCCATACGATGAGCGTCAACTATTTCACGCGCGACCAGGTCAACGCCGCGTTCGCCAAGGGCAGCGTCCTGGTCGACGGGACCGGGCGCAACTACATGGTGCATGCCAGCCGTCGCGACAAGGCGGGCCAGGCCGAAGTGCATGTGCTCGACACCGACGTCATCTACGTGCAGGAGGGCGCCGCCACCTTCGTGACCGGCGGCATGGTCATGGGCGGGAAGACGATCGAGCCGAACGAAGTTCGCGGCGATTCTATCAGCGGCGGCGAGACCCGCCGGATTGTGAAGGGCGACGTCATCACCGTGCCGAACGGTACACCACACTGGTTCCAGGACGTGAAGGGCACGCTGACGTACTACGTCGTCAAGGTCCGGTAGGGCACCATGCGACGGGTACTCCTCACCCTCGCGGCCGTCACGGCGCTCGGCTCCTCCGGGATCCGGGCGCAGGTGACTGGTGACGCCCCATACGGCAAGCCGGCAGCAATCATCAACCTCGGTACCAGCAGCGGGGCAGGGCTGGTGCGGGGCCAGTGGCGTTACAGTGACGCGCAGTTCACCGAGGTCGAGCACCATGCTCCCGGCCGGGACCTGCGCCCCTCTGGCCCACCCAACCGGACCCACGACATCTCCCCCCATGCCGGCACAGCGGACTTCGATGATTCCGCCTGGAGCACCTTTCCGGCCGAATCGATCGAGGCACGTCGCGGCAACGGCAAGTTCAGCTTCAACTGGTACCGGATCAATCTCACGATTCCGGCCCGGGTGGGGAAGCACGATCCGACCGGCATGACCGTCGTCTTCGAGCTCGTCGTGGATGATTACGCCGAGGTCTGGGTCAACGGAAAGCTGCCAGTCACGCTCGGTCAGACCGGCGGGCAGTTGGTCAAGGGCTTCAACGCGCCGAATCGCGTGGTTCTCACCCGGGATGCGCGGCCGGGCCAGCAGTTCCAGCTGGCCATCTTCGGCATGAATGCCCCGGTCTCCAACCCGCCGGTGAATTTCATCTGGATCCGTTCCGCGACGCTGGATTTCTATACCGCGGCGCAGGCGCGGGTGGGGCATGACGTCGAGGTCAAGTTCACCCGGCACGACCCCGCATTCGACGCGCTTGTGTCACCCGGGGCCGGGGTCGAGAAACTGGCCGGCGGGTTCGAGTTCCTCGAGGGGCCGGTCTGGGTCCGCGAGGGTGGCTACTTGCTCTTCAGCGATCCGAACACGAACACCATCTATCGCTGGTCGCCGGACGGTCAGGTGAGCGTCTATCGGACCAAGAGCGGCTACGCCGGGCTCGATATCGGCGACTACCATCAGCCAGGTTCGAATGGGCTGGCACTCGACTCCGCCGGTCGGGTGGTGATCGATCAGCACGGCAATCGTCGGGTCATCCGGGTCGAACGGACGGGCGCGGTGACGGTGCTCGCCGATCGCTACGAGGGCAAGCGCCTCAACAGCCCCAACGATCTGGTGTTCCGGTCCGATGGCAGCCTCTACGTCACCGATCCGCCCTTCGGACTGCCCGGCGTCTTCGCAGACCCGGCGAAGGAAACGCCGTGGAGCGGCGTCTACCGGATTCACGACGGACAGGTGACCCTGCTGACGAAGGAACTCAGCGGCCCGAACGGGATCGCGTTCTCCCCCGATGAGAAGACGCTCTACGTCGATAACTGGGATCCGAAGCGCAAGGTGATCATGCGCTACGATGTGAACGCCGACGGCACGATCGCCAACGGCCGGGTCTTCTTCGACATCACGCAGTCAGTCCCCGGGGATGATGCCTGGGACGGCATCAAGGTGGATCGTGACGGAAACGTCTACGCCGCCGGGCCTGCGGGGATTTACGTCCTCTCGCCGGCCGGCAGACTGCTCGGCACGATCACGCTGCCGGAGCATGTGGCGAATTTTGCCTGGGGTGATGGCGATCTGCAGACGCTCTACATCACCGCCTCCACCGGTCTGTACCGGCTGCGCATGAACCTCCCCGGCGCCGTGGCGTTCGGCTCGACCCAGGCGGCCACCCGATGAGCCCCCGCCACAGGAATGCGCTGCGGTGGGTGCTCCCCGGCGCGCTGGTCGTCCTCGGCGCGGCCCGTCCCGCCGGGGCGCAGGACCCGGTGCCGCTCTACCCCGGCAACTACAAGGTCATGATCGAGAATGATCGGGTCCGGGTCATGGACTTCCAGCTTCGGCGTGGCGCGCGCGAGGAGATGCACATGCATCCCGCTCATGTGCTCTACGTCCTGACCGGCTTCCGGATCCGCTTCACCTTTCCCGATGGCACCACGAAGATCCGGGAGACCATGGCGGGCGAGGTACTGTACAGCGATGCCGTGATGCACTCGCCCGAGAATATCGGTGATACCGATGCCCACGGCATCCTGGTCGAGCTCAAGCCTCAGGTGACCGGCAGGGGTGCGGAGATCGACGCAGCCTCATCCCCGCTCACGGCGTTCACCTTCGTCCACGGACTGGCCGGCCAGGGCGACCCCCTGCAATTTCACCTGCTCTCCCTCACCGCCCCAACGCGCGCCGAGGACGGGGCAATCCGGTACGACCTCTACCGCTCCGTCGAGCGGCCCGACGACTTCCTCCGCCACGAGGTATGGCGCGACAGGGCGGCACTTGAGGCGCACAAGCAGACTCCTCCGCTTCGTGCCTCCTTTGCCCGGCGCCAGCGGGAGGGGTGGACCACGGCCATCACCCTGTGGCTCCCGGTGCAGCCATGAGCCCCGGCCGCCACTATCTGCGGGTTGCTGTGCTCCTGCTCGGGTGCATCACGCCAGCGACGGCTCAGGGCCCCGGTACCCCCTCTGTCGAGGGGAGGATCACCCGACTGGACCCCCGCTTCGACCGGCTGATCCCCGCCGGAGCCACGCTGGAACTGGTGGTCGATGGGCATGAGTGGGCCGAGGGCCCGCTGTGGGACCGGAAGGCGGGCTGCCTGCTCTTCTCCGACGTCATTCGCAATACCGCCTACCGGTGGTGTGAGGGCGCCGGAGAGAGCGTCCTGCTCGCCCACAGCGGCTACACCGGCAGGGAACCGTTCAAGGGCAGGGAACCTGGCTCCAACGGACTCGCCTTCGACCGCGATGGAAGCCTGCTCATGGCGGAACATGGCGATCGGAGGATCAGCCGACTGGGTGCGGATGGACGGAAGACCACGCTGGTCGACCGATTTGACGGGAAGCGCATCAACAGCCCCAATGACCTGATCGTGACAGCCGCCGGTGACCTGCTGTTCACCGATCCGCCCTGGGGCTTGCCGCAGTGGTGGGCTGATCCCGGGAAGGAGCTGCCGTTCAGTGGGGTCTATCGCCTGTCCGCGGCGGGCCGGCTGACCGTCCTCAGCCGTGATTTCCAGGCGCCGAACGGTATCGCCGTGTCGCCCGACGGCCGCACCCTGATCGTGAGCGAGTCAAAGCCGGAGATCGGCGCGTGGTACGCGTTCACCGTGAATGCCGACGGCTCCCTGACCGGCAAGCGCAGGCTGCTCGACGCGGTGCCCTGGTCCGTGGGACGCATGGGGGTACCGGATGGGCTCAAGCTCGATCGGGAGAGTCACATCTTCGGCGGCGGGCCCGGTGGCGTCTATGTGATCGACCCCGACGGCACTCTGCTCGGTATCATCGAGACCGGGGGGCCGGCCTCCAACACAGTCTGGGGTGGGGACGGCTCGATGCTCTACATCACCTCCGGTGCCCGGATCTTCCGTTTGCAGACCACTACCCACGGGGCTGGTTGGTAGCTCCTCCGGGAACCTCTGCCGGTGCACGGCGTTGAGAGGGCAACAGGAGATACCCATGTCAGCCTCGTTCACGCAGCCCGACACACTGCTCGATCACCCCGCTCTTGCGGGCCATACCGTCTTCGTCCGGCGCGGCGGGGATTGGCAGCGCTTCGTCGTGCGCCAGGCCGGTGGCCTCGTGCCCGACCACTCCCACACCACGCGTTTCGCCAGCTTCGGCTGGCGCACGCCAGCCTGGAGCTGACCGTGCCGCACTACGACGTCATCATCATCGGTTCGGGCGCGGGCGGCGGTACCCTCGCCTGGAAGCTGGCAGCGAGCGGCAAGCGCATCCTCCTGCTCGAGCGTGGGGAATACGTCCCGCGCGAACCGCAGAACTGGAACACGCGCGCGGTCAACGTCGAGGGTCGCTACAACACCCGGGAATCCTGGCTCGACAAGGCCGGCAAGCCGCTGCACCCCCATACCAACTACTGGGTGGGCGGCAACACCAAGTTCTATGGCGCCGCGCTCTTCCGCCTGCGGCGGGAGGATTTCGGCGAGCTGCGCCACCACGGCGGCATCTCTCCCGCCTGGCCGATCAGCTATGACCAACTCGAGCCCTACTACACTCAGGCCGAGCATCTCTATCAGGTGCATGGCGAGCGGGACGTGGATCCGACCGAGCCCTGGGCAAGCGCACCATACAAGTATCCCGCGGTCAGCCATGAGCCCCGCATCCAGCAGCTGAACGACGACCTCGTGGCCCGCGGGCACCGGCCCTTTCATACGCCGCTGGGTATCCAGCTCAACGAGGCCAACCGCCGGGCCAGCGCCTGCATCCGCTGCGCGACCTGCGACGGGCACCCCTGCCTGGTCAACGCGAAGTGCGACGCGCAGACCATCTGCATCGACCCCGCGTTGGAGCAGTATCCCAACCTGGAGCTGATGACGGGAGCGTATGTCTCGCGGCTGGAGACCAGCAGTTCCGGCCGCGAAGTGGCTCGGGTGCACGTCGAACGGCACGGGACGACCGAGGTGTTCACTGCCGGCTTCGTCGTCGTGGCCGCCGGGGCGATCAACTCCGCGGCGCTGCTGTTGCGCTCCGCCAGCGACCGGCATCCCCGCGGTCTCGCGAACGGTTCGGATGTCGTCGGCCGCCACTACATGGGTCACATCAACGCCGTGCTCATGGCCATTTCGACCACGCCGAACCCCACGGTCTTCCAGAAATCCCTCTCCCTGAACGATTTCTACTTCGGCACCAAGGACTGGGCCTTCCCGATGGGGCATATCTCGTTTGTCGGGAAGCTGGATGCCGATACCCTGGCGGCTGGTGCGCCGCCGTTCGTTCCCGGCATGACCCTCGATGTCATGGCGAAGCATTCGCTGGACTTCTGGCTCACCTCCGAGGACCTTCCAGCGGCGGATAACCGGGTCACGCTCGACCGCGACGGCCGGATCGTGCTGAGCTATACCCCGAATAACCTCGAAGGTCATGTCCGGCTCACCGACCAGTTGCGCCGGATCATGCGCGACGTCGGCATGAGCCACGTCGTCCCGCGTCAGCTCTTCGTCGGGCAGCGGATCCCGTTGGCGGGTGTCGCCCACCAGAATGGCACCATCCGGTTCGGGACCGATCCCGCCACGTCCGCTCTCGATCCGAACTGCCGGGCCCATGAGGTCGACAATCTCTACGTCGTCGATGGGAGCTTCTTTCCTTCCAGCGGCGCGGTCAATCCGGCCCTGACGATCATGGCCAATGCCCTTCGCGTGGGCGATCATCTGCTTGAGAGGCTGGCATGAGGCGGCTCGCGGGTGCGGTGTGCCGGCTGCTGAACCTGGCGGTGCCGCTCAGCCACCTGCTGTACGGGGCGGTGGGGCTCGTCTTCCCTACCCCCCGGGACACCACCGCGCAGCAGTTCCCCTGTTGCGGCGGCGGCACCGCCAACGTCATCGCCGTGGTAGCCCCAGCGGAACGCATCCCGCGCTCGACACCCCATGCGCTCGCCGTCGCCCGCATCGGGCTCACGGTCAGCGACATGGAGCGCTCCCTTGCCTTCTACACCGGGACCCTGCAGTTCCGCGTGGTCGCGGATACCGAAGTCGCCGGCGCCTCGTGGGAAGTGGCGACCGGAGTCTTCGGTGTCCGGCTCCGCCGGGTCACCCTTGCACTGGGCCGGGAACGACTGGAGCTGACGGAATTCCTGGCCGCGTCACGTCCGGGCCTGGCCGCGCCGGTCGACAGCCGCAGCAACGACCGGTGGTTCCAGCATGTCGCCATCATCACCAGCGACATGGACAGTGCCTATCGGCTGCTCCGCGCCCACCGGGTCCGCTCCGCCTCGACATCACCACAGCTTCTCCCGGCATCGCTGCCCAACGCGGCGGGCATTCGCGCCTTCTACTTCCGGGACCCGGACGGTCATCCGCTCGAAGTGCTCCAGTTTCCTGCGGACAAGGGCGAGGAGCGATGGCAGGCGCGCGGCTCGCTCTTTCTGGGAATCGATCATACGGCGATTGTCGTGGCCAGCACCGAACGCAGCCTGGCGTTCTATCGTGATCAGCTTGGCATGCGGGTGGCGGGTGGCAGTGAGAACTTCGGCACGGAGCAGGAGCATCTCAACAACGTGGAAGGGGCCCACCTGCGCATCACGGCGCTGCGGGCGCCTGCGGGCCCGGGTGTGGAGTTGCTCGAATACCTGTTCCCCCGCGACGGGCGCCCCTATCCGGACACGGAACGGCCCAACGACCTGGTGCACTGGCAGACGGTCATTCGCGTCGAGGATCCGGCACGCGTGGCCGCACAGTTGGTGCGGGGCGGGGCGACGATGCTTTCGCGACTGCCGCCGGGGAACCGCCCGGTGCTCCCGGGCGTTCTGCTGCGAGACCCCGATGGGCATGTGATCGAGCTGGTGACTCCCTGAATTGCGCGGAGGTTCCGATGGCCCTCTCATTCCGGCAGTGCACGATCGACGATGCGGACCAACTCGCGCTCCTGGTTGAAGCGTGGATCAGGGAAGAGCGACGGCCGGCAAGCCAGCCGATGATCCGCGCCGGCCTGGCCCGGTTTCTCGGCGACAACCATCATGGGCATGCCTGGATTATCGAGCAGCATGGCGTGCCGGTCGGATATGCCATGCTCGGGATCAGCGCACTGGACCACCATGGCGCACCGCGCGGCTACGTGACCGCACTGTACGTCGAGCCGGCCCACCGCCGCCAGGGCATTGGCCCGCGTACCGAGCGGTTCCTGGCCGATGTGACGCGCTGGCTCCAGCTCCCACTCTATCAGTTCGGGACCGGCGACGAAGGAAAGCACGCCTCGCTGCTTTTCCGTCCCTGTGGCTTCGGGACCACGCCGTTCACTTCTCTCAATGTACAGGCGGTCGCATGAGCTCAACGTCGATGTCTCCCCGGTCAGTCGGCGCCAGAATGCCGGCCGGCACGGGCATGATGCAGGCCCTCGCCGTGCTGCCGGGCCAGCCTGGCTCGGCGCACCTGCGCCAGGTGCCACGACCGTCACTCGAGGAGATTCCGAACGGTCGCGGCGTACTCGTCAAAGTCCTGCGGGTGGGCGTCGATGGCACCGACAAGGAGATCAATGCGGCGGAATACGGGCAGGCGCCCCCGGGCGATGACTACCTCATCATTGGCCACGAGGGGTTCGGCCGGGTCGAGGCGGTGGGACCGAAGGTGACCGAGCTGGCGGTCGGTGACTATGTCGTCGCCACGGTGCGCCGGCCCGGTACCAGCCTGTACGATCTGATCGGCACAAACGACATGACCACCGATGAGATCTACTTCGAGCGGGGCATCAACCTGCGGCACGGCTACCTCGCCGAATACTACGTCGACGATGCCGAGTTCATCGTGAAGATTCCGCAGGGGCTGAAGGAGATCGGCGTGCTCCTGGAACCGACCACGGTGGTGGAAAAGGGGATCGCCCAGGCCTACGAGATCCAGCGGCGGCTGCGGGTCTGGCATCCGCGCAAGGCCGCGGTCATGGGGGCGGGAACCATCGGCCTCCTTGCGGCGATGGCGCTGCGGCTCAGGGGACTGGACGTGACGGTGTTCGGGCTGCGGGAGAAGCCCTACCGCAACGCCGACCTGCTGGAAGCGATCGGGGCACGCTACATCCCGGCCAGGGTCCTTCCGATTCACGACGCAGCGAGGCAGTTCGGCCCATGGGACATGATCTTCGAAGCGACCGGGCACTCCGGCGTGGTCTTTGACAGCATGCAGGTGCTGGGGAAGAATGGTGTGCTGGTGCTTTCGAGCGTGACGGGGGGAGACCGCAAGGTCGAGGTGCCGGCTGACCGGATCAACCTGGACTTCGTGCTCGGCAACAAGGTGATGGTGGGAACGGTGAACGCGAACCGGGAGTACTTCGAAGCCGGTGTCCGCGACCTGGCTCAGTGCTCGGCGCAGTTTCCCGGCTGGCTCGAGTCGTTGCTGACCCACCCGGTCCAGGGGTTGGAGAACTACGCCCGGATGTTCGAACTGCTCACGACGGGCCGGGACGCGATCAAGGTCTACTGCGAGGTCGCCCCGCTCTAGCACAATATTGACAGGGAGACGCGGGGCGGGCGACATTACGCGGCACACACTGCGGGTGTAGCTCAGTTGGTAGAGCGTCAGCTTCCCAAGCTGAATGTCGCGGGTTCGAGCCCCGTCGCCCGCTCTTGATGCATCGCCAGCGCCCGGAACCCGCCTCGCCGGATGCCGGGCAGTGTCATTGCCGGGCCGGTCCAGCCGGACGAGCGCGCCCCGCGCCTCTCCGGCTCTTGCCCACCGTAGCCATCCTGCTCATGATTGTGTCTCGACTCCGTCCCGTTTGAGACAGATGGCGTCTCATCCCGGAATCGGCTAGAATCGGGCACATCTTGCTATTACGTTGTCAGGTATAGTGTTACACGCTGGCGCCCGAGCACTTTTCCTGCGGGTCTCTGGGGAATGACGGTGGTCCGGCAGTTGCTTCTCCCCCAGTGGTCGGCTGACCTCTAATCTTGTTTTGGAAACACACTCAGGTACTACCACGCAACCGGAGCAGATTCGATGAAGAAGTTCACTCGTCTCGCGCTGGGCCTCGCCGTCTCCATCCTGGTTCAGGTCGGCACGGCACAGGCACAGGGCCTTCCAGCCGGGGTCACCCAGGCGATGGTCGACAAGGGCAACGAGGTCTTCCACAAGACAGGCCTCTGTTACGCCTGTCACGGTCAGGACGGCAAGGGCCTGGTGGGCCCCAACCTGACCGACGATGTCTGGCTGCACAGCAAGGGGAGTTTTGAGGAGCTCGTGGCGCAGGTGACGAAGGGTGTCACGAAGGAGGAGTCGAAGAGTGGTGTCCCCATGCCTGCAAAGGGCGGCTCGAGTATCTCCGAGGATGATGTGAAAGCCGTGGCCGCCTATGTGTATTCCTTGAGCCATGCCAAGTGAGCTGACCCAGCAGCGCCAGTTGTGAGGAAGGCCAGCGGAGCCGGCCCCTGAGGGGTCGGCTCTTTTTCCTCGCAAGACGCGGCCAAAACCTCCGAGGGTGTCCTGAGAACCGACCTGGTCTGGACAGCTAAGTGCCTTGCTAGATTGTAGTTGCATTAATCGCCGTGGGCTGGCACCCGTGTTGCATTTGCGTGAGGTCATTGCGCATCGGGGCTCGTTCTGATGCAACCCGTGCAGGGAGGACCCGTGAATACCAAGGGCTTCACACTGATCGAATTGCTGATCGTCGTAGTCATCATCGGAATCCTTGCCGCGATCGCCATTCCCAAGTTTGCCAACACCAAGGAGAAGGCGGTGCTGGCGTCGATGAAGTCAGATCTGCGGAACCTGGTGACGGCGCAGGAGGCCTTCTTCTTCGACAACACAGACTACGCCGGATCCGTGACCCCTGGTGCGCAGATCAACGGGACTGGAGGCGTCGGGTCGACCACCTTCGTGCCGTCCACGGGGAACGTCCTGACGATCACCTACATCTCTGCGACTGGCTACAACGCGACAATCACCAATCCGGTGCTGATCAGCGCCATCACCACCTGCGGCATGTTCGTTGGCCCGCCAGGAAACTCCCCGAATGCAGCGGTTCCCAACGAGACTGTCGTGGGCTGCTGGTAAGCAGCCGCCCTGGCAGGTCAGGGAACCCCCGCGGGCGGTGCCATCTGGCGCCGCCCGCGAGCCGTTCCGGGAAACTCGCTGCTTGAATCGCCCTCTGCAGCAGCCCATCTTTGTCCCCCGCCATGATCAAGGTTACTGCCGTCTCGCCGGAGTCCCTTGGTTCGGAGCTGGGCCTCATGGCCGGCACCGAGCTGTTGAGCGTCAACGGTCGGCCGGTCGAGGACTTTCTGGATTGGGAGTTCCTCACGGCGGACGAGCAGTTTCTCCTTCATGTCCGGCAGCCTGGGGGAGAGGAAATCGAGTACGACATCGAGCGTCCGGAAGCGCTTCCCATGGGGGTCCTGGTCGAGCCGCCGCGCATCCGCCGGTGCGCCAACCGGTGCGATTTCTGCTTCGTCGACGGATTGCCTGAGGGCCTGCGGGAGGCACTCTACATCAGGGACGACGACTATCGGCTCTCCTTCAAGTACGGCAACTTCGCCACACTCACCAATCTGAAGCCATGGGATGTGGCGCGCATCATCGAGTACCGCCTCTCCCCGCTCTACGTCTCGGTGCACGCCACCGATCCTGCCATCCGCCGGTGGCTGCTGCGGAATCCGCTCGCGCCGGACATTCTCGAACAGCTGCGGCTCTTCGCCGGTCATGGCCTGCAGTTCCATACCCAGATCGTGATGTCGCCCGGTGTGAATGATGGAGCGGTCCTCGAGCAGACGCTCGCCGATCTCTACGCCTTCGGTCCTGCGGTGCTCAACGTCTCCGTCGTGCCGGTAGGGTTGACAACATTCAGCAAGCATCATCTGGTGCGCGAACCTACCCGGGACGAATGTCGGGCCAGTCTGCGACAGATCGAGCAGTGGGCCGGGCAGGCCCGGGTAGAGCGGGGGAAGACCTGGGCCTTCGGCGCCGACGAGCTGTATCTGCGGGCGGATCTCGCCCTCCCTCCTGCGGCCGCCTACGACGGCTTTGAACAGGTGGAAAACGGCATCGGGGCGGTGCGATACCTCCAGCAGCGGATCGCCGAGGACCGGGACTCGCTGGCGGACTGGCGTGGCCGCCGGCTCGGCGTCGCTACCGGATCGTCGATGGCTGCGTTGATGCCTCAGGTGCTGGCCCCGCTCGCGGAAGCCACCGGCGCCGTCTTCGAATTGCTCCCGCTCACCAATTCGCTGTTCGGCCCGACGGTCACCTGCGCCGGTTTGCTGCCCGGCCGGGTGTTTCGCGACACGCTCGCGAGCCGCACCGACCTCGATCTCGTGCTGATTCCGGCCGAGTCTCTCAACGACGATGGACTATTCATGGACGATATGACACTGCAAGACCTCCAGGGGAGTGTGCCCGTTCCGGTCCGCCCCTCCTACTGCTTCACCGACGCGCTCGAGACGCCTCTCCAGCCGTGAGTCAGCCCACTGTCGCGATCGTTGGGCGGCCCAACGTCGGCAAGTCCACCCTGTTCAACCGGCTTCTCGGTGGTCGCGATGCGATCGTCTCGGAGGAGGCGGGGACAACACGGGACCGTCACTTCGGCGAGGCCGAATGGGGCGGACGCCATTTCTGGCTGGTGGACACCGGAGGCCTGATGCCCGGATCCACGAATTCCATGGACATCGCCGTCCGCGCCCAGGTCGAGCTGGCCGTGGAGCAGGCCGACCTGGTGATCTTCATGGTGGACGGGAAGGAGGGGCCGAACCCGGTCGACAAGGAGATCGCCTCCCAGCTGCGGAAGACGTCGCGGCCGGTCATTCTGGTGGTGAACAAGCTCGACGACCTGCCGCGCAGCTCGGCCCAGTACAGCTTCTACGACCTCGGCCTTGGTGAGCCGGTCCCGATGTCGGCCGCCATCGGCAAGGCGAGCGGCGACCTGCTGGACATTGTGATCGAACGGCTTCCAGCGCGAACCGACGACGAGCACCCCGAGGCAGTACAGGTCGCCGTTGTTGGCAGGCCTAACGCGGGGAAGTCCTCGCTCATCAATTTCCTCCTGGGGGAAGAGCGGCTGGTGGTGTCGCCGGAGCCGGGGACAACCCGGGACGCAATCGACACCCCCTTGCGGTATCACGGAAAAACACTCAACTTCATAGATACAGCGGGTTTACGCCGCAGAGCTAAAGTACAAGATGACATCGAGTTCTACTCGACTCTGAGGACCCACCGGGCGGTGGAGAAGGCCGATGTCTGTGTGCTGGTGGTGGATGCGAAGCTTGGCCTGCATACCCAGGACCTGCGCATCGCCACCGAGGCATGGGACCGTGGCGCGGGGCTGATCATCGCAGTCAACAAGTGGGACCTGATCCCGGAGAAGGACGCGAATACCGCCAAGCGGGGTCAGGACCTGCTGGCTGAAAAGGCCCCGTTCCTCCGGTACGTGCCGTTCCTCTATGTCTCTGCCACCCAGGGGCAGCGGGTCAGCCGGCTCCCGGAGCTGATTCTTGAGGTGGCCGCCGCCCGCGATCATCGGGTCCCGACGGCGGAGGTCAATCGGGTGCTGGAAGATCTGCTGGCGCGCAATGCACCACCCCAGCAGCAGGGCGATGCGGTGAAGCTGCTCTATGCCTCACAGATCGGCACCCGGCCGCCGACCATCGCCATCGTGAGCAACCGGCCCGACGATGTACCGGAAGCGTACCAGCGGTACCTGCACCACGGCTTCCGGTCGGCGTGGGCATTCACCGGAGCACCGTTGCGGCTGCGGTTTACGGCGCGCGGGGCGCGGAAGCACAAGCGGCCTGACGACGGACGCCTGATCCGGGGGAGGGCGGCCGGCGAGGGAGAGCCAGAAGAGGAATGATGAGCGTAGTCGCGTGGCTGCTGGCTTCCTATCTGCTCGGTGCCATCCCCACCAGTTATCTGGTTGGCAGGGCGTTCCGCAGTATCGATCTTCGGGAGCATGGCAGCAAGAACCTGGGGGCGACCAACCTGTACCGTGTGATGGGCTGGAAGTACGCCATCCCGGTGGGGCTTTTTGACCTGCTCAAGGGACTGATTCCCGTCCTGGTGTTCGGGCCGCGCGCGAGCGGGGTGCCGTACTTTCCGCTCTGGTGCGGGCTGGCGGCCGTCACCGGTCATGTCTTTTCGGTGTTCGTCGGCTTTCGTGGGGGCAAGGGCGTCGCCACTGCCGCCGGCATGGTGCTCGGACTCGCGCCGCTGGCGTTTCCGGTGGTCGTGGCCGCCTGGGCAATCGTCGTCTGGTTGACCGGTTACGTGTCGCTCGGCTCGATCGTGGCTGCCGCGCTTTTCCCCGCCGCGGACTGGATGCTCAATCCGGCGCGTCGGACCACCGTGACGCTGGTGTTCGACGTGTGCGTCGCAGGCTTCGTGATCTGGAAGCACCGTGCCAACATCGGGCGACTGCTGTCGGGGACGGAGAACCGGTTCGGTCGTCGCGGGCAGCCTCGTCCGGCGCCGCCGGCGTGAGTCGCATCGCGGTCCTCGGGGCCGGCAGCTGGGGGACGACGCTCGCGGATCTGCTCGCGCGGAAGGGCCACGAAGTCCGGATCTGGGCCCATGAAGCCGAGGTGGTCGAGTCGATCAACCTTGTGCATGAGAACACGGTCTTCCTGCCCGGCTGTCCATTGGCAGGTGACCTGCGTGCCATGAGTTCCGCCACCGAGGCCGTTTCCGGTGCCGCGGTGGTCCTGTCGGTGGCACCCAGCCATGTGTTCCGCCAGGTCGTGAGCCAGGCGCGTACCGGGATGGACCCCGCTGCTCTGGTGGTGAGCGCGACGAAGGGGATCGAGCCGGGCTCGCTCCTGCTGATGTCGCAGGTGTTGGCGGAGCTGCTCCCCGCGCATCCGATCGCGGCGCTTTCCGGGCCAAGCTTTGCTCTGGAGGTGTATCAGGGGCAGCCCACCGCCGTGGTGGCGGCGGCGGAGAACGCGGCGATCGCCGCCGCGGTTCAGGAGGTGTTCGCGACACCCCGTTTCCGGGTGTATTCGAACAGCGATTCGATCGGCGTGGAGCTGGCCGGGGCAGTCAAGAATGTCATTGCCATCGCTGCGGGCATCCTCGAGGGTCTTGGATTGGGTAACAATCCCCGCGCCGCGCTCATCACGCGTGGGCTCGCTGAGATCACTCGGCTCGGAGTTGCCATGGGTGCGGATCCATTGACGTTCGCGGGGCTGGCCGGCATGGGCGACCTCATCCTGACGACAACCGGCGCGTTGAGCCGGAATCGGGCGCTCGGAGTCGCCCTCGCGGAGGGACACTCGCTGGCCGATCATCAGGCGACCCATCGCAGCGTGGCGGAAGGGGCCACTACGGCCCGGGCGGCGCTGGCGCTCGCGGCGCGTGCTGGTGTGGAGTTGCCGATCTGTGCCCAGGTGTCGGCTATCCTCTTCGACGGCAAGCCTGCGGGCCAGGCGGTGGCGGAGCTGATGGAACGGACCCTCAAAGCGGAGCAGTGGCGGTGACCCTTGCGCGGCCGATGCAGGAGTTCTTCTCGATCGGGGAGGTGTGTGCCCTCACCGATCTGAAGCCGCATGTGCTGCGCTACTGGGAGAGCCAGTTCCGTTTCCTGAATCCCGCCAAGAACCGGTCGGGAAATCGGGTCTACAAGAGCCGGGAGGTCGAGCTGATCATGCTCGTCAAACACCTGCTCTATTCCGAGAAATACACGATTGAAGGGGCGCGCCAGCGTATCGAGCATTATCGCCGTACTGGCGAGCTCCGCGGTGCCGCCCGGACGGCAACGGAACGGGAAACGCTGCGGGAGCTGCGCCAGTCGGTCGAGGAAATCGTGGATATTCTCGACGGGCGCATTCCCCCGCCTCGCCCCGAGCCGCCAGCCGAGTAAACCCGTGCGGGGGAGCGCTCCTCCCCCACGCCCGCGATGGACCGGCCATTCACGCCTGCCTGCATTATCTTGTTCCCCTCACATATGAAAATCCTGGTTGCGAACGACGATGGGATCCTCGCCCCCGGCCTGGCCCTGCTGGCCGAGGTATGCCAGACCGTGGCACAGGTGACCGTCGTGGCACCCGACCGGGAACAGAGCGGGACCTCGCACAGCCTCACGATGCACCGTCCGATCCGGCCGACCCGCCGACCCGACGGTTCATATCAGGTCGACGGCACTCCGACTGACTGCGTCCTTCTGGCGCTCGGCGCCCTCATGCCAGAGCGACCGGACTTCGTCTTCTCCGGCATCAACCACGGCCCGAACATGGGCGAGGACGTGCTGTATTCCGGCACCGTCGCTGCGGCCATGGAGGGTGTCGCCCTCGGGGTCCCGAGCATCGCGATCTCGTTTGCGGGTCCGGCAAGCGACCTGGAGACACTGGGGAGCTATCGGGATCTGCTGGCAGGGCTGGTCGGGCGCATCACGAGCACCGAGAACTTCCCGGCCGAGACGCTGCTCAACATCAACCTGCCAGCCTGCGGCGCTCCGGCGGTGCAGGGGACCCGGGTCACTTCGCTCGGCAGCCGGTACTTCAGCGAGTCGCTCTCCCGCATGAAGGACCCATGGGGCAGGGAGATGTTCTGGATCGGAGGCGGGTCGATGCACTGGACTGGTGGCGCGGAGACCGACCACCACGCGGTCGCCAACGGGTTCATCTCGATCACGCCGCTGCACATGGACCTGACGAACTACGACCTGCTGGAAACGGTTCGGGGATGGTCGCTCGAGGGGTGAACGCCGGGGACAGTTACGGTGGCTTCCGCAGCCAGCTGGTCGCCACCCTCCAGTCCAAGGGGATCCGCGATCTGGCCGTGCTGCGGGCGATCTCCCTGGTCCCCCGCCACCTGTTTGTGCCGGAGAGCCTGCGACATCGGGCCTACGAGGACTCGGCGCTCCCCATCGGGGGCGGACAGACGATTTCGCAACCGTGGGTGCAGGCCCGCTCGCTGGAACTGGCCGCGCTGACCGGGAAGGAACGGGTTCTCGAAATCGGTACCGGGTCGGGCTATCAGACGGCACTGCTGAGCCAGCTCGCGGCCCAGGTCTTCAGTGTCGAGCGACTCCCCGCACTTGCCCAGGGTGCCAGGCGCGCGGTCGACCTGGCCGGTGCGCGGAATGTCTCGATCATGATCGGAGACGGGACCCTCGGCTGGCGGCCCTACGCGCCCTACGACGCGATCATCGTGGCGGCCGCGTCGCCCGACGTCCCGGCTCCGCTGGGAGAGCAGCTGGCGGTCGGCGGACACCTCATCATCCCGCTGGGGGAGCGTGACCAGCAGGTTCTGACCATTTTCACCCGACCGGCCGACGGCGCGCCGCTCCAGCGCCAGAGTGTGACTGAGGTGCGATTCGTGCCGCTGCTGGGACAGTTTGGATTCACCAGCGACCCCGTCCCCTGACCGGAGGATCACTTGGAGCTGCTGAAGGACTTTATTGATCTGTTTCTCCATCTCGACCGTCACTTGAGCGATCTGATCGCCCAGTACGGCGCGTGGAGTTATGCCATCCTCTTTCTGATCGTGTTCTGCGAGACCGGCCTGGTGGTCACACCGTTTCTCCCCGGCGACTCGCTTCTCTTCGCGGCCGGCACTTTCGCGGGACTCGGTGCGCTCCGTCCGGTGCCGCTTTTCCTGCTCCTGACCTCCGCGGCGATCATCGGGGACTCCGTGAACTACTGGGTCGGCCGGTATGTCGGTCCGCGTGCCTTCAGCGGCTCGATCCGGTTTCTCAAGCGGGAATACCTCGACAAGACCCGTGCGTTCTATGACAGGCATGGCCGAAAAACGGTCATTCTCGCCCGCTTCCTGCCGATCATCCGGACCTTCGCCCCCTTCGTCGCTGGGGTCGGGGAAATGCCGTATATCCGCTTCCTGGCCAACAGCGTCATCGGCAGCATCGTCTGGGTGGGGCTCTTCGTCGGCGCGGGCTACTTTTTCGGAAACCTGCCGATCGTCCGGGAGAATTTCACCGTTGTGGTCATGGGCATTATTGCCGTCTCCCTCCTCCCCATGGTGATCGAACTGACCAAGAACTGGTGGGGGCGCCGTACATGATTCGGCAGTACCTGGTCGGCGGGAGAGTCCAGGGTGTCGGATTTCGGATGTTCGTGGCGCGCGAAACCTCCGCGCTTGGCCTAGCCGGATGGACCAGGAACCTGCCCGATGGGCGGGTCGAAGTCGTTGCCAGCGGAAGGGAAGACACCATCCTCCAGTTGGAAAAGGCATTGGCTCAGGGTCCGAGAATGGCAGTTGTAACCGGGCTGGATAAGAGCAATATTTCGGATGATATTGAACTACCTAAGACATTCTTGGTCAAATAGTTGCCGTGTTCAGATAAACCATAATCGAGACAGCGAAATGCCCGCCAACATGGCCGACAACATCCGCCGCGCCCTGCGCGCGATCCCGGACTATCCCAAGCCAGGTATCATTTTTCAGGACATTACGCCGGTCCTGAACGATGGGGCGCTCTTCCGTCAGGTCCGGGAGACACTCGCCGAACCGTTTCGCAGGATGGGGATCACTCACGTCGTTGGAATTGAGGCGCGTGGGTTCATCCTGGCGGCACCAGTCGCGGTGACTCTGGGTGCCGGCTTCATCCCGCTCAGAAAGCCCGGGAAGCTCCCGTGGCGGACCTTTCGCCACGAATACCAGCTGGAATACGGGACCGATGCCTTGGAAGCCCACCAGGATGCCTGCCCCGCTGGCGCCCGGGTTCTGATCGTTGATGATGTGCTGGCCACGGGCGGGACCGCCGAGGCGGCCGGTGCGCTGGTGCGCCGCGCCGGCGGCGAGGTCGTCGGGTGGTCGTTCCTGCTGGCGATCAGCGGACTGAATGGGGCAGGGCGACTCGCCGGCGCGCCGAGCCATATCGTGATCAACCTCTGATCTGGTTGACTCGAACCGCAAGGGCTGGCTAGTTTTCCACGCTTGGCCCCCGTAGCTCAGCTGGATAGAGCAGCGGTTTCCTAAACCGTTGGCCGGACGTTCGAATCGTCTCGGGGGCACCTCCGCGGCACCCGTCAGACGGTCTGATCCCGAGGCGACACGAACAGACGATGGCAACTACAGTGGAAGCTCCCCCGCGCACCGCACCGGCCCTCCCGGCGATCCCGTCAGCCTCGAGCTGGCTGGCGCAGCCGACGAATCGCTATCTCGCTCTCGGGGGCACCATACTCGCGGTGGCGCTGATAGCCAGTTTCGTAGTGCTGAGCGGTCAGCGGAAGGAGGCGTTTGCCAGCAGGGCGCTCGATCAGGCCAGAAACGCGGCGGAATCGGGCAACCTCGCGCTCGCGGCCAGCGAGCTGCAGAAGGTCAGTACCACGTACAGCGGCACCCGGGCGGCACAGGAGGCGGTGATCACGCTGAATCAGGTTCGGCTGGTCAATGGGCAGCATGAGCTGGCCGCGGTGGGGCTACAGGACTTCCTGAAGGGGAATCCTTCTCCCCAGTTCCGCGCGCCGGCCTACGGCCTCCTGGGTCGAGCTCTGGAGAACGCGAAACGGCCAGCAGAAGCCGCCGAGGCGTACGCCAAGGCCTCCGGGACCGCTGACGTCGACTACCTCCGGGCCGACTATCTGCTCGACGCTGCTCGGGCGTGGATTGCCGCAGGGGAGCGGGACAAGGCGATCGCGAACTACCAGCGCGTCACCAAGGATTTCCCCAAGACGGCAGCCAACACCGAAGCCGAGATTCGTCTGGCCGAGCTGACGGCGTCCGCCGGCAACTGATCGGAGTGGTGAACGGAGTGGAGTCTGGCCCGGCCTCGTGCCGGGCCATTTTCTTTGCGGGTGGCCTTGGGGAAGCGTGGATCTGTCGCCTTGAACCTATTGTCCGGCGTGCTAATTAACGTCGTATAAGATATATTATGTTAAGTTCACTCGTGGATAACTAAGGATAACTCGCTGCCAGCTGGTCCAGCTTCATCTATCGTGTTATTTGGGAAGTACTTATGATACATGCGCGTGAAGTTACAGTAGGCCGGTAAAGACCAGCTTGCCCTCCCCGGCGAGGCGGACATCGGTCGCCTTCCCTCCTGACAGTGTCGCAGTGATGTGGAGAATCCGACCGCTGCGGCATGAGAGGCCCATGGGGAGGAAGCCCAGTCCCTGGTGCGCCAGAGAGATCGCCGCCGCCACTGCCCCTGTCCCGCAGGCGAGCGTTTCCCCTTCGACCCCACGCTCGTAGGTCCGAAGCCCCCAGCCCCCTCCCTTCGCCTCCGGAAGCCGCCCGATGAAGTTGGCGTTGGCTCTCTCCGGCCCGAGCGCGGGATCGAAGCGCAGTCGTCGGCCACGCTCCATGAGGTCGGAACGTTCCAGATCTTCGACCAGAACGACCAGATGGGGTACGCCGACGGTGCTCAGGAGGGCCCAGGCCTCGCCGGGCCCGGGGAGCACCCCTGCCGGTTGCGGCAGGAGGACGTCGGGGAGGCTGAGTTCGGCCAGGTCGGTGGTGCTGGGCAGGCACCGGCTGGGAAAGGTGCCGGCCCCGGTCACGAGGTGCATGCCCCGGGCGGGCGCCAGCTCCAGCCGGGCCGACAATCGAGTGCTGCACAAGGCCGCATTCCCGCACATGCTCGCTCTGGAGCCGTCGCAGTTCCAGAAGTCCATTCGGACCCGGTCCCCGGTCTCGGGGGTGAGGATGACGAGGCCGTCGGCACCGACCCCGAAGCGACGGTCGCAGACGTCACGAATCCGCTGGGCCGGCCAGTCCTCCGGACGGGTGGTGCGCCCGTCGAGCATGACGAAGTCGTTGCCCGACCCGGTCATCTTGTAGAAGGATTGCTGGCTCATGGGGCTCAGATCCGGCGCAGGATGGACTGCAGCCGGAGCCACCAGACCATCCAGATGGCCTCCCGGACGATTCCCTTGTTCATCTTGCTCTGCCCTTCCACCCGGTCATGGAAGATGATCGGGATTTCCTTGAGCCTGAACCCCTTCCTCCACGCCCGGAAGCTCATCTCGATCTGGAAGGTGTAGCCGTTGGAGCGGACCTGATCGAGGTCAATGGCCTCCAGCACGCTGCGGCGGAAGCACTTGAATCCACCGGTCGAATCGGTCAGCGGCAGGCCGGTGATGACCCGGGCGTAGAAGTTCGCGCCGAGCGACAGGAGGAGGCGCGAGATGGGCCAGTTAATGACGTTCACACCTGTCGCGTACCGCGAACCCAGCACCAGGTCCGCGTCCTCGACGGCCCGGAGGAACGACGGCAGAAAGGTCGGGTCATGGGAGAAGTCGGCGTCCATCTCGAAGAGGACGTCGTAGTTCTGCTGCAGTCCCCAGCGGAATCCGGCCAGATAGGCTCGACCCAGCCCCTCCTTGGCCTGACGGTGGAGCACATGAACCCGGGATTTCGCCTGGGCCATCCGGTCGGCGATGTCGCCGGTACCATCGGGGGAATTGTCGTCCACGACCAGGATCTCGAGCCGGGGGTCCTGGCGGAGAATGGCGGGGACGATCTGAGCGAGGTTCTTTGCCTCGTTGTACGTCGGTACGATGACGAGCGCACGTTCGATCAACGTTGCGCCCTCCGCTGGAGCCACCACGGAATCGCGCCCAGGCCCAGTGCGAGGAGCAGCGAAATCAGGCTTACCCGCTTGCCGAGGTGATAGCCGGGCGATTCGAAGCTGAGCAGGACCTCGGAAGCTCCCGGCGGCAGCGGTACCCCGATGAGGCTCCCGTCAACCTGGTAGAGCGCCACAGGTTTGCCGTCGACCGTGGCCCGCCAGTCCGGATACCAGTTCTCGGAGACCAGCAGATGGGTGATGGCGGAGTCCCGCCCGGCGATCGCAATGCGCATCGCGCCTGGCGCCCACTGCTGCACCGTGGCGTGCAGCGTGGTGACCGGGAGCGGTGGTTTCAGCGCCGGCAGTTCCAAGCTCACGCTGTCCGGATACAACAGAACCTGGGCGTGGGGAAATCGGGGATCGAGCAGCGTCGGTACGATCTGATCGGCCGGGACCTTGGCCGCTGTCGCAAAGACACGAACGTAGGCCGGGGTGGAATCCTGTTCGTACAGGACGGCCGGGTTGCCGAAGGTATTCCGTTCAGTCGCGGCGATACGATGCCAGCCGGGAAGGGTGATGGTATCGGGCAGGATCAGGAACCGGAGGGCGAGAACGTCAAGGAGCGCTGGTGTCTGGAGATTCGCGTATCCCCGGTCCTTCCCTGCCAGCTGGTCGTACGCCTGCAGTTCGTTGCCATGGTAGCCGACAGCCACGGGAATGCGGTAGGCCATCAGGGTGGACGCCGGGTAGGAACCGCCGGCATCGAAGACACGGTACGGCGGAGTGACCTGCCGGAGCGCCGTGGTCACCGGATCATCCCGGAAGAGTTCCGCGGCGCGGGGCGAAAAGGTGTAGAACAGGCGGTCGATGCTCCACAGGTCGGCGGACATGACCGTCAGGAGGAGCGCCGCTGTCGTGGCCCCGCGGACCTTGCCCACACCGATGGCCCAGAAGGCACCACCCGCCAGTGCGACGAACAGCAGCAGCCGGACCGCGCCCGCGCGCAACGGTTCGGCGTTCAGGGCCGTCTGCTCCATTCGCTGCGGGATGACCAGCAGTTCGGCGACCGACTGCAGCACACCGGTGACCCCAAGCAGGGCAAAGACGGCCAGCCCTCCGGTGAGGAAGAGCAGCCGCCGCACGGTGATCTCCCCGTTGAGCAGGCGATCGAGCCCGAAGCCGGCCAGAATCGCCACCGGGAACGCTACCAGGAAGAAGACCATGCCCACGGCACGCATCTTCTTCATCATCGGCATGAACTCGAACCAGATCCGGTAGAACGGAGTATGTCCCGCCGCGGCGAAGAGCAGGAAGACCACCGCGCCGGTGAGCAGCGCGAAGGTCAGGCGCCGCTGGCTGCGAGCCCCGACGCCACAGCAGGCCAGCACGAGGGGGATGACCCCGAGGTACTCGGTGTGGAACTTGATGGGATTGCGGCCCCAGTAGTGGTCGAGCACGCCATTGAACTGCGGCAGGAGCGTGGTGAAGATCTCCTCGGGTGGGAAGGCGTAGGCGTTCACCCACTCCCAGCCGGTGTTCGGCCCTCCTGTCGCGCGGGGCGAATAGGGGACGTACTGCAGAAATGGGAGGCCCTGCAATGCCGTAATCCCGACGCCGAGGGTGACGGCCACCGCGGCAAGGGCGAGTGTCACCCAGGGATTCTGTCCCCGGGGGCGCTCGGGGTCGGCAAAGGCGAGGTAAATGGCCCACATGCCAAGCGCGAGCAGCAGGAAGTAGCACATCTGGAAGTGTCCCAGGACCAGCAGCGCCACCACCAGACTGAAGGCGCCGAACACCCATCGCTGGCCGCCGCGGATGGCCTTGAGGAGCAGCCAGAACGCGAGCGGAGTCAGGGCGGAGACGAAGAGCTTGCCGTCGTGCCCGGGACTCATCTGCGAGGCGACGATGCCGGTGAGTTCGTAGGCCACACCGGCGGTGATCGCCGCGGTCCAGCTGAGGCGCAGCGCGCGCGCAAAGCCGAACGTCAGCCAGCCGGCGAGCACGAAGTGCAGCGCCATGCCCCAGGTGATGGCCAGGTCGACCGGCATGATCCAGCGCAGCCACGCGGTGGGATAGAAGATGTCGCCATGCATGGCGCCGATGAACGGCAGCCCACCGAACAGGTAGGGATTCCACTGGGGAATGGCCCCGGTCGCCCTGAACTCTTCCGCCCCGAACAGGCGGAAGGAGTAGCCGGCGATGAACATGTCCGAGCGCCCGCCGCCAAAGAGGATCTGTCCGGTAAGCAGGGGCCAGAGCAGCGTGAGGGCGGCGAGGATGCAGATGCCGAGCGCGGCGATACGCGGCCAGCGCGGTTCCCAGGGCAGCGGTTCAGCCGGCACGGGCGGTCCCTCGGCGCACGAGGAGGAAGGGGACAGCCGCCCCCAGCTCCGTGATGGTGAGCAAAACGCGTGAGGCGATCGCGAGGGCGGTCGCGGCTCCGAGTCCAATGGAGTCCTGCAGCATGAGAACGAGCAATCCTTCGCGAATGAGGAGCCCACCAGGGGCGAACAGCGCGAGCAATCCGGCCACATACGACGCGGCGAAACCAGCGATGGCCGCTCCCGGGGCCAACTGCGGATCGGGTAACACCGCCCGCGCGAGCAGCCAGAGGGCGGTGCCGTAGCCGAGCCAGGCGATCACGTTGGCCAGCACGCCGAGCAGCAGCGGGCCGGTGCGCGGGCTGGGAGTGTCGGCGCCCAGCCGGGCCAGCGCGAGCAGCCGCTTGGTGACGGGCGGGTACAGCAGCAGCCCGACACCGGCGACCGAGGCGATCCCAGCCAGCCAGAGGAGCGGCACGAGCGCCGGCGTCCGCACTCCCAGCACGCTCGCGCCGAACAGCGCTGCCACAGCCGCCCCGGTTCCGACGGCGAGTGCCTGCAGAATAATCGCGGAGGCGGTGGCGGCCCACGGGGCGATACCCGCGTCCCGCGCCATCAGCGCCATGCCAGCTACCGCCCAGACCTTCCCGGGGACGTACTTGCCGAGGCTCGAGACGATCCAGATCCGGGCCGCCTGCATCGGCGGAAGGTGGCCCCCCCAGCCGGCAAGCATGCGGCGCCAGGCCTCGATGAGCATCGCATACATGAGCCAGACGACGACGATGCTGCCAATGGCGGGCAGGGGCCGGAAGGTCCAGGCGATCGGCTGGCTCTGGAGCTCCTGCCAGTTGCGGGAGAAGCTCCGGACGATGAACGCCAGGATCAGGAGGCCGAGCACCCACCGGCCCACGCGGATCAATCGCTCAGGCACCCAGCGCCTCGCGATACCACCGCTCGCAGGTCTCGGCGACAGCTGCGGGGCTCAGCAGCTCACGCCACCGCTGGCCCTCGAGAGTGGCCAGGGCTCGCGCACCGGCGAAGTGGAGCAGTTCGTTGGCAGCACGGGCGATGGCAGCGGGCACCGGCGCGGTCACCCGCCCTGCCCCGTCCCATGGTACGACTTCCAGCACTCCTCCCCCGTCCTCGCAGGCAACGACCGGAACACCGCACATCAGCGCTTCCGCGGCCGCGAGACCGAATCCCTCATGGTGGGCGGGAAACAGGGCCAGGTCCGCCCGCGCCAGCAGCTGCGCCACCGTGGCGGGAGGCAGGGCCCCACGAAAACTCACGGCCTCCGCGATGCCGAGGGTGCGGGCGAGCGCTTCGAGCGCAGGCCGTTCGGGGCCATCCCCGATGATCGTGAGGATCCGTGGTGGCCCCATCCGGCGCAGTTCCGCCAGCGCTGCGATCGCGAGATCCACCCGCTTCTGGGCGGTCAGGCGGGCAACAACGATCAGCCCGTTCCCGCCCCGTCCGGCGACGAAGCGATCCGTCTGCACCGGCATCGGCTGCCGGTGGGCCGCATCCACGGCGCGACCCGTGGTTCGGGTGATGATCTCGCCGGCTCGCAAGGACACAGCGGTGACCACCCGGGCTCGGCGGAACAGCGGGCGCGCCAGCAGGCGGGCGATGGCCACCCGCTCGAGCAGCATTGCATCGGTGCCGTGGACCGTGATGACGAGCGGGGCTTTCGGCGGCGCGGCGAGCCCACCGGGAATCCACCAGTGGGCGTGAATCAGGTCCGCGCCGTCACGCAGCTCCTGCTGCGCGGCGGCGCGCATCGCGCGGCCCAGGGCGAAGGCGGTAATGGCCCCGGCCGGCGTCTTCGCCGCGTCGGCCATCGTGCCCCGATAGGCCAGTGTCTCCCGCTCGGCGGAGGCATACCGCACCCGCCGCACCGGGACGTCGTCGAGTTCCGACTCACCCACCATTCCCTGGTCGCTTGGCGCGATGACTCGCACGTCCGTCCCGCGCGCCCGCAGCGCGACGGCGAGCGTCGCGAGGAAGCTTCCCGATACGTCCCCGGCAAATCGGGGATAGTTATGGGTGAGAAAGACGACCCGCAGAGTCGGAGCCTCGAGTACAAGGGTATGAAGAGCGACGCTACTGAACCACGGTCACGAAGCCGCCTTCGTTGGTGATCACCGCGGCTTGCCCGGTCCGATCGAAGGCCACATTGCGGGTCGTTCCGCCTACGGTCAGCACCGTGTCAACGCTGCGTCCGATCCGATCCACGATGGTAATCAGGCCCCCTGGGCCACTGGTGACGTACGCCTTCTGGCCGTCGGGGCTGAGTCCCAGACCGTAGGCGGTGGCCAGCAGGGTCGTATCGCGAAGTCCGGTGGCGAGCTTCCAGATTTCCAGACCACTGTTTTCGTTGGCGACCAGGAGCTCGCTGCCATCGGGGGAAACTGCGAGGCGCTGTGGTGCACCGCCGGTGTTGAAGGTCCGCAGGACCGCGTGGCTGGGCACGTCCACCTCGGACACTGTGCCGCCATCCCGGGAGCTGATGTAGATCCGGTCCAGCTTGGGGTGCCGGGCGAAGCCGTTGACCGCGGGCCCCAATTGAACGGTGTCAGTGATCTGGTTGGTGCTGGCGGACACGGTGTAGACGAATCCCACGTCGGTTGAAACGAAAATCTGGGAGCCGTTGCGCGAGGTGATCAGGTTGAAGCCGTCGTGACCCAGCGGGACGGTCGTGATGACGGTGCGGGTGGCGACATCGATGACCGCCATCCCCTGACCGGACTGCTTGGTGACGTACGCTCGAGTACCCGCCGGGTTGAATACGATGTGGGGCGCTTCCGTTCCCAGCACAATCGGATTTCCCACGGTGAAACTGTCGACCGGCAGCGCGTTGTCGATGACCACGGTCCCACCCAGGCCCGAGACCCAGGCCTCTCCCGCCTTGCTGACGGCGATTCCGTATGGTGCGGTGCCAGCCGGCACGCTGGTGACCACCGCCACGGTGGGGTGGGTGTAGTTCGTCCCGGGGCCGCTGTTGCCATCGCAGGCGGTGGCCAGCGCCAGCGGCAGGAGGCAATAAACGAGGCGGGGATGACGGCGCTGCATGGCGGCTCCTTTACGAAAGGCAAAGCCGGACGCGCGGCATGAAGCCTCGGCCCAGCGGGATGTGAGGGGCTGCTGCACTACCGGATCCACGTCACGTAGCCCGACTGATTGCTGACCACCGCCCGCTTGCCGTTGGGCGTGAAGGCGATATTCCGCGGGATTCCCCCCACACTGAGTGTCGCATCGATCATCCGGCTGGCGCGATCGACGATGGTCACCGTTCCGGTGAGCGCGCCACTCAGGTAGATCTTGTTGCCGTCCGGGCTCAGGCCGAGGCCGTAGGCGTCCATCGGAATCGTGGTGATCCGGCTCCGGGTGGAGAGGTTCCAGATGTCGAGACCGAACGATTCGTTGGCGATATACAGCTCGTTCACCGTCGTGTTGATTGCCATGCGTTGCGGCACGCCGCCGGTATTCAGCACCCCGACTACCCTGCGCGTACCGGTGTTGTACAGCGTCACCGTCCCGCTCAGGAGCGAGCTGATATAGAGGCTCTTGCCTCGACCAAAGGCCAGCCCGTTGTTCGCCGGATCGATGTCGAAGGAGTCGGCGAAAGCACCGGTCGGGATGTTGATCAGGTAAACGCGACCGATATTGGTGGTGATGTAGGCGACGGCATTGTCGGGCTGGACGGCAACGTTGTAACCCTCGCCCGCCAGCGGCAATTGGCTGATCTCGGTATTGGTGAGCAAGTTGACGATGCTGACCGAGTGGCCGCCCTGGTTGGGCACATAGGCGCGGGTCTCGGAGGTGTCGATTGCCACGTGGGGCGGAGCGAAGCCGACCGGAATGCTGGTCGTGAATGTCCGGTTGGGCAGATTGGCCCGGGGCACACTGCTGCCACCGATATCGGTGGTCAGCAGGATCTTGCCGCTCTTGGAGATGGCAACACCGTAGGGGACGCCACTCACCGGGATGATGGTGTCGATGATCCCGGCAGGATGTGACGGCACCACCACAGCCGACCGGTCGGTCCCGGGTGTCGGGGCGGTAGGCTGCGGTGCCGTGTCCGGACCGCATGCAGCAATCGCCAGCACCACGAGGGCGACTGAGGCGCGCAGGTGGATTCGGTTCCGGAGCATGTGATCCTCCATGTGTGTGGAACACCAACACCGCTGGGACACCTCCAACTACTCTTCTCCTCCATGCTCCTGGCGCTGGAGCAACCGGTGCACCTCACGCTGTTCCTCCCGGAGTCCCGCGATGATCTCGCCGAGGAAGCCGAAGCCGAACAGCACGATGCCGGAGATGACCATCGTCTCGACCAGATTGAGCAGCGGCCGGAAGCCGGTCGAGAACCCCTCGAGTCCGATCAGATAGCCGAAGCGCAGGATCAGCCCCGCGACTCCCGCCAGAAAGCCGACCACGAACAGCACTGCACCGGCGACACCGAAGAAGAGCATCGGTTTGCGGCCAAAGCGCAGCTGGAACCAGACCGAAAGCAGATCGAGGACGCCGACCGGGATGCGGGTCCAGGTGAACTTCGAGGTCCCCGCCTGCCGGGGATAAAGTGGCACGGGCCGCGAGGTGACCCGGAAGCCATCGACCGCGGCCACGACGACGAAGAACCGGTGCCAGTCGGGCCGGAGCGGCTGGCCGATCATCACTTCTCGACGATAGGCCTTCACCGAGTTGAGATCGGTGACGGTGACGCCAAACAGCCAGCGGCAGAGGGTGTTATAGACGGTGGAGACGAAGGCCTTCTCGTACCTGCCCTGCTTGGTGCCGGTGACGATATCGGCTTCGTTGGCGAGGATCGGCGCGACCAGCGCGGGGATATCCTCGGGGCGATACTGCAGGTCGGCGGGATAGAAGACGAAGATGTCGCCGCGGGCGACGTCGCCGGCGGAGCGGAGCGCATCGGCGATACCGCGCTGGCGCCGGTGGGTGACGACGCGGAGGAACGAGTGGGTGGCGGCGAGGCTGGCGAGCACCGCACCGGTATCGTCCCTGGAGCCGTCGTTGACGATCACGACCTCGAAACTGAACGGCGCCGCGCCGAGCGCGACGGCGCACTGGCGGACGAACTCGGCGAGATTGAGCGCCTCGTCCTTGGCCGGAACCAGGACGCTCACCTGGACCGGAGACGGCGTCATACCCGCTTGCGCATGCGGGCCGGCAGGATGCCGAGCTGGTCGCGATACTTGGCCACGGTGCGCCGGGCGATCTTGATGCCCTGCTCCTGAAAGAGATGCACGATCTGCTGGTCGGTGAGCGGATCGCCGGTGTCTTCCTCCCCGACCATCTTCTGCAGCTTGGCCCGGATCGACCGGGCACTGGCATCCTCGCCGGACGAGGTGGAGAGTGCGCTGGAGAAGAAGAACTTGAGGGGCAGCACCCCGCGCGGGGTCTGGACGAACTTCTCGTTGGTGACCCGGCTGACGGTTGATTCGTGCATGCTGATCACCTCGGCGACTTCCCGCAGCGTCAGCGGCTTGAGGTACTCGATGCCCTTCTCGAAGTACTCCCGCTGCCGGTCCACGATGAAGTTCATGACCTTGAGCATCGTCTGGCGGCGCTGCTCGATCGCCTGGATGAGCCAGTTGGCGCTGTTCATCCGCGAGGCGATGAACTCGCGATGCTCGGTGGTGAACTTCTTCTTGTCGCGCGCGATCGACTGATAGGTGCGGCTCAGGCGGAGCCGGGGCACGCCGGTATCATTGAGGAAGACGCGATAGGCCCCGTCGATCTTGTCGACGATGAGGTCCGGGATCACGTAGCCCTCGCCTCCGGCCGAATGCTTGAGGCCCGGCTTGGGATCGAGGCGGGACAGCAGATCTGCCGCCGCCTGCACCGCCGCCGGTTCCACACCGAAGCGACGGCCGAGGTCGTTCCAGCGGTGGGCGATCAGGTCGGGGAAGGCATCCCGGACCAGCCGGCAGGTGAGCGATTCCGTGTCCTTGCCGGCCGCCAGCTGGATGAGGAGACATTCCCGCAGGTCGCGCGCGGCGACACCGGGGGGATCGAGTCGCTGCAGGATCTGCAGCATCTCCTCGGCTTCCTTGAGCGTGAAGTACGGCACATCCGCCCGTCCGCCGACCGGCGCGGGCAGGGCGAGCGTCTGCGGCACCGGTTCCGCCGCAGGTTCGACGAAGACACTTCCCGCCACGCTCTCCGCATCGGTGAGGAACCCGGTCACGACCGGAGCGACCATCAGGTCATCCGGCGGCGTCAGGCCCTCGGCTGCGAGACCGAGCTCATCCTCCTCTTCCTCCCGCCGCAGGTCGGATTCGCGCCGGATCGCGTGACCCTCGAGCATGCGATTGACCTGGTCCACGACCTCCTGGAGGGTGGAGGCGAGGTAGCCGTCCTCCTTCAGATTGCCGAGGAACTCCTCCGACAGCAGCTTTTGGCGGGGGGTGAGGTCGAGCAGCATCAGCTGCTCACGCAGGTAGTCGATCAGATTCGGGGTTTCGACCGTGACCGGCTCGATGTACTCCTTTTCCTCGAACTCCTCGCGCGCCCCGCCCGGGACGTCGAAGCCGTTCAGCAGGATCTCTTCCCAGTCGGTCTCGTTCTCCTCCTTGACCTTCTCCTTCTCCTCTTCCTTGGTCGGCGTCGCGTCGCCGGCGGTGACGTCTTCCTCCTCGGGATCGATCAGGTCGAGGAAGGGATTGGTGAGGAGTTCCTGCTTGAGGTGCTGCTGCAGGTCCATCATGGGCATGTACAGCATGTCCATGGCCTGGTACAGCCGCGGATTGATCCGCAGGTCCTGCCGCAAGGACTGGTGCTGCGAGAGTCCGGTTTTCATGCGACGCGGTCCAGGCGGGCCCGCAGGCGGGCAGTCAGCGTGGGCCCGAGGTACATCTGGGCGACGCGGTCATCATACACGAGATCACGGACCGGGCCGGCCACCTGCACCTTGCCCTCGAACATGATGTAGGCGCGATCGACGATATCGAGCGTCTGCTCGACGTTGTGGTCGGTGATCAGGACGCCGATCCCCCGGTGACGCAGACCCGCCACGATCGTCTGGATGTCGTTGACCGCGATGGGGTCGACCCCGGCGAAGGGCTCGTCCAGCAGCATGAACTTGGGATTGGTCACCAGGGCACGGGTGATCTCCAGGCGGCGGCGCTCACCGCCGGAGAGGGAATAGGCCTTGTTCTTCCGCAGGTGCTTGATCGACAGTTCGTCCAGCAGGACCTCCAGCCGGGAGCGGCGTTCGTCGCGCGACAGTTTCATGGTCTCGAGGATGGCCATGATATTCTCCTCGACCGTCATCTTGCGAAAGACGCTTGGCTCCTGCGCCAGGTAGCCGATACCGGCCCGCGCACGACGGTACATCGGCGCCTTGGTGAGATCTCTCCCGTCCAGCGTCACCTGACCCGCATCGGGCCGGATCAGGCCAGTGATCAGGTAGAAGGTGGTCGTCTTGCCGGCGCCGTTGGGGCCGAGCAGGCCGACGATCTCCCCCTGCTCCACCTTCACACTGACGTCGTCGACCACCCGCCGGCGCTTGAAGCTCTTGCTGAGGCCATGCCCCTCCAGCACGCTGCCGCCGGCAATCGGCCCGGCGCGGAGCTGCCCGGCGCTGGCCCGTCGCTGCAGCCCGCGTTCGGCGGCAGCGAGGAGATGCGCCCGGGCCGTCACCCGGTCGGAACGGACCTGTTCCCACCACGGTCCGACCGCCTGGATCCGATGCCACTCGTCGCCCGACGCCGGCGCAATCCACCCCTCATCCGCGAGGCGAGGGAGAACCGAGCGGGTCAGGTTTTCATGCACCTCATCGCTGGACAGCTCCACGGCATCCGGTTCGTGTGCACCACGGGCGGCGACGACCGTCTCGCGGTATGAGGCGCCTAACGTCGGCAGATCGAGCCCGCCATCATCGGCCGCGTCCCGCACCATCGCGGCGAGCGCCAGCGGCACGGAGGGGTCCCGATCGGCGAGACGGCTGATGAAATCGTTCACCGCGCCGCCTGCTTCGGGGGGGAGGCGGTGATCGTCGAATCGGGGGCGACAACCGGGGTCGGTTCGAGGTGCACGCCATCCACGTTGCCGCGGATATCCACCTGGTCCACCCCGCGCCGGCCACCCGGCTTCATCGCGATCCTGATGCGGTCCCCCCGCGAATAGTTGATGGACGGCAACGCATCCGTGCGCCGGTCGCTCACCCGGTACCAGGAGTGCGCGCTCCCGGTCGCGGTGAGGTCGGCGAGTGTGGTGCGGGCGATACCGGCCGAATCGGTGGTGGCGAAACGGGCCACGACGGTGTCGCCCTTCATCCAGTCGCGGTCGCCGTTCGCGCTGTCCACCACTCCGCCGACCCAGGCATGCGCGAACGACCGCACCTCACGCAGTCGGCGGGCCGGGGTATCGAAGGCCAGCGAGTCTCCCCGAATCTCGTATTCGGCGGTCAGCGCCCTTGGAAGAGTGCTGTCGCCCCACGCCAGCGTCTGGATGAGTTGGTTCTGCTCCAGGTCCAGGCCGATCGTGTCCGCAACCAGATCGACATCGGCGGTCACCGCATGGCCGTCCTGCAGCGCCTTCACGTAGGTCAGGACGTTTCGCTCGAGGGTGAGGTCAATGCGCCGGCCCTTGAGGGAGAACGAGTCCCGGCCCAAGCCGCGCATCTCCGGATGGCCGATCAGGCTGCCGCTGCCAGTGGCGCCGGTGTTGAGCACCAAAGAGTCGCCACGCGCGGCGAAGTCGCTCCGATCCACCGTGGTGTTGCCGCCGGCCCAGACCCGGTCATTGCCCTTCATCCGCACCCGGTCCGCGACGATGATGTACGGCTCGCCGCGTCCCCCGGCGGAATCTTCCGTGGCGTACCGAATGGTCGGGCGATTGACCGCATAGAGCTCGAGGGTATCCCGTACCCCGGGCAGCAGCCGGAAATAGTCCAGCGACGGGCCGATGATCGTCGAACCGTTATGCAGATTCTCGGTGTTGACGTTGCCGCGCGCTTCCCAGCGTTCGCCGGCGCGGAAGTAGGTACCGAGGTTCGAGGTCTGGATCGTGAGCGAGTCCTCGTACTTCACGTGCCCGATGAACTGGGTGAGGGTATTCGGTCCGCGGGCGAAACTCGCGATGCTGTCGCTGGCGATGCGGGCGCTGCCGTCGGCGCAAGCCAGCCGGACACCGCCACCGGCGTAGTAGGCGGTGTCGACTCCAAGGATGACCTGCCGGCCTTCGCGACCAACGAACTCGAGCCGGAACCTGCACTGACTGCCTGCACGCCCGGGCGCAGCGGGACGCTGCTGGGACTCGGCAGGGGCCATTCCCAGCGCGGCGAGGGCAAGCAGCAGCACTCCGGCTCGCACAATCATTGGCCCGGCAGCAGTCCGCCGACGCCGCCCCCTCCCTGCTGGCCTCCGCGCGGCTGCCGGGTGACGACGTTGCGGAAGTCCGGGTCGCTGGTGAAGCCGTTCCCTTCCAGGTGCTGATCGGCCTTGTCGTAGATGAACGGCTTGTCGGACGAGATCTGCTGGGTCCGGGCGTCGTAGCGCAGCTCGGCACTGCGCAGTTTCCGGCCATCGGGCGTCACCGCGACGACGTGGCCCCACGCGCTCATCGAGCCGTCGCGCATCTGGTAGGTGCCGGAATCGGCGGTGATCGTGGACGTTTCGATGCCGCTGGTGTTGAAGAAGGTGCTCTTGACCACCTTCAGCCGGGCCAGCTGCGTCGCCTCATAGAGGTAGGCGGTGTCGGCGACCACCTTGGTGCGGCGCACCCCGTCGTTGGTAATGAGATGCTCCATCCCCTCGAGCACCTGATCGGCGGAGTCGGCGGCGGTGACGGTCATGGTGGGGCGGACCGCCTCGTCCTTGCAGGCCGGGAGGGTGCTCAGGCAGAAGCTCAGAAGACAGCAGGCGGTTAGGCGAGTAGGCGGTTGGCGGCGCGGGGCAGCCATACAGGATGCGCTGCGCACCCTAGGCAGAACCGCCCAACCGCCCAACCGCCTTTCCGCCTTACCGTCCATCGATCGTTTCTCCCCGGTCTGCGAGATACACCCGCACCGCCTCGTCCCACCGTCCCTGTGCCCGCAGCAGCGCCTCGATCGTCTCACGCACCGCACCGCTGCCGCCCGGCGCCGAGGAAACCCACGCGGCTGCGGCCTTCACTTCCGGCACCGCATTCGCCACCGCGAGCGGCAGCCCGACGCGGCGGAGCACCGGCAGGTCGGCGAGATCATCGCCGAGAAAGGCGACCTCCTCCCAGCCGATCCCGCGCCGCAGCAGCATCTCGGTCATCGCCGGCACCTTCCGCGCACCGGGGTCCTGGATCATCTCGTCGATGCGCAGCTCGACGCCGCGCAGCGTGGTCGCATCCGAGTATCGGCCGCTCACCCAGGCGAGGATCAGCCCCATCCGCCGCGCCAGCCCCATGCCGAGGCCATCCTGGATGTCGAACTGCTTGAACTCCACCCGCTGGTCATTCACCAGGCCCAGGTAGACCGAGTTGTTGGTCAGGACACCATCGACGTCCAGGCCCAGCAGCTTGATGCGACTGGCGACGGCGGGGTCGATCATGCCCGGCTCGCCGGAGCGGTGCGGCTGGCCGCTTCGCGGGCGACATGCCAGACGTCGAGGGCGCGCCCGACCAGCTCCTCCAGCTCCCCAAGCGGCCACTGCGTGGCGGCATCGCTCGCCGCATTCGCCGGATCGGGGTGGGTTTCGAGGTAGAAACCGTCCGCTCCCGCCGCGGCGGCAGCCAGCAGCAGCGAGGGCACCATCGCGCGAGCCCCGCCACTCGCCCCGCCCACACCACGGCCCGGTTGCTGAACGGCGTGGGTGGCATCAAAGAGCACCGGGCACCCGGCGGTGGCATCGCGCAGCCGGGTGAAGCTCCGCATGTCGACGACCAGATCACCATAGCCGAAGGCGGTGCCCCGTTCGACCACGGCCACGTCACGACTGCCCCCTGCCCTGACCTTCTCCACTGCGCCCGCCATCTCCTCGGGCGCCATCCACTGTCCCTTCTTGATGCTCACCGGCCGTCCCGTGGCGCCGGCGGCGAGCAGGAGATCGGTCTGGCGGCAGAGAAAGGCGGGGATCTGAAGCGCATCCACCACCTGGGCGACGGCGCTGGCCTGTTCGGGGCTGTGGATGTCGGTCAGCACCGGCAGACCCGAGTCGCGCTTGACCCGCTCGAGGGCGGCGAGTCCCTGTTCCAGCCCCGGTCCCCGTGGTGCGTGGAGCCGGGCCCGATTCGCCTTGTCAAAGCTCGCCTTGAAGCAGACCGGAATTCCCAGCCTGAGCCCGATCCCCGCCAGCGTCTCGGCGACGCGGGGCAGCAGATCGCCCGCTTCAATCACGCAGGGCCCCGCGATGAGCAATGGCCCCGGACTGAAGCGCCAGCTCATGTCAGCAGCGCCTTGACCGTTGGCAATGCCGCCGCGACCGGATCCGAGGCAGCACCCTGCCGCCGGGTATGCGCGGCGCCGATGAATGCCGCGAAGAGCGGATGGGGCCGGTTGGGCCGGCTCTTGAGCTCGGGGTGGAACTGGCAGCCGAGGAACCAGGGATGGTCCGGCAACTCGATGATCTCGACCAGGCCGCCGTCAGGCGACTGCCCCGACAGCCGGAGCCCATGCTCGGCGAGCACATCGCGATAGGCGTTGTTCACTTCCCACCGATGCCTATGGCGTTCGCTGATCTGGAGCGCACCGTAGGCCTGCGCCGCACGCGACCCCTGGCGCAGCCGGGCGGCATAGGCGCCCAGCCGCATCGTGCCGCCCATGTCCTTCACTTCCCGCTGGTTGGCCATCAGGGCGATGACGGGCGACTCGCACTCCGGCTCGAACTCGGTGCTGCTCGTCTCGATCATGCCGCAGACGTTGCGGGCAAACTCGATGATGGCGATCTGCAGTCCGAGACAGATGCCAAAGAAGGGCAGCTGGTTCTCGCGGGCCCAGCGGATGGCCTCGATCATGCCCTCGATGCCGCGCACCCCGAAGCCGCCCGGCACCAGCAGGCCGTCGAAATCCTGCAGCAGCCGGCCGGCCGCCTCCTGACTGGTGAACTGGTCGCTCGCCAGCCAGTGGATCTCCACGCCGGCGTCGTGCGGGATCCCGGCATGGATCAGCGACTCCTGCACCGACTTGTAGGCGTCATGGAGATCGGTGTACTTGCCGACGACCGCGATCCGCACCTTGTGCTTGGGCCGGAGAATCCGCTCGACCATCGCCTTCCACGGTCCGAGGTCGGGCTCCTTCGTCTCCAGCCGGAGCCGCTCACAGACGACGCGATCGAAGCCCTGTTCGCGGAAGCGCAGCGGGATCTCGTAGATGGAGGCGACGTCGGGGCTCTCGACCACGCACTCGAAGTCGGTGTTGCAGAACAGCGCGATCTTGCGCTTGATCTCCGGACTGATCGGCTGCTCGCTGCGGCAGATCAGGATGTCGGGCTGGATCCCGATCTGCATCAGGTCGCGCACCGAATGCTGGGTCGGCTTGGTCTTGAGTTCGCCGGCGGCGGCGATATAGGGCACCAGCGTGAGGTGGATGAAGAGCGCGTTGTCCCGGCCGATCTCCTGGCGGAACTGGCGGATGGCCTCGAGGAACGGCAGCGACTCGATGTCGCCGACGGTACCCCCGATCTCGGTGATGACCACGTCATGTCCCGAGGCGGTCCGGCGGATGGCGTGCTTGATCTCGTCGGTGATGTGAGGGATGACCTGGACTGTCGAACCAAGGTACTCGCCGCGCCGCTCCTTGCTGATGACCGTGGAGTAGACCCGGCCGGTGGTGATGTTGTTCTGCTGCGAGAGCGCCCGGTCGATGAACCGTTCGTAGTGCCCCAGGTCCAGGTCGGTCTCGGCGCCATCATCGGTGACGAACACCTCGCCGTGCTGAAACGGCGACATTGTTCCCGGATCGACGTTGATGTAGGGGTCGAATTTCTGCATCGTCACGCTCAGCCCCCGTTCCACCAGCAGCCGGCCGAGGGAGGCGGCCGCGATGCCCTTCCCGAGGGAGGAAACCACTCCGCCGGTGACGAAGATGTACTTGGTGGCGTTGGTGCCGTTGGTCATCGGTCAACTCTCCTGTCTGAACCAGTGCGCCTCAGCCCGACGCAGGTCGTCCGGGGTATCGACACCAGGTTGTGCGGGCGCATCGAGGCGCGCCACGCCGATCGTCATGCCATGGTGCAGCGCCCGGAGCTGTTCCAGCCGCTCCGCCGCTTCGGCGGGAGCGGCGGTCAGTCCGCCCCAGCGCTCCAGTGCTGCTCGGCAGAAGGCGTAGACGCCGAGGTGCTGCCAGTAGAGTGCCGCGATTACCGGCGAGCTCTCGCGACGGAACGGGATGGGGGCGCGGCTGAAATACAGTGCCCGGCCCCGCTCATCCGTCACCACCTTGACCCTCGACGGATCGTGCACGTCGGCGGCATCGAGCGGTGCCGCGGCCGTACCGATGTCTTCACCCGACCGCACCCGTTCGATCGCGCCGGCCAGCGCGGCCCGCGGGAGGAACGGTTCGTCACTCTGGATGTTCACGATCAGATCGTGGTTGCCGAATTCCTCGAGCCGTCCCACTTCCGCTACCCGGTCGGTGCCGCTCTCGTGCGCTTCACTGGTCAGCACCGCCCGCACACCGGAGAGCTCCGCGATTCGGGCGATCATGGTCGAGTCCGTGGCCACGATGAGCGTATCCACCAAACCGAAGGCACGTACCCGCTGAATCACGCGGGTCACCAGTGGTTCGCCAGCCAGGAGCTGCAGCGGTTTGTTGAGCAGGCGGGTTGAGCCGAGTCGGGCCGGAATGACTCCGAGGACAGGCATTTCTGAACGTAATAACGGCGGGGGGTCCTGTCAAAAGTCGTGCCGGGAGGAATTGCGGGTTACGCGGTAGGGGCTATCGGAATGATCGTCAAGGGGTTAGGCCACTGCCGCCGATCCCTGGACAGAGGCGGCAGCCGCCAGCCGGAGGAAGTTGCCGATCAGCTGCTTTCCGGCCGCGGTCGCGACCGACTCGGGGTGAAACTGGACCCCGAAGATGGGGTGTCTCCGGTGCCGGAGGGCCATGATCTCCTGACCACGGGGGCGGTCGATCGACCAGCCGGTCAGTTCGAGTTCCGCAGGAAAATCCTCGGGGGCAATAACGAGAGAGTGGTAGCGCATGACGGTGAGGGGATTGGGCAGCCCCTCGAACAGCTCCACCCCGTGGTGACTGACCTCGGTGGTCTTGCCGTGCATCAGGCGGCTGGCGCGCACGACCCGTCCGCCGAACGCCTCGCCGATGGCCTGATGACCGAGGCAGACTCCCAGGAGCGGAATGCGCCCGGCAGCCGCGCGGATGAGGGAGATGGAGATGCCGGCATCGCGCGGCTCGCCCGGTCCGGGTGAGATGATGATGGCCTGCGGCGCGAGGGCGAGCACCGCTTCGACCGTCAGGGCATCGTTGCGGTGGACGACGGGATCGGCCCCGAGCTCGCCAGCGAACTGGACCAGGTTGTAGGTGAAGCTGTCGTAATTGTCGAGGACGAGGAGCATGAGCGGCAAGGTATCCGTGGCCGGATACCGTCGCCAGCCCGCCGCGTCAGGGTGAGGCCGGAGCGGGTGGTTGCGGCGGGGCGACCCGGGTCGAAGTATTCGACGACCGTTCGAGTTCGACCTGAACCCGTTGCAGCTCCTTCGCCACGGCCCGGCGGATCGAGTCGCCCAGCTGGACGCCGGCCCGGGCGATCGAGTCGACATTGGCGGGGGAGAGTCCGCGCATCGTGCCCAGGGCATCGCGCCGGGCCTCATCGCGCTTCATGCGGTCGGTCATCGCCCGCATGACGCTGCGCACCGAGTCCGCCCGGTGTTCGAGGGTGCGGCGCGCCATTGCGCCGGCATCGGTGGAGGAATCGTCGAGGGTGGCGGCGAGGTCCTTGAGCTCGCCAATGGAATCAGACTGCGCCTCGATGCGGTCATTCAGCGCCTGGACCAGGGAATCGGTGCGCGCGACGAGCGCTTCCTGCAGGGTATCGCGCGGGCCTTCGATGTGGAATCCGTCGTGGTTCAGCCGGAAGGTGGTCTGCCGCAGCTTGTCCGCTGACCGGGAAGGCAGCAACAGCTGAAAGGTGTCGGGGTAGTTCTCCAGCGCCACCACCCCAAAGGCGCTCAATCCCTCCGGCACCGCACCGGGGGCCTGGCATCGAAAGGTCGTCCGGTCGTTGAGGTTGTCGAGGTCGTCGATGGCGAGCTGGCAGTTCCTCATCCGGTCAGGACCGACGGAATCGGCGAGCTTGATCAGGACCCGGACCCCGGAGATGTGCTGTGGATCGGAGCGAAGAAACTGCACCTCGCGGAGGCTGCCGAGCCGGCTGCTGTCCAGTCGGAAGGGGATCAGGCCGATGAGAGGGAGAGGGATCGGGTCGGAGCTGTTGATGGTATGGGTTACCTTGGTGCGGACGGTTCGAATCCCGGTGACAATCAGCATGCCCACGGCAAAGATGCCGAGAGCCTTGAAGGCAATCTTGAGCCAGTATCCGCGCATATGACGTACTCCGGGACCACGTTGCATTCTCCCGCCGGCCGGCGAGAGCGTTCCACTGAGAGACGTGCGACACCCGGTGCAGGTTTCAGCGGGTTCTTTCGCCAGGAGCACCGATGATCGAGGTCGAAGGCCTGAGCAAGGTGTACGGGACGCTGACCGCGGTGCAAGACCTCTCGTTCGGCGTCGCGCCGGGAGAGATCCTCGGGCTGGTCGGCCCCAATGGCGCCGGGAAGACTACCACGCTGCGGAGCCTGGCGGGGATCATCCGGCCGACGAGCGGGACCATTCGCATCGGCGGGCATCGGCTGGATCAGGACCCGATCGCGGCAAAAGCGATGCTGGCTTTTGTCCCGGACGAGCCGCAACTGTTCGACTACCTCACCGTCACGGAGCATCTCGCGTTTACGCTGCGGCTCTACCGTCGGCCGGATGCGCTGCCGCGGGTCGCCGCGCTGCTGGAGGAACTGGAGCTGACGGGCAAGCACGGGGCGATGACGAGCGAGCTCTCCCGCGGGATGAAGCAGAAGCTGGCGATTGCCTGCGGGCTGATTCACGATCCTTCGGTCCTCATGCTCGACGAGCCGCTGACCGGGCTGGACCCGGTGGGGATCCGGCGGATGAAGCGGACGATCGCTGCCCGGGCCCAGGCCGGCACCGCGGTGGTGCTGAGCTCGCACCTGCTTCAGCTGGTCGAGGAGCTGTGCACCCGGGTCCTGATCATCCAGGGGGGGCGTTCCGTCGCGCTCGGCACGATGGCGGAGATCACCGGGGGCCGGCCGGAGCTCGCCGGCCGGGGCCTGGAGGAGATCTTCCTTTCTCTCACCGGGCACGGCGAGGCACCAGAGTCGTGAGGGCGGCGGCGGGCTACCTGCTGAGCCGCTCCGCCGTGAACTGGGCGCGGCAGATCGTGCAGCGGGCGAAGAGCCCTCGGTACGCTGTCGCTCTGCTGCTCGGCAGCGGCTACCTCGCGATGGTCTTCTTTGGTCAGCCGCGGGCGAACCCCGGTGCCCTGCCCCCGCGAGCGCTCGAGTGGATCGGCACCCTGCTGCTGGCCCTGTTCACCCTCAAGTGGTGGGTGTTCGGCGCCGATCGCACGGCGCTGGCATTTGCTCCGGCGGAGATCCAGTTCCTCTTTCCCGCCCCGGTCAGCCGGGCGGCAGTGCTGGGCTACAAGCTGGCGCGGTCGCAGGTCCGCCTGCTGCTCAGCGTCCTGATCTGGACCGTGCTGCTGCATCGGCACGGGCCGCGTTCATTGGCGCCTCCGCTCTACGCACTGGGACTGTGGGGGTTCCTCACGACGGTGTTCCTCCACCGGCTGGGGGTGGCGCTGACGCGAGATGCGGTGGTCGAACGCGGTTGGCGGGCCTGGCGCCGGGCGCTCCCGGTAGTCCTCCTGCTCGGCGCGTGCGTGGCGGTCGCGGTGATTCGGGCCGCCGTGCCGTCCGAAGCGGCCCTGCTGATGCGGGTGCGCGTGACGGCGGAGACCGCCCCGCTCAACTGGCTGCTCTGGCCATTCCGGTTGACGCTCCTCCCGCTGGCCGCCACAAGTGCCTGGGAATGGGCGCCGCGCTTCGCCGCCGTCCTCGGCCTGCTGCTGCTGCACCTGCTGTGGATCCTGCGGGCGGATGTGGCGTTCGAGGATGCGGCGCTCGAGGCGACCGCACGGCGGGCCGCCTTGCTGGAACGGTGGCGCCTCCAGGGTGGCACCGCCCCGCTCACCCAGGCGGATGCGCGCACCTGGCGACCGCTCTCCCCGTCGGGGCATCCCGGGCGCGCCATTCTCTGGAAGAACCTGACCCGGCTGATCCGCACGGTTTCGCCGGCCTTTCCGCTGATCATGCTCGCCCTCATGGCAGGTGGCCTGCTCTTCGGCATGGTGAATGAAGCACAGGGCGGCTTGACGCTGGCACTGGTCGCCGGGTTGACGCTGAGCTGGGCCGGGATGCTCACGCTGCTGGGCCCGCAGTGGATCCGGAACGATCTGCGCGGCGAACTGGATCATCTTGCGACGCTGAGGACCTGGCCGGTCTCGGGCCTGGTCGTGATGACGTCGGAGGTCGCCAGCTCGTCGCTCGTCCTCACCGGGCTGCAGGCGGTCTTCGGGTTCGGTGGGCTGGCGGCGCTGGCCCTGAGTGGCACCATGCCGGTCAGTTCTGCGCAGCTGCTCGGGCTGACCGTACCTGGGGTGCTGCTCCTGCTGGCGGTGAACGTCATCTCCATGGCGATCCAGAACGCCGGCGCCCTGCTCTATCCTTCGTGGGTACGCACCGAGTTGCGTCCGGGGGGTATCGAGATGGTGGGGCAGCAATTCCTGACCGCCGGCGCGTCGCTCCTGCTGCTTGCGGTGGCGCTGGTGGGTCCGGGGCTGCTTGGACGCGGTATGGGGTACCTGCTCTGGCCGCACCTCGGCCTCTGGTCGCTGGGGCCAGCCGCGCTGCTTGCGACCGCGGGCCTCGCGCTCGAGGCCTTTCTGATCCTGGACTGGCTGGGGACGCGGTTCGAGCAGTTCGATCCGACGGCGGTGAACTAGCCGTCAGCTGTCAGCCGTCAGCGGTCGGCGTTCAGCGGGTTGGGCGACTGCGGCCGCCTCCCCTCCAGTCAGCGGCCCCTGCGGCCGATACCGGAGCCAATGCCCGCAGCCACCGGTGCGCGCCTCGCGCGCGGCTTCCTCTATTATCTGCTCGCCGTCGTCGGACTGGTGACGCTGGCTCCGTTCGCCTTTCATGTGCCGCAGCATCCGTCGCTCCTCTGGCAGGTACCGGTCGCGGACTTCCTCGCCAACATCCTCCTCTTCGTTCCGCTGGGGTTCCTCTACCGGCTCACCCGTCCGGTGGATCGCGATCGGGGCGCGCTCGGCGTGCTCGGAGTGGGACTCGGCTTCAGCGCGATCATCGAGGCGACGCAGCTCTTCCTGCCGACCCGCTTCAGCGCCCCTGCCGATGTGCTGGCGAACGGGGTTGGGGCCTGGCTGGGCGCGCTCGCGCTCGACCGCGTGGTTCGGCACTTCGCGGAGACGCGACGGACCTTCGCCAGGCTGACCCTTGCGCTGACGCTGGAGCTGCCTCTGATGGGGCTGCTCTACCTGCTGATTCCCCTGCTCTGGCTGCACGGTCTGGCGCACGGCCCCCGGCCTCTCGCCGCCTTCATCGCGCTGCCACTCGGCCTGTTGGGCGGCGTGGTTCTCGCCGCGCTGCACCGCTATCGTTTCGGGCCCGCCGGCAACGCGCGGCCGCTGCAGGTCAGCGCTGCGGCGGGAGCGTGGTATGCGATGGGCGTGCTGCCGGGGTCGCTGGCGCATCCGGGGCCCGCCATCGGCAGCACGCTCATCGTCGGCTGCTGGACGCTGCTGCTGGCGCGTGCCCCGGTGTTCAACGTGGAGCGGCGGTTCGAAGGTGAGACCCTCCTCCGCATCGCACCACTGTTCGCGGCATTCCTCGGGCTGCTCCTCCTCCATCCCGCCAGGGGACCAGGCCATTCAGGGGGGTGGTCCGGCACCGAGACCGATGCAGTTCTCCGCTCGCTCGAGCAGCTCGCGGCATTCACGGTGCTCGGGTACATGGTGGCTGAATCACGCGGGCGGCGCGAGGCGCCGTTCGCAAGGGCCGGGATGGAGGTCGGCGCGGTGGCGTGCGGTGTCGCCCTGTTCATGGTGCTGGTGGCGAGATGGCAGGCAGGATCCGGGGCGAGTCCGCCGCATACAGCGTGGGCGACCGCCGCGGCGGTGCATGGCGGGTGGATCTATCACTTGCAGCGGGCGCATGTGAAGGCACTATTAAGTGAAAAGCAGTCAGAAGGCCGCCGTTGGCCGTTAGCCGTTGGCCCTTGGCTTGAAGCCCGGATCGATGACAGGAGTGGGAATCCCGCTCCCCCTTTCCCTCCCTGCCCGATCGCCGAAGGCTGACGCCCAGCCGCCAACGGCTGATGGCTAACGGCCAATGGCTATTGCCGGAACCTCCCATACCGCAGCGCCAGTGTCGGCAGCACCAGCAGGCTGAGCAGCGTCGACGTCGTCAGGCCACCCAGGATCACGATGGCCATCGGCCCCTCGATCTCCCGGCCGGGATCGCCGCTGCCGATGGCGAGCGGCAATAGCGCCAGCGCCGTCACGGTGGCGGTCATCAGAATCGGACCGAGGCGCTCGCTGGTGCCGCGCACCACCGTCGCCCATCCCCACGGCTGACCCTCCACCTGCACCAGTGTCTCGAAGTGGGAGATCAGCATGACGGCATTGCGCGTCGCGATGCCGAACAGCGTCACGAATCCGACCAGCGATCCGAGCGACACTACCCCGCCGGTGAGCGCGACGGTGATGACACCGCCCACGAGTGAGAACGGCAGGTTCACCAGCACGAGGACCAGCCGTCCTGCATCGGCGAAGGCCAGCCAGAGCAGCAGCAGGATGACCGCGCCGGCGAGGGCGCTGTGGAGCAGCAGCTCCCGGGTTGCATCGCGCTGCGCGGTGGCGGTGCCCGCCAGCTCCACGTAGCTGCCGGCGGGCAGCAGGCCGGGGGCGCGGAGTCCAGCCTCCAGCTCGCGGGCAAACTCGACCACCGGCCGTCCGCTGGTATTGGCCGTGACAGTCTGTACCCGCCGCGTGCCCTGGTGCGAGATCAGATAGCGTCCACTGGAGCGCTCAACGGTCGCGACCGTGCCGAGCGGGACGATGCGGCCATCGTCGGCGCGCAGCGGCAGCCGGCGGAGGTCCTCGGGCCGCTCGCGGGCGGCAGGAATCAGGGTGACCACGACATCGGTCGCCCGGCTCCCCTCGAAGGTCTGGCCCACCCGGATCCCGCGGGTCGCGGTCTCGACATCGCGGAGGATGTCATCGCCCGTCAAACCGGCGAGGGTGACCGTCCGCGGCCGCAGCCGCACGGTGACGCCGGGCACGACCGGCGGGGGATCGTACTGCACGTCGATCGCTCCACGGATGCCGCGTGCGAGATGAGCGACCCGTCGCGCCGCCAGATCCAGACTGTCGAGATCATCGCCGAAGATGCGCACCACGACCTCCGCCGTGGTGCCGGTCAGCGTTTCCTCGATCCGCTCGGTGAGAAATCCACGGATGGCGAAGTTCACCCCGGGGAAGCCGGCGAGATGGGCCCGGAGGCTGTCCTCGACGGTGTGGGTGTCTGCTCCGGAGAGCGGCTTGAGCTCGACCTCGATCTCGCTGTAGTGGGTGCCCCAGGTATCCTCGGAGAGCTCGGCGCGGCCGGCACGCTGGGCCACCGCCTGCACCCGCGGGTCCCGCAGGATCGCCGCGCTGACCATCCGGCCGAGCCGGACCGATTCCTCCAGCGACGCCCCCGGTGCCGTCGCCATGTGGACGACGTAGTGCCCCTCGCGAAACTCCGGCAGGAAGGCGCTGGAGAAGAGCGGCAGCGCCGCGGCGGCGGCAAGGCAGATGACGGCGGTCACGATCAGCACCGTGCGGGGCGCCCCCAGCAGGACGCCCAGCAGCCGCTCGAAGCGGGCGCGAAGCCAGCGCAGCACCACCGATTCGTGGCTGGGGCTCCCGCGGCTGCCTAACATGATCAGGGCCAGCGCGGGGGTGACGGTGAGGGCCACGACCAGCGAGGCGAGGGTGGCGAGGATGTAGGCGATGCCCAGCGGCTGGAACAGCGCGCCCTGCACCCCGCTCATGGTGAGCACCGGGGCGAAGACCAGGGCAACGACGAAAGTGGCGTACACCACGCTGTGGCGCACCTCGATCGAAGCGTTCAGCACCACCGTCCGCACCGGGAGCGGCGCGGCGGCGAGGTGATTCTGCCGCAGGCGGCGGGCGATATTCTCCACGTCGATGATCGCGTCGTCGACCACCTCACCGAGGGCGATGGCGAGCCCGCCGAGCGTCAGGGTGTTGATGCTGAAGCCGAAGCGGTCGAGGATGATGACCGCGGCGAGGAGCGAGAGAGGAATCGCGGTGAGCGAGATGGCGGCGGCGCGCAGGTCGTAGAGGAAGAGCAGCAGCACCGCCGCAACCAGCACCGCGCCGATCAGCAGCGCGGCGGTGATGTTGTGGATGGCGACATCGATGAAGAGCGACGGGCGGAAGAGATCGGGGTGGAGCGTCAGCCCCGCCGAGCCGATGGCGGGCGCGAGATCCTGCAGGACCGTCTCGACGGTCGCCGCCACCTTCTTGGTGTTGGTGCCGAGCTGGCCGGAGACCACGACGACAATGCCAGGGCCGCCGTTGATGGTCCCGGCCCCGAAGGGAGTTTCGGCGGCCTCCCGCACCACGGCGACATCCGCCAGCCGCAGCACGCTGCCGTCGCGGGCGCGCAGCAGGCTCTGCCCCAACGCCGCCGGTGTCAGCAGCTGCGCCTCGGTCCGGACCACGATGCGTTGGGTGGCGTTGTCCAGCACGCCGGCACCGCGGACTCCGGTGGCGCGCGCCGCGGCGTCCGCCAGATCGGTCAGGCTCAGGCCATGGGCGCGCAGGCGGGCCGGGTCGCCCTGCACCTGCAGCTGACGGACCTCGCCGCCGAAGATGGCCACCTTGGCGACACCGGCCGTAGCCAGCAGCCGGGGCTTGACCACCCAGTCGACGAAGCTGCGCTGCTCCATCGGGGTGCGTGTGGTCGAGGTGAACCCGACCATCAGCACGGTGCTCGAGGAGGAGGTCAGCGGAGAGAGGACCGGTGGCTCAGCGGAGGCGGGCAGCCGACCGGCCAGCTCCGCCAGCCGCTCCGCAAGCAGCTGCCGGGCCTGACGGATATCCACCCCGTCCTGCAGCACCACGGTGATGACCGACAGTCCCTGGATGGACTGGGACCGCAGCGTCGCCACGCCGTTCACTCCGTTGATGACATCTTCGATTGGCTTGGTGACGAGGATCTCGACCTGCTCCGGCGAGAAGCCGGGGGCCTCGGTCTGGATCGACACCTGGGGCGGAGCGAATTCGGGGAAGACATCCAGCTCGGCGCGGGAGACCACCGCGATGCCGTACGCGACGAGGATGACCGCGAGGCCGATCACGATGCCCGGCCGACGCACCGCTGTGCGGACCAGCGCAGTCAGCACCGGCTATTCCCCCACTTCCTCGCCCACGGTGATCCGGGCCCGGAACTCCTCGGCGAGCAGCTGGCCGGCCGCCACGGTGACGACCTCCTCGCCGGGCAGAAAGCCCTGCTCCACCAGCCAGCCGCCCTCGAGCGGTACGTCGGTCGGGACCAGGACCCGGACAAAGCGGCCCGGCGCGCGCACGACGAAGGCCCAGGTGAGGCCGTCCCACTGGACTACCGCAGCGGCGGGCACCATCACTCCGCGCCTGAGGCCGCGCCCGCTCGGCACGCGCGCCAGCAACGCCTGCCCCGGACGAAGCGCACTTCCCGTCGCCCGATAGAGCGTGGCGGGTCCGAGGGTGACGGGATCGGAAGTAGGCGCGGGGCCAACGCGGGCTGCCCGCACCGCGCTCCCGCCGCCAAGGGGAACGAGCTGGAGGCTGGCCGGCGGGGCGCCGGCTTCATCAGACCAGGCCACCCGGATCAGCGGCGCGCCATAGTCAACCAGCTCAAGCAGCTCCTGACCCGGCTGCACCAGCTCGCCGGGCTGGGCCAGCAGCCGGCTCACACTGCCACCGCGGGGAATCACCACGGGAATGGCGTCGCCCACCTGCGCGATCGGATCGCCGCCCCGCAGCTGTTCTCCGATGCCCGGCCACCGATGGCCCTCCGCCTCACGCAGCCGGCCGCCGACACCGGCGCGGACGGTGATCGTGGCGCCGGGATCGTCGATCACCAGCGCCGGAAGCTCGACCTCGGGCGCACGGCTGACCGCTGCGAGCTTCACGGTCCGCAGTCCGATCCGGGAGATCGCTGCGCTATCCAGTGCGACGGCAGTCTCACCGGCCTGATCAACCAGGGACGGCGGCGGGGCAGCGGCCGCTTCGGATTCCTCGCGCGCGTCGCGACAGCCCGCAATCAGGGCGACGAACAAGAGTGCTGCCTGCGATCGGTGCCGCATCATGGTGTCTCCTCCGCCAGTGGCGGTTGCCAGTCCCCAGTGGCCGCTTCGAGAATCAGCGCCGCCTGCATGAGGCGTTCCAGCCCCGCCTCGTGCTCCTCCACCGAGCCCAGGGTAAGCAGTCGCACCTGGGTGATCTCGAGTGCACCAATCTCGCCCCGGTGGTAGGCGTCGCGACTCACGGTTTCGCGGGCGGTGGCGGCGGCAAGCTGCGATGCCGTGGCGCCGAGCTCCGCTTCGGTTGCCTGGCAACCGGCGACCGCGGCATCGACTTCCTGCAGCAACCCTTCCTGCATCTCGACGACGCGCGCCCCGGCCACCGCCCGGCGCGCTTCGGCTTCGGCGATTGGCCCGCGGTGGCGGTTCACTGCGAGGGCGGGCAGCCCGAAGCCGATGGTCCACTTGCCCACGCCATGGTCGAACAGCAGTCCGGGCCCGAGCACGAGATCGGGCCAGCTCGCGGCGACCTCCAGCCGCACATCGGCTTCCGCGGCGAGGTAATCGGCGAGCACCAGACCGAGTTCGGGCCGGCGGGTCAGCGCCTTTGCGCGGAGGGAGTCGAGGCCGGGGAGAGTGGCGCTGCGACAGTCCGGAGGGCCGGTCAGGTCGAGCGGGATGCCGGCGAGCGCGTCCGGTGGAACGCCGACGGCCGCCGCGAGCGCAGCCTCGGCCAGCTGCAGCTCCCGTCGGCGGTGCAGCCGTTCGTTCTCCGCCTCCTGCCGCTCCCGTTCGACCCGCGCCACTTCGAGCTGTGATGTCGCTCCATCCCGGAAGCGGCTACGGACGCCGCTCAACAGCGTGTCGGTCAGCGCCGCCCGCAGCTCCGCGCGCTGCTGCGCACGGCGGGCCAGCAGCAGACTGAGTGCGGCGGCATGGACCTGCCCGCGAACGCTCCGCGCCTCGACGGCGCGGGCAGCGAGTGCCGCCACGACACCGGCCCGGGCCCGTTCCTGCCGCGCCTGGCGCTTGCCGCCTAACTCGAGTGTAAGCGAGGGTCCCGCGGCGATGGCCCAGGGCGACGAGCCATCCCGGCCGCTGAAGCTGCGTTCGAGGTCGAGGCTCGCTCCCGGATCGGGATGGGCTCCAGCCGTCCGGAGCGCCGCCTCCGCTACCCGGACCTCGGCCGCACTCCGGCTCCGTTCCGGCCGGAGCCACCAGGCGGCTTCGGCGAGGCGATAGGCATTCCATGCGGCGGGGGCGCCGGCAACGGCGAGCGCCGTGGTGAGCGCGCTGTCGTCGAGGCGGCGGCCGGCGTAGTCGGCAGGACCAGCCGTCAGGTCCAGCGGGCGGGGGGTGTAGTGAGCGCAGCTGGCGAGGAGCAGGAGCGCGAGCGGCAGGCGGGACACGAGTTCAGCCCCGCGGGTGGAACTGGCGGTGGACCGAGCGGAGGTATTCGCGGTCGACATGGGTGTAGATCTGTGTGGTCGAGAGATCGGCATGACCCAGCATCTCCTGCACCGCGCGGAGGTCGGCCCCGCCCTCCAGCAGGTGGGTGGCGAAGCTGTGACGGAGGGTATGGGTGGTGACCCGCTTCCGGATGCCGGCTTCACGGGCACGGCGCTTCACGATTCCCCAGGCGCCGACGCGTGACAGCGGCTGGCCCCGGGCGTTCAGCAGGACCCGGTCGCCGCTCTTGCCCTTGTCCAGGGTGGGGCGCACCTGACGCAGGTAGATGGACAGCGGGCCCAGCACCTGCCGGCCGATCGGCACCAGACGCTCCTTGTTGCCCTTCCCGACGACGCGCACCAGCCCGTCGGAGAGCAGCAGCTGACTGACGGTCAGACTGCACAGCTCGGAGGCTCGCAACCCCGCCCCGTAGCCCAGCTCGAGCAGCGCCCGATCGCGCCAGGCCAGCGGTTCATCGGCGCGGGGGGCGGCGAGCAGCGATTCCACCTCGGGGACCGAGAGCACGTCGGGCAGCTTCCGGCCGCGGCGCGGCATTTCCAGCCGGTCACTCGGGTCGTGTTCGACCGTGCCCTCACCGAGCAGGAAGCCGTAGTAGGTGCGGATGGCAGAGACCTGGCGACGGATGGTGGCGGCGGAGAGGCCGAGGTCCTTGAGAGCGAAGACGAATTCCCGGAGCAGCTTGCGGGATACTTCGCCGGGCGCCGCCGCCCCGCGGGCATCGGCCCACGCCACGAAGCGGCGCAGGTCGCGCAGGTAGCTGTCGATCGTATTGGCGGCGTGGCCGGCCTCCAGCGCGAGAAAATCGCGGAACAGCTCGAGCAGGTAGGCCCGCTCCGCCGCTCCCGCCCGGCTCATCCCGTCGCGCGCCGCCGCGCTTCTGCCATGTCCTCGGGTGCCAGGCCGAGCAGCTGGCCGGCACGGTTCATGAGCTGCTCCTCGTGCAGGCTCACCGCGCCATCGCTCCGGGCCAGCTGGTAGAGGTGGCTCGCGAGGACCAGGCGGCGCTCCCGGTCGTACTGCCGGGTCACCAGCGCCGCCATTTCGTGGGTCGAATTCGCCGCCGATTCGGTGGTCTCCGGCGAGACCGGTTCGAGTTGCAGCCCCCATGCGGTCCGGAAATGGGCCGCGAGCGCGGCGCGATCCTCGGTGGAAATGGCATCGGCGTTTCGGGTGAGCTCGAAGAGCAGCGTCGCCGCGCCCTGCCGGGCGGGATCTTCACCAGTGACAGGTGCAACTGGTCGGCTGTCGCCCAGGGCGCGGTGGATGGCGCGGATCAGGCGGTCGCGGGGCGGCGGGCGCTGCCTGCGGCGACGGAGGACCACAATCACGGCGGCGACGATGACGAGCCCCGCGACGGCAGCGAGGGTGCTGTTCAGGTGCTTGATGAAGCGGTTGATCAGCTCCCATTGCTCGCCCAGTCGTGCCCCCGCCCAGGCGAGGAAGGCATACCAGATGCCTGCGGCAAGGGTGATCGGCAGCATCGCGCGCCACACCGGGATGTTGATGAGCCCGGTGAAGGGGGCGACGATGGAGCGAAATCCCGGCAGCAGCCGGGCCAGAAAGATGCCGATGGTGCCGTAGCGGAGGTACTCCCGTTCCATCCCGAGGATCGCGTCGGGCGGCAGCAGGCTGCGGCCGAGCCTGCCGGAGAGGAAGTCACGCCCGTAGCGCCGCGCGAGGTAGTAGACCACGACGGAGCCGGCCACATTCGAGAGCCAGCCCACCAGGAAGACGCCGACGGGGGAGATCGTGGAATGCTGCGAGAGAAACCCGCCCAGTGCGACGGCGAGGTCGGAGGGGAGCGGCGGAACGGCGTTCTCGAAGAACGTCGTGGCGCCGATGATCAGGTAAAGTGTCGCCGCCGGCAGCTGGGTGAGCCAGTTTACAAACCCTTCCATCAGGCCGCACCGATCGTGGCGACGGCGATCACGGCGATTCCCTCACCCCGGCCGATCCATCCCATGCCCTCGTTGGTCTTCGCTTTCAGCCCGATCGCGCTGGCGGGGATCCCGCTGGCCCGGCTGAGCGCCTCGGCCATCGCGACGAAATGCGGGCCCAGTTTGGGCCGCTCGGCGATGACGGTGATGTCCGCCTGTTGCGGCACGAAGCCACGCTTCCGGATGGCGGTGCAGGCCAGGGAGAGGAGGGCCAGGGAGTCGGCATCCCTCCAGCGACTGTCGGTGTCGGGAAAGAGCGTGCCGATGTCGCCGGCGGCGGCGGCGCCGAGCAGCGCATCGGTCAGGGCATGGGCGACGGCGTCGGCATCGGAATGGCCCTGCAGTCCCAGCTCGAAGGGAATACGGACCCCGCCGAGGATGAGGGGGCGTCCGGCGACGAGACGGTGGGAGTCGTACCCGATCCCGGTCCGGGTCACGCCGCGGCCGTGGCGAGGTCAGGGAGGATGGAATAGTCCTGCCGCCGCCGGCGTGGGGTGAATCCCGCGTCCCGGATCTGCCGCTCGATCTCCGCGATCGTGGCACGGTGGGTCGTGCCCGCCGCCGACACCACATTCTCTTCCATCATGAGACTGCCGTAGTCGTTGGCGCCGAAGCGGAGCGCCACCTGCCCCACCTTGTGGCCCATCGTGACCCAGGAGGACTGCAGGCTGGGGACGTTGTCCAGCACAATGCGAGCGATCGCGAGCGTACGGAGATAGGTGACGGCGTCGCTCTTGGGGCTGTCGGACATCTCCGGAGTTCCCTCCGGCTGCAGCGGCCAGCAGATGAAGGCGGTGAAGCCGCCGGTGCGGCGCTGGACCTCGCGAACCCGGAAGAGATGCTCGATCCGGTCGGCGGGGGTTTCGCCCAGCCCGTACATCATCGTCACCGAGGTCTTCATCCCCTGCCGGTGGGCCTCCTCCTGGACGCCGAGCCACTCGTCGGTCTGGGCCTTTTTCGGGGCGACCCGCTGCCGGATGCGGTCCACCAGGATCTCGCCGCCGCCGCCGGGGATGCTGTCGAGCCCGGCGTCGTGCAGTTGACGTATCACTTCAGCGATGGGCAGGCGGAAGCGCTCGGAGAAGAAGACCACCTCCGAGGGGGAAAAGCCATGGATATGGATCGGGTGGTTGCGCTTGATGTAACGCATGAGGTCGAGATACCACTCGAAGGGGATGTACGGGTTGTGCCCCCCCTGGAAGAGGATCTGGACCCCACCGACGTCCTTGCACTCGTCGATCTTCCGGCCGATCTGCTCGAAGGAGAGGACGTAGCCCTCGGTATGCTTGGGCCGGCGGGCAAAGGCGCAGAAGCCGCAGTCGGCCACGCAGACGTTGGTGTAGTTGATGTTGCGATCGATGATGTAGGTCACCACCGGATCGGGGTGGTGCCGCCAGCGCACGGCGTCGGCGAGCTCGCCCAGCTCGAGGAGGGGGGCGTGCTCGTAGAGGTCGAGGGCGGAGCGGAATTCCGGGGTGGTGCGGTCGATGGGGTCCATGGGTATTGCCGTTAAGCGTTAAGCGATCAGCGATCAGCGAACCGCCTTCAGCGTTAAGCGTTCCGCCGACCGCTGACTGCTGACTGCTGACTGCTGAGGTTCATGCCGCCGAGATAAAACTCAAGCTCCCGTCCGGGACCAGGCCGTCCTGCGCCAGTCGGCGGAAGAAATCGGTCAGCCCCGCCAGGTGCCGGTACGAGAAACGGTAATCCAGGTCGCCCAGGTAGGCGCGGCAGCTGTCGCGGGGAATGCCGGTCGTCGCCCACGCCTGATCGGCCAGCAGGTCGAGGTGTTCCAGACCCCAGGCGCGCGACGCGAGGAGCCGGGCGTGTACCGCGCGGGTCCGCTCCTGATCGGCATCGCGCCGGGCGGCCCAGACGGCAAAGACGAAGGGCAGCCCGGTCCACTCCTGCCAGGCGGCGCCGAGGTCAAGTTCGACCGGATACTGCCCGCGGGCGGCGAGGACCAGTGCCGCGTCGCCGATCACCAGCACGGCGTCATGGGGAAAGCCCGCCAGCCCATCCAGGTCGGAGGGTTCGGCGCGAACGGTGGCGTACTTCGGCGTGACCTTAAAGCGATGCTTGAGGAGGAGCTCAAGTAACAGGACAGAGGTGCGCGAGGAGGCGGTCCGCAGGACGGTGGCGCCGTGCAGCTCCGCAATCGGGCGGCGGGAGAAGAGCTTCACGCTGTGCACCGGGCCGTCGCAGCTGATGGCGAGATCGGGCAGCAGGTGATACTGGGCGGCATCACGGGCGTACTCGACCGCGGAGATCACGCTGAGATCGAGCTCGCCGGCGGCGAGCAGGTCGTTCAGTTCGGAGGCGGTGCCGCTCACCAGGGTCGCGGGGACGGTGACGAGGCCCCGGTCAATGGCGCCGTAGACCGGGTAGCAGTTGATCCAGGGAATTCGGCCGAGCCTCATGCGGCGTGCACCACGGGGGCACCGGCGTTGCCGCTGAAGGCGAGTTCGGTCTCCAGCCCGTCGAACTGCTCCCGCACCGATTGGTAGAGGCTGTCGCGCTCGACCGGCCGCTTCCCTGCCCCGCGGATCAGGCCCACCAGTCCGAGATATGGCAGGTGCATCGCGGTGCTTGCGCCGGCCTGGTGGTAGATCCGCTCGTAGACCACGGTGCCTTCGACGTCATCGCAGCCGAAGTTCAGCGCGATCTGGGAGAGGAAGGGCGTCACCATGGGCCAGTGGGTCTTTACATGGGGGATGTTGTCGAGGTAGAGGCGGCCGACGGCGATGTTCTTGAGATCCTCGTAGGCGGTCGTCGCCGAGCCGACGCGGCCGAGCTCCTCGCCCAGTTCGTTGTGGTCGGGGTGGTAGGCCAGCGGGATGTAGGTGAGGAATCCGCCGGTCTCGTCCTGCAGCGAGCGCAGCATCGTCAGGTGCTCGATGCGGTCGGCGGCGGTCTCGACGTGGCCGTAGAGCATGGTGCAGTTGGTCGGGATGCCGAGCAGGTGGGCTTCGCGGTGCACCGCGATCCACTCATCGCCGGTGAGCTTCCGCTCCGCGATCGTCGCCCGCACCGCGGTGGAGAAGACTTCGGCGCCACCACCGGGGAGGCTGGTGAGGCCGGCGTCCTTCATGCGGACCAGCACCTCGCGCACCGGGATCTTCTCGATCCGGGCGAGGTGGGCGATCTCGACGGCGGTGAGCGCCTTGATATGGATATGGGGGAAGCGGGCTTTCAGCTCGCGGATCATGTCGGTGTAATAGGAAAGGGCGAGCTTGGGGTGCAGGCCGCCGACGATGTGGAACTCGCGGGTGGGCCCATGCCGGGCCTGCTCGGCTTCCTCGTAGACCTCTTCCAGCGAGCGGGTGTAGGCGCCGTCTTCCTTGGGCATCCGGGCGAACGAGCAGAAGGTGCAGGTGTTGCGCAGGATGCAGACGTTGGTCGGATTGATGTGCTGATTGGCGGAGAAGAAGACCCGGTCGCCGTTGGCGCGTTGATTGGCGAAGTCGGCGATGCGGCCCAGGCCCAGCAGATCGGTCGTGGCGTAGAGGGCGTGTGCGTCGGCCGCCTCGAGTCGGATCGAGGCCAGCACCTTGTCTGCAACGGGCCGCAGGGCGGGGTCGCGGAGTCGGGCGGGATCGAGGGAGGCGGTCATCGTATGTCCTTGAAGGCAAGACACTTACTGTGTTGGGTCAATGTACCCCGATGGCCGGTTTGTGTGCCAGTCCCCAGGCACGGGTAGGGGCCGAGCTTGGCTCCGCCCGCGCGTTTGGTGGCTGGCGACCACGGAGGCACGGAGGACACGGAGCATTGGGTAGGGGCGGAGCTTGGCTCCGCCCGCGCGTTTGGTGGTTGGCGACCACGGAGGCACGGAGGATTGGGTAAGTCGAGCCTCCGTGCCCGACCGGTGAGCGGATTGGTTTGTTGGTTGGTGACCACGGAGGCACGGAGGGCCCGAGATTTGGGTAGGTCCGGCCTTGGCGCCGGACCGGGGAGGCTGGCCTTGCCCAACCTTCTCACGCCCTGCAGCTTATCCCCGACGGCCACGTCCGCACACAGGGAACGCACGTTCTTGCGCCTCAATACCCACGAGGTCCAGGTGCATCGATCGACGTTCAGACGGCGTGTCCTGTCTGCTGCGCTGCTCATGGTGGGCTTCTATGCCCTCGCTCTGGTTGTCGCCGCCGCCCTCCTTTACCTGCCCTACGCCGAATGGCGGTACGTGGACCGCCTGGACCTGCGCCTGCTCTTCTTTTCCGGTGCCGGGGTCATCGCGATTCTGGCGGCCATCACCCCCCGGGTTGACCGCTTCGAGGCGCCGGGACCGCTGCTCACCGCTCAGGAGCACCCAGGGCTGTTTCGCCTCATCGAGGAAACGGCACACGCCACTGCCCAATCCGCCCCGACGCAGGTCTACCTGATTCCCGATCTGAATGCCTGGGTGGCACAGCGCGGGGGGGTGATGGGCATCGGCGGTGCGCGCATGATGGGCGTCGGTCTGCCGCTGTTGCAGGTTTTGACGGTTGCGGAGTTTCGCGCCGTGCTCGCACACGAATTTGGACACTTCCACGGCGGGGACACCGCTCTGGGTCCGTGGATCTACAATACGCGATCCGCCATCGGGCGCACGCTGCAGAATCTTACTGGCCAGCATGGCCTGATCGGCAAGCCGTTCGAGTGGTACGGCGCGTTCTTTCTGCGAATCACCCACGGTGTCTCGCGAGACCAGGAGTACGCCGCAGACGCCCTCGCCGCGCGCGTGGCCGGTGGCGAGGCGCTCGTCTCCGGCCTCAAGGCGATTCATGCTTCCGCGGCTGCGTTCCCGCCCTACTGGGCCAACGAGGTCGTGCCAGCGCTGGAAACCGGTATCCGCCCCCCGATACTGGCCGGCTTCCGGAGTTTCTTGAGCAGTCCTGACGTCGCTCCGGGGATCGCGGCACATCTGGAGAAGGAGCTGCTTTCCGGGGTGAGCGATCCGCTGGACACCCACCCTGCCCTCAAGGACCGGATCGAAGCAATCCGACTGGCCACGGCCTCCTCGGCCGCGCCGGCCTCGCCGGTCGCCGTTCCCGCCGTATCACTCTTTCCCAATCCGGACCAACTGGAGGAGGCGCTGGTCGACTCCCTGCTGCCCCCAGCCCGTCGCGCGACGCTCACCGCCGCGGCATGGACAGAGGTCGGTGCGCGGGTGTGGTTGCCGCGCTGGAAGGAGCTGGTGTCGAACAATCGCGCCCGCCTGTGCGGGCTGCAGGCGGCGGAGTTGTTCACGCTCGCGGTGACGCCCACCAGTCTGCCGGTGCGGCTGGAGCTGGCCTCCGATCCGGCGGTCGCGAGTCGACGCCACGTCGAGGAGAGCTGTCTGCTCATCGGGGCGGTGGTCGCCGTGGCGTTGCACCAGCTCGGCTTCGGGTTCACTGCGCGCCCGGGGGAACGGATCGTCTTTACGCGCGATGGCCTTTCGCTGCAGCCGTTCGAGTTGATCGAACAGCTGCATGCCGGTGTCCTCTCCGCGGACTGGTGGACGGCGTTCTGCCGAGACTCCGGGCTGGACCGGGCGGACCTGGCATCGCTTGCAGCCTGAGCGAGGGGAGGGGGCGCCCCGTGACAGTCACGTTGGCCCACGACCGAACGGCGAAGTATCCCGCACGAGCATCAGATCCCGACCGGTCTGTCGGTGGCGACGGGCGCAGAGGACGCTGTCCTGGGGACTCCTGCTCGCTGCGTGCGAAGGGAACGACACTAGACAGCCGCAGGTGCCGACGTTCGTACGGCGCCAGTCACTGCTGGGGCGCCAACACCTTTGGCAACCTGGGGAATGGCACCACCACCAGCTCCACCATGCCGATCGGCGTGCTGGATTAGCGCCTCGCCCCGTACCCGATGGATGTGCGCGAGCCTCACTCTGCTTGCTGTGCCGAGCGGACCACCGATCGGCGCGCGGCGCGGCATCAGTCGATTCGCGGCCTGAGTCCGGGAATCCCGAACTCTCGTTCTTCTTCTGTGCACGGCCATAGGTTACTTCCAGCAACATCAAGTGGATCGCGGAGGGAGCCCCCCTGCGCGTGCCGACGCGGAAACCAGGAGGAGACACACGATGAACAGCCTGTTGTGGGTCCTGCAGGTCCTCGGCGCGCTCCTGTACGGAGCGTCGGGCGTGATGAAGGTCTTCATGTTCGACAAGGTGAGCGAGGGGGTCCCGTCTTTTGGGGCGTTGCCGCGGGAAGCATGGATGTCGCTCGGCATCATCGAGCTCCTCTGCACGGTCGGTCTGATTGTCCCCGCCGCCTTCCACTGGAAGCCGGCCTTTACGGTGGTGGCCGCCACGGTGCTGACAATCGAGAGCCTCGTGTTCATCTGGGTGCACGTCCAGTACCGCGAGATACCGTCCACCATCATGAGCGGCGTACTGGGCCTCCTCATGGCGTTCATCGCGTACGGCCGGATGGTCCTGAAACCCATCGCCTGACCGGCGGCACTCGGCTTGGTGCTGTGGCCGAGGTGAGTCGCGGGGGGTACCCATTCCAGCGCTGCTTCCTCCTGGTCGCCAGCGGCGTGTCGCCTAACAGGTTCATGCTGCTGACGAAGCCGCCCAGTACGCTGGCGGGCCGCCGCATGGTGGAGACACGGCAGCGTCGCTTAGCCCCTCTCGGCGGCCTCCACGGTGCCGCTGCGGTGGCGTGTCCAGAGTGGCTCTGCCATTCCACCTTCGCCTCAAGGAGCCCCCTATGCCCGCCCCATTCCATCGTTTCGGCCTGCTCGCCCTTTCCCTTGCGGCCCTGCATCCGCCTGGCGTTCTCGAAGGACAAGGATCCCCGTTGTGGGCCGACTGCAAGACCGACAGCCTCTCGACCTACAACTGTGCCAGATATTACACGGGCAGCGTCAGTCTAACGTCACAGCTCAAGACCTCGAGCGGCACCGAGAATCGCTCCGTGCTGGCTACCGTGACCGCAGGGCGCGTCGTCTGTCGGGTCACCGAAGCGGATGGCTCCGCCTTCGAAGGCCCGGGCATGCTCGTCGCCGAGCATGGGTCCAACATGGCTTCTGGCGCATATGTCGTGCAGGTCTGGTGCCCGGAAGAAAAAGGGCAACGAGTGAAGCGTGCGGACAGCCCAATCCTTGATACCTACCAGCAACAGGCCAGTGATTACGCAACTCTTGCCGGGAAGGACACACACGAGCATCCGGATGCAGACGAGGCAAATGGCGTGAGTGGTACGGAGACGCTGGCCTGGCAGCTTCACCGGTGAATCCGACCTCGCTCATGCCCCGGCCCCGGGACAGCGCGCGGGCGCACCGGGAACGGAGCAGGCTGAGCACCCGGGGACAGAGGTAACCCTTCCGCCCGGGTCCATGGGTGACGGTGCCACTGTCAGTTGTGAGGGATGTACTCCCGCTCATCGAAGCGAGGCAACAGGACGCAGTGGAAGCAGGGCGCCCAGATCTCGTCGTCGACTTCCTCCAGGCCGACCTCGAGGCGGCGGAGCGGACCGGCCAGAAACAGCAGCTTCCACATGAGGCGGTCGCTAGCCAGGGTATCGCCCCCTCGAGAATGATGGGCGAGTCTAGTCGTGCCGCCTAACATCCGCATGAAGCGGACAGAGTGCGGCCCACGGTTGGTGGAGGGCTAGCACCTCCAGATGTTGTTACCCATGCTGGAGGGAGCCCGCCGCGGCCCTGCCGCTGATGCGGGGCCTCGGACGGATCTCTTGCGGCACTCCCTACAAACACTCGGAGGACCGGATGGCAGGCAGTTCCGTTGGCGCGAAGGGCACACCGGCGGCCCAGCTTCAGTCCCTCATCGAGAAGTTCGATCCCGAGCACCAGCGGCTCATCCGCTCGGTCCGCTCTGCGCTGCGCAAGCGATTTCCGACGGCCAACGAGCTGGTGTACGACTACGGGAAGTCACTCGTCATCTCGTATTCGCCCTCGGAGCGAGGCATCGAGGGAATCGTCTCGACCGCCGCTCGTGCCGGCGGTGTGGACCTGTACTTCAATCAGGGGCAGCGATTGCCCGACCCGAAAGGGCTCCTGAAGGGATCGGGCCGGCAGACCCGGTTCATCAAGGTGGAGACGGCCCGCCAGCTGGCGCATCCCGATGTCGAGGCGCTGATCGCCGCGGCGATCAAGGCGAGTGCAGTGCCGTTGCCGGCTTCTGGGCGGGGCAGCGTCGTCATCCGGACCGACGCCGGGAAGAAGCGGGCCGGTCGGAAGCCGGCGAAGTGATGGCAGACGCGAGGGGCACTGGTTCCGCCGAACCTGCCCTACTCGGCGCGCCCCGTGGCCTGACGGCTGAGCTCCGCGAACCAGTTGAGCACCAGTTCGATGTGGGTGATGGACGGGAACGGATCGACTGGCTGAATACGGAGAAAGCGGCTGCCATCCCGGGTGATGCTGAAGCTGGTGTTGCCGGTGATCGTCCGGAAGTAACGCCCCTCATGCACCACCCGCGGGGAGCTGGCGGAGAAGGTGGGGCCGGGAGTCACGGTGACGCCCATCAGGCGGCTCCCGTTCTGGTAGAAGAGCTCGCGGCCATCGTGCGACCAGAGCGGTTCGGTGCCGCCGTCGGTCGAGACGAGGCGCCGCTCGCCGGCGCCCGAGAAGGGTGCGACGAAAATCTCCCACCGCGACGCGACGAGCGCCTGGTATGCGATCCACCGCCCGTCGGGGGAGAGCTGGCCGTCGTGACCGGTCGCAGGCAACGGGTAGAGGCGGCGCGGCGCGGAGTCGCCGTCGAGCCTGAGCACCCACATCCCGGCGCCGTCCGGCTCGTCCGGCCCGGTCTCGTCGTACACGAGGATGCGGCCATCGGCGGAAACCGACGTCGGCGTCTGAATCACGCCGCGCTTGGTGGTGAGCCGCTCCTCCCCGCCCGATCCGTCCACCAGCTGGCGATAGAGGTTCCGGGTGCCCTGGCGAGTGCCCCGGTAGATGACACGTGCGCCGTCGGGGGACCACAGCGCCGCCTGGCTGCTGCCGGTGCCGGGTCCGAGCGGCGTCCAGGTGCCTCGGCCGAAATCGTAGATCCAGAGGTGGGTCACCCCTTCGCGGACCTGGAGCACGGCCCGGCTCCCGTCGGGTGAGAGCGCCACGTTCTCGTAGGCGCGCTCGGGCAGCGGCACGGGGGTGTTCGCCCCCGCTCGGCTGACCCAGACCAGGCGCTGGGTGTTGTAGGATCCCGGGCTGGAGATGTACGCGAGCGTACCGTCATCGGAGACAGCGTAGTTCCCCGAGCCTTCGTTCCCGATGCCGTCGTTCGGCTGCTCGCGCGCGGTCACCGGCACCGCCTTGCCGATGCCAGACTCCGAGGGCCGCCACGGCACCGTGAAGAGCTGGCCGCGATGGGTATAAAGGAGCAGCCGCGCATTGGCGGCGTACTGCGGGGCGTCAGCGCCCTTGACGAGCAGTGCGTGCTCCGGCGCCCCGAGGGTCTGCTGCCCCACATGGTGCTCGTCGTCGCCGGGGCCGGTCCACGCGGCAAAGAG
>JANMYS010000039.1:0-5905 GCA_031382385.1 Gemmatimonadota bacterium
GGATGACGCCTTTGATCTGGGCGACGTCGTGGCAGTGCTGAAGGATGGGCACCTCGAGCAGGTCGGCCCGCCGGAGGCACTCTACCGTGAGCCGGCGACGGCGTTCGTGGCCGGCTTCATCGGACGGGGGAGCTGGCTCGATGGGCGTGTGTCAGGCGCCGAAGGGGGAATGACGCAGGTACGGGTGGAGCGCGCGGAATGGTCGTTCGGCCGGCCGTCGCCCGCCAACCTGGGCGATCCGGTCCGTCTGCTGATCCGCCCCGAGGGTCTGCGGATCGGCGCGCCGGGGGAGGCGGGATTGGCCGGCACGGTGACCGATCGGCGGTTTGTCGGGGCGACGGCGCACTTTCTCGTGACGACGGCGCTGGGCAGCGTGATCGAAGTCAGCGCGCCAGCCGAGGCGGCGGTGGTTGGCGCGACGGTCATGCTGCTGCCGCAGGACATACCGGCCGATGCCCGGCATCTCGCCCACTGCTTCCGGGAGGGGCCGGGGTGAATGCCTCCCTCGCCACACGTGGCGGGCCGGGTGCCCCCGCGGCGGGTCGCCGGACCGCCCGGGTGCCGGGGTGGTTCCTGTCGCTCGCGCTGGCCGCGCTGCTCTTCTGGCTGATCGCCTGGCCGCTGCTGCTGGTCGCCGTCGAGAGCGTCCGCGGTCCGGCCGGTCTCACGCTGGCGTACTTCACTCGGCTTTTCGCCGAGCCGCGTGAGTGGCAGGCGCTCTGGGCCAGCCTGTGGACCTCGCTCGCCAGCGTGCTGCTGGCGGCCCTGCTGGGGGTCCCGCTCGCCTTTCTTTTTGAGCGCACTGAGTTTCCCGGGCGCCGGATGATCGGTGCGCTGGTGGCGCTGCCGGCGGTGCTGCCGCCGCTGGTCGGCGTCATCGCCTTTCTCTTCCTCTACGGTGAGACGGGCTTCGTCGCGCGGCTGGTGCAGCGCGTGCTCGGGCTGGAGAATCCGCCGTGGCGGCTGGAGGGAGCCTACGCCATTCTCTTGGTTCATGCCTATTCGATGTACGTCTATTTCTACCTCTTCACCCGCGCGGGGCTGGCGAGCCTCGATCACGCCGCGATCGAGGCGGCCCAGTCGCTCGGCGCCGGGCGCTGGCGGACCCTGACCCGGGTGACGCTGCCACTGCTGGCCCCCTCGCTCCGTGGTGCCGCGCTGCTCACCTTCATGACCGCGCTGGCCTCCTTCAGCGCGCCGTATCTCTTCGGTGGCGGCTTCCGGGTGATGACGACGCAGATCGTGTTCACCCGGCTCAACGGCGACTACGGCCTCGCGATGGCGCAGACGGTGATGCTGAGTCTCCTGGCGCTCGCGGGGCTGGCGCTGGCGCGCGAAGGGGCGCGCACCGTCGCTCGTGCCGGCGGCAAGGGAATTGCGCCGGCGCCGCGACTGATCGCCTCCCCTGGCTGGCGCCTTGCCGCCACGATTGGCGGGTGGGCGCTGGGTCTGCTGCTCCTGCTGCCGCATCTGACGCTGCTGCTGCTCTCGTTCGTGCCGGTGGGGACGTGGACGGTCGAGACGATTCCGCCCGCCTACACCTGGCGCAACTACCTCACGCTCTTCGCCGAACCGGAGCGACTGCGGCCACTGGTCAACAGTCTCTGGATGGCGGCGCTCGCCACCGCGGCGGCTGTCGTGCTCTCGCTGCTGGCGGGTCAGCTCGTCGTCCGGCGGGTGCGCGGGGCGGTCCTGATCGAGCGGCTGCTGGCGCTGCCCTGGCTGGTGCCCGGGACGGTATTCGCCGTCGCGCTGGCCACGGCGTTCAGCGTGCACGCCCCGTGGGCCGGCCGCATCATCCTGGTCGGCACACTCTGGATTCTGCCGCTCGCCTATCTCATCCGAAACCTGCCCATCGCGAGCCGGGCGATCCTCGCGGGGTTTCGCGGGCTCGATCCGGCCCTGGCCGAGGCGGCGGCCGGGCTCGGGTCAGGGCGGTGGCGTACGTTCCGGCGTGTCACGCTGCCGCTGCTCCGGCCCGCTCTCGCCGCCGGCGCCACGCTGGCCTTTGTCACCGCCCTCGGCGACTTCGTCACTTCCGTCATTCTCTATACGTACGACACCCGTCCACTCTCTCTTGAAATCCTCTCCAGTCTGCGGCAGGGCGACATCGGCGTCGCCGCTGCCTACGGAGTGCTGCTCATGCTGCTGTCTGGCCTCGTCTTCGCGCTGGGCAGCGAGAAAAAGGTGGTGACCCGGTGAGTGCCACCGAGCGGGCCCCGACCGAAATGCAGCGACTGTCGGTGCTGATCGCGGTCAATCTGGTGGACATGATCGGCCTGATGCTCGTGCTGCCGATCCTCCCCTTCTATGCCGGTGATCTCGGCGCCAGCCCGCAACGCATCGGTCTGCTGATCGCCGCCTTCTCGGTGGCCCAGCTGATCGCCGCTCCGTTCTGGGGCCGGCTGTCCGATCGGATCGGTCGCCGCCCCGTGCTGGTTATTGGCCTGTCGGCGTCGGCGATCGCCTACGTCGTCTTCGGCTTCGCGACGACGGTGTGGCTGCTGTTCGTTTCCCGGCTGGTGCAGGGGGCCGGGGGCGGGACGACGGGGGTCACGCAGGCGTATGTCGCCGACACGGTCCGGCCCAAGGACCGCGCCAGGGCGCTGGGATGGCTCTCCGCCTCGACCAACGTCGGCGTCACCGTGGGGCCGATCATCGGCGCATTCGCGACGCAGCTGGACCGCTCCGCCCCCGGGCTGATCGCCGCCGCGCTGTGTGCCGTCAACGCCTGGTTCGCGTGGCGCTGGCTGCCGGAGTCCCGGCCCGCCCAGGCCGTGGACCATCGGCGCGAGCGCAAGCCGGTCTGGCACGCGGCGTGGCAGGTACTGCGGTTTCCCACCCGCGCGGTGCCGCGGTTCGTCTGGATCTACGGAATCGGGATGTTTGCCTTCTCCTCGTTCACATCGCTCATCGCGCTGTTCCTGATGGCGGAGCATGGCGTGACGGAGGGAACGATCGGCTATTTCTTTGCCTATATCGGCATTCTCAACATCGTCATGCGACTGGTCGTGCTGGGTCCGATCGTCGACCGGGTGGGCGAGACGCGCGCCATGCGGATCGGGGCCGCGGCGCTGATCCTCGGCCTGATCGGTTACCCGCTGGCGACGTCGATCTGGCAGCTGGTGCTGATCATTCCCCTCGTCCCCGTGGGTACCGCGCTGCTCTTTCCGGCGACGACGTCACTCATGACGCGCTATTCGGACAAGGCCGATATCGGGACCACGATGGGAGTCGCCCAGACGTATGCGGGCATCGCCCGGATCGCGGCGCCGATCCTGGGCACGCTCCTCTTCCAGCGGCTCGGCCACCAGTGGCCATATCTCGTCGCAGCCTGCATGATGGCGCTGGTCAGTGTGCTCGCGTTTCAGGTGGATCAACTCCCCGGTCCGACGGGAGAAACGCCGGTCCCCATCCCTCGAGCCGAAAAGGCCTCATGAGCGACGACGAGCGGATCACCCGGCTGGAGCAGCGGCTGCAGGTCCTGGAGACGCTGGTGCGGCAGCAGCTGGCCGGTCGCGTCCCGAGCCATCCGCCCCCGCCGGTCACTCCGCCACCGGCGCCACTGCCACCGCCCGCAGGCGTGCCGGCGCCCCCCGCGCGCGATCCCGGACCGTCGCGCCCCGCACCGCCGGCGCCTGCGCCGAACCGATCGATGGAGGAGTGGCTGGGGCAGCGCGGCCTGCTCGCGGTGGGGGTCACGTTCATCGTGCTCGCGGCCGGCTATCTCCTCAAGCTCTCGTTCGATCGCGGATGGATTTCGCCGTTCGCGCGCTGCAGCGGGGGCGCCGTGGCTGGCGTGCTGCTCGGTGCATTGGGCTGGCGGCTGTACAGTCGCGGGACCCGAACGTATGGCGCCGCCCTGATCGGGGGTGGCGCGGCGATCATCTACCTCAGCGTCTGGGCCGCGGCGCGGTTGTACGGCCTCCTGACGCCCGCGCCGGCGCTCCTGGGGCTCGCGCTGGTCTCGGTCGCGCTGGCCGCCATCGCCGTGGCCATCGGGTTCGAGGCGCTCGCGGCCGCGGCGGCCATCGGGGCTTTTCTCGCCCCTCCCGTGCTCGGCGATTCCTCCGGCTCGCCCAGTCTCCTGCTGCTGTATCTCGCGGCCATGGCCGCGACGCTGGGTGTCGTGGCGGCACAGCGCCGCTGGCGCGTTGCGGCGTTCGTGGTCACACTGGCGTTCTTCGGGCATGCCGGCTCGAGTGTCTTCCGCTCCGCGCCACCCGCCTTGCTGGGGCTGTACGGGGTGCTGGGCGGCGCTGCGGCCCTGCTGGTGAGCTTGCGTGAACGCTGGCGGGAGACGCGCTTCCTCGCCTTTGCCGGCGGCTGGACGGTGCTCTGGATCGCGCAGGATGCCGGTCTCGGTGGCTGGCCGGGACTGCTTGGTGCCGTGGTACTCAATACCCCGGTCTGGTGGCGGGCGCTGACGTCCTCCACCGTCTGGCCTGATGCGCCGGAGGATGCGCACGACCGGACCTCACTGATCGAATCCTGCTATTTCTATCTCTCGCCGGTCCTCGTCGGCTACGCACTCTATCCCGTCGCGCCCCTCACCTTCGCCGCGCACGATGGGCTGGTGCCGCTGCTGGTCGCGCTGCCCTATCTCGCGCTGGGCTTCGGCACCCGGCACCGGCCGTTCGCGGTGGTCGGGCTCGTCACTCTCGCCATCGCCGTGCTGGCCGAATGGAACACCGCCGGCGGCGTGATAGTGCTGCTGCTGCTGGTCCTCCTTTGGGCCGCGATCGATCATCTGCGGGCACGGGAAGATGGCCGGTGGTATGCGCTCGGAACATATGGGGTGGCGGTCATGCACCTGCTGCAATGGGACCTCCCCGCCCGGCCAGCGGTGGAGCCCGCCTTCACTGGTCTCTGGGCGCTGGCGCTCTGGGGCTGCATCGTGACCGCGGCCGGACTGGCGGCGGGGCTGCTCAGGCTGCCCACCGATCCGCGCACGCGCGGGAACGAGCTGCGGCAGGTGCTGTGGATCATCGCCGGCATCCTGCTGCTCTTCGGTATCACCGGTGAGCTGGTCCGCGGATTTCAGCTGAGCGACCTGCCGCCGGCCACCGCCAGCCTCGCGGGCGGGCTTGCGGTGAGCGCCTGGTGGATCTGTTTCGCGGGGGCGTGCTTCGCGGGGGGCTTCCGTCGCCAGCTCCGCGCGCTCCGGCTGGCGGGCTTCGCGGTGGCGGCGCTGGCCCTGCTCAAGGTGATCTTCATCGATCTCTCCACCCTCAGCGCGTTCTACCGGGTGGGTTCGGCGTTCATCCTCGGCCTCGTTTCCCTGGCCGTGGCCTACGCCTATCACCGGGCGGCGGGGCGGGCCGGTACCGAATGAGTTGCGCTCCCCCGATGCCGAGCTCCCCGAGTTTGCCGACGACCCACGGCCGACGGCTGACGGCTGACGGCTGAGGGCTGAGGGCTGAGGGCTGAGGGCTGACGGCTGACGGCCGATAGCTGCCTCTCAGAACTCCGCACCCACCGCCAGGTTCACGTGATGTGCGGTGATCGCTCCGACACCGGGACCATAGGTCGTCCGGAGACGCCGGTATTCGACGCCAAGAACCAGCGGGGCCGGTCGCCAGTGCAGGTGCCCGCCAATCGTCTCGTTCCTGAGCCGCTGGGTGAGGACATCGAGGTCGGCATCCCTGGGATCGTCGAGGCCGTAGCTCGCGCCGATCTCCCACCCGCTGGCTGGCCGGAGGAGCAGCTGACCCCACCCGCCGCGGGTGCGCACCGGTTCGCCGTTGGGCCCGATGTTCTGCCCGATGCCCCCTCCCCCGAGGCCGGCAAGCGCCTGACCGGTGAACATTTCGCCGCGCAATTCCACCCGGCGCCCCAGCGGCAGCTGGAGCAGCGCGGCGGCGCCACGGGAAAGCAGGAGCGAATCGCCGGTCGTCGAGAGCCA
>JANMYS010000058.1:0-78059 GCA_031382385.1 Gemmatimonadota bacterium
CACCACCGGTGGGACCGCGATCGATGTCACCGATATCGTCCATCCGGACAACGAGGAGATGGCGGTCCGCGCCGTCATGGCGATCGGGCTCGATGTCGGCGGCGTGGATTTTCTGAGCGATGATATCACCGTCTCCTACAAGGAAAACGGCGCGGGGATCTGCGAACTCAACGCGGCACCCGGGTTCCGCATGCACGTCGCGCCGAGCGAGGGAAAACCGCGCGATGTCGCCGGGGCGGTGATCGACATGCTCTTTCCACCCGGTGCGCCGGCGCGGATCCCGATTGCCGCCATCACCGGCACCTATGGCAAGACCACCACCGCGCGCATGCTGGCGCACATCCACAAGCTGGCGGGGCGCTGCGTCGGGCTCACCACGACGGATGGCGTGTACATCGACGGGCAGTGCACCATGAAGGGCGACATGACCGGTCCCGTCGCCACCCGGATGGTGCTGCGGGACCCGAGCGTGGATGTCGCGGTGCTGGAAATCGCCCGGGGGGGACTGCTGCGGGCCGGCATGGGCACCCGGTTCTGCGACGTCGCCGCGGTGCTCAACGTCCAGCCGGATCACCTGGGCCTCAAGGGCATCGATACGCTGGAACAGCTGGCGCAGGTCAAGCGAATCGTGGTCGAGGTCGCCCAGGACACGGCGGTGCTCAACGCCGATGACCCGCACTGCCTGCGCATGGCCGACTACAGCAACGCGAAGAACCTCTGCTACGTCACGCTCAATCCGGCGCACACCCTGGTGCGCGAGCACATCCGCGCCGGTGGCCGGGCGGTGTCGCTGGAGAGCGGGATCAATGGGCAGATGATCACCATCTACGATCACGGCACCCACATCCCGCTGCTGTGGAGCCACCTGATTCCGGCCACGCTCGAGGGCCGGGCGACCCACAACGTCCAGAACGCCATGTTCGCCGCGGCGCTGGCGTTCAGCATGGGCGTGAAGCTGGAGGACATCCGCCACGGGCTGCGCACCTTCGACACGACCTTCTTCCAGGCGCCGGGGCGGATGAATGTCTTCGACGACCATCCGTTCAAGGTGATCCTCGACTACGGCCACAATTCCAGCGCCATCGAGGCGATGTGCCGGCTGGTGGAACGGCTCGACGTGACTGGCCGCCGCATCGTGGTCCTCTCTGCCCCCGGCGACCGGCGCGACGAGGACATCCGCGAGATCGGGCGGCTCTGTGCCGGCCGGTTCGACCACTACATCTGCCGCCGGGACGACCGGCCGCGCGGCCGCGGGCCCGATGAGGTGCCGCGCATGCTGCAGCAGGCGCTGCTGGACGCGGGCGTGTCGCCGGAGAAGGTGGAGATCATCGTCGATGAGCCGGCAGCAATCGATGCGGCGCTGCGCGCCGGACGCAGCGGCGACGTGCTGCTCATCTTCGTTGACGCCATCAGCCGCGGCTGGAAGCAGGTCACGACCTTCAAGCCGGATGTACCGAATGCGCCGGCCGTGAATCCGTCGCCGGCCTTCATCGAGACTCAGGTCGGACCGGAGCCGGTGCTGCAGGAAGGGGATCTGCTGGTGCGCGACGAACGGGGCGTGCGCCTGGCCCGTGAGACCGACGACTGACGTCCCCCCGGTCGGACCGATGATGGGTTCCGAGGTGGCGGGATCGATCGTACTGACGGATTCGCGCCGGCTGCCGGGCCTCAACCTGCTGTGGGATCGGCCCGGTGCGGTCGCGGACATTGCCTGCCCCGATGCGCTGACCGCGCCGTTCATCGCCCGCTGGCGAGTGGAGGCGCGCCGGATGCTCGACGCGCTCGGCTGGGCCAGCGAGCAACTCGTCGCCCGCCCCTTTCCCCACGGTGCCAGTGTGGCCATCAGCGCCCCGATTGACGGGCTGCTGGCCGCCACCGAGATCAATGAGTGGGCCGTTGCCGCCGCGACCACGCACCTCGCCGGCGGTGAGGCCCCGCCGCTCGAGCCGGCGGCCACCACCCTCGCCGCGCAGATCCGGGCGGAGGCGAATCCCGCGCTCGCAGCGCTGCATCGCGCCGCACTGCAGCACCAGGTCACCTTTCTCTTCGATCCTGATCAGGTCTCCGTCGGTGGCGGCACCGGGTCGTTCACCTGGCCGCTCACGGCCATTCCGTCGCCCACCGCCGTGGACTGGTCCGCGGTGCACGACGTGCCGCTGGTGCTGGTCACCGGCTCCAACGGCAAGACGACCACAGTCCGGCTGCTCGCCGCCATCGCGCGTGCAGCGGGACTTGTCACGGGCCTGAGCTCGACCGATGCGGTCGTGGTGGCGGGCGAGGTCATCGATCGGGGGGACTGGGCCGGGCCGGCCGGCACCCGGCTGGTGCTGCGGGATCGGCGAGTGGAGTTCGCCGTGCTGGAGACGGCGCGCGGGGGCATCCTGCGGCGCGGGCTCGCCGTCACTCGCGCGGTGGGCGCCATCGTCACCAATATCGCGGAGGATCATTTCGGCGAGTGGGGAGTGAACGATCTGCGGGCGCTGGCCGAGACGAAACTGGTCGTCGGACGTGCCGTGCTGCCGGGAGGCCGGCTGGTACTCAACGCCGACGAACCGGTCCTGGTCGAGTCCGCCGCCGCCCTGACCGTGCCGATTCTGTGGACCTCGCTCGCGGGCGCCTCTCCGCTGTTCGAGCGCCACCGGACCAGCGGCGGGGATGCCTGCTGGACCGAGGACGGCAACATCATCCTCCAGCGGAATGGTCAGCGCAGCGAGGTCGCCTCCCTCGCCAGCATCCCGATCACGGTGAACGGCACCGCCCGCCACAACATCGCCAACGTCCTTGGCGCCGTGGCGCTCGCCGCCGTCGCCGGTCTCCCGCTGGACGCCATCCGGCACGGGCTCATGACGTTCGGCACCAGCCCGCGCGACAACCCCGGGCGACTCAACGTCTACCGGATCGGCGATGTCACAATCATTGTCGACTTCGCCCACAACCCGCACGGGATGGATGCGCTCGTCGCCATGGCGAACCAGCTCCCCGCCGCGCGGCGACTCGTCATCCTCGGTCAGGCCGGCGATCGCGACGATCTCGCCCTGCGCCAGCTGGCCGCGAGTGCGGTCGCCTTTCGGCCGGACCGGGTCATTCTCAAGGAGATGGACAAGTACCTGCGCGAGCGGCCGCCCGGCCAGGTCTGCGATGTGATGGAAGCGGAGTTCCTCAGACTGGGCACGCCTCGGGAGCGCATCAGTCGAGCGCCGTCGGAGTTCGCGGCGGTGCGTGCCGCGCTGGCGTGGGCCCAGCCGGGCGATCTCCTGCTCCTGCCAACGCATGCCGAACGCGGACGGGTCCTCGGATTGCTTGACGAACTCGAGCGCCGCGGGTGGAGACCGGGCGACACGTTGCCGGAGATAGTGTAGCGACGGATTAACGCAGGGGTGGATGAAAAATGCAGGGGCGGAGCTAAGCTCCGCCCCTACGGATGACGACTTCTGCGACGTTTCGGCTAGCGACCGCGCGCCCCACCACCGCCGCCGCCAGGACCACCCCGGCCGCCTGCGCCACCGGCCGGGCCACCCCGACCGCCGCCACCCTGACCACCACCCCCAGGCCCACCCCGACCGCCGCCGCCCTGACCACCGCCCCCGGGGCCACCGCGGCCGCCTCCGCCCCCCGGACCGCCGCGCGGCGGACGGGTCGGATCCTCGTACTTCCGGGTCTTGGCCAGCTCCTCGGCCTGCTTCGCGGCGATGCGGATCATCCGCTCCGGGCTCTCCGCCTTCATGATCTCGCGCTTGGCACCGGCAGTGAAGGTCACCTTGCCGTCCACCACTTCGGAGGTCAGGGGCCTGCCGGTGGTAAGCTCGTAACACCCCAGCACGTTCTCCCCGGCGCCCTGTGCTGCATTGATCCGCTCGGCGAGCGCATCGCGACTCGGCAACCCTTCCAGCGTGACTGCCGGCTTGCCGAACGGGGTGATCGGCTGGAGCAGCACCGCCACCTTGGCGCCGGTGACGGAGGGGGCAATGCGGACTTCCTTGCCGCCGACTTCCTGGGCCCAGCGGTGGGCCTCACGCTCGGCCGGCGAGGCCTGGACGGCCTTGGGCACGGCGGGACCGGACTTGGCCGCCGGAGCCTTCTTCTGCTCCTGGTTGCGGCGAATGGCCTTCAGGTATTCTGGTTCGTCGTTTGACACAGCGGTATCTCCGTCAGGCAACTAGGCGTGTTTGGGGAGGGAGAAGATACACCGGGGCCGGGGCGGTGGGGAGGTGGGAGGGGTGGGCCGTCAGCCGTCAGCCGTGAACGGAGGACACTCAGCGCCTATCGCCCAGCGCCCTCTGCCGCCTGCCACCTGCCACCTGCCACCTGCCACCTTCTAGCGTTTCAAACTCAACAGCACCACCCCCGCCCCCACCAGCGTGATCCCCGCCCATTCCCGGACCGACGGGCGTTCGCCCAGAAACGCCGCGGCGAAGATGGCCACCAGGATGACACTCATCTTGTCGACCGGCGCCACCCGCGAGGCATCGCCCACCTTGAGCGCGCGGAAATAGCACAGCCATGACGCCCCGGTCGCGAGACCGGAGAGCGTCAGGAAGAGCAGCGTCTTCTGCGACAGGCTGCCGATGCTCTGCCACTTGTCGGTGGCGTACACGATGACGCCAAGAACGGCGGCGATGACGGGGTCCGGAACAGCGTGGCGAAGTCCGAATCCACACCGTCGAGCCCGATTTTGGCAAAGATGGCGGTGAGCGACGCGAAGATCGCCGAGAGCAGGGCCCAGGCGAACCAGTTCTGCAAAGCGGGCATGGGGGGAACGGTGAGAGGTAGGAGCGAAGCCGCGGGAGGAGTCTATCGCTTGCTCACCATCGCCCACAGACCGTAGAACAGCAAGCCCGTCGCAGTCCAGCCGACCACCGACCACCGCAGAAAGAGCCGGCGGATGACCGCGGCGTCCGTCGCCCGCTCCATCTTCCACTGGGCCGGGAGCAGCAGGACCAGCCAGAGGAGCGTGGAGAGCACCAGCGCGCCGATCCCGTGCCGGATCCACGGCAACTCGCGCCACGGCAGCCCGGACTGGCGCAACAGGAAGATGCCGCTGATTGTCAGCAGCGTTCCGCCACCCATGGTAAAAATCAGGTCGGTCCAGAGGATGGCCCGCGCGATCGGCCGAAACGGGACGGTCCCCATTCGCCACCAGCGGTACAGGTAGTAGGCCCAGAGGCCGGTCACCGTCACGTTGCCGACCAGCAGCACCGCGCCGGCCACATGCAGCGCTTTCACGACGGCGTAGTCAACCATTGCGACGCTCGAATGGTCCCGGGAGAAGACCAAGGGCGTGGCGCACGCGGTCCAGCCGCTTGTTGATCGACAGGCGCCCGGGAATGAGAATCTCGAACTCCCCAACGGATTCCAGCGCCAGCCGCTGATCGAGCTGGTCCACCGTCGTCTGCAGCCGCCGCTCGATTTCGAGCGCCAGCTCACGGCGGGCGCGCTTCATCGTCGAGTGATCCACTTCACCGCGCGTCGCTGCATCGCCGACGACCCATGGCTCCCCCAGCCAGGCGAATGCCTCCGGCAGCTGTTCGCCCAGGTAGCGATAGCGGAAGGCCACCGGCCAGATGGTCACTGGCTGCCCCAGCGCCAGCGCGAGATGGGCCGCACCACGCTCGGTCTCCCGAATGGGGGCATCGGGTGAGGAACGGGTGCCCTGCGGAAAGACCCACATCCCGGTCGACGGCCGGCGCAAATGGCGCACCGCCTGGGTGAGGTCTTCGTATGCGGCGGGCGCGGAATCGCGCCGCATGGGCAGGGCGCCGATGAACTTGAACATCCAGTAGCGGTCGAGATTCACCGCTTCCATGAGGATATGGAAGTGGAGGCCGAGGCGGGCACCGACCAGATAGGCGAGAAAGCCGTCCCACCAGTTGGTGTGGTTCGCGACGAACAGGAGGGGCCCCACAGGCGCCGCGCTCGATGCGAGCCGCACCGGTCCCAGGTGCACCGCAACGAACTGCTGCCGGAACAGCCCGCGCAGGTATCGCGCAAAGCCCTGCGCCGCGAATCGGGTCGGCGGGGCCGGCGGCACATCGGTCGGGGCGGATGGGGTCAGGACGATACCGGCTGAAGGGTGGCGCGCACGGCGCGCTCGGCCCACACCGCGCGGCCGAGGATGACGAGCTTGCGGCGCAACGGGACGTAGGCCCGGGCGCGGAACACGTCATAGTCCATCCGTTCGATCACGTCGAGGATGCCGGCATAGGTCCGTTGCAGCAGTCGCACCGTGAGTCGTGAGCCGTCGTCGGGAAAGAGCGGCACCACCGCGTCGGCGGCATCGAAGTACTGCCGCGCCCGGCGGACCTGGAAGGCGAAGAAGGCGCGGAGTTCCGGCGTCATGCAGCGCCGCTCGAGGTCGGTCCGGGAGAGCCCCCATTGTGCGAGTTCGTCGGCGGGAAGGTACACCCGGTCATCGTCCAGATCCTCGCGGACGTCACGCAGCACATTCGTCAGCTGCATGGCCACACCGAGGCCGACGCCAAGTTCCTGGAACCGGTTCGGCGCGGCACCAAGCACCGGCCCGAGCATCAGGCCGACACCGCCGGCCACATAGCGGCAGTACTGGTGCAGGGTGGGGAAATCCGGGATTTCCACCCGGCCGAGGTCCATGGCAACACCCTCGAGCAGCTCGAGCAGCGGGGCCAGCGGAATCGGGTGACTCAGCAGGGTGTCATGCAGCGCCAGCCAGCGGAAGTCGTCGGGAGCCTGACCGGCATGCATCCGGCGCACGAGGTCGCCCAGTTCGAGCAGCTCGATCCGCACCTCGCCGATGGGTCGGTCGCCCCGCTGATCGACCAGGTTGTCGGCGTGACGGCAGTAATCGTAGATGGCGAAGATGGCCCGCTTCTTTGCCGGCGGCAGGAACCGGCTGGCAAAGTAGAAACTCTTGGCCCAGTGCGCGGTGACCTGTTCCGCCCGGAGGTAGCTCCGTTGCAATGCCAGATCTGTCATCGGACGGGAGCCTCCTGGAGGATGCGTTCCGCAACGCACTCGGCCGAAATCAGCACCATTGGCACGCCGCATCCCGGATGAGTGCTCTGCCCGACGAAGTAGAGATTCTGGTACTTCGCGTGACGATTGTGCGGCCGGAAGTAGCCAATCTGGCTGATGCCGTGCGCCAGCCCGAAGGCCTCGCCGCGCAGGTTGCCGTAGCGAGAGGTGAAGTCGGCCGGTGTCACCACCTTCTTGGTCACGATGTGCTTCCGGAGATCGGTCAGACCGAAGGCTTCGAGCCGCTCGAGAGTCCGGGCTTCCACTTTCGGCCCCTCCACCGACCAGTCAATCGGGTGGGCCGGGTCCTGGCTCGGTGCGAGCACCAGCACGAAGAGATTTTCGCAGCCCGGCGGGGCCTGCGTCGGGTCGGTCCGGGTCGTCGCCACCAGGTAGAACGGCGGATCGTCCGGCATCCTGTGATGCACGAACAGGTCGTCGCAGTTCTGCCGCAGGTCCCGTGAGACTGCAAGGTTGTGATGCAGAATCTGCGGGTAGGTGCGGTTGACGCCAAGGTACAGGAGCACCACCGAGCAGCTGAACTCCTTCTTCTCGATCCGGGGATAGGGCTCGCCGACGATACTGTCGTAGGTGTAGGGCAGGTCGCTGTTGGCGACCACGATATCCGCCGTGATCCTGCCGCCCTCCTCGAGCAGTACCCCGCTCACCCGGTCGCCGGACTTCTCCAGTCCGGACACCGTCGTTTCGTAGCGGTACTCGACGCCCAGCTCGCGGCCGAGTCGCTCCAGCGCCCGCGCGAGACTGTGCATTCCGCCCATCGGATAGTGAATCCCTCCGGCCATCTCGGTATACGCCAGCAGGCCGTAGATCGCCAGCGAGTCGTAGGGCGAGAGGCCGAGATAGAGCGACTGGAAGGTCAGCGCCTGCTGCAACCGCTCATCCTTGAAATACCGCTTCACCATCTTCTGCAGATCGCCCAGCGCATCCCGGCCGAACTTGAGGCTGAGATTGCCGAACATCGCCTTCGGCTGGTGCATGTTGCGGCTGATGAAGTCGATGCCCTGGGTGTAGAGGCTGCCGGTGTGCGCGATGAACTCGAGCGCCCGCGGAGTGCAGCCCGGCTCGATGCGCTCGAGGTTCTCCAGCAGCTTGTTGAGCGTGCTGGTCATCTCCAGCTGGGTCCCGTCAGCGAAGTGCAGCCGGTAGTACGGGTCGCACTGCACCAGGGTGATGTAGTCCTCGAGCCGCCGGCCCACATCGTTGAACAGCCGGCGCCAGACCTCGGTCATCATCACCATCGAGGGACCGGTATCAAACGTGAACCCCTTCGAGGTCCACTGCCCGGCCCGTCCACCCGGGATATCGTACTTCTCGAGCACCGTAACCTGGTAGCCGGCGTGCGCCAGCCGCACCGCAGTGGCCAGCCCGCCGAGACCGGCACCGATGACGAGCGCAGTAGGACCGCCATCGGGAGCGGCAGCCTCGCGGCCAGTGCGTGCCGCACGGGGAGGGTGGGAGATTGCAGTCATGCTCATACCAGACGAGAGACGAGAATCGGCGCCGTGGTCGGCCGGATTTCTGGGATAGCCGCGGAACCGACCTTGAGGCCGGCACGCCGCAACCGCGAACTGTTCATTTCCGCACCTTCGCCACCGAGCACCACCAGCGTCCCGGGCGGCACCAGCCGTGGCAGCCGCCGCAGCTCGGGCAGCCGCGCGAGCACGTTGGCCGGATTCGCCCCCGAGAGCGCGACGACCCGCGGCACCAGCGTCCACGCCGCCTCGGCGACATCCTTGAGCGGGAGGTTGGCACCGAGATACTCGATGCGCCAGCCTCTTGCCTTCAGCAGGGTCAACGTCACCAGAAAGCCCCACTCATGGTGCTCTTCCGGCAGGCAGGCGGCGAGCAGGACCGGCCCGGTGTTCTGGCCGCTCGCCAGCTCCTGCTTGAGCAGCTGCACCACGACCTCGCTGGCGAGGTGCTCGACGGTGATGTTCAGCTTGCCCAGCGCCCAGAGATCGCCCAGCAATTCGCCGAAGGGCATGATGATCTCCCGCCCGAACTGCTCCAGGTCCATGCTGCGCCGGTGCTGTGCCAGGAGCGTGGTCAGGCGGTCGCGGTCCAGCCGCTTCACCGCCTCCAGCAGCGACGACAGCGGCGACCCATCGGTCACCCGCCCCTCGGCGCGGGCGACCACCGATTCCCGCGGCTCCCGGATCAGGTCGCCGATCCGCTCGCCCGCCCCGGTCAGCCGCGCAAACGCCCGCAACAGCGCCACCTGCTCGCTGGTGTAGACCCGGTAGCGGTTGGGGAGGCGCTGGGGGCGGACGACTTCGTGGCGACGTTCCCACGCCCGCAGTCGCGCGGTGGCGAGGCCGGTCAGCTCGGCGACTTCATGGATTTCGTAGGTCCGGGTCGAGTTCAAGGCAGTCATGGTCAATCCCGCAGTCTTGGTTTTTGTTCAATGTTACTGTCAGTAACACTGAACAAGGATACTCACCCGTCCCGCCTCGCGCCACCACCTGTTACTTTCTCGCGTCGTCATCGGAGCTTTTCCGACCGGCGCCCGCCCTGTTGCCACATCCCGCGACGGATCACTGCATGAGCCGAACGACCTGGCCCACGATCAATTCCCTGCGCGTGCTCGCGATGGACGCCGTCGAGCAGGCCCAGTCGGGCCACCCCGGCACACCCATGGCGCTGGCGCCAGCGGCCTGGGTGCTGTGGGACCAGTACCTGCGATTCGACCCCGCCGATCCGGCGTGGCCCGACCGTGATCGCTTCGTGCTGTCCTGCGGCCACGCCTCGATGCTGCTGTACGGCCTGCTGCACCTGAGCGGATTTGATCTCTCGCTCGACGACTTGCGGAACTTCCGCCAATGGGGTTCGCGCACGCCGGGACATCCCGAACGGGGCCACACCGCGGGAGTCGAGACCACCACCGGCCCGCTGGGTCAGGGGGTGGGCAACGCGGTGGGGATGGCGATCGCCGAGCGGTTTCTGGCCGACCGGTTCAACCGGCCGGAGCTGACGATTGTCGGGCACCGGGTCTGGGGATTCGTGAGCGATGGCGACCTGATGGAAGGCGTCGCCAGCGAAGCGGCCTCGCTCGCCGGCCATCTTGGCCTCGGGCAGCTCAACCTGATCTTTGACAACAATCACATAACGATTGACGGCGACACCGCTCTCTGCTTCACCGAGGATGTGGGTCGCCGCTTCGAAGCTTACGGCTGGCACGTGGTGCGGGCTGAGGACGGCAACGATCTCGCCGGCATCGCCGCCGCGCTCGCCGCCGCTGCCGCGGAAACCCGTCGCCCGTCGCTCATCATCCTGCGCACCGTGATCGGCGACCCCGCCCCCACCAAGCGCGATACCTCCGGCGCACACGGCGCGCCCCTTGGCGCCGAGGAGATCAGGAAGACCAAGGCTATCCTCGGCTGGCCCGAGACGCCGTTTCATGTCGCGCCGGAGGCGGCGGAATGGAAGGCACACTGCCTCGCACGCGGCAGCACAGCGCACCGGGCGTGGGATGGAGTGATGGACCGGTACCGTGCCGCCCACCCGGCACTCGCCGCCGAGTTCGCTGCCTGGCTCAGTGGTGCGCTGCCGACCGGCTGGGACACGGGGCTCCCGGTGTTCACTCCCGCCGACGGCCAGCTCGCCACCCGGCAGGCGTCGGCGAAAGCGCTCAATGCCCTCGCGACGAAGCTGCCCAACCTGATCGGCGGCTCCGCCGACCTGGCCGAAAGCACCGGCACCGATCTCAAGGGTGGCGGGAGCTTTACCGCGGCGAAGGTCGGCCGGAATTTTCATTGGGGCGTACGTGAGCATGGGATGGGCGCGGCGCTCAACGGCATCGCCGCCCACGGCGGTCTGCGCCCCTTCGGCAGCACCTTTCTGATCTTCGCCGACTACTGCAAGCCGGCGATCCGGCTGGCGGGACTCATGGGCCTGCCGGTCATCTACGTCGGCACCCATGATTCCATCGGCCTGGGCGAGGACGGCCCGACCCATCAGCCGATCGAGCAGCTCGCCATGCTGCGGGCGACACCGAACGTCACGGTGCTGCGTCCAGCGGACGCGACCGAAACCGTCGAAGCGTGGAAAATCGCGATCGGCCGCATGGACGGGCCCACGATCCTCGCGCTTTCGCGTCAGAAACTCCCGATTCTCGACCGCACCAGCCTGGCGCCCGCCGATGGAGTGCGGCGTGGCGGGTACACCCTCCTTGATGCACCGGGTGGCAGGCCAGAGGTGATCCTCATCGCCACCGGTGCGGAGGTGCACGTCGCCCTCGCCGCCGCCGCCACGCTGCAGGCGCAGAAGATCGGGGCACGGGTCGTCTCGCTGCCGTCGTGGGAGCTCTTTGCGGCGCAGCCGGCCGCCTATCGCGAATCGGTGCTGCCCGCGACGGTCAGGGCCCGCGTTGCCATTGAAGCGGCCAGTCCCTTTGGCTGGCACCGCTGGGTGGGCGACGCCGGCGAGGTCATGGCGCTCGATCACTTTGGCGCCTCCGCACCCGCGGACCGGCTGTTCCGCGAATTCGGACTGACGGCGGAAAAGCTGGTCGACGCCGCCAAGCGGGTGCTCAAGAGCTGATGCCGGGCGGGCGACGGCCTTGCCCGTCGCCCATTGCCATCCCCTCCGCTATTTTCCGCCCCCATGACAACCAACCCGCTGATCCGCCTCGGCCAGCTCGGCCAGAGTCCCTGGTATGACTTCATCACCCGCGACCTGGTCACCTCGGGAGAACTGGCCCGGCTGATCGCCGACGATGGACTGCGGGGGATGACGACCAACCCGACGATCTTCGAGAAGGCGATCGCCGGCAGCGAGCTGTATGACGATGACATCCGCCGGCTGGCGGCGGAGGGCCGGCGGCCATCCGAGATCTTCGAAGCGCTCGCGGTCGAGGATGTCCAGGCGGCGTGCGATCTCTTTCAGACCATCTACCGCGAGAGCAAGGGACTCGACGGGCTGGTCTCGATGGAAGTGGCGCCGACGCTGGCGCACGATACCGCCGGAACGATTGCGGAAGCGGAGCGGCTCTGGGCCCGGATCGGGCGGCCCAACGTGATGATCAAGATCCCGGGCACGCGCGAGGGGTTGCCGGCGATCACCCATTGCCTGGCGAAAGGGATCAACGTCAACGTCACGCTGCTGTTTTCAGTCGAACGCTATCGCGGGGTGGTGGAGGCGTTCCTGAGCGGACTGGAGCAGCGCAAGGCGCGGGGCGCGCCGATCGGTGGCATCGCGTCGGTCGCGAGCTTCTTCGTGAGCCGGGTGGACGGGAAGGTCGATGCGCTGGTGGGCGCCACGAACCTGAAGAGCCAGGCGGCGATCGCCAATGCCTGCGCCGCCTATGCGGCGTTCGAGGAGCTGTTTGGTTCGGCCCGGTGGAAGACGCTCGCCGCCGCAGGCGCGATCGTCCAGCGCCCGCTGTGGGCGTCGACCAGCACCAAGGACCCGCTGCTGCCCGATGTGTATTACGTCGAGGCGCTGATCGGCGACCTCACGGTCAACACACTCCCGCCTGTCACCTTTGCCGCCTACCGCGACCACGGCAAGCCGGCGCTCCGCATCCACGACGGCATGACCGACGCGGCGGTGACCCTGCGCCGGCTCACCGAGGCAGGCATTCAACTGTCCAGCATCACCGCCACGCTCGAGACCGAAGGGGTCGCCTCCTTTGCGGCGAGCTTCACCTCGCTGCTCAAGGTCATCGAACAGAAGGCGGCGGCGCTGACGCCCACGGCGTGAATCCGCACCGGTCCCCGTCGGGGCCGCATCCGTCGGGGCCGCCTATATTCGGCCCCAAACCCAGGAACAACCGGTACGCCGGATTCTTCGTCTCGTCGACGAACGGATAGCCCAGGCCCTTCAGGAATTTCCGGAATGCCGCCATCTCTCCCGGCGGCACCTGCATCCCGACCAGCACCCGGCCATAGTCCGCTCCATGATTGCGGTAATGGAACAGACTGATGTTCCAGTCGGCGCGCATCGCGGTGAGAAAGCGCAGCAGGGCCCCGGGCCGTTCGGGAAACTCGAAGCGATAGAGCAGCTCATGGCTGGCCAGCGGAGCGTGGCCGCCGACGAGATGGCGTACGTGGAGCTTGGCCATCTCGTTCTCCGACAGATCCAGCGCCGCAAACCCGCGGCCCCGGAGCCGCCGCACGACTCGGCTCGTCTCCGCCCGCCCCTGGACCTCCAGACCCACGAAGACATGCGCGCGAGTCGGATCCGACATGCGGTAGTTGAACTCGGTGATGTTGCGGGGCCCGATGGCGCTGCAGAACTGCTTGAAGCTGCCGGGCTGCTCCGGGATCGTCACTGCGAGAATCGCCTCCCGCTCTTCGCCGACCTGGGCCCGTTCCGCCACGAAGCGAAGCCGATCGAAGTTCATGTTGGCACCGCAGGCAATCGCGACCAGATCCCGGTTGCCGGCCGGGTGGCGGGCGGCCCAGACCTTGGCTCCGGCGATCGCGAGCGCCCCCGCGGGCTCGAGGATGGTGCGGGTCTCCTCGAAGACATCCTTGATGGCGGCACAGATCGCGTCGGTGTCCACCAGGATCATCTCGTCCACGAACTGACGGGCCAGCCGGAAGGTCTCCCGCCCGACCCGGCGCACCGCGACGCCATCGGCGAACAGCCCCACATGCGGCAGCGCCACGCGCCGGCCGGCATGGAGTGAGCGCGACATCGCGTCGGCATCGACCGGCTCAACCCCGATGATCTTGACCCCCGGCTGCAGCGCCTTGATGCAGGCACCGACGCCGGCGATCAGCCCGCCACCACCGACAGCGACGAAGATGGCGTGCGGCGTCCGCGGCGCCTGGCGCAGGATCTCCAGTCCCACGGTACCCTGCCCCGCGATCACGCCGGGGTCGTCATAGGGGTGAATGAAGGTGAGCCGGCCACGGCGTGCGAGCCGGGACGCATGGACGTGGGCCTCGTCGTAGGTGTCGCCATGGAGCACGACCTTCGCCCCGCGCGCCGCCACCGCTTCCACCTTGATCCGCGGCGTCGTCGCCGGCATCACGATCGTCGCCCGGCAGCCGAGAGTCCGGGCCGCGAGGGCCACCCCCTGGGCATGATTTCCTGCCGAGGCCGTAATGACTCCGCGCCGCAGCTCCGCCGGGGTGAGCTGCGCCATCCGGTTGTACGCCCCGCGCAGCTTGAACGAGAAGACCGGCTGCAGATCCTCCCGCTTGAGCCAGACCTGATGACCGAGGCGGCGTGACAGCCCCGGGGCGAGGGTCAGCGGCGACTCGATGGCGACGTCGTAGACCCGGGCGTTCAGGATGCGAGTCAGGTAGTCGGTGAGCATGGCGGTGAGAGGTAGCAGGTGGCAGGTGGTAGGTGGCAGGTGGCAGGTGGCAGGTGGCAGGTGGCAGTCAGCCGTCAGCCGTCAGCCGTCAGCCGTCAGCCGTCAGCCGTCAGCCGTCAGCCGTCGACACAAGGGAACAGGAATTGGGAGGGGGCACAAGGCTTGACGGCTTCGCCCGGACCATGGCGACATCGGTGGTGCACGCCCATACTTCTCCCGTCCGACCGTCCGACCGTCCGACCGTCCGACCGTCCGACCGTCCGACCGTCCGACCGCCTGACCTCCAGCTATCCCTGTTCCCCATTCCCCGACCCGAGCCCCCTATGTTCGCTCTGCTCCGTCGCGTCTCACTCACCTGGTGGATCTTCATCGGCATGGGCGCCGGGATTCTTGTGGGGTGGGTGGCACCGGAGTTCTCCGCCTCACTCAAACCGCTCTCCACGATCTTTCTCCGGATGATCAAGTCGATCGTGGTGCCGATCATCTTCGGAACCCTGGTGATCGGCATTGCGGGGCACGGGGATGATCTCAGCCGGATCGGCCGGCTGGCGGTCAAGTCTTTTGCTTATTTCTGGCTGATGACCGCGGTCGCACTCGTGATCGGGCTCGTGGCCGGGAACCTGGTCCAGCCCGGTATCGGCGTGGTGCTGCCGCCACCCGACCCGAACGCCGGTGTGCCGACCGCCGCGCCCACCACGTTTGGCAGCTTTCTCGAGCATATCGTCCCGAAGAGCTTCTTCGAGGCAGCGGCGGGCAACGAAGTGCTGCAGGTCGTGTTCTGGAGCACGCTCTTCGGGATCGCCCTCACCCAGGTGAAGGGAAAACCGAAAGACGCGATCCTCGGCTTCGCGGAGGGCATCGCCGAGGTCATGTTCAAGTTCGTCGGCATCATCATGAAGTACGCCCCGCTGGGAATCGGGGTAGCGATGGCGGTCACCGTCAGCCACAGCGGGATCGGCGTCATCCTGAATTTGGCGAAGCTGGTGCTTACGCTCTACGCGGCCCTGCTGGTCTTCGCGGTGGGGGCCCTCCTGCCGGCGGCGCTCTTCGCACGGATCCCGCTCAGAAAGTTCGCCCGAGCGGTCAAGGAACCGGCGCTGATCGCATTCACCACCACCAGCTCCGACGCGGCGTTGCCGCTGGCCATGGAGCGGATGATCGAATTCGGCGTGCCGAAACGCATCGTCGCCTTCGTCATGCCGACGGGGTATTCGTTCAATCTGGATGGCTCCACCCTCTATCTTGGCGTCGCTTCGCTGTTCGTCGCCCAGGCCGCCGGCGTGCATCTCACGATCGGACAGCAGCTGTTCATGATGCTGACGCTCCTCGTGACCAGCAAAGGGATCGCCGCCGTGCCGCGGGCTTCCCTCGTGGTACTCTCCGGGACGCTCACCGCCTTCGGACTGCCGCTCGAGGGCGTGGCCGTGATTCTCGGTGTGGATGAGCTGATGGACATGGCGAGGACCATGGTCAACCTCGTCGGCAATTGCCTCGCCACGGCCGTGATGGCACGATGGGAGGGGGAGTTGAATGTCGAGGTGTGAGTCGGGTAGGGGCGGAGCTCCTGCTCCGCCCACCCCATCCCCCCGCCTTACACCTCTGGTACGACGAGGCAGAGTAAAGGCTTCTCTTCAGGGTGGGGCTGAACGCTGAACCAGTGAACGGGCGGAGCTGGAGCTCCGCCCCTACCCAGCAACCTTTTGCCGCCCCCCCGCGTCTATACCGGGTCCCTTTTCCCCGGAATCCGATGCTGCTCTCCCTGTTCATGGCGCTGACCGCCCCGACCACCCCCGTCAGCCCTGTCTCCGCCCCGATCAGCAACATCCAGTACGACATCAGCTTCACTCGTGCCACCGCCGCCAACCGAAGCCTGCATGTCGCCATGCAGTTTGATGTAACCGGCGCGGGCGATGTCGTCCTCTCGCTCCCGGCCTGGACGCCGGGCGCCTACGAGATGACCTGGTTCGCCAAGTGGGTCTCGAGTTTCACTCCGACGGCCAGCAGCATGGAACTCCGCTGGGACAAGGTGGACTTCGACACCTGGCGCATCCGCACCGGTGGTGCGCGCCATGTGCAGGTCGATTTCGACTACCAGGCCGACAGTTACGACAACGCGATGGGCTGGAGCAAGAGCGATTTCGCCTTCTTCAACGGGACCAACGTCCTGCTCTACCCCGAGGGGCGCGGCTTCGGCTTCCCCGCGACCGTCCGCATCACGACGGAACCGGATTGGCGGGTGGCGACCGGCATGCACCCGGCGGCGGGGGGCGGCTACAGCGAGAAGAACTATCACGACCTAGTCGACATGCCGTTCTTCGTCGGCGCGTTCGACTACGACAGCGCGATGGTGGGCAGCCTCAATGTCCGGCTCGCGTCCTACCCCGCCGGCACGCTGAGCGGCGCCGCTCGGCAGGCGTTCTGGGCCGACTACCGCCGGATGTTCGCCCCGCAGGCCGCGGTCTTTGGCGAGACGCCGTACGACAACTACACCACGATGATCGTGTTCGACTCCGCCTCGCAGGGTGGCTCCGCGCTGGAACACCAGAACTCCCACGTCGGGCTGTACACGCCGACCGGGATCGGGCAGCCGTGGGTTGCGTCAGTCACGGCCCACGAAATGTTCCATGCCTTCAACGTGAAGCGGCTCCGGCCGGCCGAGATGGTGCCGTACCGCTATGACGTGCCGCAGCCGACGCCGTGGCTCTGGGTGAGCGAGGGGATCACCGACTACTACGCCGACCTCACGCTGGTGCGCGGCGGCATTGTGGATTCGGCGGAGTTCCTGAGCACCACGGGGGGAAAGATCACCGGGGTCGCCCAGAGTATTCCCGTGGCGCTCGAGGACGCCTCGCTCTCCACCTGGATCCATCCGACCGATGGTACGGGGTACATCTACTATCCCAAGGGCTCCCTCGCCGGCTTCATGCTGGACATCCTGATTCGCGATGCATCCGACAACCGGCGCTCCCTCGACGACGTGATGCGCCAGGCCTATCGCAACAGCTACAAGAAGGGGCTGGGGTTCGACGGGAAGGAGTGGTGGGGTGATGTACGGGCGGCGGCGGGGCGCGACTTCCCCGGGTTCAACGATCGCTTCGTGGACGGGCGCGAAGCCTATCCGTGGGACAGCGTTCTCCCGCTGGCCGGATTCCGCCTGCAGCGCGACACGATTTATCTTCCCCGCCTTGGTATCAATACCCGGGTCGATTCGACCGGTACGAGCGTACTGGGGGTTGTTCCGGGAGGCGCCGCGGCGGCGGCAGGCGTCCAGGCAGGCGATATCCTGGTGAGCATCGGCAGCATTGCGATCAACGGCGAGCCATCCTTCCAGTTGTATCGCGAGACCTACGCGGGGAAAGATGGCGAGGACATCCCGATCGTCCTGAAGCGCAATGGCAACACGCTGACCCTTTCGGGAAAAGTCCGCGCCGTCGCGAATGTGACGACGCGGCTGATAGCCGACCCCGCCGCGGGTCCAAAGGCGAGCCGGATCCGGGCCGGAATTCTCCGGGGCAGGACCGGCGGCTGAACCCATGATCAAGGAGCGGGTGATGTCGTCCACTGGAGTCTTCGCGGATCAGCTCGAACGGATTGCCGAGGGCGATCCCTGGTATGGCCCGAATATCGACCAGGTGCTGGCGGATATCATTACCACCGATGCGGCGGCCCACCCGATCCCGAATGCCCACAGCATCTGGGAAATCACGCTGCATCTCACGGCCTGGGTCCGTGAGGTGCAGCGGCGGCTGCAACTGGGCATCTGGCAGATGCCGGAAGAAGGGGACTGGCCCGCACCCGAGGCGGTGAGCCCAGCCAACTGGAGTGCAGCAGTGAATGCGTTGAGCGACGCGCATGCCGCGCTGGCGGAGGAGCTCTCACGCTTCCCCGAAGGACGGCTGGATGAATCGCTGGGCGGAACGCGGGATCATGCGATGGGCTCGGGCCAGACTTATCGCCAGATGCTCCACGGATTGCTGCAGCATGATGCCTATCACCTGGGGCAGATCAGTCTGCTGAAGAAGGCGCTGAGGCGCACCTGAGCCTTCAGGGCACGCGCCTCACCGTTCGATCTGCCCGGGTGAATCGCGTTCTCCCCCCCCGTTGGCCCCTCCTCCTTCCTTTGAACGATGCGACGGCCGGTAATGCCGACCGCGCGGCGCACGCTGTTTCACGTCCCAACACGTAAGGAGATCTGCTCCCCGCGGATCCAGCCCGGTCGGTGCTCCATGACACGAAGATGACGACAGGCTGGTCGCCAATCGTCATGCTGCTGTCATTCGAACAGGCAATGTTGTCCAACGCATGGACGACATCGAACGATCAACTCACCCCGATCAATGGAGTGGAGCATGACAGGCAGAATGATCATTGCGGCAGGCGTACTCTCCACGCTGATCGCGTGCGGCAGTGGCGAGGGCACGGAACCCAACGTCGGTGCGGTGCCCGTCTCGGTGATGGACGCGGAGTCCCAGGCGGAGGATGTGCAGGGCGACATCGACACGCTGGCCTGGGCCTCGGCGGCGGCTCGCGTCGCGGGGCTGCGGAGCTTGAGCGCTGGCGTGGTCGCGGCGATCATGGACACCGGCCGTGAGCCAGGCGCAGGGGAGTCAGGGGGCTCCGAGACGGACCCGGACTCCGATGCGGCCGAAGCGGCGAACGTTCAGGTCAGACTCGACTCGCTGGACGCGACCGTGGCACGGCAGGACCGGGCGGCGGCGCTCCAGGCCGCGAACGCGCTGAGTCGGGCGCTCGTGGTGGTCACCGAGGACTATGCGCTGCGTGTTCCGGCCGCGGTCATCTACATGGATGTGGCGGGACGCGATCTGGTCTATGCCGCCGAGCGCGTCGACTGGGTGACCGCCGCGTCCGCGGCCACCGAGTTGCGGGCGCGCTACGCAACCGTTCAGAGCACCATTGGACAGCGCAACGCCGCACTCGACGCCAAAGTACGGGGCGAGTTGACCACCATCGACGCAGCCGTGACGGCGCAGGATTCGGCGGCGGCACACGCAACTGGCTTGGCGCTGCTGGAGGATGTGGACGCGCTGGAACTGCTCTATTGACCCATGGCGGGCGGGAGCACGCTCCGTGAAGCGCGGCTCCCGCTGTCGTCACGGCGCCCGCACAGCGCCCGACCGTCGCAGTTCAGTGCGACGCGATCGACCGCCCCACCACACTCAGCGCCTCCTCCAGACTCACCGCTCCAGTGTCTCCCGACAGCCCGATCTGCTGCAGCACCAGCCCGAAGACTGCTTCCCGCGTCCATCCGGCGGCGCGGAGGTCCCGCACACCGCTGTCGCGCGCGGACTTGCTGAGCTTGTCACCATTCGGCTTGAGAATCAGCGGGTGATGCAGCAACGCCGGCATGACCTCCCGGCCGAGCATCCGGGCCAGGCGCAGCTGGCGGCCGGTGGAAACGAGCAGGTCCTCTCCGCGCACGATCAGGTCGACGCCCTGCCGCAGGTCATCCACCACCACGCAGAACTGATAGGTCCAGTTCCCCAGCCGGTCCCGCAGCAGCAGGTCGCCGCACTGCTCCGCTGGAGATTGGCTCTGGGGCCCGAGTCGAAGATCAACGAAGGACTCTGTGCCGCCCGCAAGCTCAACGCGGAGTCCGCTGCCCCGGGCATCGGGGAGACCACGAGTGCGGCAGCGCCCGCTGTAGGGCCGCTCCTGGTTCGCACCTGTCGACGGCACGGAGGCGGCGGCCGTCGTGCGGGAACAATCGCAGGCGTAGACGTGATGGCCCGCGGCCCGCAGTTGGGCGACGGCAGCGCGGTACGCCTGCCCGTTGTCGCTCTGGCGCCACGGATTCGGCCCGCCACGGTAGCTCGTCGTGGGCGCGATCTCGGGGACGAGGCCGAGCCAGTCCAGGTCATCGAGCAGGGCGGTCTCGTAGATGGCGCGACAGCGCTGCCGGTCGTGATCCTCGACCCGGAGCAGCACGCGCGCAGTGCGAGCCGCAGCGGCGCTCCAGAGGTAGAGCGCGTTGGCGACGTGGCCGAGGTGCAGGTAGCCGGTGGGGGCGGGAGCGAAGCGGGTCAGGGGCATCGGATCGGTGGAAAGCTGGCGCCCGATGGCCCATCTGTCGAGACCGAATCCCGGCAGCATTCGCCCTTGCGGCAACTGGCGGTGAGGCGCGGAGCGTCGCTCGGCACATCCGGCCCGCGCCGCGGCTACCTTGTTCTCTCCCGCATTGACGGAGGTCTGATGCTCCAGGGATTCGGCGTCATCGATGGCGGGCTCGCCACCGAGCTCGAACGGGCCGGCGCGGATCTCTCCGGCGGGCTCTGGTCGGCGCGGCTGCTGGTGGAGCGACCTGAGATGATCCGCAACGTCCACACCGCGTACTTCGAAGCCGGCGCGAACATCGCGATCACCGCCAGCTATCAGGCGAGCTACGCCGGGTTCGGCGCCGTCGGACTCGATCACAACGCGACCAATCAGCTCCTGCGACGATCGGTGACGCTCGCGGCGGAAGCCCGCGCTGGCGTGCAGGCCCGCCACGCTGTCGAGAGACCGATGTTTGTCGCCGCGTCGGTCGGGCCCTATGGGGCAGTCCTGCACGATGGCTCGGAATACCACGGCAACTACGGGCTCGGCGTCGCCGAGCTCACCGCATTCCACGCCGAACGCCTCGCGGTGCTCGCGGGGGCGGGGGCGGACATCCTGGCCTGCGAGACGATTCCGTCGCTGGACGAGGCACGGGCGCTGGTCACCGTCCTCCGCCGCGTCCCGTCGGCGCGCGCCTGGCTGAGCTTCACCTCGCGTGACGACCGGCACACGGCGCACGGTGAGCCGCTGGCGGATTGCGCGCGGGAGCTCGATGCCGAGCCGCAGGTCGTTGCGCTCGGGGTGAACTGCGTGCCGCCCGGTCGCGCCGCGTCGCTCATCGGTGAATTGCGCCGTGGCACCACCAAGCCGATCGTGGTCTATCCCAATTCGGGCGAGGTGTGGGATGGGCAGGCCCAGTGCTGGCACGGATCGGCGACGGCGCGGCCGTTCCGGGAGTTGGCGCGGGAATGGATCGCCGCAGGCGCCACCTGGGTCGGCGGCTGCTGTCGCACCACACCCGAGACCATCCGGGCGATCCGCGCGGTGATCGATGAGGGGTAAACCGTCGCCCGATCCCGATGCCTGATCCCTCACCTCCGGCGCGCATGCCAGGCATCGTCGCCTACCAGCTGCCCGGTGGGTGGCAGGTGCTCGCCGGCAGAACCGACGAAGCGAACGACAGGCTGAGCCTGCGGCTGGCGCGAGGGAACGATCGCTGGTTCCACATCCGCGGGATGCCGGGCAGCCATGTCGTGCTGCGGGTGCCGCACGGCAACGCACCCGATCGTCCCACGCTCGAGCTGGCGGCGGGTATCGCGGCCTGGCACAGCAAGGCGCGCGGAGCAGGTACCGTGGCCGTCTCCTGCACCGAGGCGCGTCATGTATCGAAACCCACGGGCGCCAAACCGGGCACGGTCGCTCTCAAGAAGGAAACGGTGCTGAAGGTCCGCCCGCTCACCGAAGCGGAGATTGCGGGTCTGCGGGTGCCCGCGGAATGAGGTGTATCCCGGGGATGAAGTGCGGCACCATGGCTCCGGCATCGGACGGAGGGCTCGATCATGTCGCATCCCCCTGAGACCGATCCGGCGAACGGCCACGAGGCACTGGCCGAGGAGTTCGAGAGGCGCCGAGTGCACGCTGTGGTCGGCGTGGACGTGATGGCCCGTAGCCCGCAGTTGGGCGACGGCAGCGCGGTACGCCTGCCCGTTGTCGCTCTGGCGCCACGGGTTCGGCCCGCCACGGTAACTCGTCGTGGGCGCGATATCGGGGACGAGGCCCGGTCAGTCCAGGTCATCGAGCAGGGCGGTCTCGTAGATGGCGCGACAGCGCTGCCGGTCGTGATCCTCGACCCGGAGCAGTACGCGCGCAGTGCGAGCCGCAGCGGCACGCCAGACGTAGAGCGCGTTGGCGACGTGGCCGAGGTGCAGGTAGCCGGTGGGGGCGGGGGCGAAGCGGGTCAGGGGCATCGGATCAGGGGTAAGCTGGTGTCCGATGGTCCGCCTGTTGAGCCCGGGCCAGCCGACCTCCCGGGGGAGGCCGGCTGGCCCGGTTGCGATCTACCTGAGGTGCAGGGGGCTGGTGCTCTGCTCCCGGCTCAGTTCGTCATCGGCGATGAGCCGGCCATCGCGTTCCTGATGTCCGCATCGATCGCATCGATCTTGCGGCCGAGTTCCAGGCGCAGCGTCGCCAGGTCATCACCGGTGCGGTCCGCCGCACTGCGCATGTCATCGGCGATCGAGGCACGCTTGATCCTCAGGTCCGCGATCGTCCCATCCAGCTTCGCCTTGGTATCGGCCGTGGCATTGCGGGCAAGTACGTCGAGGGAATCCAGCGAGCGGTCGACCGCATTCACTCGCCGCTCCAGCGCCGCCCGAATCTCGTCCACTTCAGCCCCGACCTCGGCGCCTGCCCGCATTCCCGCATCGTCCCGCTTGCATGCCGTCGTCGCCATCAGCATCGCCGCGGCAACCAGGTACGTCCGTCCACGCATATCCCCTCCAGAGGTGTACCGCCCAGTCGGCGGTGTGATGACAGGTCGATCCTTGAGGTACTCGGTCCTGTTACGCGGTGATCTTCTTCTCTGCGACGATGCTCAGCAGGAGTATCACGCCGAAGACGATCAGAAAGAGGAGGCACAGCGTCTGGGCAATGCCGGCCGACGCGGCAGCCATCCCGCCGAAACCCAGCAGGCCCGCGAACAGCGCCAGGACGAGGAAGCTCATGGCCCAGAGAAGCATATCGATTCCCTTTCAGCAACGGGGTCGCCCGCTGTGGCTGGCGTGACTTCGCGGCTGGTCCGCTGACGGCGCCAGCCATGTGTGCCGCGGTCGATATGGCCGGCGTCGATGCCTCGAGTGCGTTCCAGCAGCGGGCACCACGCCCGCACCAGCAGTTCCCGCAGAGCCCGCTGACGATCCAGTCCCATGGCTGGGTCCTCCCATTCACAATGATGGTTTGGGCGCCGGAACCGGACGCAAAAAGAGGCGCGAGCGCACGGGGAATCCCGTGACATTCGCGCCTCCAACTCGCAGACCGGTCGTCTGCCCGCCGAGGTGGCCGCGTCGAGCGGCCATTTGTTGAGCAAGAGAGAGTCTAGCGAGGTGCACCGTTCAGCGCAATGGCTGCCGGGAAACAGAAATGCCCCCCGGCCACTGCGGTCGGGAGGCTTCTCATGTTGTCGCGTGCGATGCAGAGGCGCCGACCGGAGTCGAACCGGTGATGGAGGTTTTGCAGACCTCTGCCTTACCACTTGGCTACGGCGCCGGGGATGGACAACCTAGCATCCCGCCGCGCCGGGCGGAAGCTGACCGGCCCGGCGCTACTTCGAGGCCGTTGCCTTTGGCTCCAGATCCGCCCGCCCGGTCCGCAGTGCCTCAAGCAGCAGCGGGGACAACCCCGCACCGCCGGCCTGATCGAGGTGGGCGAACATCGCTGAGCGCATCCTTGGCTCCCAGAACCGGCGGATGTGGGAGGCGGTGCTGGTGACCGACTCGGCATGATCGGGCAGCGACTCATAGAACTGCCCGATCTGGTTGGCCATGTGAACCAGGTGCTCGACGTTCATCGGCTCACTTCCCCACGGTCTGCGCCGCGGGCCGCACCCGCTGCTCGAGCAGGGTGAGCTGCTCCTCGGTAAAGGCGTGATGCCGCTCCTGCCACTCCGAGTTTCCGAAGACCGGCATCACCTGCACCGCGGTGACCTTGTACTCCGGGCAGTTGGTCGCCCAGTCGGAGTTGTCGGTGGTGATCACGTTGGCACCCGACTCCGGATGATGGAAGGTGGTGTAGACCACGCCCGGCTGGACCCGATCGGTGATCCGCGCCCGGAGCGTCGTTTCGCCGGCCCGGCTCACGATTCCGACCCAGTCGCCTTCCTTCACGCCGCGCTCCTCGGCGTCGTGCGGGTGAAGCTCCAGCCGGTCCTCTTCATGCCAGGCGACGTTGGCGGTGCGGCGGGTCTGCGCGCCCACGTTGTACTGCGACAGGATGCGTCCGGTGGTAAGGATCAGCGGATACTTCCGGTTCACCTTCTCATCGGTCGGAACGTACTCGGTGATCATGAAGTTGCCCTTGCCACGCACGAACTGTTCGACATGCATGACCGGTGTCCCCTCGGGCGCCGCGGCGTTGCAGGGCCACTGGATGCTGCCGAGCTGGTCCAGCCGGTCGTAACTGACCCCGGTGAAAGTCGGCGTCAGCCGCGCGATCTCGTCCATGATCTCGGACGGATGACTGTAGTGCATCGGGTAGCCCAGCGCGTTGCTGAGCATCATCGTGACCTCCCAGTCCTCCTTGCCACCCAGCGGCGGCGTCGCCTTCCGCACCCGGGAGATCCGCCGCTCGGCGTTGGTGAAGGTCCCGTTCTTCTCCAGGAACGAGGAGCCGGGCAGGAAGACGTGGGCAAACTTGGCCGTCTCGCAGAGGAACAGGTCCTGCACGACGATGCACTCCATCGCCTCCAGCGCCGCGGTCACATGCTGCGTGTCGGGATCCGACTGGGCGATATCCTCGCCCTCCAGGTAGAGCCCCTTGAAGCTCCCTTCGAGCGCGGCGTCGAACATGTTGGGAATGCGGAGCCCCGGTTCCGGCTCGAGCGTGACCCCCCACGCCCCCTCGAACAGCGCGCGGGTCGGCCCATCGAGCACGTGGCGGTAGCCGGGGTACTCGTGCGGGAAGGAGCCCATGTCGCAGGACCCCTGCACGTTGTTCTGGCCCCGCAGCGGATTCACCCCGACGCCCTCACGGCCGATGTTGCCGGTCGCCATCGCAAGATTGGCGATCCCGATGACCATCGTCGAACCCTGGCTGTGCTCGGTGACGCCGAGGCCATAGTAGATCGCCCCGTTGCCCCCGGTGGCGTAGAGCCGGGCCGCCGCGCGGATCTCCGCCGCCGGCACGCCGGTGACGCTCTCCAGCGCCTCGGGAGAATGCTCCGGCGTGGACACGAAGGCGCGCCACCGGTTGAAGCTCTCCACCTCGCAGCGCTCGCGGACGAACGCCTCATTGACCAGCCCTTCGGTGACGACGACGTGGGCCAGCGAATTGATCAGGGCGACATTGGTGCCGGGCCGGAGCTTGAGGTGATGATCGGCTTGCACATGCGGCGTGCGCACCAGGTCGATGGTGCGCGGATCGGCGATGATGAGCTTCGCTCCCTCGCGCAGCCGGCGCTTCATCTGGGAAGCGAAGACCGGATGGCCATCGGTCGGGTTGGCGCCGATGACGAAGACGACATCCGTCAGCAGCACCGAGTCGAAATCCTGGGTGCCGGCCGATTCGCCCAGCGTCGCCTTGAGGCCGAAGCCGGTCGGCGAGTGACAGACCCGGGCGCAGGTGTCGATGTTGTTGTTGCCGAAGGCGGCGCGCACCAGCTTCTGCATCAGCCACACTTCCTCGTTGCTGCAGCGCGAGGAGGAGATGGCGCCGACCGATCCGCGGCCATACTTGGCCTGGATCCGCTTGAATTCCGAGGCGGCGTAACCGATGGCCTCTTCCCAGCTCACTTCCTGCCACGGATCGGAAATCTGCTTCCGGATCATCGGCCGGGTGATGCGGTCGGGATGGGTGGCGTAGCCCCACGCGAACCGGCCCTTCACGCACGAGTGGCCATGGTTGGCGTGGCCGTTCTTGTTCGGCGTGAGGCGGACCACCTGCGTGCCTTTTACCTCGGCCTCGAACGAGCAGCCGACGCCGCAGTAGGCGCAGGTGGTGATGACGCTGCGGTCCGGCGTACCATGCTCGATCACCGACTTGTCCATGAGCGTCGCCGTGGGACAGGCCTGCACGCAGGCGCCACAGGAGACGCACTCCGACTCCATGAAGCTCTCCATCTGACCGGGAGAAACCTTGGAATCGAAGCCGCGGCCGTCGATCGTCAGCGCATAGGTCCCCTGCACCTCTTCGCAGGCCCGGACGCAACGCGAGCAGACGATGCACTTGGTCGCATCGAAGGTGAAGTAGGGATTCGAGGTGTCCTTCTCGCCGACGAGGTGATTCTTTCCCTCGTAGCCGTAGCGCACTTCACGGAGCCCCACCTGCCCCGCCGTGTCCTGCAGCTCGCAGTCGCCGTTGGCGGAACAGGTCAGGCAGTCGAGCGGGTGATCGGAGATGTACAGCTCCATCACGCCCCGGCGCAGCTGGGCCAGCTTGGGCGTCTGGGTCCGCACCGCCATGTTGGCTTCGACCGGTGTGGTGCAGGAGGCGGGGTAGCCCTTCCGCCCCTCGATCTCCACCAGGCAGAGCCGGCAGGAGCCGAACGCCTCGAGGCTGTCGGTGGCACAGAGCTTCGGCACCGGGAGCCCCGCTTCCGTCGCGGCGCGCATGACCGAGGTGCCGGCCGGCACGGTGACGGGCACGCCGTCGATGGTGAGCGTCACCATGGTGGTCGACGCCGAGGCCGGCGTGCCGTAATCGAGATCAGTGGCGAGCAACATGAGCAGTTCCTCGAATCCGTGAAGCCGAACGACTGGTCAGCGGGTGCCGGCGGCCGCGAACGACCCGGCGGGCAGCCCGAAGTCCTCCGGGAAATGATTCAGCGCACTCAGCACCGGAAAGGGCGCCATGCCCCCCAGCGCGCAGAGTGATCCACCCAGCAGGGTATCGCAGAGGTCCCGGAGCAGCGTGATATTCGCCGTCCGGTCCTCGTTGGCGATGATCCGGTCCACCACCTCCACTCCGCGGGTGGAGCCGATGCGGCAGGGGGTGCACTTGCCGCACGACTCGATGGCGCAGAACTCCATCGCGTAACGGGCCATTCGCGCCATGTCCACGGTGTCGTCGAAGGCGACGATGCCGCCATGGCCGACCATCGCGCTGATGGCGATGAACGCCTCGTAATCCAGCGGGGTGTCGAACTGCGACTCGGGGAGATAGGCGCCGAGCGGCCCGCCCACCTGCACCGCGCGAATCGGCCGGCCGGTGATCGAGCCGCCGCCGTAGTCGTACAGCAGCTCGCGCAGCGTCACGCCGAAGGCCTTCTCCACCAAACCGCCATGCTTCAGGTTGCCGGCCAGCTGGATCGGCAGTGTCCCGCGGGAGCGGCCCATCCCGTAGTTCTTGTAGAAATCGGCGCCGCGGTCCAGGATGATCGGCACGGACGCGAGCGAGATGACGTTGTTGATGACCGTCGGCTTGCCGAACAGGCCGGCAATGGCGGGAAGCGGCGGCTTGTAGCGCACGATGCCGCGCTTGCCCTCCAGGCTCTCCAGCATCGCGGTCTCTTCACCGCAGATATAGGCGCCTGCCCCGAGCCGGACCTCGACGTCGAACGCCTTGCCGCTGCCCAGCACGTTTCCGCCGAGGTGGCCCGTCGCGACCGCGGCCGCGATCGCTTGGTTCAGCGCAATGTGGGCGTCGGGATACTCGGAGCGGAGGTAGATGTAGCCCTTGGTCGCCCCGACGGCGATACCAGCGATCGTCATCCCCTCGATGAGGACGAAGGGATCGCCTTCCATGATCATCCGGTCGGAAAATGTCCCCGAGTCGCCTTCATCCGCGTTGCACACGACGTACTTCTGCGGCCCCGTGGTCCCGAGCACCGTCTTCCACTTGATGCCGGTGGGAAACGCCGCCCCGCCCCTGCCCCGCAGGCCCGACTGGGTGACGATCTCCACGATGCGGGCGCCATCGAGCTCGAGCGCGCGGCGCAGGCCGCGGTAGCCGCCATGCGCCTCGTAATCCTCGAGCGACACGGGGTCGGTGATACCGACGCGGGCGCAGGTGAGCCGTTCCTGCCGCTTGAGATAGCTGATCTCCTCGGTGAGACCGAGGCCCCTGGGGTGGATTCCGCCGGTGAGGAACTTCGCGGCGAAAAGCGAGGCCACGTCGCCCACCGCGATCGGCCCGTAGGCCATCCGCCCGGCCGGCGTTTCCACCTCGACCATCGGCTCCAGCCAGTAGAGGCCGCGGGAACCGTTGCGCACCAGCTCCACCGCGGCACCGAGGCGTCTGGCCTCGGCCAGGATCTGCGCGGCGACGGCATCGGCGCCGACCGACCGGGCGCCGGAATCGCGCGGGACGTAGACCCGGGTCATGGCTTCTGCTCCAGTCCGGCGACCAGCGCGTCAAACCGCGCCGGCGTCACCCGCCCATGCACCTGCCGGTCGACCGTGATGGCCGGGGAGAGGGCGCAGTTGCCGAGGCAGTAGACCGGCTCGAGCGTGATCGCGCCATCGGCGGTGGTCTCATGGAAGGTGACGCCGAGCTTCTTTTCCGCATGAGCAATGAGGGCCTCGGCGCCGACCGCCTGGCACGACTCGGCGCGACAGATATGAATCTGGTGGCGGCCGGGAGGCGTGTCGCGAAAGTCATGGTAGAACGTGATGACCCCGTACACTTCCGCGCGCGACAGATTGAGGGCGCCGGCAATCATCGGAACGGCCTCGGGCGGGACGTACCCCAATTCGTCCTGGATCCCGTGCAGGACGGGGAGCAGGGCGCCGGGCAGGGTCTGCAGCCGGTCGAGGACGAGTTGTACCGTGGGTTCCCAGGTGGCGACCGCAGTCATCGGGTCTCCATGGCGCGGGAGAGCAGGGCGGGCAGGGCGAGATAGTCGAGCACGAACCGGGTCACCTCGAGCGAGTCGTTCACATCAAGCCGCGGTACCGTCCCCCCCTCCAGCGGGGTATCGGTCGCGACGGCGATCACATCCTGATCGTGGGGCCAGCAGCGCGGCGGTTTGCCATGCGCCGCACGGTAGACTTCGATCTTGGGGTACTGCTCGTGGGAGAATCCTTCGACCAGCACCAGGTCGAGGGTGCCGGCGTCGAACCGCCGCAGCATCTGCTCGAGCGAAGGCTCCTCCACCGGGTCCGGCTGCTCGCCCAGCAGCACCCAGCGCTCGCGGCTGGCGACCAGCACCTGCGCCGCCCCCGCATCGCGCACCCGGTAACTGTCCTTGCCGGGACGATCCATATCGAAGCCATGCCGGGCATGCTTGAGGACCGCGACGCGGAGCCCGGTATCGGCCAACCGCGCGACCACCTGCTCGATCACGGTCGTCTTGCCGCTGCCACTGCTGCCGACAAAGCCCACGACCTTCATCTGCGCTGCCCTTTCCCCGCTCGAAGACTCAGCCCGGCCGGAGGTGGCGACCGAGGCAAGGCGCACCCGGGAAGTATCGATCAGTATGGCGACAAACGTAAGGTTGTCCACGGCTTGACGGGGGGCAAATCGGTGGGGCGTATGGGGTGATTGGCGGGGTCTATGGGGGGGCGAGGGCGATTAGGCGATTGGGCGATTGGGCGATTAGGCGATTAGGCGATTGGGCGGTTGGACGGTTGGGCGGTTGGGTACCGCCTCGCGCCTACCGCCCCTATACGGCCACACCGCGCCTCAGGCCAGCACCCCGCCGGCATGAGTGTAGATCGTCAGCCGGCTCCCGCGCGCGAAACCCACCAGCGTCAGTCCCGCCTGGTGCGCCACCCGCACGGCGAGGCCGGTCGGTCCGGAGACGGCGGCCAGCAGCGGCGAGCCGAACACCGTTGCCTTCTGCACCATCTCAAAGCTGGCCCGGCTGGTCACCACCAGAAAGCCATCCACCGGCGTGGCCCCGGAGCGGACCAGCGCGCCGATCAGCTTGTCCAGCGCGTTGTGCCGGCCGACATCTTCCCGGACGAGTACAATCTTGCCGTCAGCGGTCGCCCATCCCGCTGCATGGACCGCCCCGGCGGCGGCATTGAGCGGCTGGTGGCGGGAGAGCGCCTCGAGCGCGAGGAGGATGGAGGCGGCCGGGATGGCCTGGCCTTGGCGCACCGGATGCAGCGCCTTGAGGACATCGGCGATCGTATCGCTGCCGCAGATGCCGCAGCCGGTCCGTCCACTCAGCTTGCGCGAGCGGCCGCTGATCTTCTCCTCGAGTTCCACCGGCACGGTCATCTGTACCTCGATGCCCTGGCCATATCGCACGATCTCCATGGAACGGATGTCGGCCGGCGACCGGATCAACTCCTCCGTCAGACTGAAGCCGACCCCGAAATCCTCGAGGTGCTCCGGGGTGGTCATCATCACGACGTGAGCGGCGCCGTTGTAGGCCAGAACCACCGGCGTCTCCTCGATCAGCCGCTCGGTCCGGGAGGTCAGCACCCCATCGGCCCACTGCACGGCGGCGTGCTCGAGCAACGGCGCAGCGTAGCCGAGGCGCTGGAGGCCAAGCGGATCCTGGATGCGCGGCAAGTCAGTCATGGCGTGGCTCCCTCGAAGCGCCAGGATTGAGCGACGGCAGGCGCGGGGCGGTAGGCGGTTAGCTGTATGCCAACGGCCAACGGCCAACGGCTAACGGCTTCTCGCCTATCGCCCATCGCCTGCCTCCAGTGCCGCGAAGGCCCGTGCCACCTCAGCGCCTTCCATCAGCTCCGCCAACACCCGCGCCATGGGGGAGAGCGGCTCCCGGTCGGGCAGCACCACGCCGATGCCGTGCGTCAGCGCCGGATGCACCAGGGGAATGATCCGCAGGCCGGCGACGGGGCCGACGATCTTGACGAAGGTCTGCGGCAGAATGCTGGACCACTGCCCGGTGCGGAGCAGCGCCGAAATCGTGAGGACCGAGTTGGTCTCGAGGATGGGGCGCGGAGCGGTGCCCGCCGCACGGAAGGTGTCGTCCAGTATCCGCCGATTCTGCATGTCGGGGGTCATCATGCAGAGGGGCAGCGCGGCCGCATCGCTCCACGAGACTTCCTCCCTTTCCGACAGCGCGCCACCCGCAGGGGTGAACAGCAGGAACCGTTCGCGGTACAGCGGGATGGTGCGGACGTGGCTGAGCGGCTCGTTGTCGAGATAGGTGAGCCCCGCATCCAGGCTGAAATCATCCAGTCCGCGCTGGATCTCGATCGAGGGCTGCGAGAGCACCGTCAGGGTGACACCGGGGTGCCGGTCGGCGAACAGCGAGGTGAGCAGCGGGACGACCGGCAGCGCGACAGGAATCACACCGAGCCTGAGGCGGCCCTGCAGGCCACCACGGAGGGACGCCGCCTCCTGGCGCAGGCTGGCGGTATCGGCCTCGACCCGGCTGGCCCAGGCGAGGATCTGCTCTCCTTCGACCGTGAAGCCCTCGAAGCGCTGGCCCCGCCGCACCAGCAGCAGGCCCAACTCCTCCTCCAGCTGCTTGATCCCCGCCGAAAGCGTCGGCTGGGTGACATTGCACGCCTGAGCGGCGCGGACGAAGTGCCGTTCGCGCGCGAGCGCCGCGAGGTATTCCAGCTGGCGGAGGAGCATCGGCATCCAGAGAGGTGTTCCGCACTGGGCCCGAACCCGAGGCCGGGCCCGGAACCCGAACTGGGAGAAGTCTAAGGATCTCCCGCACGGAAGGGCACCGGTGGCTGGCGCCCGGGAAATAACCGGCGGTAAGCTTCACTTCCGATGACCATCCCCGATCCGCTCGCCGAGCTCGACATCCTGGTTCGTTCTCGTTACGGGATCATCCTCCTCGACACCGCCGATTCGGCGGAGGCGGACACCATCCTGCGGGGCGTCTCGACCCGGCAGTCGCTGGCGCTCTGGCAGTGGAGCCGGCATGCAGGGTTGAAACGGGTCGGCGGCGACAATGCCGTCGCCAAGGACACCCAGTCGCCGCTCGCCGCGCTGCAGCACCTCACTCTGACCGGCGCCGAGGGGCTCTACGTCTTCCCGGTCTACGAGTCATGGCTGGAGGACGTCGGCGTTGCCTCGGCGCTGCATGAAGCCGGCGCCATGCTGGGGCAGCGGCGCGGCGCGGTGGTGCTGGTGGGCGACGCCGTCAAGCTGCCCGCGGCAATCGCGCGCAGCTCCGCCACCATCCCGATCGCCGCCCCCTCTCCCGACCAGTACCGCGATCTGATCCGCCGCGTCGTCCGCGACCTGCAGCCCAAGATGCAGCTTTCCCCCGAGGACACAGCCACACTGCTGCAGGAGCTGCGCGGACTCACCCGGGAGGAGGCGCGCCGGATCCTCACCCGGGTCATCCTGGACGACGGGCTCCTCGGGCCGCACGATATCCCGAAGGTGAGTGCAGCCAAGCGCCAGAGCGTCCTGCAGGAGAGCCTGCTGGAGTACTACCCGGCGGAGGAATCGCTCGCCGATGTCGCGGGGCTGGGACAGCTCAAGAGCTGGCTCGCCAATCGGCAGGCGGTGGTCAGCGATCCCGCGCGCGCCGCGAGTTTTCACCTCCCCTTTCCCCGCGGCATCCTGCTGCTGGGCGTGCCCGGCTGCGGCAAGAGTCTCACCGCCAAGGCGGTGGCAAAGGCGTGGGGGATACCCCTGGTCCGGCTCGACGCCTCGCGGCTCTACAACAAGTATGTCGGCGAGACTGAGCGGAATCTGCATCGGGCCTTCCGCGCGGCGGAGCGTATCGCGCCAACGGTGCTGTGGATTGACGAGATTGAAAAGGCGTTTTCGATCGACGGCGGCAGCGATGACGGCGGACTCTCGCTCCGGCTGCTGGGGAGTTTTCTCTCGTGGCTGCAGGAACGGAAGGAGTCGGTCTTCGTGGTGGCGACGGCCAACGAGATCCAGCGCATACCGCCGGAACTGCTGCGCAAGGGGCGGTTCGACGAGGTCTTCTTCGTCGACCTGCCGCGGCCGAACGAACGCGAGGACATCTTTCGCCTGCAGCTCACCCGGCGCAGTCAGCAGCTGGAGCGGTTCAGTCTCGAGGCACTCGGGTCGGCCACCGAGGGGTGGAGCGGCGCCGAGATCGAGCAGGCGGTGGTCGGCGCGCTCTACACCTGTCTCTCGGCCAATACGGCGCTGACCGATATCGCGCTGCTGGAGGAGATCGAACGGACCCAGCCGCTCAGCGTCACGATGGAGGAGCGGATCGCGGAGCTGCGCCGCTGGGCGCATGGCCGCACCGTGCCGGCGAGTTGAGCCGGGAACCAGGCGCCGCGCCGCGACGTTGATCGGGGACCGCCCATGCGGACACTCATTGCCGCTACCTGGCTGGTCCGTCTCGTGGCCGGCTACCTCCTCATTGGCACCGGATTCTCGGTGCCCGTTGCACGCTGGTGGGCCGGCCGACTCGAGCCGATCATGGCCGGAACAATCCCCGACTCCATGCACGTGACACTGGTTTGGGGCAGTCCGGGCAAGTCACCGGCCGGCAACGGCGGCGCCGTTCCGTCGGGGAATGATGCCCGAACTTGGGCGATGTCTTCCAGTCCGTTGCGGAATGCGGAAACGCAGTCGCGATCGAATCGCACTCCGGCGTTGTCCTGAAGGAAGCTCCAGGCCTGTTCCGCCGGCCATTCATGCTTGTACGGTCGGTTTGAGGTCAGGGCATCGTAGGTGTCCGCCACCGCCACGATCCGGCCCGCGAGAGGGATCTGCTCCCCCCGTCTTCCCTCCGGATATCCCAGTCCGTCATACCGCTCGTGATGGCTCAGCGCGATGGCCCCTGCGAGACAGAGCAGCTCCGAACTGCTCCCGCTCAGGATGCCATGTCCGATCGTCGTATGCTGCTTCATGGTGGCGAACTCGTGGTCGTCCAGTCCGCTCGGTTTCAGCAGGATGTGGTCCGGTATGCCGATCTTGCCGACATCGTGCATTGGCGCCGCGCGGAAGATCATTTCCGCCTCCGACTCGGCGAGGCCAAGGTGCTGAGCGATGATGCGAGCGTACCAGGAGACCCGGACGATGTGCGCTCCGGTCTCCCAATCCCGGTACTCAGCCGCACGGGCGAGCCGAAAAATGGTCTCGTACTCACGGGCGTACACCGCCTCCGTGGCGCGCAGCACCTCCTCCTCCAGTACCTGTGTCCGTTGCAGCAGCGCCCGCTGGCCCCGGCGGATGGCCAGCATGTTCTTCGCCCGGGCCTTCACCTCCAGCGCGTCGATCGGCTTGGTGAGGAAGTCGTTCGCCCCCAGCTCGAGCGCCTGATACCTGACCACCCGATCGCTGCTCCCGGTGAGCATCATGATCGGGATTTCCCGGGTCTGCGGCTGACGCCGCAACTCCCGGATCAGGTCGATTCCCGTCAGGCGCGGCATCTCGTAATCCGTGATCACGATCTCCGGCTGATTGCCGCGGCACCAGGCCAGGGCCTCCACCGGGTCAGTGAAGCACAGCGGAAACATGCCGGGCACGCTGGCGATCAGTTCCCCGAGCATCGTCAGGCCCAGCACCTCGTCGTCGACCAGCACGACCGTGATCGGGCGCAAGCCCGGTTCATGTAACATCTGGCTCCTAGCGTGTTCGGATATATTCGCTGGCTCGAACGAACGATTGCTCCAGGGTCTGACACAGCACCTCGGCCTGCGCCCACGCCTCGGCGGCCGCGGTGCCTTCCAATTCCGAACTGACTCGGGCCATCTCGTCCGCTCCGATGTTGCCGCACGAACCCTTGAGGGTGTGGGCGACCCGCTTCAGCTCCACGGCGTCCCGAGCCGCGATCGCCCCCGCCGCCGTGACGAGCATCGGTGCAGTGGTCGCCAGAAATAACCGCAGATAACGCTGCATCACGGCAGCGTCGTTGTTGGCGACCGCTTCCAACTGGGTGAGATTGATGGGCCCCGGCACACAGCTCCCGGCGCAGGCCAGCTCCGGCACCGGGATTGGCGGCTCAAACCCCTCCCTGGCCGGCTCGGCCCGGCCCGCGTCGAGCCATCGAGCCAGCGCCTCCGCCAGCTTGTCCCGGCTGATCGGCTTGCTCACATAGTCGTCCATCCCGGCGGCGTAGCACCGCTCCCGGTCGCCCTGCATGGCGTTGGCCGTCAACGCGACAATCGGCAATCGATTCCCGTTCCGTTCCCGACGCCGGATCTCGGCGGTCGCCTCGAACCCGTCCATCTCCGGCATCTGACAGTCCATAAACACCAGGTCGTAGGGCAGCCGAAGCACGGCGTCCACGGCCTCCCGGCCATTTCCAACCAGGTCGACGTGATGCCCAAACTGTTCCAGTAGTCCCATTGCCACCTGCTGGTTGATCTGGTTGTCCTCCGCCACCAGTATCCGTGACCGCCCAACAGTTCGGTCGTTCGTGAGGGTGCGCCCTGTCGCCCGCGACACGCCGGAGCCAGCGGCCGAAGTCGTTCCTTCCTTGCGTCCCATGATCGTGGCCAGGCAATCGAAGAGGGCGGAGGCGCGAATCGGCTTCGGAACCGAGCCGGCGAAGCCCAGCACGCTGGCGTCGTTGGCCGGGCCGCGCAACGCCATGGAGGTCAGGAGCACTAACCGGGTGCCCGCAAGGCAGGGGTCGCGACCGATGGCTTCCGCCAGCGCGACGCCGTCCATGCCAGGCATCTGCCTGTCGATGATCGCCAGGTCGTAGGGGCGTCCTTCCTTCGCCGCGTGCCTCAAGCTCTCGAGAGCCCGTGGGCCGTCCTCCGCCACCTCGTGGCGCATCTCCCAGCGGGAGAGAAGTTGGGCCAGCATCTGGCGCGTGATACGGTGATCGTCCACTGCGAGCACGCTTAGCCCCGCCAGCGCCCCCCCCGGCGGAGGCGCCGACGCCGGTGCCGCGGCCGCGAACCGCGCGGTCGCCCAGAAGGTGCTTCCTTCGCCTTCCCGGCTCTGGATTCCTACCTCGCCACCCATCAACGCCGCGAGGCGGCGGCAGATGGCGAGCCCGAGTCCGGTTCCACCATACCGTCGCGTCGTGGAAGTGTCGGCCTGGGAGAAGGCGGCGAACAGCCGGGTCTGTGCCTCCTCCGAAATCCCTATCCCGGTGTCCGACACTTCGAAACGAAGGACCACCGCATCGGCGGTCTCCTCGATCAGGCGGGTGCGGATAACGATCTCGCCCTCGGACGTGAACTTGATCGCATTGCCCACCAGGTTCATCAGGATCTGACGCAGCCGCCCGGGGTCGCCGCGGACAATCCTGGGGGTTCGGGGCTCGACAAAGCACGCCAGTTCGAGGCCTTTGATCGCCGCGCGCTCTCCAAGAAGGGCTGTTACGTCTTCCAAGGTGGTCCGTACGTCGAAGTCCAGCGCCTCCAGGTCCAGCTTGCCTGCCTCGATTTTCGAAAAATCGAGGATATCGTTGATGATCGATAGCAGCGCCTCGGCCGACTTGTGGGCCGTCGATGCGCGGTCGCGTTGTTCAGCCGTCAATTCCGTGTCCAGCAGCAGTCCCAGCATGCCGAGGACACCATTTGTCGGCGTTCGAATCTCATGGCTCATGGTCGCGAGGAAGTCGGCTTTGGCCCGGCCCGACGCCAGTGCGGTGTCCCGGGCGGTGGCGAGTTCCTCGACCATCTGGCTCATCCGGGAGGTGCTCTCCCTCAGGTTTCCGACCATGGTCCCGAACCCGGCGGCCAGCGCGCCGACTTCGTCGCTGCCTCCCTCCGGAATGCAGACGTCGTACTCGCCATGCGCCACCGCTTCGGCGGCCTCGCGCAATTCGAGGATCGGTCGGGTGATGCGGTAAGCAAAGAGTCGGGACACCGCCACGCCGAGGAGGAAGACCATGAGACTGATGCCGAGCGCCAGCCGCCGCTCGTGTTCGATCTCCGCATGGACCCGGTCGAGTGACATGCCCATGAGCAGGGTTCCCTCCCGCTCGCCCTGAAAGACGATCGGTACCGCGGTCTGGAGCAGGCTGTCGGCGTCGCGGAACGTAGGCCCGGCGGCCTCGGCGGCGGCGTCAAGCTTCACTGCTTGGGGGTTGTAGCTGGCGAAAACCTCTCCCGCCTGGTCCACGACGACGACATAGGCCAGAGCCGAGTCCTGCTTGACCCACTTCACGGCGGAGACGACATCGGAAAAGTCGTTGAGCCGCATGCCCCGTCCCACGCCGAGGGCCACCAGCTCCGCCATGTTGGTGGTGCGGCTGCGCATGGCCGCCAGGGCGATAGCCTCCTCGCGACCCGGAAAGTAGAACGAGATGAACACCGAGATCGGCAGTAGCACGATCATGGCGCTGCAAAGCAGCTTGCGGCGAATGGGGAAGCCGCGGAAGCCGGTACGCATCGTAGTCCGAGGCCTCATTTCAACGGGTAGCGCGGGTCATCCGGGCGAAGGCCATCGACCGCCAACACCTTCACCGTACCACCCGCCTCCGCCGCACCAAGGAAGGCGATCGCCCCCCGGTGGGTCGCGACGAAGTGGCGGAGGTCGTCGAGTCCGCCTACTTCCTTTGGCGGGGTACCCGACCCACCCGAGAACACCACCCCGATCCAGTGCCGCTTGAACCGAGCCAGACTCATGCCCAACGCGGCAGCATAGAAGCGCTCCCGCACCGTGGCACTCTCCAAGAGGAGGACCGACTCGCCCTTCGGCAGGATCGTGCTGGTCCCGAGATACAGCCGGCGAAGTTCCTCGCGCGAGATCGTCGTGAGCGGATTGTCGGGATGGACGACCACCGCGATCGCCTCCTGGGCCTGTACCGGCAAGGGCGGGGCGAGCGCCAGCGCCAGCGCGATGCCGAGGGTACCGAAGCCGACGCCTGGAGTCTTCACCGTGTCTCTTGGGGTGTCAGAAGCTGAACTGGGCGCCAAGCTGGATCAGCCTGGTCCGATCGTTCAGCGTGCCGGCCGCTATCGTGGCGGACAGCTCGTCCGGATCGGGGCCAGCCAGCCGGTTTCCTGTGACGCCGTGATAGGAGGCCTTGAGCACGAACTCGGGCGCGACCCAGAAGTTCAGACCCACGGCGAACTCGTGGTGTTTGAGCAGCGAGGGGGCGGCGGAGGAACCGATACCGGTACGGGTGGTCACCAACTGCTCATAGCGCGCAGCCAGCTGCCACTGACGGGTCAGGAAATAGGCCGTTTCGCCGTAGACACCATCCCCCCCACCCTCTCCGGTCTTGTTCTCGTGAAGGTACTCGGCCCGAAGCCAGAGGCGATCGGCGAGGTACTCCACCTGCGCACCGATGACCGAATGGCGGAACGTCGCGCCCGGATCACCCTCGATTCCGCTGTAGGCCGACCCACCGACGCTCAGGCCCTCCACCGGGAGGGACAAGACCAGTCTGGTACCCACCAGATCCCGGGTGGATTCCGAAGCCAGCCCCACGTCGATCGTGTCTCCCCGCAGATACTGAAACGGGGCCACGTACTCCTCCAGCTGTATCCCGCCGGCGTAGACGTCGTACGCCAGGGTCCACCCGCGGCCGAACGGGCGCGTCCCGCGGAGCCCGATGCCCTGATAGCCAACGGCAATCGTGCCGACAGGCCCGTAGATCGATTGTGGGAGGGAGAGAAATGGGCGCACCGTGCCCACGTCAAAAACTTCGGTGTAGATCCCGAACGGCTGCTTCACCTTGCCGACGCGCAACTTGAGCGCGTCGGAAAACTTCCATTCCGCGAAGGCGTAGTCGATCTCCGTCGATGTGCCGTCCTCACCCTGTTCCCAAAATGTCTGACCGATGATCGAGAGTTTGCCATTCAGGTGGGCCGACAGATTGAGCGCAAAGGATCCCCGACGGTACGTGCCTTGGGGACCGCCCGACAAATAGTTGTTGGCGTTGGTCTTCCCGTAGGCCCACCCGCCGAAACCGTGCAAGTCGAGCCGTGGCGCAGGCTCCTGCGCCTGCGCGGATGCTGCGATCCCCAGCATGGCGGTGATGAAACAGCACAGCTTCATTTGGCCGTTCTCCTCGGGCGCTCGCCGAGAACGGCGCCGGGTCTTCACAAGGTTTGGCGGAGATCGGCGGGCCGGGCTGGATGTGGTTGCCGAGGAGACCCGCACCAGCGCACCAATGGGGACTACCCAGTAGCAAGTCAGATGCCGCCACGGGAAGCGACTGCCCTACAACGACATGGGCCACCATACAACAACCAGGATCAGCCACCACATGAGGTGAGTTGCAACCGGGACGGGAATTTCGGAACTCCGCACCGCGTATCGCGCCGCCGAACGATGGCCACCAGCAGAGCCAGCCCGGCCGGGTCGGACTCCGCTGGCACGGGAGCCGTCGCCCTGTCACCCTTGCCGGCGTCGATCCGATGCCGCTGGCGCCAGGAGGCCCGTTCAGGGAACTTCCTAGCTGGGTAATCCGTTCAACTGCAGGTCTCCCCATGATCCCACTCGAACTCGCTGCCTCGATTGTCCGTCTCGTGGCCGGCTACCTCCTCATTGGCACCGGATTCTCGGTGCCCTTTACGGTCTGGTGGGCCGGCCGGCTCGATCCGGTCGCCGCGCACGGCACCCGCGGCTTCCGGCTGCTGATCCTGCCCGGCGCCGCCCTGCTCTGGCCGCTGCTGGTGCTTCGCCTGCTGCGGGGCGACACCAGCCCGCCGATGGAGCGCACCGCGCATCGCGGGAGGCCGCGATGATCCGTGCGCTGCGACAGCGGCACCGGTGGATGGTCCTCATCGTCGCCCTGGTCTGCCTTTTCCTCTCCGCGCTCGCGCTGCTGGCGCGGACGCCGGCCCGAACGAGCGCGGTGCCGCCCACCCTGCAGCCCGGAGATCCGGCACCGTGAGTTCCTTCTACCGCGCGGTCAACTGGAACCGGCAGAAGTTCATCTACGACGGTGTCCTGGCCGCGCTCGTCGTGAGCTATGTCGGGATCTTCGTGGGGATCACGCTTACCCGTGATCCCAATGCCACGATCGAAACCGCCCTCATCCGCGCGCTCGGGAGCGGCGCGCTGGTGCTGCTCACGATCACGCTCATGATCGGCCCGCTGGCACGGCTCACACCCAGCGTCCTCCCGATCCTCTACAATCGCCGCCATCTCGGAGTCACGGTCTGCATGCTCGGGCTGGGGCACGCCACCTTCGCGCTCATCCAGTTCCACGCGCTGGGAGACGTGAACCCCTTCGTGAGCGTGCTCACCGGCGCTGCGGACGTCCGGAAGATCAGCGCTTTCCCGTTCGAGTGGCTGGGGCTCCTGGCCCTCGGCATCCTCACGCTGATGGCCGCTACGAGCCATGACTACTGGCTTGCGACCCTGAGTGCGCCGGTCTGGAAGGGCCTCCACATGCTGGTGTACGTCGCCTTCGGGCTGCTGGTGGCCCATGTCGCGTTCGGCAACCTGCAGGCGACCACCAACCCGGTGCCGGTCGTGCTCCTCGGTGCCCAGGCCACCCTGGTCTTCGGACTGCAGGGCTGGGCCGGGTGGCGGGAGCGGGCGGGAGACCGGGACGAGGTGGTGGCAGGGACGGATGGCTGGGTGGATGTGTGCGGCGTGACCGAGATCCGGGAATCACGCGCCCGCATCGCGCTGGTGGGGGGGGAACGTATTGCCGTGTTCCGCTACGATGGGAAGGTCAGCTGCGTCTCGAACGTCTGCCAGCACCAGAACGGGCCGCTGGGTGAGGGAAAGATCGTGGACGGCTGCATCACCTGTCCCTGGCATGGCTATCAGTACCTGCCGGACAGCGGTCAGTCGCCACCGCCATTCACGGAAAAGATCCCGACCTTCAACGTGCGGGTCCATGAAGGACGGGTGTTGGTCCACTCGACGCCGAACCCACCGGGGACGCGGGTGGAACCGGCGGTGATCCCATGACCGACCTCGATCCGTTCTACGTCGGCTACCACCCGATGGCCCCGACAGCCATCGGGCGGGGAGTGCGGCTGGCCGTCACTTTCCTCGCCCTCCTGGGGCTCGGCTACGGCGTGACGCTGTCGCTCTCGATGAATCCCGAGGGACCGGGGGTGTTCGAGTACGGCCATCCCCGCACGCTTCACGGCCAGCTCCGGGAATTTCCCTACCCCTCCCTGCTCGTCCCCGGACCCGGGCTCACCGATCGGGAGGCGGCCTACACCCGCTATCTCCTGGTGGCGGCGGGCAAGCACGGCGCTCAGCGGCTCACCGCCGGACATGACGGAGCGTGGGTGGAGCTCACCGGAACGCGCATCGCGCGCGCGGGGCGGGAGATGCTCGAACTGGAGCCCGACGGACTGCGTGAAGCACCTCCCGCACCCAACGTCCGGATGGGCATCCCCATGGCGCCGCCCGTCTCGCTCGGCGTCGAGACGCTGACCGGCGAGATCGTGGACAGCAAGTGCTGGCTCGGGGTAATGAAGCCCGCGACACGCGGCGTGCATCGGGGTTGCGCCAGCCGGTGCCTCAGTGGCGGCATTCCGCCGCTGCTGCTGGTGCGGGACACGAGCGGTGCCACCACCGCCCAACTCCTGCTGGTGGGAGCGGACGGCCGAGCGGCTCACGAACGCTTCAAGGCGCTGGTGGGCCGCGATGTGCAGCTGACGGGCGAAGTGATCCGGGAGGGCGACCTGCTGGTGATGCGAGTGGCCGCGGTGATCACGCCGTAGGGGCCGCCCATGGGCGGCCCCTACGGCGTGATCACAACCTACGGCGTGACCACGACCACGCTGTCGACGAAATACGGCGTATCGGCAAAACAGGAGGTCGGCACACCACGATGTTCGGTGTAGTGCAACCGAACCGGCCTGCCCACCAGCGAATCCAGCGCCTGCACCACCCGCTCGTCCCGCACGCTGAACTGCCACACCTGCGGCGACACGTTGGTGACCACCGACTGCCACAACTCGCCTTCATAGGTCTTGCACACCCAGCCCCGCTTGGAAAACTTCTGCATCGTTCCGCTGCGGTAGCCGTTGGAGTAGTCCCAGTGGAGAGCCAGCCAGGTGTACAGCGCCAGCAGCAAGAGCAGCCCCACCAGCACCAGCAGGGCGCGGCGGCCCCAGCGGCGGGCCCGGCGAGTTGGCGCAGCAGGCATCGGTTCAGCAGGTGTTGTCATGGCATTTCAAGGTAAGGGGACAATTCACAGCACCGTAGGGGCGACCCAGCGGGTCGCCCATTCGACACCGCGTCATCGTATCGAAGCCCCACCGGGTCGCCCGTTCGACGCCGCGTCATCGTATCGAAGCCCCACCGGGTCGCCCGGTCGATGCCACGTCAGTTCCGGCGTCCGCGTGGTTATTGCCGCGGCGTCGTGTTGAACACCAGGCCCGAGGCGACGACGAACACCCACCCGGATTTCACCCGGTCGTTCTTGAACCGGTAGGCCAGGTCCAGCCGGGTCACGTTCGCGTCGGCGGCGCGCGAGGCGGCGAGCCGCAGCCCGAGCCCCACGTCGGTGCCGCTGCGCCGCTTGCTGCCGTCATACCACGCGCCGCCATGATCGACGAAGCTGGCGAGTCCAAGATCCAGCGACTTGAATACATCCTTGCCGAAGATGTAGCGATACTCGGCGGTCGCGAAATACGAGCGGTCGCCGGTGAAGGCATGGATGGGAAAGGCGCGCGGCCCGACGGCAAAGCCAAGGTCGAATTCCGTCGCCGGCAGCGGATTGCTGATCCACCCGATGTCGGCATGACCGATGAGCAGGTGGCGCGAGGCGGGCGTGAGCACCACCGTGCCACCCACGGTCACGGAGCCGGAGTCGAGGCCGCCGGCATTGTAGAGCCCGTTGGCCCGCGCGTCGATCCAGGCGAAGCCCCGGGTCAGCTTGGTGCCGACCCGCGCCTGGGCCACCAGGCCGACCCCGCTCGAGTCGTAGCCCAGGAAGCTCGGCGCAGCGAGCAGGCCGAAGCGGGCAAAGTTGCTGACGTCGACATCCTCGTCCTGCCCGAACCGGGCAAAGCCGCTGGTGACGACGTAATTGGCCCGGCGCCATTCGATGAACGGCCCGAAGGCGGCCGTGGTGGTTCGGGTCATGGTGTTGGTCGGCCAGATGGCGTAATCGTCGCGCCGGATATTCCCGCTCACCCCGATCCGGAGATACCCCCGGCTCCCCCGGCGGATGGCCTTGGCCAGTTCGGCGGAGCCGAGCACGTAGCGCCGGCGCAAGGAATCGCTGGCGGTACCGAAGCCGCCGGTGAACCGCAGCACCCGTTCATTGCGCAGGTCGAGCAGCGTCTTCAGCCCGATCTTGTCGCTCAGCGAGAAGAAGGGCCGCTCGATCGCCACCGAGCCGCGCTCTCCGTCCGACCGGTTCTCGTAGCGCAGGCCGAGCGACACGGTACGCGCGACCAGCCGGGGCTGGAGAAACTGGAAACTGAGCTGATTGCGATCCGGCGTGTGGCGATACTTGGTGGAGAAGCGGGTCGCCGTACCCAGCAGGTTCCGCTCGTTCAGAGCGACCTGCCAGTCGGTCTGGTTGCCGGCGCTGCGGAAACGGACGTCGATTTGCGTGGTCCAGCCGTCCCGGCTGCCCACCCGCAGCACCATGCCCGAGTCGGTGGTGATCGTGTCCAGCGCCACCTTCCGGAAGATTCCCAGCGTCCGCAGGTTGCGCAGGGTCTCGGCGGCGTTCAAGGAATCGTACGGCTCGCCCACCTTGAGCAACAACTCGCGCCGGATGACGTACTCCGCCGTGGTGATGTGCAGCCCATTCACCAGTCGGGGCAACCAGCTCTTCACCTCGGTGGAGTCGAAGACGTCCGACCGCGAGACCACGATATAGCGGATGATCGGGCGGCCGAGGGAATCGACGTCGGGCATCCGGCCGATCGGCCCGAAGGCGGAGTCCCGCCGGGGGACCTGCACCAGGCTGTCCTGGGCGGAGAGAGCGACGGGAAGCACGAGCAGGGCCGGCAAGAGGAGCAGGCGGAGAGTCTTCATCGTGGGGGGGAAAGTACACCCCTGCCGGAGACCGGGGAACCGCCTGATGGTGGTGGCCGAACCGCGCCCTCGATTACTATACCGAATGGCACCATCACGCGTTCTCGCGGTCATCCCGGCCCGTGGCGGGTCGAAGGGCATCCCCCGCAAGAACGTCCGTTTCCTCGCCGGCAAACCCCTCATCCGCTACGCGATCGAGCACGCCCTCGCCAGTCATCGGGTGGACCGCGTCGTGGTGACCACCGATGACGAAGAGATCGCGCATGTGGCGCAGGTGGCCGGCGCCGACGTGCTGCTGCGTCCGGTGGAGCTCTGCGGCGACTCGGTGCCGCTCGACCCGGTGATCCACCACGCCATGACGACGTGGGAGGCCACCCGCGGAGAGCGATTCGACGCCGTCGTGACCCTGCAGCCCACCAGCCCGCTGCTGACCTCCGCCACGATCGACGCGGCGATCGACCGCTTCTTCGCCAGTGGCGCCGACACGCTGCTTTCCGTGATCGACGACCGGCACCTCTCCTGGACCATCCAGGACGGAGCCTGCGTCCCGGCCTACACCCGGCGGGTGAATCGGCAGGATCTCCCACCTCATTTCCGCGAGACCGGCGGCATCGTCGTGGCGCGCCGGGAGTGCGTCGCGGCCGGCAGCCGGATTGGCGCCCGGATCGACCTGCTCGAGGTGCCGGCGCGCGAGTCGGTCGACATCGACACGCCGATGGACTGGTGGCTGGCGGAGAAGCTGCTCAATCACCGCCGCATTCTGCTCCGGGTGGACGGCCACGAGGCGATCGGCCTGGGACATGTGTACCGGATGCTGATGCTCGCCGCGCGGTTGATCGACCACGAAGTGCTGTTCGTCTGCCGGGAAGAGCACCGCCTGGGGACCGACCTGATCCGGCAGAGCTTCTATCCGCTCCGCACCATCGCGGACGACACCGGGCTGGGGCAGGTCCTCACCGAGTTCGCGCCCCACATCGTGGTCAACGACATCCTCGACACCGACGCCGCCTACGTGAGCGGCCTCAAGGCCGGTGGCGCGTTCGTGGTCAACTTCGAGGATCTGGGACCGGGCAGCCGGGTCGCGGGGCTGGTGATCAACGCGCTCTACGAGGAGACCTTCCCCTCGGCGCATGCGGTCTGGGGACCGGCCTACTTCGATCTGCGCGACGAGTTCGTGATGCTGGAACCCCGGCCACTCCGCCCCTCGGTGGAGGAGGTGCTGGTCACCTTCGGGGGCACCGACGCCAACGACTACACCGCCCGGGTGCTCGGCCTGCTGGCCCGCCTCTCGAGTCCCCCCTCCCGGGTGACGGTCGTGCTCGGGCTCGGCTATCGCCGGATTGATGCGCTCAAGGCGCTCGTGGCGGGACTGCCACTCCAGGTGGAGCTGCTGCAGAACAGCAAGACGATCAGCCGCTTCATGCAGCGGGCCGATCTGGTGTTCACTTCTGCCGGCCGCACGGTGTACGAGGTCGCCTCACTCGGCGTCCCGATGATCGTGCTGGCCCAGAACAACCGCGAGCTGCATCACCTCTTTGCCCGGAGCGAAAACGGCATCGTCAACCTGGGGCTCGGCACCGCACTCACCGACGCGGAGATCGTCGCCGCCTACCAGTCGCTCGCCGGCGATCTGTCGCTCCGGGAACAGTGCCGCGGGCTCATGCGGCGCCACGACCTGCGCCGCGGCATGACCAACATTCTCACCCTCCTGTTCTCCCGGTACGAAGCGTTCCGGGCCGGGGCGCATCCATGAGCCTGCTGCCGGCAATCGCCGCCAAGCGCGGCGCGTTCGTCATCGCCGAAATCGGCGTGAACTACTACGACGTCGCCACCAACCTCGGGATTGGAGTCTTCGACGCCGCGGTGCGGATGATCGACGAGGCCCGCCTCGCCGGCGCGGATGCGGTCAAGTTCCAGACCTACAAGGCGGAGAAGATCGTCTCCCGGCACTCGCCGGCCTACTGGGACCGGAACGAGGAGCCCACCGCCACCCAGCGCGAACTGTTCCTCAAGTTCGACAAGTTCGGAGAGACCGAGTATCGCCGGCTGGCGGAGCATTGCCGGACCACCGGGATCATCTTCTGTTCGACCCCGTTCGACTTCGAATCGGCGGACTATCTCGACCCGCTGATGCCGCTCTTCAAGATCTCGAGCTCGGATCTCACCAACCCGCCGTTCATCCGGCACATGGCGCGGAAGGGCAAGCCGATCCTCCTCTCCACCGGCGCGGCCACGATCGGCGAGATCGACGCCGCGGTGCAGACCATCCTGGGCGAGGGCAACGAGGAGATCTGCCTGCTGCACTGCGTGCTCGACTATCCGACGGCCCCAGCCAACGCCAATCTCCAGATGATCCGCCACCTGGGGCAGGTGTTCCCCCGGTTCCTCCTCGGGTACTCCGACCACGTGCGCCCCGATCCGGCGATGATCACGCTGTCGACCGCGTACCTCTTCGGCGCCAAGGTGATCGAAAAGCACTTCACCCTGAACAAGTCGCTCAAGGGCAACGACCACTACCACGCGATGGACCCCGCCGACCTGGCCACCTTCGTGCGCAATGTCGAGTTGATCGAGACGGTGCGCGGCGGGTACGAGAAGCACCCGCTCCCCTGTGAAAGCGCGGCACGGCTGCAGGCCCGTCGCAGCCTGGTGGCCAGTCGGGACATCGAGATCGGTGAGCCGATCACCGAGCAGAATGTGACCTTCAAGCGCCCGGGGACGGGGATCTCGCCGACTTTCTTCGACCAGCTGAAGGGCCGGCCGGCGCGGCGCCGGATCAGCGAGGACACCCTGCTCGGCTGGGACGATCTCTGATCCGCTGATGTATACCGTCCTCTCCGGCGCCAAGATCAACATGGGTGATTTCCTGATCACCCAGCGGGCCCGGGAGCTGCTGACCCACCTGCGACCGGAACACGAGCTGTTCCAGCTGCCGCACTGGGAATCGCTCGACCCCCACCTCGAGCAGATCAACGCCAGTCGCGCGGTCATTATTCTCGGCGGGCCCGGCTATCAGCCGAAATTCTATCCCGGCGTCTACAAGCTCACCCAGGACCTGACCCGCCTCCGGGTCCCGATCATTCCGCTCGGCCTCGGCTGGAAGGGCGTTCCCGGCGACTGGGACACCGTTCGCCACTACCGCTTCACCGCCGAATCACTCGCCGTGCTGCAGCGCATCGCCGCGGAGACGCCGTATCTGGGCTGTCGCGATCACCTGAGCCGCGAGGTCCTGCGCCGCAACGGCATCGCGAACACCCTCGTCACCGGCTGCCCGGCCTGGTATCACCTGCCCTCGCTCGGCCAGCCGCTCCGCGTTCCCGCCGAGATTGCCGCGTTCACGGTGACACCGGCCCAGCGGCCGATGTACCAGGCACAGTCCATCGCGGTGCTCCGGATGCTGGCCGAGCGGTTTCCCGGGGCGCGGCGCTACTGCTCGTTCAATCGTGGCATCGATCGGGACGACCCCCGCATCCCTGAGGAGGACCGGCGCAACAACCGCGGCATTGCGACGGCGGCCCTTCAACTCGGCTACGAGGTCATGGACGTCTCGGGTGGGCTCGACCGGATCGGTTTCTATGAGACGTGCGACTTTCATGTGGGCTATCGGGTCCACTCCCATATCCATTTTCTCAGCCGACGGCGGCCGTCGTTCCTGGTGCATGAGGACGGCCGGGGTCGCGGAATGTCGGCGGCGCTGAGCGTGCAGGGGATCGACGCCTTCGAGCGGGCCGGGCTTTTCCGGCACCGGGGCATCCGGCCGGCCAGCGACGCGGTGGAGATGCTGAGCGCGTACGTGGACGAGGAAGTGACCAACGGCTTCGCCCGGTTCGCGGGGGTGCCGGCGGTGCTCGATGCGCACTACGCCATCATGCGGCGGTTCATCGCGGACCTCCCGGCCTGAGCCGGCGAATGCTCGACTCCCTCCGGCAGCGACTCGCTCACCTCTTCGGCGCCGAGAACCGCGAGTTCCTGGCCCACGGCCGGAACTACCTGTCGGGCACCCTGGTGGCGAACGTGCTGGTGGCCCTCAGCGTTCCGCTGCTCACCCAGCTTCTCACCCCAGCGGAGTACGGCGTCCTCTCGGTCTTTACCTCCTCCGTCGTGCCGATCCTGACAGTGCTCCTCTCGCTCAACCTGAACAGCGGCATTACCCGGTACTACCTCGAGGACCCGCCCGACTTTGCCACCTGCCTCGGCGGGAATCTGCTGTTCCTGCTGGGCTTCACCTGCATCATGGGCGTCGCGCTGGTCCTGCTGCGCGAGCCGCTCGCGGCGTTCACCAAGCTCGACCCCGACGTCTTTCTGGCTGCCGTCGGGGTCGCCATGCTTTCGGGGCTGATCGAGATCCATCTCGCCCTGCTCAACGCCTCCAGGCAGAGCCGCTGGTACTCCATCCTCACTGTCCTGCGCACCGGCGGCACGGTCGCGCTCTTCCTGCTCCTCGCCGTGATCCTCACGGAGCGCAAGTATCTGGGTCGGGTGTACGCCGACGTGATCGTGTCCGGCCTCCTTGGCGCATACGCGGTCTGGAGCCTCGCGCGGATGGCACGATTCCGGATCGAGTGGAAACACATCCGGTATGTGCTGATCTTCTCGCTCCCCCTCATCCCGCACTCGATCTCCCGGTTCGTGCTGGGCTATTTCGACCGGATCATCCTCCTGCAGCTCACCACCAAGGAGGCGACCGGCCTCTACTCCTTTGCCTATGACGTCGGTACCGCCATGAACCTGGTGGTGCTGGCGTCGGCCAAGGCCTGGCGGCCGATCTTCTTCGACGACTACCGGGTGGGCAATTTCGCCAAGATCAACCGGATGTCGCGCGACTATGCCGACTACGTCTACCTGGCCGCGGTGGCGATCATGCTCTTCGCCGGCGACGTCGCGCTTCTGCTGGTGGACTCGCGGTACTACGGCGCCCTGCCGCTCGTGCCCGTCATCGTGCTGAGCTACGTCTTCGTCTTCCTGTATACCCTGTTCTTCCAGTATGCGGCGTTCCGCAACCGGACCGGGCTCATCTCCCTCAACACCTTCCTTGCGGGGTTCGCCAACATCGGGCTGAATTACTACTTCATCCCGATCTACGGTTACCAGGTGGCGGCCTACACCACCCTCGCCTCGTTCGTGCTGCTGTTCCTGCTGCACTACTTCAACGCCCGGGTGGTCCTGCGGGAACAGGTGCTGGCCCTGGGCCATCTCCTGCCCAACCTCCTGCTCACCTGCGGAATCACGGTCGCAACGGTGCTGCTGGCCCGGAGCACGCTCCCGTATGCCGCAGGCCTTCTGCTCCGGTTCGTGCTGCTGGGGATCGCCACCTGGTTCCTCCTCCTCCGGAAGCGCGCGCACCACGCAGCGCCCCCTGCCTGAATGGGTTCGTTCTTTGTCAGCGACGACCCAGCGGCACTCGACGGCGCACGGGACCACTTCGCCGCCAAGGGCCTCGATCGCCATACCGCCTGGACCGTGGGCGCCACCCATGTGCTGGCTTTCGCCAAGCGCTTCGCGCCGACGGGACAGCACGAAGCCCGGATCGAGGACGACGCCATCCTGGGTGTCGGCGCCTACACCTACGAGGATGCCTGCGGACCGGAAGCGCTGCGACGCATCCTCGCCGCCTGCCGCCGGGGTGAGGTCCCCTTTCCCCGGGTCAACGGTCACTGGGTCCTGATCGTCCGGCTCCGGGGCCGGCTCTCGGTCGTGACCGACAAGACCGGGGTGTATCACGCCTATGCCGGACGCACCGCGGGGCACACCTATCTCTCGAACTCGCTCTTCGCCGTCGCGGGGGCACTCGACCGCCTGACTGTGGCACCGCACGAATGCCTGGAGTTCCTCTTCACCCAGTGCACCTACGGCCAGCGCACGATTTTCAAGGAAGTCCGCCATCTCGACCCCGGCACGGTTCACACGGGGGACGGGTTCCACTCGGCGCAGATCTACTATCAGCCAGTCGATGAAGCGGTGGATGTCCCGGGCTACCTCCGCGCCTGCACGGCGTACCTGTCGCCCTACCACGACCCGGCCTGGCGGGTGAACTGCGACCTCTCCGGTGGCTACGACACCCGGACCGTGGCGGCGCTGCTGGTCCAGGCCCACGTCCCGGCGTCCTACAACACCAACGTGAACGCCGATGACCCCGACGACCACCGCATCGCGATGGAGCTGGCGGCGGCAGTCGGCGGCGAGATCCACCTCTTCGAGCCCCCGCGCCGGTCGGAGCCAGCCGAGGCGATGATCGCGCGGACTTTCACCGAGCTGGAGTTGTGCCGCGACATCTACCGCTCCTCGCTCACCCCGTACTACTTCGAGGAGAAGGCGCGCCGCTTCGGCGTGATCTTCGGTGGCTACGGCGGGGAACTGCTGCGCGACAAGTACAGCCGGTTCCGCTCGGTCCGGGAGATGGTGGAAGCGGTCTATATCACTCCCGGGATCCGCGGATTCGAGCAGGCGCGCGCCGCCTACGTCGACCGGCTGGTGGCCAAGTTCGAGGAGCGGCTGCGGCAGCTGGACGAGCGCGACCTGCGGAAGGGCGTGGAGAAGATCTACTACCTCGAGAAGATGAAGTACTGGGGGGGGAGCCGGGTCACGGCGTTCAATCAGTACTGCCACCATGTACACCCGCTGCTGGACGACGCGCTGGCGCGCCATGCCTTTGCCTTCTCGCTGGAGGAGAAGCGGGGTGGGGCCCTGCAGCGCCGCATCATCACCGAAGCCTCGCGTGCCCTCGCGGCGGTGCGCTCCAGCTACTACAATCGGCCCATGCTCTTTCCCGATCCCTCCCCGGGGTTCGATCCACGGGTGGCGGTGAGTCGTCTGCGTCAGGCACTGCGTGGCGCCCGGACCACCCTGGCGAACGCCCGTGCGCTCCAGTTCCTCCGCCCGCCGCAGGCACGCACCGTCGCGCTGCCGCTGTCCGCGCCCCGGTTCGAGGCCCACACCGGCCTCGCCCTCTCCCGGGTGTACAACAGCAAGATTGCCGGCCGCGTGCTGACCATCGAGCGCGCCCTGGCGCGTTTCGGTGACCGCATCCGCTGATCGTGACCGCCCTCTCCGTCCGTGACCTCTGCGAACGCTTCTGGCAGCTTGAGCGGGAACATGGGCTGCTCGAGCACCCGGTGGCCGGCGTGCGCGTCTGGCAGCTGCTCCGGATGCCGATCTACTACCGCCTGGCCCGGGCCACCGGCGTATTCGCCGAACCTCACGTCGAAAAAGAGAGCCTGCTCGACGCCATCAAGGCCGCTGGCACACTCATCACCGCCGTGACCCGCAACCCGCTGCGCGGCGACTACCAGCGCGAGACGCTGGTCTTCGACCACGCCCGGAAGCCGCTGGTCAACGGGCGCCACGTGGACATCTACACCCAGCCGCTCCTCCAGCAGCTGCCGCCCGGCTCCTTCGACGTGCTGGAAAGTCTCTATCTCGGCAAGCATCTCGCGCCACCGGAATCGTATCGTCGTTACCTGGATGCGGTGACCATCGGCACCTTCGTTTATCACCATACCCATCGGGTGCGCTTCACCGCCGGGGAGCAGCGCTGGATTGCCGCCGTCGAGCAGAGCATCGCCAGTGCGTTCGGAACGCCGCTGGCACTCGACGCCCTGTTCCGGCGGGAGATCAACCACTATCGCTACTGCAGCGGGTACTACAGACGCCTGCTGCTCAAGCGCCGGCCGCGACGGATTTTCGTCGTCGTCTCCTACGCGTTCTACAAGCGGCCGCTCTTCGCTGTTGCCCACGAGCTGGGAATCGAAACGATCGAGCTCCAGCACGGCACGATGAGCCCGTATCACCTCGGCTACAGCTTCCCCGATACGACCGGAACCCTGGAGCACTTCCCCAGCGCCTTTCACACCTTTGGCGCGTATTGGCATACCGCCGCGAAGCTGCCGCTGCCGCCGGAACGGATCCACACTCAGGGCTTTCCCCACTTCACCCAGCAGCGGGCCCAGTTTCAAGACGTCCCGCGGCGGGCGACGCAGGTGCTGTTCATCTCGCAGGGCGTCATCGGGGCGCGGCTGGCCGAGTTCGCGCGGACCCTGGCGGAGGCACGGCCCGATCTGCAGGTGGTCTACAAGCTCCACCCCGGTGAAGTGGATGGCTGGCGTGCGCGCTACTCCAGTCTGGTTGAGGCGGCCGACCTGCCGAACCTGACCGTGGTGGAGAGCGGCGACAGACCGCTCTACGCCTGGTTCGCGGAATCGGCGGATCTCGTCGGCGTCTTCTCCACCGCGCTCTACGAGGGACTGGCCTGTGGCTGCCGTACCATCATCGTCGACCTTCCGGGCCGGGAGTACATGCAGGATCTGATCGACCGGCGGATCGTGCACCTGACCGGATCGGTGGAGGACTACCTCCGCCTGCGGGAGGGCCCGCCGTTGGCGGCATTCGACAGCGAATACTTCTTCGCCAGTACGCCGGCCTGAGGCAGACGACTCCGTGCGGATTCTCTACTCCTACGACACACCGATGCCCAACACGGGCGCGGACACCGAGCAGGTGGTGAACACCGTCGCCGCCCTGGCGCGGCGCGGGCTCGAGATGGGCCTGCTCCTGCCCGGCCCGCGGAGCGGTCCCGGCGATGTCGCGGAACTGCGCCGCTACTACGACGTCACCGGCGACTTCACCATGGACCTGCTCCGCTGGCATGGCCACGGCCTGCGCGGCGTCGAGAAGTGGTCCCACGCGCTCCGCGCGCCGTATCACCCGCGCGCCGCCAGCGCCGACCTGGTCTACACCCGCAATCTTCCCGGAGCGTGGCGGCTGCTGCGAGCGGGCCGGCGCGTCGTCTATGAACATTTCCGGCCCTGGGGCGACCAGATCCCGCCGCTGCAGCCCTTCCTCCGCGCCGTGTTGCGTCACCCCAACCTCGTTGGCGCGGTGTTTCATTCGGAGCATACCCGCCGGAGCTACGAACGGATCGGGATTCCGGTCGAGCGGATGCTGGTTGCGCATAACGGCTGGGACCCCGCCCGCATGGAGCCGCGCCTGGAAGCTGCGGCAGCGCGGGCACAGCTCCAGCTTCCGGCCGATCGTTTCATCGTCGCCTACAGCGGCCGGATGAACCTGCGGAAAGGACTCGATGTGCTGCTCGAAGCCGCCCGCCGAGCGCCGGAACTCGAGCTGCTGCTGATCGGCTCCGAGGGCGACGGACCGGTCGAGTCGGCGGCGCGAACGCTGCCGAACGTGCGCGTGGTCCCATGGCAGCGCACCAGCGCCATCGCTCCGTGGCTCTACGCCGCTGATGTCCTCGTGATCCCGCCCAGCCTCGCGCCGCTGGAACGGCATGGCAACACCGTGCTGCCGCTGAAACTCTTCCTCTACCTCGCCGCTGGCCGCGCCCTGCTCGCACCGCGCGCCCCCGACACCGCCGAACTGCTCGCCGACGACCGGAACGCCGTGCTGGTCCCTGCCGGTGACATCGACGCCACCGTCGCCGCGCTACGCGCCCTCGCTGCCGACCCGGCCCGCCGCGCCCGCCTCGCGGCCGGGGCCAGGCTGACCGCGGCAGATCTGACCTGGGATGCCCGAGCTCTCCGGATTGAGAACTTCCTCCGCCAGCGCTTCGTCCTGCCGCCCTGTCACGCCGGCCCGAGTGATTGGTTCATAGGTACGTGGCTTCGCGAAACGACCCGGTGGCTGCTGGGCGGGTGAAGGGCGCGGAACCTGCTCCTTATCTCCCGCCTTCGTGACCCGCCAGTGGTGGTTCGAAGGATCCCGGAATCGAAGATCGCAAGCAAGTGATTGCAGTACAATTACTTGCGCCGGCGCTTTGTGCCCGTCTGCCCGGTCCACTCTCAGCTGAGAGCGTGATGAAATCACACGCTGCGCTTGACATCCTGACACGCACCCGGCGCCCCGAGGTCGAAACTGTCCGGGCCATTCCGCCCCGGCCGGCTCCGGCGGCGGATGCGCTCACCCTCCTCTGCCCGGGACCGGTCACGACCTCGGCGGCGGTGAAACAGGCTCTGGCCAGCGCGGATATCTCGCACCGGGACGGGGCGTTCGTGGAGGTGATGTCACGCGTCGTGGCCCGGCTCCGGCGTGTGGCGGTGGCCTACGAGCACGATGTGCTGGTCGTCGGGGGTGGCGCGACGGCGGCGACCGAAGCGGCGCTGTCGACCTTCGTCGGCCACGACGAGCGGATGCTGGTGGTCTCGAACGGTGCCTTCGGCGAGCGGATCGCGGAGATGGCCGAGTGCCTCGGCATCCCGGTGAGCCACCTGCGGTACGACTGGGGCGAGCCGATCTCGCTGGAGCAGCTCTCCAGCATGCTCGACAGCGACCCGCGTATCAAGGCCGTCGCGATGGTCCACCACGAGACCAGCGTCGGCCGGCTGAACCCGGTCAACGAGGTGGGGCGTCTGCTCGCACCGCGTCACATTCGCTACTTCGTCGACGTGGTCTCGAGCCTGGGCGGCGAAGAGTTCGACATGGCCCGCAGCCGCGCATCGGTCATCATCGGCTCGGCCAACAAGTGCCTTCATGGGGTCGCGGGGGCGGCGTTCGTCATCGCCCGCCGCGAGATCTGGGACGAGACGGCGCATGTGCGGCCGCGGTCGATGTACCTCGACCTCCGCCGCTATCGCGTTGCGCTGAAGGAAAACGGCCAGACCCCCTTCACGCCCGCCGTGCCGGCAGTGGTCGCCCTGGACGCCGCGCTGCGTGAGCTGGAGGAGCAGGGCGGCGTCCCCGCCCGTCGGGCCCACTACCAGGCGCTTAACGCCCGGCTCCGTGCCGGTCTCATCGGCCTCGGCCTCAAGCTCCGGTTTGACGATGCCGGCGGCGCCGCGTCGCTCACCGTCGCCCAGCTGCCGTCGGGTCTCACCTTCGACAGTTTCTATCAGGACCTCAAGCGCCGCGGCTTCCTGGTGTACAAGGGCAAGGGGCCGGTCAGTCACGACTGCTTCCTCGTCGCCAACATGGGCGACGTGGATGTGCATACGATCGATCGGTTTCTGGAGACGGTGGCGGAGATTGCGCACCTGCGGTAGGCGCGAGGCGATAGGGAGTAGGCGGTGGGGTGTGAGCGGAGGATGGATGAACAATTAGGTTCCAGCTGTCGCTCACCCGCCGCCCCGCGCCCAGCGCCCCTCCTTGACAAGCACGGGGTTGCGCCTCGCCCCGCGGCTATCGCCCACCGCCTGCTCCCTTTTAGCTTCCGGCTTCCTTCAACCCCGCCGATGAACCTCCAGGCCATCATCCTCGCTGCCGGCTCGGGCACTCGCCTCCGGCCGCTGACGATCGAGACACCCAAGTGCCTCATTGACGTCGGCGGCAAGACGATTCTCGCCCGACAACTGGAGCGGATCGCCGCCGCGGGCATCGCTCGCGCCGTCATCGTCACCGGCTACCTCTCCGATCAGGTCGAGGCGCATCTCGCCGCTCACACGCCGCCGATTTCCGTCGTCCTCGCTCCCAACCCGGACTACGCCACGACCGGCAATTGCATGAGCGTGCTCGCCGCGCGGGGCAAGGTCGACGCGACCGGCATCGTGCTGTGCGATGGCGACGTGGTCCTCACCGGGGATGCGCTCCACCGGCTGGTGACGGCGCCTTCGGCCTCGGCGCTGCTGCTGGACACCAAGCCCGGACTGGGCGAGGAGGAGATGAAGGCGCTGCTCGACGCGCAGGGCAACGTGCGGCAGCTCTCGAAGCAGCTGGTCCCGGCCGACTGCGCCGGAGAGTCGATTGGGATTCAGAAGGTCAGCGGCCCGGCGCTCCCCATCCTCTGGGCGACGCTCGAGGCGATGCGCGACTCCGCTGACACCCAGGCCTACTACGAAGATGCCTTCCAGCGGATGATCTCGGCCGGCGTGACGTTCCGGACGGTGCCGATCGGCCGCGAGGAGTGGACCGAGATCGACGACCTCGCGGACCTCGAGGACGCCCGGGCCCGCTTCACCCGATGACGGCGCCGGTCCCCACCAAGCCGCCGGAGGTGGAGGAGCTGGTGGATGAGGTGGTCCACCGGCCGCTGGCGCGCCGTGTGGTACGGCTGCTGATTCTCACCCCGATCACCCCGAATCAGGTCACGCTGCTGAGTGCGCTCGTCGGTGTCGCGGGCGGCATCACGCTGGCGATTGGCGTCCACCGCCCGTCATGGGCGCTCGGCGCGGGACTGCTCCTGTTCCTCTCGGTCGTGCTCGACTGCTGCGACGGCCAGTTGGCGCGCGCCAGAAAGATCTCCTCGACCACCGGGGCCATCCTCGACGGCATCGCCGACTACGTGGTGGGGCTCACCATCGGCATCTCTGGCTCCTGGTACATGGTCACCGTGCACGGCAGCGCCTGGTACTGGCTGCTGGGCCTCGCCGGTGTGGCCAGTTCCGCCGTGCAGTCGGCGCTGTTCGATCACACCAAAACGCGCTACATCGCCCGGGTCTCCGGCGGCTATGCCGAGCGGGAAGAGGATATCGACAAGGTCGCCCGCGACCGGGCCGCGGCACGATCGGAGGGCCGCCTGGGTGATGTGATCCTGCTCTGGGTCTACGAGACCTACTCGCGGGCGCAACATGCCGCACTTGCCATTCCCGCCACCGCCGACCCAGTCGCCTACCGCGCGGCACATGCCGGCCGGATGCGGCTGTGGACCTTCCTCGGGATCGGCACCCATTTCGCGCTCGCCTACCTCCTGATTTTCCTGACCCCGTGGTGGCCGGCGTCGGTCCGCGCCTACTTCATCATCTGCGCGGTGCCGCTGAATCTGCTGCTTGCGGCACTGCTGGCGACCGAACCGCAAACGGTGACGGCATGATCCGCCGGGCGGTGCTGACTGGCCCGCCAGCGGGAGATCCTGCCGCTCGGGTAGCCGGACTCTCCGTGCTGCTGCGTCAGCTCCTCTCGCTGCAGGAGGCGGGGATCGAGGAGGTGTGGGTCGAGCTGCCGGCCGGCGAGACTCCCGACGATCTCAGATTGACGCTGACGATCCGCACGCCCTCACCCCCCGGTCCCCTCTCCCCTCCCGGGGAGAGGGGGGCAGGGGGTGAGGGCGGGCAGCCGGGGGGTGAAATCCTAACCGCCCGGATCGGGCTCGTCTGGCATCGGCTCCTGCCCAGGCGCCTGGTCGCCGCGGGATACACCGGTGACATCGAGCGGGCGCCGCTCGAGAGGGACGAATTCCTCGTCGTCGCCGCCGATCCCGCGAGCCGCAAGATTGCGGAGGATCTGCTCTTCCGGGCACTGCTCAAGGCGACCGACGGGATCATCTCGCGGCGCATCAACCGGCCCATCTCGCTCCGCGTCACCCGCGCGCTGCTGAACCGTTCGCTCACGCCCAACCAGATGACGCTGATCGCCGCCGCTTTCGGCTTTGCGGGGATCGGGCTTGTGGCATGGGGTGGCCTTCCGTGGCTGCTGCCCGGCGCACTCCTCTTGAACCTCCAGTCCATCCTCGATGGCTGCGACGGCGAGATCTCGCGTCTCAAGTACATCCGCTCCCGACTCGGCGAGTGGCTGGACCAGGTCCTGGATGACGTGGTGACTGTGGGGTTCTTTGCTGTGGCGGGGTGGGTGGTGTGGCAGGCGGGCTCGACCGTCGCCCTATGGGTAACGATCATCGGCACGGTGCTGCACCTGATCTACCAGGTGGCGTTGTACACCGCCCTGGTGACACGGGGCGGCGGCAGCGGCAGTATCACCAGCATTCACTGGTGGGGTCAGAAGGCGCCGACCCAGGGCACGGCAGCACCGCCGTCGACGCCAGCCGGTCCGGTCCGGCTGATCAAGGAGACGGTGGAGATGGCCGGCCGCAGGGACTTCTTCACCTTCCTCTACCTGCCCGCCATCCTGCTCGACATGCCGCTCATCGCGCTGGGCTGGTGCGCCATCATCTTCTCGGTCTCCGGGCTCACCACCGGCCTGCAATGGGTGATCGGTGGGGGGCCGAGACCAGCGAGGTAGCCGTTAGCCGTTAGCCGTTGGCCGTCAGGGTTCACCGATGCCCGGGTAGGGGCGGAGCTCCAGCTCCGCCCACACCAGACCAGCTCCGCCCGCCGCAAACGCTGGCGCCAAGTCCGCGTTGTCATCGCGAGAGACCCCCAGGGAAGCGCGGGGGCGCCCGGCACCACCCGCATCGGATCCATTTCCAGGGCGGAGCTGGAGCTCCGCCCCTACCCACCGCCTATCGCCTAAATGCAAAACGGGCGAGCCCCGAAGAGCCCGCCCGCCGCTGTCCCATCCGCACACGCCCTTATGCGACGGCCGACACCACTTCGCGGCTGGCACGCCGGCGCTGTGCGGCGCCCAGCAGCAGCTCCGCCTTGGCATAGTCCTCGGGCGTATCGACATCGGTCCACCGCACGCCGGTGAGCGCGGTCGGGGCGAGTTCGCCGCGCGCGATCAGCCGGCGCATGCCCAGCGTGACCGAGGGCGGCTCGTGGCGTGCGACTTCGTGCAGGGCGGTGAAGACCCGCGGATCGAGCCGGAAATAGCCGGTGTCGACCGCATCATAGGGGTAGATGTCCTTGCCGATCGCGGTGATGCGGCCATCGGCGACCCGCACCTTCGTCGCATCGTCCTCGTCCAGATTGACCGGCTTGAAGTCCACCAGCAGGCGGGTCGCGGAGGGGTCGCTCGCCGCATCGTCGCGGTCGAGGATCTGGAGCACCGGATGGGCGAAGACGTGGTCGGCCATCTGCAGGAAGAACCGGCCGGTGATGAACGGCTCGGCGGCCAGCAGCGAGACCCCGTTGGGATCGTGGTACCGGGCGTTATGGACGATGGTCAGCTTGAGCGGCGTGGTGACACCGGCCAGGTGGGCCTGCATCTGGTCGGCGGCGTTGCCGGTCACGATGATCGCTTCCTCGACCCCGGCCAGCTCGGCCTGCTCCAGCGCATGCTCGATCAACGCCCGCCCCGCGACCCGCACCAGCGGCTTGGGCAGGTTGCCCCGGGCCGCGGAGAGGCGCGAGCCGTTACCGGCGGCAAGAATCACCGTCTGGCGGGTGGTGGTCGAATACTGGGACATGCGCGGTGCACCCCGGTCGAAGGCTGGGCTGGGAGTACTGGTGTCCGAAGGGCAACAAGCAGGCCTGCAGGACGATGGGCGCGAGGCGCTAGGCGCCAGTGAACGGCACGCCACCGGGCGATCGGTAAACGTCTGAGAAATAAGCACTTGCCCGCGATCAATCCCGTCTCGCGCCTCGCGCCTAGCGCCACCGTCCGCACCCGCCAGCCTTCCGCTCACGCCCCGCCGTGTCGTTCAACAACGTGTCACTTGGATATTCCGCCAAGCGATTGCCCAACGTTGGTGCCCGGGCCACATTCCCCGCCTATGCTCGCACTCCCTCTCGGTCTGGCCCTCACCCTCCTCCAGACGCCAGCACCCGATTCGACCAGCCGCCAGATCGTGGTGGCCCCGGCGGAATCGCTGCAGGTCACGGTGATGGGCCCACGGTCCGGGCCATCGGTCGTGATCATTCCCGGCCTGATCAGTCCGGCCTATGCCTATCGCCACGTGCTCCCCCCGCTGGCGGCGGCGGGCATCCACGTGATCGTCATCGAACCGCTCGGCGTCGGACAATCCAGCCGCCCGGGCACCGCCGACTACTCCCACACGCAACAGGCTGCGCGGGTGGCGGCCGTCATGGATTCGCTGGGAATGCGCCACGCCGTACTGATGGCAAATGCGGTCGGGACGGCGATCGCGCTCCGGCTCACGCTCGCCCGTCCCGAACTGGTAGGGCGCCTGCTGCTGGTTGAGGGCGGGGCGCTGGAGACGGCCGCGGTGCCGGGGGTGAAGACGGCGCTCAAGTTTGCCTTCCTCGTGCGCCTCTTCGCCGGGCGGGGCCGAGTGCGGAAAGAACTCCGGAAGGGGCTGATTGCGAGCTCGGGCGATACGACCTGGGTGACTGAAACGGCCATCGACAACTACACCGCCGGCTCAGCCGGCGATGTGGGCGCTGTGCTGCGGGCGCTCAAGGGGATGCAGCGCGCCGTCGAACCCGAGCCGCTCACGCCCCGGCTCGACCGGATCGGCGTTCCCGTGCGCCTGCTAGTGGGAGGCGCGGCCCATGACGGGGGCGTCAGTGCCGGCAGGATCCGGGCAATGCGCCAGCGGTTGCACCGCTTCACGGAGGTCACGGTGCCAGGCGCCGGACTGCATATCCACGAGGAGCAGCCCGAACTCATCGTCCGGGAGCTGCTCACCCAGGTACAGGAGAACACACCATGAGCCGGGTGGCGGTTGATCTGGTGCGCCACGCGATCTCCCCCTCGAGGGGTCAGGCGTGGCATGGCGGCCCGACGCCGGTTGGGGCCCTGCGCGGCGTGAGCGCGGCGGCGGCGCACTGGACCCCGGCACCGGGACGTTCCAGCATCTGGCGGCTGACGCTGCACATTGCCTATTGGAAGTACACTGTGCGGCGTCACCTGGTGCAGGAGCCGATCCCGCGCTTTCCCCGCAGCCCGGCCAATTTCCCCGTGGTGCCGCCACGCGCCGACGAAGCCGCATGGCAGGCGGACCGCGCCCTGCTGGCGCGGGAACACCGGCTGCTCAATGAGGCGATCGCGGCTTTTGCCCCAGGAGAGCTGGGTCACATCCCGGCGGCGGCAAAGAAGTGGACCTTCGGCGAAATGCTGATCGGTGTGGCGCTGCACGACGCGTATCACACCGGCCAGATCCAGATGCTCAAGCGGCTATGGGCCGGCAGGCGGTAGTGATCGGGCGATTGGGCGTCGCCGAAGGCTGATGGCTGAAGGCTGATGGCTGATGGCTGATGGCTGATGGCCGAACGCTGATGGCTGAAGGCTGAAGGTGAACGCACAGGGAGCCGCTCGCATGACCCCGTCCTCCCCTCCGCAGGATCCACCGATCGGCGACGCCAACCGCCCGGTCCGCGCGCTCTCGTTCTCAACCGGCCTATTCGACACCGCCATGCAGCTCGGCGTCGGGCATGCCCTGCTGGTCATCCGCGGTCGTGCCCCGGACGTCGTGGTTGGTGTCTCGGCGGGTGCCGTCAACGCGGCGGCCGTCGCCGAAATCCTGCAGGCCGGGACCACGGTGGCTCCGACGACGGATCCGGAGCGCCGGGCCGAGGACCACCGGCGGCGGCGCGAAGCCCGGGTCGCACGGTTCCGCGAGATCTTCGCCGCCTTTCAGCAGGCCCCGACGGAACTGCTGCGCGCCATGCTGCCGGATACCTACCAGGTCCAGGCGCGCCGTCCGCTCGCTCCGGTCTCGCTCCCGATCCATCACGCGCAGGAGCGGGCGCATCGAGCGGAGGCGGTGAATACCCGTGCCGGGCTGATCAACCTCCTCAACACCCTGCTCCGCCTTCGCATCACCTTCGGCACCCTGGCGCGCGGAATCCGTCGCGGCCTCGGCTGGCGTGCCGCGGCCGAGGTCCGGAGCCCTTCCGCGCGGGCGCTGGCCCGGGTGATCGAGGTGGTGCGGACGATCAACCTGGTCGGATCCCATCTGCACCAGGTCGCGCCGCTCATCTATCCATTTCTGTTGCGGCCACTGCTGTTTCGCCCGCGCAAGCATGAGCACGGCGGCACCGCCGAAAGCCTGATCTTCGTGCCGCCGTGGTGGGGCCAGGTCCGGCATGGTGGGCAGACCATCGTCGGTGGCCTGGGTCTCTGGTGGCTCTGGCTCGGCGCCGCCTCCCTGCTCCCGCTGATCCTGCTGTCGGTCGGGGTGGGCGTGGCTAGTGTCACCGCAGGCCACCCTGGCGCACGCGGGCTCCTTGCCGTCGGGCTACTGCTCCTGGGACTGGTGCTGAGCCAGACCCGCATGTGGCAGGAACTGAAGGAGTTCACCCATCTCTCCTCCAGCCACCTGGCGCGCGCCGTCCTGCTCTCGGTTGGCCAGCTCATGCTGCTCGCGCTGGTGTGGCTGACTCCCCTGTTCGCCGGGCTGCTGCTGATCCGCTGGCTGCCGACGCGCGGGAGCCCATCGTCTGGTGTCGACCTGCCGGCGACCGTTCGGCTAACGATCACCCTCCTCGCCATCAGCGCGTCCATGGCGCTGCTCCTCGGCGCCGTCCTGCTGTGGAGCCGTCGCGACTCCAGCCGGCCCGGAGCCGGGCCCGCGACCGGCTACGCCCAGAAGCTGCTCGCCAGCTTCAAGCTGCAGCGCAGCCTGTTCGATCCCCACGCACTGCGGGAAATCCTGGTCAGCATCTTCGATCGCGACTACTACGGCGTGCGCGACATGGACGGTGTGGTCGCCCATGCGCTGCGCGACCAGGGCGCACCGGAGCCCGCCAAGGGACAACCGCGGACCGTGGGGTACTACGCCACACAGGAGCCGCCGATCCGTGTGGGGCTCGCCGTCGCGGATGTGGCGACCGGCGAGATCCGCTGCGTGGCCGAATCCGAAGTGCTGATCGATGGACTATTGGCGGCCACCTCACTCGTGCCGGTCTTCCCGCCCACCACCCTCGCCGACGGCCTCTGCGTCGATGGCGGCAACGTCGCCACCGAGCCGACCCATCCGCTGCTGAACCTGGTGCGCGACCAGCTGCACCCCGAAGCGACCGAGTTGCACATCTACAGCGTCACCCCGCTGCCGGTCAGCCGGGGCCAGCTCGCCACCAGCGGTGAGCCACCGATCTACCTCAGTCTGATCGACGTGACCCGGCGGGCCCTGCAGCTGCAGCGGCTGCGCGATGCGACGCTCGAGCGCCGCCTCACCCATCTCTACAGCCGGGTGATTCCTCCAGGCGCGGGTCGCGAGACCGGGCGGGCGCGGAAGTTCGTGCGGGCGTGGATTGCGCCGATCGAGCCGGACCAGCCGGTCGATGTCAACCAGCGCTACTTCGCGCAGGAGAGCGAGGAAGACCGCCAGCGCCTGATCCGCGAGACGGTGGCGGACGGCTGTCGTGCCTCGATGGAGGTGATGATCCGCGACTCGATGCCGCCGTCCAGCAGCGGCGTGATCGCCTGCAGCCGCGCGGTGGAGACCCACTTCGAGCGGGTCGTGCCGCATCTCTCGATCAACCGGCCCGACCTGCGCGAGCCACTCACCGGGATGACGGCGCGGATCCGCGAGACGCTGGGTCCGGGGCTGCCCGAGGTCTGTCGCCACTGTGCCCTGCACCGGGGCCAGCCCGGGGAAGCCCCGCAGACGCTGCAGGTGCGGCAGTGGGATTCGGTGCTGCCGTCGTGGCCGGTCGAGGGAGAACCGGAACTGCCCCCGGCGCCGCTCGCCGCACCGCCATTCAAGAGCACCAACGCCTATCGGCGCCGCACCAGCGCCGCGCTCGCCGCCTACAAGGCCCAGGTGGATGACGCGACCGGCCCCGCCGCCCCGCGCTGGCCGCTCGACCGCGTGGCGTCGCCCGACCGGGCCCCTGAACCCGGCCGCGACCGGGCCCTGGTCAGCATGCTCTTCAGCGGCGGTGTCTTTCGCGGGGTGTACCAGATGGGGGTGCTCACCGCGGTGAGCGAGATCGGGCTCACCCCGGACATCGTGGCGGGTGCCTCCGTCGGCTCGATCACCGCGGCGATGGCCGCCGAAAGTCTCTCCCATCCGACGCTGAGCGAGCGCCGGCCCCGCATCGCGCGGCTGGCGGCGACCTACCTGGCCCTCGACCGGCTGGTGATGACCGATCGATTCGCCGACTTCATCCGCACCCTCACCATCCGCGCGGCAGAGACCGGCTTCTCGGTGCGGGAAGCCGACCGCTTCTTCCGCCGCTACGACACGGCATCCGCGGGCGACTACAGCGCCGAGGCGCGCCGGGTGATCGCGGGACTCGAGCGACTGCTCTACATCAGCCCCTACGAGCTGAACGATCTGGTGCGCGCGCTGCGTCATGGCCAGACCCGCAAGGTCACCGAGCTGGTGGGCAACTTCGCCGAGGAGTGGCTCGACCGGATGCAGGTGGGCAACCAGGTGCTGGGCGCCGAACCGCTGACGCTGCTGATCACCGAGCATGTACTGCGCGCCGTCGGGGAATCGCTCGGCGTCGCGCCGGAGGCGGTGCCATTCGACGGCTTCCTGGAGCGGGGGATCTATTTCCTCGCCACCGCGACCAACCTGAGCCAGGGGCGCCTCGAGGTGCTGGGAGAGCAGCAGCTGGGCGACACCGTCGGCCACGCCAACCTGCTCAATGGCCTGCTCGCCAGCAGCGCCTTTCCCGGCGTCTTCCGGCCCCGCTGGTCGTGGGAGGTGATGCCCGGTACCCGCAACCGGCATCAGTACATCGACGGTGGCGTTCTCGACAATCTCCCGCTCGATGCCGTCGCCCAGTTCCTCCAGGGGTCGGCCGACGCCGAGCTGATCACCCGTCGTCCGCTGCGCGACGGAGGGTCGGTCCCGCATCTCATCTTCGCGGCGTCACTCGAAGTGGAGCCGCAGCGCAATCTCGGGCCGGAGCAGCTCCGGCAGTTCGCCGGATACTGGCCCGACATGCGCCGCCGCGCCACCCGGCTCGGATACAACCGGAAGCTCGAGCTGTATCAGGACACGCAGCGGCATGTGCGCACGCTGTGGACCGAGTTCGGCCGCGCGGATCGGTGGACCCCGCTGGATCTGGAAGTCGTCACCGTGCGCCCCAATTGGCTCTGCGGCACCTTCGCGTTCCACCCGATGCTCGGCTTCCGCCGCTCGCAGCAGGCGGCGAGCATCGCGCACGGCTGCGCCACGACGCTGCTCGAGCTGGCCCGGCTGGAGCGGACCCCGCAGGGCGCCCGGTGGCTCGATGCGTGGGGCATTCCGGCGGGTCGCCTGCCACGGCATCCGCCCGCCGACCGCAATGACCCGATCATCCCTCCCCCACCCGCCGCGCCGGGCAACTGCTACTGGCGGCCGGGCGAGGCTTGTCCATACAGCGCAGCAGAGCTCGCCAGGCTCGCCCTGCCCGGACCGACGGTGGCGGCGCTGGGAGAGATCTATCGGGTGTGCGGGAAGGCGCGGACGCATGAGGGGAGCCGTTAGCCATTGGCCGTTAGCCGTTAGCTAACGGCCTCTTGCCAACGGCCAACGGCTAACGGCCATCGGCCCGCCCGCAGTGGGCAGCAGACCAGAAGGAGCGCCGCGCTATGCCGAGCAAGAAGAAGCCCGCCAGACACCCCGACCTCTACCGCCGCCTCGAACGGATGGTGGGTCACGCCCAGCCAAAGATTGCCGCGGCGAAGCCATCCGGCCTCTCCCGGGACGAGCATCAGCAGCTGGTCGCTCGCCTCGCGGGACTGCTGGACGACACCGCGCCGGCCCGGCCCACCCGGCACCGGAGGCCCTGATGCCACCGAGAGATCCCACACTCACCGATGCCAGTACGCTGACGGTCGCCATCAGCGCGTTGACGGTGCACGCCGCCTTCTGCCGATTGTGGATCAGTCCGCCCTCGGCCGATGGCTGGCAGGATCCCAAGGCCATCGCAACCGGCGGCGATACCCCGCGCTCCACCACCTATGACGTCGCCCGCCAGACGCTGCTGGCGTGGCGGGTAAGCGTCGGCAGCCCCCGGAAGCGGGCCGAATCCTTTCGGATCGCCGTGACGCTCAGCCAGCATGGGCAGATCATACAGGATGGCGTACTGCTAATCGAGGGGAAGACCGGCAGCGGTGGCACCGCGATGACCGAGGGATGCGTCACCCTACTCTAGGCTCGAGGGAACCATGCCCAGTCCCGCGCCCTTCCTGCCTCGCGCCCCGCGCCACGCGGTATTCGTGGCACTTCTTCTGTTTACCCGCCTGCCGGCGCTCGCCGGCCAGGACGAGCCCATCACGGTGGAGCCACCACCGGACGCCGCGAGCGCGGGGGACGCCGCCGACGCGAGCATCGCGCGGTTCTCGATTCCGGAGAGCCCGGCATTCGTCTTCCTCAGCGCGACGCCAGCCTCGGTCACACGGCCGACGGCGCCGCGGGAATTTGCCGCGGCGATCATCAACGGGATCGACAACGCCGGCCGGGTCCGGCAGGGGCTCGCCATTGAATTCCAGCCCGCGCTGCTCACCCGCCCGATCAGCCTGGCGACCTATCAGCGGCGCGGCCTCCGGTACATCCTCAGCACCCTCCAGCTCTCAATCGGCACGGTGCGTTCCTCCAGCGACTCGGGCGCCACCGACCTGGCATACGGCGTCCGCCTGCTGCTGTACGATCGCACCGATCCGATGGCCGACAACGGCTTCACTGGCGAGCTGGCGGATGCGCTGGGTGCGTGCACCCCCGCGGTGGCGCCGGACTTTCCCGGACATCGCGACACTCCGGCCAGCCCGACGGATTCGGCGACCGCAGCGCTGGAGGCGCGTATCGCCACGCTCGAGGAGGAGGCAGCGGCCGCCGACGCCACCGCCTGTCTCGATGCCGCCGTGGAGAGCCTGGCGTCAGCCTATGCCAAGGCGCACTGGAACGACCTGACCCTCGGCCTCGCCTGGGCAAGAGGCCATCGGCTGACCGACTCGCGGCTTGCCCGCGCCACCGACCTCGGCGACCGGGTGTGGCTCGTCGGCGGAGCGCCGGTGGGGAGTTACGGGCAGCTGCAGGGCTACCTGCAGTGGTCGCGCACGAGGGTGGACCCCGATTCAGCGACTGCGACCTTCGTCGCCTACGGCGCGCGCCTCACGCTCGGCAGCTCCACGCTGAACGGCTTTCTGGATGTGGTCGGAGAGTCCCGCCGCAGCGGGCCAGCGGCGGGGAGACAGACGACTGCGTCGTGGACCGGCGGGATCGAGTTCCGTCTGAACCAGCACCTCTGGCTCGCCACCGGCGTCGGGCGCGATGGCCGCCTGACCCGGACCGACGGCCCGAATGTGCTGCTGGCCAATCTCAAGTGGGGATTGTCGGACCGGGCGCGGTACGGCCGGGGGGAGCGCGGAGAGTAGGGATGGGGAACCGGGAACCGGGAACCGGGAACGGGGAACGGGGAACGGGGAACGGGGAACGGGAACGGGAACGGGAACGGGAACCGACGGTGAGCGCTAGGTGATCAGCTGAATGCTGAACGCTGACTACTTAACGCTGACAGCCAACAGCCAACGGCTAACGGCTAACGGCTAACGGCCAACGGCCATTCAGTACCGCCCCAGGTAGCTCTGCACTTCCCACTCGGTCACTTCGCGGTTGAAGCGTTCCACCTCATCACGCTTTGCCTCCAGAAACCGCTCGGTGAGGTGTTCACCAAGTGCCGCCTTGATCACGTCGTCCTTCTCGAACCGGTCAAGCGCCTCGTGCAGGTCGCGCGGCAGGTCGTCGATCTGGTACTTCCGCCGGTCGCGGAAGCTCATCCGGAAGATGTTGCGGTTTACCGGCTCCCGGCATTCCATCTGCTTCGCCACGCCATCCAGGCCCGCCGCCAGCTGCACGGTGAGCGAGAGGTAGGGATTGGCCGACGGGTCCGGCATCCGGAGCTCGCAGCGGGTGCCCTCCCCGCGTCGCTCGGGGATCCGCACCAGCGGCGAGCGGTTGCGCACACTCCACGCGACGTTGACCGGCGCTTCGTAGCCCGGCACCAGGCGCTTGTAGCTGTTGATCAGCGGATTGGTGAGCGCGCAGAAGCCGCGAGCATGCTGCAGCAGCCCCTCGACGTAGGACAGCGCGACCTGCGACAGCTGCTGCTCGGTCGCCGGGTCGAAGAAGGCGTTCTCCCTGCCGCGGAACAGGCTCTGGTGAGTGTGCATGCCGCTGCCGGCCTGGCCCATGATCGGCTTGGGCATGAACGACGCCACGAAGCCGTTCCGGTGGGCCAGGCTCCGCACCACGAACTTGAAGGTGGCGATGTTATCTGCCGTCGTGAGCGCGTCGGCATAGCGGAAGTCGACTTCGTGCTGCCCCGGCGCCACTTCATGGTGCGCCGCTTCCACCTCGAACCCCATCAGCTCCAGGTCCTGCACGATCAGGCGGCGCAGCGCTTCGCCCTTGTCCACCGGGGTCAGGTCGAAATAGCTGCCGGCGTCGTGGGTCGTGAGGCTGGGATTCCCCTGCGCATCCTTCTCGAACAGGAAGAACTCGACTTCGCATCCCGCCATCATGGTGTACCCCATCGCCCGCGCCGACGCGATCTGGCGCTTGAGCGTGAGCCTGGGGCACCCGGCAAACGGCTGGTGATCGGGGGTGTGGATGTCGCACAGGATGCGGGCGACCCGCCCCGCTTCGTCGTCCATCGGCAGCACCCGGAAGGTGTCCAGGTCGGGCACCAGCAGCATGTCGCTCTCCTCGATCCGCGCGAAACCCTCGATCGATGAGCCGTCGAACATGATCTCCCCGTCCAGCGCCTTGTCGAACTGGCTGCGCGGCACCTCGACGTTCTTGTTGATGCCGAGGATGTCGGTGAACTGCAGCCGGATGAAGTCGACCTGGAACTCGTCGGTCAACTGGCGCACCGCGCCGCGCGTCGCCCCGGTGAGTGTGCGGGGAAAGGCGGCGACGGGAGGGCGGGGAGGGGTCATCAGGGGAAGGTGGCAGGGAACAGGTGGCAGGTGGCAGAAATCTGGAGCGAGCAATCAACCTGGGGTGGCAGGGGCATGCTGCCACCTGCCACCTATGCCAGACTGTCCAGAATCTTCCACAACTCGATCGGACTGAATTCGCTGAACCGGTCAGTGATCTCCCGCTCGGTCCACTCGCGGAAAATCCACCCGGTGCTCTTGTGGCGGGTGCCCTCGACAAAATGCAGCCGGCCCTGTGCCAGCGTCCCGACGGTGCGGGTCTCGAGGTAGACGCTCCAGCGGGTCTGGCTGCGGGCGAGGTCGCCCAGGTGCCGTGCCGCGGGTGCTTCTGGCAGCGGGACCGGCGGCGGCTGTTGCGGCTGGGCCATCATTCCTCCGGGTTGCCTGCACGGTAATGCGGGGGAGCGGGGGGGACAAGGCGGCGAGCGGTCGGACGGTCGGCAGGTCGGACGGTCGGACCGTCTGACCGTCCGACCGTCTGACCGTCCGACCGTCTACCCGCCCGTCCCCATTAGATTCCTCGCTCTATGTCCACACCCAACTGTCCCGCCTGCCAGGTCGCCCTCTCACCCGATGCCCGGTACTGTCACCGCTGCGGTCGTGCCCTTGTGACCGATCGCGGACGGGAGCGGCGGGCGTGGATCTTTGCCTGGACCCTGGTCGCCCTCGTGCTCAGCGTGATCGTCTACTACGTCGAAACCAAGGACGCGGCGGCGTCCGGGCCCGACATGGCCAACGCGGGGACCTCCAGCGCCACCGAAACGCCGGCTGGCGGTCAGCCGCCCGACATCAGCCAGATGACGCCGCGGGAAAGATTCTTCCGGCTCCACGATCGCATCATGAGCGCGGCGGAAAAGGGCGACACCGGCACCGTCACCCGCTTCTCACCCATGGCGCTCACCGCCTACGGCATGCTGGACAGCATCGACGTGGACGTCCGCTATCACGCCGGCGCCATTCACCTCCGGCTCGGCGAGGTCGCCGCCGCGCGGGCCCTGGCCGACACCATCGGCCAGGAAGCCCCCGACAACCTCCTCGGCCTCCTGCTCCGCGCCGAGGCGGCGCAGGTCGGGGGAGACCCGAGCGGCTTTGACCAGGCGAAGCAGTCCTTTCTGGCCCACTTCGATGCCCAGATCAGGCTGAACCGGCCGGAGTATGCCGAACACCGCTCCATGCTCGACGAGCTGCGCAAGCAGTTCACGCCGTGAGCCTGCACACCGACCACCACCCGTCGATCCATTCATGACCCGTACGATTCACGTCGCCCATTCGCCCGATTCCGACGACGCGTTCATGTTCTACGCCCTCGCGGCCGGCAAGATCGACACTGGCGAGTTGCGCTACGAGCACGAACTCTCCGACATCGAGTCGCTCAACCGCCGCGCGCTCAAGGCGGAACTGGAAGTGACGGCGGTCTCGATCCACGCCTACGCCTACCTGACCGGGCGCTACGCCCTGCTCTCCTCCGGTTCCTCGATGGGAGATCGCTACGGCCCCCGCCTCGTGGGCCGCACCGCGCCGCAGGGCGACGCGCGCGTCGCGGCCCGCGGCCAGCGGATCGCCGTCCCCGGCAAGCTCACCACCGCCTACCTCGCCCTCAAGCTCTACCAGCCGGATTTCGTCGAGGTGGTGGTGCCCTTCGACCAGATCGAGGATGCCGTGCTCGATGGCACCGTTGATCTCGGCCTGCTGATTCACGAGGGACAGCTCACCTTCCAGGATCGGGGACTGCAGCTCTGGGCCGACATGGGCGAGTGGTGGTTTGGCGAGACCGGCCTGCCCCTCCCCCTCGGCGGCAACGTGGTCCGGCGGGACCTGGGCGACAGCGTCGTCCGGCAGGTGGCCCGCGACCTCAAGGCGAGCATCCAGTACGCCCTCGACCACCGGCCCGCGGCGCTGGCGCACGCCAAGCAGTACAATCGCGGCATTGGCGACGAGAAGACCGACCGCTTCGTCGGCATGTACGTCAATGACTGGACGGTGGACTACGGCGAGCGCGGCCGCCACGCGGTGCGCGAGCTATTGCGGCGGGGTCATGCCGCGGGACTGATTCCGGCGCCGGTCGAGGTCGAGTTCATCGACGGGTAGGGATAGCGGGAAAGAGTACGGGGAAAGCGGGAACGGGGAACAGGGAACCGGAAAAGCCTTGAATCTCAGGCTCGCCCGGTTCCCGTCCCCCGTTCCCCGTTCCCCGTTCCCCGGTTCCCGTTCCCCGTTCTCCATCCTCCGGACTATGGCAACTTCGCCATGACCCGCCTATAATCTTGATGGACACAGGGTTACATCGCCCCCCTAATTCCCTGGAGCCACGGTGCCGCTGGCCGATGTCCCGATCACGGTTCTCGTCGTTGACGACGAAGAGCCGATCCGGAATGCGCTCAAGAAATTCCTGACCCAACAGGGCTATGACGTCGTCACCGCCTCCTCCGGTGACGAGGCGCTCCGCGTGATCCAGCGACAGAAGGTTTCCGTGGTGCTGCTGGATGTCCGCATGCCGGGCAAGAGCGGTATCGACCTCGTGCCGCAGGTACTGGAAGTCGAGCCGGGCATCGCCATCCTGATGCTCACCGCCGTCAACGATGCGACCACCGCCGCTCTCTGCATGCAGCGCGGGGCGATGGATTATCTCACCAAGCCGATCGATCTCTCCGATCTGGCGCGCGCCATCCTCCGCGCCGTGCGCCGGCGGGACAGCATCGTCGAGCAGGCCAATCTCAACCTCTGGCTCAAGGAGGAGGTCTCGGTGCGCACCGCCGAGCTGCGGCGCGAGCGGGCCAAGCTGGAGCGGCTTTCGGTCGCCACGCTCGAGGCGCTGGTCAGCGCGATGGAAGCCAAGGATCTCTTCATCCGCGGCCACTCCACTCGCGTCGCCGATATGGGCGCGCTGATCGCCTCCGAGATGGGGCTGGCGGATGAGCAGGTCGAGCAGGTGCGCATGGCGGGCCGGCTGCACGATATCGGCAAGATCGGCATCCGCGAAGAGGTCCTGACCAAGGAGGGGCCGCTCACCGCCGACGAATACGAAGCGGTGAAGCAGCATGTCGTCATCGGCAGCCAGATTCTCTCGCCGCTGCAGCATCTGGGCGACGTGATCAGTTTCGTGCGCAGTCACCACGAGCGATGGGACGGGCAAGGCTATCCCGACAAGCTGCGCGGCGAGGAAATTCCGCAGGGCGCCCGGATCCTGGCAGCGGCGGAGATCTACGACGCCCTCACCACCGCGCGGCCGTATCAGGAAAAGATGCCGCCCGATGTCGCCGTGGAACGGATGCGCGATCTCGCCAACACCGTGCTGGACGCCGCCGTCTACCGCGCGCTCGAGGCCGCGGTGCGTCGCCGCCAGGCGCTGGTCTTTCTCGATGATGCGCGGACCTGAGTGGCTCCGGGAGTTCATTCCCCGACGTGATGGCTAAGTTCGCGCTCATCATCGAGGACGATCCCGCGCAGCGCCGGCTGCTGGATCGCATGCTCACCGCCGCCGGCTGGCGCATCGCCACCGCCCCTGACGGAGAAGCCGGCCTCGCCGCCGCCCGCAGTCATCCCCCCGACATCATCGTGCTGGATGTCATGATGCCCCGCCTCAACGGGTATCAGGTCTGCCGGCAGCTCAAGGCCGATCCGGCGACGCGCACCATCCCGGTCGTGATGGTCACGTCGAAGGATCAGCCCGCCGACGAATTCTGGGCCAAGGAGGTCGGCGCCGAAGCCTTCGTGCCCAAGCCGGTGGATGTGATCGAGCTCGCCGCACTGCTGGACCGCCTGACGGTGGGCGCGTGACCCTGCTGCAGATCATCCTCATCTTCGCCGCCGTCGTGGTCGGCCTCGGCGCCGCCGCGGTGATCTTCTGGCTGCTGTACGCCATCTGGATCGCGCGAGTCGAGCGCCGGCTGGCCAGGCGCAAGGGATTGTACCGGGAGGTGGTTTCCGGTCTCGCGGCCCGGGAGCAGGCGCTGCTCGAACCGGAACTGCGTCAGCTCAGCACGCTGCGGGATTTCGAGGCGCTCGAGGCGCTCCTTGAAGAGCAGGCCCGCGGGCTGACCGAGCGTCCCGCCTGGCTGCTCGACACCTACGATCGCCTCGGCCTGGTGGACCGGTACGTCGCCAAGCTGCGCAGCGCCCGCAAGTGGCGCGAGCGGGCCTTTGCCGCCGAGCTGCTGGGCCGGGTGGGCAACGCCAAGGCGATTCCCGCCCTGCTGGAGACGGTCCAGTCGACCCGGACCGAAGACGCCGATGTGCGCGAGATCTCGCTCCGCGCCCTCGCGCGCATCGCCGATCCACGTGCGGTCGAGCCGCTGGTGCAGGCGCTCAAGCAGGCCGAGAACTGGCTGGCCCCACGCATCGCCGACATCCTCGTGCGGCACGGCGACGCGGTGATCGAGCCGATGCTCGCCTTCCTGCGCGAGCCGGGCCGCCATCCCGCGCGCGCCTGGGCCGCCAACGTGCTGGGCGAACTCAAGGCGCAGGCCGCCTTTCCCGTGCTGCTCGCCTCGCTCAAGGACATGGACGACGAAGTGCGGGCCAAGGCTGCCGGCGCGCTCGGCAAGCTGGGCGACCGGCGGGCCGTCACCTACCTGCTCGACTATCTCCTCACCGATCCCGCCCCATTCGTCCGCGCCCGGATTGCCGGTGCACTGGGGCAGTTCGGCGACAGCGAGGTGATCGACCGGCTGGTGCGCGCGCTGGGCGATCCCGCCTGGTGGGTCCGCATGCGCAGCGTCGAGGCACTGGAGCAGATCGGCCCGATCGCCGAAGCGCCGCTCATCGTGGCGCTGGACGACCCTGATCCCGAGATCCGCATCCGCGCCGCGGTGGCGCTCGAGCGGATGGGCGTCCCCGCCCGTCTCGTCACCAGGATCGAGCAGGGCGATGGCAACGCCGACACCGATTCGCTGCTCGTCAAGTTCGGCATTGCCGGCGCGCGGGAGCTGCTGGCCGAGCACCTGCACCATTCCTCCGTCGCGGTCCGGCGCACGATGGTGAGCACCATTCGTCAGGCCGATCGCAAGGACCTCGCGGCGGAGCTGATCGAGATCTGCCGCCAGGATGAGGATGCGACGGTCCGCGCCGACGGGCTCGAGGCGCTGCATGCGCTCAGCGCCCGGGAGGCCGTGCCCGCCGCACTCGATGCGCTGGGCGACACCGACGAGCGGGTCCGCGCCGCCGCCACCGGGCTGCTGGGTGAACTGGGCGGCAGTGAACTGGCCGGCGTGATCCAGCCACGGTCGGTCGATCGCGAACCGCTGGTCCGCGCGGCGGCGGCCCGCGCCCTCGGACTCATTCGCGCCACCACCGCCGATCGCGACTTCTCCCGCCTGCTGCAGGACCCCGATGCCGGGGTCCGCGCCGCGGCCGCCGAAGGCGCCGCCGAAGCGGGGTGGAAGGGAGCGGCACCACTGCTGGTCAGCCTGCTGGGTGATGGCGACGAAGCGGTCCGCACTGCCGCCGCCAAGGCGCTGCGGGATGTGGGCGATGCTACGGCGGTCCCTGCGCTGATACGGGCCTTCCGCGGCGCCTCGCCCACCGAGGCCGATGCCATCACCATCGCCGTGGCCCAGCTCGATCGCGACGCACTCAGCCAGATCGTCGACATCCTGCTGGAGCGGGGCGATGGCCCCAGCCGCGCACGGCTGGCCCGCAGCATCGGCACCCGGAAGGGACCACATCCCATCGGCCTGCTGGAGTCGCTCTTCCGCGACACCGAGCCGACGGTCCGCGCCGCGACGGCGGAGACCCTCGGACGGATCGACGGCGATCGTCCCGCCGCCCTGCTGATCGAGGGGCTCGAGGATACCGATCCCACCGTGCGCGCCCGCTCGGTCGATGGCCTGGTCCGCCATGGCCGCGAATCGGACGGGCCGCGCCTCCTGACCCTGTTCCGCAACGATCCCGCTCCGCTGGTGCGGGAGCGTGCCGCGTTGGCGACCGGCATCTTCCGCACGCCCGGGGGCGAAGTCGTCCTGCTCACGGCGTCGGAGCGGGAGGAATCCCTCGAGGTCCGCGCGGCCGCGGTCCTCGGCCTGGGGGCCTATGACCAGGAAAGCCTAGTCGGCCGGGTCATCGAGATGGCCGACGAGAACGCGCTGCGCGAGTTGCTGCGCGACCGGCTCAAGAACGACGCCGAGTATCGCCTGCTCGGCCTGCGGCTGCATGAGGCGCGGCATGTCGAGCTGCGCGCGCTGGGCAGCACCTCGCGGGACGAGATGGAGCAGACCCTCGCCGAGGGGATGCGCGGCGTGCTGTCGCCGGAGCAGCGGGTGCGCCTGGTGCAGGGACTGCGGGCCTTCCAGGGCGAGCGGAGCCGCAGCGCGCTCCTCGCCGTCGTGCGCAGCGACCCGAGTCCCGAGGTCCGCGCCGCCGCGCTGACCGCCGTCGGCGGCATGCTGGATGCCACCGAGGTGCAGCTCACCGCCACGCGGGCCCTCGCCGATCCGCATCGTTCGGTGCGCCACGCCGCCGTGGCGCTGTTCCAGCGCGTCGCGCCGGAGAAGGGGCTGCCGGGACTGCTCCGCCTGCTGCGAGCCGAGGAGTCTCCGCTGGTCCTGCAGGCCGTCGCACAGCAGGCGGAAGCGGCATTCCCCACGTTTCTCGACCTGGCGCTCGGACTCGATCAGGGCGGCGCCGAGGCGGTGCTGCTCACGCGGGTCGCGCGGCACATGCACCACCCGGATCTCAAGCGGATGCTGAGCATCGTCGGCCGGAGCACCGCCGGTCCGGTGCGCGAGGCGATCGCGCAACTCTGGTCGGAACGACCGGACCTGATTGACGAGACGGCGCTCGAGGCCCTGACCATCGATCCCTCGGTTGCGGTGCGACGGGCCGCCGTGGCGGCGTGGGGCGCGGCGCGGCAGTTCGACCGGCTCACGGCGATGCTCGCCGACCCTGATCCCGGTGTGCGGGCGGATATCGCGCGGGCCTTCGTGACGGCGCCGGATACCGCGACGCTCGAGGCGCTCTATCTCGATCCCGACGAAATGGTGCGGGCGGCGCTCTTCGTCACCCGCCTCCTCCGCGGCGAATGGAGCGAGCCACCCGCGGCGTTCGGGATTTCCCGGCCGGCCGCGGCCACGGCGGTGCGTCAGGCGGTGCAGGTGGAGACGCTGCGTGATATCGCCCGTGACGAGCAGGATCCGGAGCGCCGCCTGCGCGCCGCGCTCGCGCTCGCGGTACTGCTGGATGAGGCGGCCTACACCGTCATGCGCAGCGACCCGGTCTGGGCGGTGCGCGACCGCGTGGGCCGCATGCTCGCCGGCTGGCGCGAGTCGCCGGACGCCCGCCGCCCGGCATGACCGCGGAACAGATCACGGCAATCGCCGCCGCGATCGGCCTGATCGCGCAGCCCCTCTTCCTGGGCTACTTCTTCCTGTACAACGGCTACATGCTCACGCTGATCGCGCTTTCCGCGGGGCAGGTCCGGCGGCGCGTCGCGGCGCATTTCGTCGAGGACCTCGACCTCATCGACGACAGCGACTACACCAAGCCGCTGACGATGATCGTGCCGGCGTACAACGAGGAAGTGACCATCGTCGACAGCGTCACCAACCTGGTGCAGTGCGACTACCCCCGGTTCGAGGTGGTGGTGGTGAACGACGGCTCCAGCGACAAGACGCTCGAGGTGCTCAAGCAGGCGTTCCGCCTGCGGCGCACCGACCTGCCCTACCGGGACGCCATCGGCACCGCCCGGGTCCGCGCCATGTACCAGGCGACGATTCCGCTGCCGAAAGGGGTGTCCCAGCTTGTGGTGCTGGACAAGGAGAATGCCGGCAAGGCGGATGCCCTGAATGCCGGCATCAATGCCTCCACCGCGCCGTATTTCGTGAGCCTCGATGCCGACTCGATTCTCGACCAGCGCGCGCTGAAGGAGCTGATGCGCATGGTGCAGGAGGATCCGCGCATCGTCGCCGTCGGCGGCCAGGTCGCGATCGCCAACGGCTGCACCATCCGCAACGGCCGCGTGGTCAGCGTCGGGCTCCCGACTCACCCCTGGGCCCGGTTCCAGATGGTCGAGTACCTCCGCTCCTTCACCACCGGCCGCACCGGACTCGACCGGATGGACTCGGTCCTGATCCTCTCCGGCGTCTTCGCGGTGTTCGAGAAGGAGACCGTGATCCGCGCCGGCGGCTACCTGACGCCCCTCGTGCAGCACAGGCTGGTCGAGGAGTACGTCGGTGCGCGCGCCGGTACCGTCTGCGAGGACATGGAGATCATCGTCCGGCTGCACCGCTTCGTGCGGGACAAGCTGCGGACCCGCCGGGTCGCCTTCCTGCCGCATCCGGTCGCATGGACCGAAGTGCCGGAGCGACTGGATTCGCTGCGCAAGCAGCGCGGCCGGTGGTACCGCGGCCTGCGCGAGTCGCTGTTCTACCATCGCGACATGCTGTTCCGCAAGAAGTTCGGCCGGATCGGCTGGTTCGCCCTGCCGACCTTCTGGCTGTTCGAGTACTACGGGCCGATGATCGAGCTGACCGGCTATCTCTTCGTCGCCGCGTTCTGGATCATGGAGCTCGTCTTCCACGTCCCGATCGTCAACAAGCAGTACTTCACCGCCTTCCTCCTCGCGTCGCTCGGCTGGGGCACGCTGGTCAACGTGCTGGCGGTGCTGGTTGGCGCCTGGCGCTTCCGCTACGGGCTGGCCGACCGGCTGCAGCGCGGGCTGCTGCCGTTCAACCGGCGGCGCGACGTGCTGATCCTGCTGGGCTACGCGGTGCTGGAGAACTTCTTCTGGCGCTGGCTAACGCTCTATTGGCGGCTGCGCGGACTGTGGGATGCGTGGCGAGGCAAGAGCGGGTGGGAGAAGTTTGCCCGGCAGGGATTCCAGAAACACCCGGAAGTGCCGCGTGCAGCCTGAGTCGCGCCTCCTGCGGGTCCTGGTGGTGGACGATGATCCCGCGGTGCGGGAGCTACTCTCGGCCGTCGTGATCAGCGGCGGCTACGGCAAACCCACCCTCGCCGGTGACGGCGCCGAGGCGCTCGCCGCCGCGCCGGACGCGGACCTCATCCTGCTCGACCATCTGCTCCCTGACACCGCCGGTATCGACCTGCTCCCGGCACTCCGCGCCCTGCCGCACAAGCCGTCGGTCATCCTGGTCACCGCGCACGGCAGCGAGGCGCTCGCGGCACGGGCGCTCCGGCTCGGCGCGGATGACTACCTCATCAAGGACCCCTCGCTGCCCGGGCTGCTGCCCGAAGTCATCGAGCGGGTGCGGCGCCACCGGGCGCTGCGCGATGCGCTCGCCGCCGCGGAGCGTGACCTGGTGCACGCCGAACGGATGGCGGCGATCGGGCAGCTCAACGTCGCCCTCGACCATACCATCAACAATCCCCTCATGGCGGCCTTCGCCGAGACCGAGCTGCTGCTCGCCGGTGGCGGCTTCACCGTCGAGCAGCGCACCGGGCTCGAGGCAATCCGGGCGGCGCTGCAGCGCATCCGCGACATTCTCCAGCGAGTCAGCAGCCTGCGCCATGACCAGACGACCGAGTATCTCGACGGGGTCGCCATGATCGATCTCTCCCGCCGGACCCGGCCCATGCCGATGCTGCTGGGCGAGGCGGTACTCTGGCTGCCGGACGAGGATCTGGCGCGGGTCGTCTCGATGCTGCTGCGGCATGCCGGCTTCCGTATTACCCGCGCGACCGGCGTGACGGAGCTGAGCGGGCGCACCAGCGAGGCGGGCGTCACCGTCGTGGTGGTGACGGGCAGCAGTGTGCCCGGGCTCGAGCCGCTGCGCGGCTTCCATCCCGCCTCATCCCGGAGCTATACCGTGGTGGCGCTCGTTGCCGGTAATGGCGACGCGGCCCGCGCAGCCGGCGCGGATCATATCGTGACGCTGCCGTTCGATCCGGGGACGTTTGTGGGGGATCTGCTGGCGGCGATGCGGGTGGAATAGCTCACCCCCCGACGCCCTCACCCCCCAGCCCCCTCTCCCCAGTAGGGGGGTGGGGGGGGGGGGGTGTGGGGCGGGGGGTGTAGCGGGTCAGGGAGTGGGGACGG
>JANMYS010000119.1:0-5637 GCA_031382385.1 Gemmatimonadota bacterium
TTGCCGCGGATGCGCTCAGTGCAAAGCGGAAGGAAGCCTCGGGCCGGCTGGCCCGCGGCGTTAACCGCCTGTTGCCAGGCCTGGGACTTCCTGGTGGCAAGCTGCAGGTGGAGCTGACTCCGCTCGGCCGGATCGAAGGGCGGGGGCAGGAAGATGTGCTCTATACCGTCCAGCTCAATGCCGGCCTGGAAGCGCGGGCGCTGGCGCGGGCCGCGTCGGGAGGCGAGCTGTCGCGCCTCATGCTCGCGCTCAAGGTCGTGCTGGCGCGGCATGACGCGGTACCGACGCTGATCTTCGATGAAGTGGACCAGGGAATCGGCGGGGAGATCGGGGCGCAGGTGGCGGGAGCACTGGCGGAGGTGGCGGAGCGACGCCAGGTGCTGGTGATCACCCACCTGCCGCAGATCGCCGCGCGGGCGGCGCGACATCTCATCGTCTCCAAGGCGGCGCGGCGCGGGATCGCGACGAGCGACGTGCAGGTGATCCACGGCGAGGATCGCGTCACCGAACTGGCGCGGATGCTGGGCGATGCGGAGGCGGAGACGGCGCGGAAGCACGCGGCCGCGCTGCTGGGGGGAGGGCGGTAGGCGAGGTGAAAGGCTGAGTTCAGAGTGATTGACTGCGGGCGCGAGGCGCGAGGAAATTGAAGTCATTCTGAGCGCGATGACCGCAGGGGGCCACCTCCCGCGCCTCGCGTCACTCGCCCCTGCACAGCAGCTATCGCCAAATCCTCTGGTACCACCGAATCTCCACCCGCGTCGTCCGTAACTGCGGCACCCGCCCGCCGCTCCCCGAGAAGACATTGGTATAGCTCCACGAAACGTCGATGGGAAAGCCGCAGCGCCTCCCCGGATCGCACTCCCGCACCGCCCGCCCGACATAGGTGACGCCGACCCCGAGCGCGAGAGAGGTGGCGCTCGTATTCCGGCCCAGCACCGCGGCATCGATGCCCGGAATGGAATCGGTAGTGTTGAAGTAGCTCACCGCATCACCGCCCTGCCGCAGCCAGTCCGCCTGGAGGTGCAGCGCAAAGCTCCGGGCCAGCCGGAAGAATGGCTGCACGCTGAACTGGGTGATGTCGCCGGCGTTATGGCGAACGTTGGTGAGACGGGTGATCTCCGCATAGGGCGCGTCGAGGCTGCTCACCCGACGCACCCGGAGCGAGGCGAGTCGCAGCAGGTGCCCCCCGCTCAGCCGGACGCCGAGCCGGCCCTTCCCGAGATCGGCGGTGCCCGAGACTCCTACCTCATACCGGCCGTTGCCGGTGCCGACGTCGAGCAGGTTGTTCGGATTGTCGCGCTGACCAGTTGGGAGCCGCAGCAGCCCCTGCACGGCGAGGCGGAATCCACCGGTCTTTCCCGGCCGGTCGAACCGGTCGATGACGGTGTACACGGCGCCTACGTCCATGTCGCCCATGCGGGAGATTTTCGACTCGGCGAGTGGCAGCGTCGCGAAGGGGCCGAGGGGGTCTACCAGCAGTCCGTTCAGGTCGCTGGTGGTGAAGTCGGCGCTGGCGAGGATGGGGCTGCCGCTGAATCCGCTCACCCCCAAGGTGGTGCTGAGAGTATCCTGCAGCGCGGCAATCGAGGCGACAATCGCCGTACCGGCTGCACTGCCGATGGTCGGGAGCACCGGCGATGCGGTCAGCGGTCCGCTGGTGATGGTTTCCAGCCCGTCGCGGAGAGTGGCGGCGCGGGCGGAGAGCGCCCTGGCCTGGGCGTCGAGCGCGGGATTTCCGCTGTAGAAGCCCGAGGCGATCTGCGCATCGAGCGTCGTCAGCGCGGAGTTGAAGTCGGCAAAGAACTGGGCGGCGTTGTTCTGGTCGATCACGTTGCCCAGCGTCGGGTGTGCGCCGTTGCGCCCGGCATCGCCGGTGCCGGAGTCGATCGCGACGCGTGCCTGTACCCGGGTCGTCACCAGCGGGATGTGGCCGAAGATCGTCAGGCGCCGGGTAATCCCCAGCGCCGCGCCGATCGTCCCGGTGCCGACCGTCAACTGGCCGTTGGCAATGGTGCGGCCGAGATTGATGTGGTAGCCCGATTGCCCCAGGATATTGCTCAGGACGGAGTCGGCGCCTCGAAGGGCGGGGAACCGGTCGCTGCCGAGGGCAGCGCTGCCGAAGTCGGAGAGGTAATCTTCCCCCTGTCCACCGAGCAGCCGACGGTCCGCACTCTCGAAGGCGCCCTGCAGGTCGAAGCGCAGCGTGCCCTTGGGTGCGCCGAGGGGCGCGAGTTGGGCCGCCAGGGGCGGGGTCGCACCCGCGAGCCCCAGCAGAAGCACGAGCCGCACCAACTGACGCAAGGAGCCTCCATGGGGCAGGGTACCTGGTGAGCCGAACCGTGCCGGCAAGAGAGGCAACTTCGCTCTTTCAGGAGCGGTTTGGAAGCGCTCCGCGGATCCTCGCCTCTGCCCCGGGCCGGCTCAACCTGATCGGCGAGCACACCGACTACAATGGCGGGCCGGTGCTGCCGCTGGCCATCAGCCGGCGGACCGCGGTGGCGGCCGGTCACGCCGAGGGATGGACGGCGGTCTCGGCGCTGGACGGGGTGAGCCGGTCCTTTGATCCGGACAACACCCCGGCGGGCGACTGGACCGCCTACCTCGCCGGACTGGTCCGGGTGCTGCGGCGCGAGCAGCTCGCACCGCGCGGCGCTCGTCTCGCCGTTGCCACCAGCATTCCCATCGGTGCCGGGCTTTCCTCCTCCGCGGCACTCCTCGTGGCGGCGGGGCGTGCCCTCATCGCCCTGACAGATGCGCGGGTGACCCCGGAGCGTCTCGCCCGGCTCGCCTATCAGGCGGAGCATGACGAGGTCGGCGTGAAGTGCGGCACGATGGACCAGACCATCGTCGCGCTGGCGCAGGGCGGGCATGCGCTGCTGTTCGAGACCGGCAGCGGCCAGATGCGCCAGCTCCCCTTTGCCTCGCAGGTGTGGATCTTCGAGACTGGCGTGGTGCACGAGCTGCGGGGTGGCGAGCTCAATCGGCGGCGCGCCGAGTGCACCGAGGCGCTCGGCCTGGTGCGGCAGGCGGGGCTTGATGTGGCCGCGCTGGCGGAGATTCCGCTCGGCTCACTGCCGCGGCTTGAGGGGCAGCTACCGCCGCCGTGGCGGCAGCGAGTACGACACCAGGTGACCGAGACCGCGCGGGTGTACGCCGTCGCGTGCGCGCTCGAGGCGCGAGATCTGGTGGAAGTCGGCCGACTGCTGGTGGCGGGGCACCAGTCGCTGCGGGATGACTACCAGTCGAGCTGCGACGAAGCGGACCTGCTGGTCGAATCGCTGGTACACGCTGGAGCGCATGGAGCGCGGCTCACCGGTGCGGGATGGGGTGGAGCGGTCATCGCGCTGCTGCCGGTGGGGCGGGAGCCGCACATCGTGGCGGAGGTGCAGGAGCGGTTCCGCCGGGGCTTTGGCCGTCTGCCGGTGGCCTGGGCGACGAAGGCGTCGGGAGGGGTGAGGGTGGGGCGGTAGCCGTCAGCCTACAGCCGTCGGCCGTCAGCCTCGAATGTCATTCTGAGGACCAACGGGACGAAGAATCCCCTCAGGCCGGAGCCCAGACCTCGGGATGACATCACCGCCGTCGAGATCTTGCCCCCACCGCCAGCCGCCTGCCCCTTGTCATCTCGAACCTGACTCACCTTCCGCCCCGCCCGTCCTTCCGCCTGTCGCATCACTCGCCAACCGCAGCTCCGAACCGTAGATTGTGGTCATCGCAGCGGGAATACTCACCGTCCCGGACAATCTCATGCAGCGAAGCGATCCGCTTCACACTAGGGCTTCCCGCATTGGCCAGCTCCTTTTGGCGCTGATCGTCGGCCTCGTCGGCTGTGGCGATGATGGTGGAACAGGTCAAACTGCCCCCGTGGCCTCGGTCGTCATTGAGGCTCCCGCCGATTCCCTCGAAATCGGTGAGTCTGTCCGGCTCAGTGCCAGTACGCTCGATGCCCGCGGCGATACCCTGATCGGCCGGGCCATCACCTGGAGCAGCAACGACACCACGATCATCACGGTGAACGGTGGGGGCCTGCTCACCGGCCGTGCCGTCGGCAGCACAACCATCATCGCGACGTCGGAGGGAATCAGCGGGACCACGAGTAGCCGGGTGGTGATCGCGGCGGTCGCGTCGATCAGCATCAGTCCGGCCGCCGACACCGTCGCGCTCAACGGCGTCACCCAGTACACCGCAATCGTGCGCGATGCCCGCAACGTGGTGCTCGCCGGCCGGCCGGTGGCGTGGTCCACCTCAAACTCGAGCCTTGCATCGGTCTCCGCCACCGGCGTGGTCACCGCCATCAGTCTGGGCTCCGCCACGATAACCGCGACGGTGGAGGGGAGGAGCGGCACCGCGCTCTTCACGACATTGCGCAGCTTCGTTTCCATGCATCCGGCTGGGTACTCGCATTCATGCGGGCTGACCGCGGCCGGGGAGGCGTGGTGCTGGGGTTGGAACAGCTTCGGAAGTCTCGGCACGGGCAGCGCCACAGACAGTCCGTTTCCGGTTGCCGTAGCGGGAGGTCACACCTTCACGCAGCTCACCGCTTCCGGTTGGGAGGGACACACCTGCGGACTTATCGCGGGAGGACAGGCGTTCTGCTGGGGAAGCGCCCGATTCGGACAGCTGGGCGATGGTACCGGCAACGGAATCCAAGGGACGGATCGCTTCCTGCCCGAACCGGTGGTGGGCGGGCTGAGCTTCACCACATTGGCGGCCGGGGCCGGCCGCACCTGTGGCATTGCGACCGATGGCAACACCTACTGCTGGGGAAGGACCTTCGACTATTTCACGAATGTCTACAAAAACGTCCCGACCCTTGTAGGCGGTGGCGTGCCGCTCGTCAGCCTCGTGGTCGGCCAGGAACTCGTTCTCGGGTTCGCCTGCGGACTCGACAGTAGCGGCGCAGCCTATTGCTGGGGCACCAATTTTTTCGGCCAATTGGGAGTGGGGGACACACTCGAGCGCGTCGTGCCAACGGCCGTCCTGGGGGGGCACACCTTCACCCAGCTCGCGGCGGGTGTCTACCACGTCTGTGGGCTTACCGCGGCTGGGAGCATTTTCTGCTGGGGCTATAATGGCACGGGTGCGTTAGGTAACGGCAAATTGACCCCCAGAGTCGAGCTCGCGCCGGTGCCGTTGGCCAGCACCCAGACCTTCACCAGCGTGACCGCAGGCGAATTGCACAGCTGTGGCCTGACCAACACGGGGCAGGCACTCTGCTGGGGGTGGAATCAATCCGGCTCACTGGGGGTCGCGATCAATTTTCTCTATACACCTTTGCCCGCCAGCGTGGAGGGCGGGCTCACATTCAGTTCCCTCGCCGCCAGCGGGGAGACAAGTTGTGGCATAACCACCGATGGGTTGGCCTACTGCTGGGGTTCAAATGCTCGCGGCGTTCTCGGCAACGGAGTTTCCGACGACCCGAACTCGTACACCCCGGTGCCCCAGCCGGGCAGGGTGGTGTTCCGGTAGCGGGGTGTAGGCGCTAGGCGGCACGCGGATCGGTGCCACTCAGGGCGCTGACGACTCCCGTGCCACAGCGCTCGTCTCCGCGCCTCGCGCCACTTTCCCAGCGCCTCCCTGACCCTCCGTCCCGCCCGCCCTTAGATTCTTCCTACCCGCTCGGGTGGCGAAACTGGTAGA
>JANMYS010000131.1:0-4037 GCA_031382385.1 Gemmatimonadota bacterium
GAACCCGCCGCTCTCGCTCACCGTCCCATCGCGCCGGAACACCACGAGGGGGAGCCCTGCCTGGGTCTGGGTGAAATTGAAGGTGAGCGGCCCACTCACCCCGTCGGTGTAGGTGATGGCCGGAGCGCCACCGCGCCCGAAGGTCACGCCATCCTCGAGGTTGGTGTAGGTGACCCGCTCGTTGATGTCCATGACGCCATCGTTGTCTGCATCTTCGTGCACCCGGATCCGGCGGTTCGCCGCATCGAAGCTCACCCGGATATCGTGCTGCAGGGAGACCGCCAGCCGCTGGGCGTAGGAGAGCGAGGCGGTGACTCCGCGAACGGCGGAGCTGACCTTGTAGCCTTCGATGTTCAGCCGGGGAATGGCCAGGCCGGTGATGATCGACATGATGATCACCACAAGCAGCAGTTCGACCAGCGTCATGCCGCTCCGCGCGCCCATGGGCTGGCGCGGAGACTGACCGGATGGGTGCCGCGATGTCAGGTGCATCATGTCCTCTACTCCAGGCCACAGGACCAACGAGGTGCCGCTGGGGACTTCCGGTCGTGCCACTGCGTTCAGGCGACGGGTTACCCTGAAGGGGAGACTGGCTACCGTCACTAGCGTCGGCAGAATGGCTTGCACGCTCAAGCGATTCGGAGTCGTGCTCAGGGGCGCTCTAATGCAAATCCGCTGCCTGCTGCGTAAAGCCATTCAGGACAAGGTTTTGACCAACTGTTGCGTGATCGCCGCCACGCTTCTGGAATGGCAGAGTGCCAGTGGTTTCGCCGTCTGGTCGGACGGTCGGACGGGCGGACGGGCGGACGGTCGGATGGGCGGACGGGCGAACGGGCGGATGAGCGGACGGGCGGGTAGGTCGGGCCTCCGTGCCCGACCGGCCCTTAGGCGATTAGGCGATTAGGCGATTGGGCGATTGGGCGATTAGGCGATTAGGCGATTAGGCGATTAGGCGATTAGGCGATTAGGCGATTAGGCGATTGGGCGATTGGGCGATTAGGCGATTGGGCGATTAGGCGATTAGGCGATTAGGCGACTGGGCGATTAGGCGATTGGGCGATTGGGCGATCAGGCGACTGGGCGATTAGGTGATTCGGCGATTAGGCGACTGGGCGATTGGGCGACTGGGCGACTGGGCGACTGGGCGATTGGGCGGAGCCTGCTTCAGCCGGCCGGCCGGCGCAGTCTCCCGCCCACCGCCTGGTGCGCCTCCTTAGGGTATCGCGTTGCGCTCGTAGATCAGGTTTCGCGGCGAGACAAACCACTCATATGGGCGGGTCAGGAGGATCCCGCTGCTGACCCGCTGGTCCGCCCGGTCGGCCTGGATGACTGCGCGGGTGCGGATCGCGGAAATCTGATCGTAGTTGTTGGTCGCGTCGGCGTCGGCACCGCTGGCGAAATCGAGTTCGTCACCATCGGTGAAGATGAGAGTCACCTGGAATGACTGCACCCCGTCGGCGACGGCCTCGCCGAGAATGGCGCCCGAGGTGTCCACCTGGGCGCCGCGCATGAGCTGGGTGCCCTGGCGCCAGTAGGCCACCATCGAGAGCCGCTGCACGAAGGCCGACGCGGCATTGGCTGGCGTGAGGCCGGCGACCGGGATGACGGCGTTGTGATTCAGGATCGTGGGGAGCGAACTGAAAGTGACCCGGTACCCGCCGCTGACCGGACTCAGCCCGGTGACGAGCACCAGGCTGCGCGACGTGTTGAGCTGGAAGCGGGCAAGGTCGCCCACGGCGAGTACCGGCGCACCCGCGCTCGTGATCTCGAGGCAGGTCGCCCCGCAGACGCCGTTGGCGAAATTGGCGACGCTCAGGGGGTAGGACGGCGCGGCGGTCGGATTGTACGGCACGCGCAGGATGGCGATGGTGTCGTTCCAGACCGCCAGTGTGCCGAAATCGGGGAGGGCGTCCACGTCGACACCTGTCTCGGTGAGGTCGCGCTGCAGCGCCAGGCCGATGAAACGGGCGTTGCGGTCGATCCCATCCCGGAGCTGCACGCCGGTGAGGCTGCGAAAGGTGGTGAGCCCAACAGTCATGGCCGCGGAGAGCACGAGCACGCCAACTACCATGGCGATCAGCATCTCGATGAGCGTGAAGCCGGCGGGGCGACGCGAGATCCGGTAGCGCATGGGTCAGGACCCCCGGTAGATCATGGTGACAATGTTGACCGGCAGCTGGCCGCGGGGGTAGGTGACGTCCACCTGAACCTGGAGCAGGTTGTTCTGCAGGACGGTCACGGTGGTCGTGCGGGTAAAAGCACCGTTGACCGCAAGCTGGCCCTGATCGTCCACCGTCGCGAGCGGCTCCGAGGCGATGGTCCAGGGATCACGGGAGCGGAGCACCTCGGTGTAATCGCGGGCGATCGACAGGGCGGTGGAGCGGTTGGCGGTGTCGCCCTGGGTCGAGACCAGCTGTCCCTGGGCCTTGGCCAGCGCCATTAACCCGATCGTCAGGATCAGGAGGGCGATCAGGACCGACACCAGGGTGAATCCTCGGGTATTGCCGGTCTGGTTCATCGCCATGTCGTCCCGTCATACACCCACGACCTGATACCAGCGCCGGAGGTGACCGTGACCGCCGAGACCGCGGCGGGGTTGCCCTGATGGATGAAGTAGATCACGCCCCGGGTGCCGAAGGGCGTGGTCAGGCCGCGGGAATCGAAGTCGAGCTGGTTGCCGGCGAAGGTGATGTTGCCAAGCCCCGGCATGGCTGGGACGTCGGGAGTCGAGCCGCGTCCGATGACCACGCCATCGGTGAGCGGCCGGGTGCCGAATGCGCGCAGCGAGTCGGTCTCCGCGGCGCTCAGCGTGAAGACCGAGTCACGATTGATGTCCAGATATCCAGTGTAGGTATTGGCAGTGGGATCGAACACCACCCGGACCATGCTCCGGGTGGAGAGTGCCCGGATGCGGCACTGCTCCAGATCCCGGACCAGCTGGTCGGCGGCCGCGCGGGCATGTCTCAGGGGAGAGACCCGCATCCGGGGTACGACGATGGCAACCATCAGCCCGATCATCACGACGACGACCAGCATCTCGATCAAGGACATGCCCCGCCGGCTTGAAAGTCTCTGCATGTTCAGTACACCGGCCTGAAGGAGATCTGGGTCACGTTGCCTGCTGTCGGTGTGCCCGGTGGGAGCTGGGCGGGATTCCGGAACCGGGTATCGAACTGCCAGTCACGATTGGGTGGATTGTAGTAGTTGCGCCAGTTCCACAGCTGCAGGCGGGCATACTGCGCGTCGAACATCGACACCAGCGAGCCGCGGTAGTGCATCTGGCGGCCGGCGGCACCGCCCCAGTTCTCGAGGAAGCGGGGGAAATTCTCCAGCCCGCCGCCGTAGCTGCCACCCGGGCAGCCGGCATTGAACCAGTCGCAGGGGGTGCTGGAGTGGCCGGCCGCGATCGCGGCGTAAACCCACATCGCGGTCGCGTTCGGCTGCGCAGGCCAGGAGGCGGGCAGGACGTGGTTGGCGTCAAGCCACTCGTTGGACAGGAACGTCACCGCGTCACCCATGATGGCGGACGGTTGCCAGCCGATGTCATTGTAGTTCTTCCAGACGTAGAGCGGCCGGTCCGTGGCGATCGTCCAGGGCTGCGTCAGGATGCGGGCGTTGTACAGCCGCACCCCGGGGAAATCGCGGGGACCGCCGCTGCCGAGGGCGCTCTGATTGATGAAGGTGACGTACATGATCGAAGTCGAGTTCGCCGGGCTCAGATTGATCCAGTTCATCAACTCGCCGACGTTGATGTCCAGCAGGTCGGGCCTCACAGCCTCGCGTCCATCCAGGAAGGCATCGGGCCTCCCCTGGAAGATCAGAGCGCACTGGGCCGCGTTGGGTATGGCCGCCCGCGGCAGCACCGTCATGGCGCCCGCGGCGCAGGGAGTGGCAAGCTGGTTCAGGTCCACCACGATATGGTAGTCCGCCTTCCACGCCATCTTGACCGCCTGGATCGGCGCGGAATCAATTGCCGGATTGCGCCGTGGCATGATCAACTCGATCGTCGGCATGCCCGTGGGCAGCGGCAGGCTGAG
>JANMYS010000132.1:0-32865 GCA_031382385.1 Gemmatimonadota bacterium
TTCCAGATGGAGCTGGAGCAGCGCCGCCGTCTCGTCGTCGGGATGAACGAGTTCACCGAAGACGATGAGCCGGTGCTGCAGACGCTGCGCATCGGTGAGGCGGCCGAGCGGAGCCAGCGGGAGCGGATGGCCGCGTTGCGCGCGGAACGTGACGGGGCGATCGTGACCGCGCGACTGGAGTCACTGCGCCAGGCGGCGGCGGAGGACCGCAACATCATGCCGCCGATGCTCGAGTGTGCTCGGGCGGACTGTACCCTGTTCGAGATCCGGCATGTGCTCGAGCAGGTGCTTGGGACGTATCGCGAACCCGTCTTTTTCTAGCAGGAACCATGACTGTCGACATCAAGAAGATTCTGGCGAAGCTCGCCCGGCTGCGCACCGACGAGCACCGCATCGTCACCTGTTACCTCAAACTCGAGCCGCGCGACCGCTCCCGCGGCAAGTACCTCATCAAGACCAAGAATCGCATCCGCGAGGTCGAGGGTCAGCTCGATGGCCTGGCGCTCCCCCGCGGCGTCCGCGAGGAAGTGGTCGCCGACCTGCGCCGGATCCTGGACTACCTCAAGGATTCCGCTCACCTGCCGGACACCCAGGGCCTGGCCATCTTTGCCTCCGGCCCGCTCAAGCTGTTCGAAGTCGTTCCGCTGCCGATGGTGCACCGTTCCCGTCTGGCGGTGGAAAAGTCGCCCCTGGTCGGGGAGCTGGCCTCGGTGGAGGACGAGATCGGGAACCTGCTGACGGTCGTGCTCGATCGCACCGCGGCCCGGTTCTTTACCGTGACCGCCTTCGGTGCCCAGGAGGTGGAGGATCTGCGGGCCGACAGCACCCGGGGCGGGCGTTACAAGAGCGATCGCCAGGGGGCTCCCGGGCAGGGGGAGCACACCTGGAACAACCGTATCCGGGTGGAGAAACAGCGGCACTATGCACTGATCGCACAGCGGCTGTTCGAGCTGCACCGGGTCCATCCAGTGCATGGCCTGGTCCTCGCCGGCCCGGGGAAGGATGCCGGCGCGGTGGCGGCGTTTCTGCACCCCTACCTCGCCGAGCGGCTCATGGGCGTCGTCAGCCTGAATCCCAAGGAACTGTCGCTGCCCCTGGTCCATGAGGCGACGCTCGCCACCCGGCTCGAATGGGAGCAAAGCGAGGAACGGCATCTCGCGCACGGCCTCCCGGATGCGGTGGCTTCCGGCTGGGCGGTCAACGGCCTGCTGCCCACCCTGCAAGCACTGGCACGGGGGCAGTTGCGGACGCTGCTGGTGGCGGCGGACGCGACCGGCGACGGATTCCGCTCGGTGAAGACCGGGCGACTGGCGGTCAATGACCGGGACCTGAAGGCCGATGGCGAAGTCGTCCCGGTCCTCGACCTGATCGACGAGGCGATCGAAGAGGCGCTGCACCAGCGGGTCGAAGTCGAGGTGCTCCACGATTCTGAAGCGCGTGCCGCGGTCCATGGGCTCGGCGGGCTGCTGCGGTTCCGGTGAGTCTCCGCGCGATTCTGTTCGACGCCGGCAACACCCTCCTCTTCCTCGACTTCTCGCGCCTGGCGCGGGAAGTGGGACTGGCGATCGGAGTTCCGCTGGCGGCGGAGGCGCTGGCGGCCCAGGCCGGGCCGGCGGCGCGCGCACTGGAGAATGGCGCCACGACCGACCGCGAGCGGGCCAGCCGCTACCTCGAGTCGCTCTTCCTGCTCGCCGGTGTCGCACCGGAGAAGCTGGAGCTGGTCCGTGACACCCTGCTGCTCATGCACCGGGAGCAGCATCTCTGGGCCGGCATGCAGGAAGGCACACCGGAGGCCCTCGAAGCGCTGGCGGCGGCCGGGTACCGCCTTGCCGTGGTGTCCAATTCCGATGGCCGAGTCGACGAAGCCCTCACGGCGGCAGGGATCCGCCAGCACTTCGAGCTGGTCATCGACTCCCAGCTCGTCGGGGTGGAGAAGCCCGATCCGCGGATCTTCGAGCTCACCCTCGACCAACTGGGACTCGGCCCCGCGCAGGCGCTCTATGTCGGCGACATTTACGAAGTGGATGTCGTCGGTGCGCGCCGAGCCAGCATGGATGTGATCCTGCTGGATCCGCTGCGCCTGCACACCGGCCGCGACGTGCGGACGGCGCGAAGTGTGGCGGAGGTGGCGGGGATGATTCTTGGTGTAGGCGATACGAACCTGTCGGCCGTTAGCCGTTAGCCCTTGGCCAGTTGGCCGGGGTCGTGAGCCAACGGCCAACGGCTAACGGCCTGACCCACTTCCTTCGACATGACGTGCTTATGCCCGCGCTCGACAAGAAGCCCCGCACCCGCCCCATCCGCGTCCTCGTGGCCAAGCCGGGACTCGACGGCCATGACCGCGGGGCCAAGGTAGTCGCTGCGGCCCTCCGCGACGCCGGGATGGAAGTGATCTACACCGGCCTGCACCAGACGCCGGAGATGATCGCCAGCGCGGCGGTGCAGGAAGATGTGGATGTGGTCGGACTCTCCATTCTCTCCGGCGCGCACATGACCCTCTTCCCCCGGGTGTCGGCGCTGCTGCGGGATGCGGGTCGGAGCGACATGCTCATTACCGGCGGCGGCATCATCCCGCCCGAGGATATCGAGGCGCTGACCCGGGTCGGCGTGGGCCGCCTCTTCGGTCCGGGGACGCCGACCACCGATCTCATCCGGTATATCGAAACGTGGGCCGACGAACACCTTCACGACTGAGCGCCACGTGCCTCCCAAGTCCCCCTCCGCCCGGCCCCCCCGGCTGCGCGCACTGACCGACGAGTACCTTGAACTCGCCGCGCGGCTGCGTCAGGGTGGGGGCCCGAAGCGTGTCGCCAAGATGCACGAGAAGGGGCAGCTCTCGCCGCGGGAACGCGTCATCGGGCTGCTCGACCCCGGCGCGCCGTGGGTCGAACTCGGCCTGCTCGTCGCCAGCGATCAGTATGACGGTCAGGCGCCCGGCGCCGGGGTGATCACGGGGGTCGGCGTCGTCGGCGGGCGCGAAGTCGTGGTGGTCGCGAACGACTCGACGGTGAAGGCGGGCAGCTGGTGGCCGGAAACGATCACCAAGATGCTGCGGGCCCAGGAAGTCGCGATGCGGCAGCGCATCCCGATCATCTATCTGGTGGACTCTGCCGGCGTGAATCTGCCGTACCAGGGTGGCGTCTTTCCCGGCCAGTACGGTGCGGCGCGGATCTTTTACTACAACAGTCTCATGCGGCGCTACCTGCACGTCCCCCAGGTGAGCGCCGTCATGGGCAGCTGTATCGCCGGCGGTGCGTACCTGCCGGCGCTATCCGACGTGATCTTCATGGTCGAGGGCACCAGCTTCATGGGGCTCGGCGGACCCAACCTGGTCAAGGGCGCGACGGGGCAGGAGGTGGACGCCGAGACCCTGGGCGGGGCCGCCATGCACACCGCGGTTTCCGCAGTGGCCCACTACCGGGCCGCCACGGATCGCGAGTGCCTCGTCATGGTGCGGGAGTACCTGGCACGGCTGCCCGTCGATCTGCCGCGGCAGGCGGCGACGCCACCCGCGCCACCCCGGCGGCCCATCACCGACCTCTATGAGATTCTCCCCGCCGATCATCGCATGTCGTATGACATGCATGGCCTGCTCGACTGCATTCTCGACGCCGGCTCGCTGTTCGAGTTCCAGCCCGACCTCGCCCGCGAGCTGCTCTGCGGTCATGCGCGGATCGAGGGGCATCCCGTGGCAATCATCGCCAACGCCCGCAGCGTCATCAAGGGCAAGGCCGGCCAGATGCCACGCATCGGCGGGATCATCTACACCGAAAGCGCCGAAAAGGCGGCCTACTTCATCGATACCGCCAACCGGGAGCGGATTCCGCTGCTGTTCGTCCAGGATGTGAGCGGCTTCATGGTGGGGCCGGACGCGGAGCAGTCGGGGATCATCCGGGCCGGCGCGCGGTTTGTCGAGGCGATGGCGACGGCGCTGGTCCCGAAGATCGTGCTCACCGTGAACCATGCCTCCGGGGCGGGCTATTACGCCATGGCCGGGCAGGGGTTCGATCCCGACTTCATCCTCAGCTGGCCGACCGGGCGCATGGCGGTCATGGAGGGCGAGTCGGCCGTCGGGGCGGTGCACGGCCCCGAACTCGCGCGCGCCAGGGCGGAGAAGCGCCCGCCCGCCCCCGAAGTGCAGGTGGCGGCCGACGCGATGCGGCAGGACTACGAGCACCAGCTCGATGCAAAGTTCGCCGCCGCCCGGGGCCATGTTGACGCGATCATCACCGTCGAGGAAACCCGTGATGTCCTCGCCTTCCTGCTGGGCGTGACCCGCCACTTTCCGGGGCCGCACATCGGACCGTTCGTCCTGCCGCCACTCGACGGCGCGGGGTCCAGGTGATGCTCGCGCGCGCTCATGGCTGCCTGTCGCTGGTCGTCGCACTGGTCTTCCTGTCAGCCTGTTCCCGCCCAGCGCCTGGCGCCCCTGTCTCACCCGCTCCAGTCTCCGCCTCACCCGCCGCGCCTTTGCCCGGGACGGATTCCTCCGCCCCGCCTGAGGCCCCGCCTGCTGTCCGCGACACGACCGAGCCGGCTCCGCTGGTGCAGCCGGCGGAAGCGTATCGCCGGGGCTGGATGCCGCTCAGGCCCACCGGTGTCCCCGCCTTTCTCGCCGCGCATCCGACCTACGATGGCCGCGGCGTCATCATCGGCATTCTCGACAGCGGTCAGGACCCGGGAATCCCCGGACTGGGAACGACCACGACGGGCGACCGCAAGATCCTCGACCTGCGCGATTTCTCCGGGGAAGGCGCCGTCGCCCTCTTCCCCGCGACGCCCGAGGGGGACCAGCTCTTCATCGGCGGACGGACCTTCAGCGGGATTGCGCGGCTGCGCGGGCTCCGGGTCGGCACCGGCATCTGGGCCGGCACCGTCGCCGAATTGTCCCTGGGCGAGCTGCCCGCCTCGGATCTCAACGGCGATCGCGACAACAGTGATACCCTCGCCATCGTCGTGCTCCGGACGACCGATGGATGGGTGCTCTTTGCCGATACCGACGGCGATGGCTCGCTGGCCGATGAGACGCCGGTGCGCGATTATCTCGTCGCCCGCGAGACCTTTGCCTGGCACAGCGCGACTCGTCCCGTGCAGCTCAACCTCGCCGCCAATTTCACAACGGCTCCCGGCGGCGGACCGCGACTCGACCTGTTCTTCGACACCAGTGCCCACGGGTCGCATGTCGCCGGCATCGCCGCGGGACATGAACTCTACGGGGTCCGCGGGTTCGACGGCGTGGCCCCGGGGGCATGGCTGCTCGGCCTGAAGATCGCCAACAACGCGCAGGGGGGCATCTCGACGTCGGGCAGCATGCTTGCCGCCATCGATTACGCGATTCGCTTCGCCGCCGAGCGTCATGCGCCACTGGTGCTGAATCTGAGTTTCGGCGTGGGGAACGAAGCGGAGGGCCGGGCCCGGGCGGACGCGCTGGTCGATTCCGTCCTCGCGGCTCACCCGGATATCGTCTTCACGATCAGCGCGGGAAACGATGGTCCCGGACTCTCGACCATGGGCTTTCCCGGCTCCGCCAGCCGGGCGCTTACCGTCGGCGCGACCTATCCCGCAGTTTTCCTCGGCCCCAACTGGAAGGGCTCGGACCCGATCGCCTATTTCAGCTCCCGTGGCGGCGAACTGGCCAAGCCCGATCTCGTCACCCCGGGACTGGCGTTCTCCTCGGTGCCGCGCTGGAACACCGGGGATGAACAGAAGGGCGGGACCAGCATGGCCTCGCCCCACGCCGCCGGCCTGGCGGCGTTGCTGGTGTCGGGCCTCGCGCAGGAGAAGCGCTCCATCGACGCGCGCCAGATCCGGCAGGCGCTGATGGTCACCGCCCGCCCGCTCGCCGGAGAGACATTTCTCGACATCGGTACCGGCCAGCCCGACGTCGGTGCGGCGTGGCGCTGGCTTGGTACGCCGCATCAGCTTCCGGAGATCGCGGTGCGGTCACGCGACCATGGTGTGAGCGCCGCGTGGCGCATCCGTCCACCCGGCACGCAGGGCGACACCACCCAGATCTTCGACCTCGTTCAGGCTGGCGGAAGCCCGGCCACCGAGCTGACCTTTCGCTCGAGCGCGGCCTGGCTCCGTGCCCCGGGCGGTGTGCGGACGAGTCCTGGCGCCACGACGCCAGTGACCCTGACCATGCAGGCCCGTGCCCTCACGGCGCCGGGGCTGCACGTCGGCGTCGTTTCCGGCTGGACCAGCGACACGCTCGCCGGCCCCGTCGTCCGCCTTGTCACCAGCGTGGTGGTCCCAGATACCGGCGCCCGCTTCACCGCGGACATGGGGGACGTCCCCGCTGGCGGCGAGGCCCGTCGGTTCTTCACCGCGCAGGCAGGGCGTCCCTTTGCCGTGGTCTACCTCACTCGGGATGCATCGGAGCAGGTTTCCGCCTGGCTGCATGAGCCTGGTGGCCAGCCCTACCCGGAGGAGAACGGCATCAGCGCCGGGGCGGGGGAGCAGGCCGCGGTGATACTCGTCGATGCGCGGCAGGTGCGTGACGGCGTCTACGAAGCCGTTGTCACCGCTCCACCGCTCGAAGCGGCCGCCGCGGCGATCGTCGTGCAGCACAGCCCGCTCAGGATCAGCGCCACCCGCGAATGGGACAGCATCGCGGTCCGGCTGGAGAACCTGTCGCCCACGGCGGTCGCGACGGAGCCGTTCGTGGTGCTGGTCGGCGCGGAGCGGGCGGTTCGCGTGGTAGCAAACGGGACCGACCGGCAGCGTGTCCGTTTTGCCTTGCCTGACTGGGCGGTGCATGCCGCGATCGATGTGAGCATGGAGCCGGCCCAGTGGCCACGATTCACCGATTTCGGCGTGACCCTCGTCAACGGGGCGGGGCAGCAGCTCGGCAAGTCGCCACTCAACTACGCCACCGGGCGCCTGCAGGTGGATCTGCCGCCGGATGGCGCGGGTCCGGCCGAACTGCTCCTTTTCCCCGGCTTCGCCGATGCCCGGGGGGATCTGCGGTGGACGGCCGATCTCTCGATTCGGCTCTACGCCGATTCCGCCGGGGTGACCCCGATCCCTGGCGCCCCGCTGACCATCGAGCCAGGACGCACGGCCACGCTGTCACTTCCGCTCGGCCCGCCCCGACTGGCGCTGGGCGACGGCTTCTTCCCTCTCGGTATCGTGGTGGTGCCGGAGGAGGAACGGACCTGGACCCGCGAGGTGCCGTTGCCGCCTACTCTCACCCCGCTCTCCCCATGACCGATCGTGTGGTACGTGTTGCCGCCGGACAGGGCTTCTGGGGCGACTGGCCCGAAGCGCCGGTGCGCCAGGTGCAGGGTGGCCCGATCGACTACCTCATGATGGATTACCTCGCCGAGGTGACCATGTCCATCATGCAGAAGCAGAAATCCCGCGATCCGAAGCTCGGATATGCCCGGGACTTCGTCCCGCTGATGGAACGGATCCTCCCCGATATCGTCAGGCGCGGGATCCGGGTCACCAGCAATGCGGGCGGCGTCAATCCGCGGGCCTGCGCCGACGCGGTGCGGGAGGTGGCGCGGCGCCTGGGCCTGAGCGGCAAGCTGCGCATTGCGCTGGTGACGGGGGACGACCTGCTGCCGCGAATCGATGAGCTGCTGCAGCAGGGGCATCCGCTCACCGACATGGACACCGGCCGCCCGCTCGCCGACATCCGCGACAAGGTGCTTTCCGCCAATGCCTACCTCGGCATGGCGCCGATGGTCGAGGCGCTGCGGCAGGGCGCCCACGTGGTCATCACCGGACGGGTCACCGACACCGGCCTTACCTTGGGCCCGCTCTTCCACGAGTTCGGCTGGTCGCCGGAGGACTGGGACAAGGTGGCGGCGGGGACGGTGGCGGGGCACATCATCGAGTGCGGCGCGCAGTCGTCAGGCGGCAACCTGCTGCGCGACTGGCGCAAGGTGAAGGGACTCGAGAATCCCGGCTTCCCGATCGTGGAGGCCAGCGCCGACGGCAGCTTTGTGGTCACCAAGCATCCCGGAACCGGCGGGGTGGTGAATCTCGCAAGCGTCACCGAACAGCTGGTCTACGAGATGGGCGATCCGAACACCTACATCACGCCGGATGGTATCGCCGACTTCACCAGCATCCAGCTCCGCGCGGCGGGGAAGGACCGGGTGCGGGTGAGCGGAATCCGCGGCCGGCCGCGCACCGACATGCTGAAGGTGTCGATTGCCTATTTCTACGGCTACAAGGCGGTCGGCACGCTGGTCTACAGCTGGCCCGAGGCCTACGACAAGGCCAGGGCCGCCGACCGAATCCTTCGGGCGCGGCTCAAGGATCTGGGTCTGGAGTTCGAGCAGATCCTCACCGAATATGTGGGCGTCGATGCCACCCATGGGGCGCTGTCCGGGCCGCCCAGCCCGGATATCCCCGAGGTACAACTGCGCATCGGGGTGCGGGCCCGCGACAAGGCGCCGGTGGAACGCTTCACCCGGGAGATTGCGCCCCTCGTCCTCACCGGGCCGCCGAGCGTTACCGGCTTTGCCGGTGGGCGGCCCGAGGTGCAGGAGGTGGTGGCCTACTGGCCGGCGCTGATTGACCGCCGCATGGTGGAACCGCATGTACGGGTGGAGGTGCTCGATGTCTAGGAAACCGCTGAAGCGCCCAGCCGCAAAACCCGCGGTGCGTCTCGTCCAGCTCCGCTACCTGGCCCATGCCCGATCCGGCGACAAGGGCGACAGCGCCAACGTCGGGCTGATCGCGCTCGATCCGGCACACTATCCGCTGCTGGTGAAGGAGGTGACCCGCGCCCGGGTGCAGCGCCACTTCCGTGGCATGGTGCGGGAGGTCGACCGCTTCGAGTTGCCCAACCTCAACGCGCTCAACTTCCTGCTGCATGGCGCGCTCGACGGCGGCGGGACGATTTCGCTCAAGACCGATGCCCAGGGCAAGGTCTACTCGACAGCCCTGCTGCGGATGGAAATCCCGGTGCCGGTGGCGGTGGCCCGGAAGGTTGCCGCTTCCAGGTGACAGCACCCACCGTGCTGCTCACCTCGCTCAACGGCGGCGTGCTGTCGCTCACGCTCAACCGCCCCGAGAAGCGCAACGCACTCGATGCGGCCACGATCGCCGCGCTCACCGCGGCGCTGGACCGGGCGGATCTCGATGCAGCGGTCCGCGTCGTGGCGCTGCGGGGGGCCGGCAAGGATTTCTGTGCCGGCGCCGATCTCGCTGAGCTGCTCGCCTCGGCCGATCACAGCATGGAGGAGAACGAGCGGAGTGCGCGCACGCTGGGCGAGATCTTCCTCAAGATCCGCCAGCTGCCCAAGCCGGTCGTCGCCATTGTGCACGGCCGTGCACTGGCCGGCGGGGCCGGCCTCGCCACCGCCTGCGACATGGTGCTCGCCGGCGAGAGTGCCTGGTTCGGCTTCCCCGAGATCCAGCGTGGCTTCGTGCCGGCCATGGTGCTGACCATCCTGCGGCGTCTGGTGGGCGAGCGGGTCGCCTTCGATCTCGTGGCCACCGGCCGGCTGCTGACCGCCGCGGAGGCGGCGGCACACGGACTCATCTCCCGGGTGGCGCCCGACGCCGAACTGGACCAGCGCGCGGAGGCCCTGCTCAGTCAGCTGGCAGCCAGCAGCGGCTCCGCCCTGGGCCTGATCAAGCGTCTGGTCGATGAACTCGATGGCAAGAATTTCGCTGAGGGGATCGCGCTCGGCGCGCGGGCCAACGCCCTGGCCCGGGCCCACGATGATTTCCGCTCGGCTGTGCGCGCCTTCCTCAAGTGATGCACCGGGCCAAGCTCTTCCTCGCCCTGCTCGGCTTTCTCCTCGCCGCCGCCGGAGTGGCGCTGGAGAACAAGCCGCTGGTCTGGGCAGCAATGGCCGTGCTGGCGGCCGCATTGATTCTGCGATTCTGGCTCAAGCGGAAGGCGGCGCCTCGATTGGAGCAGTAGCTTCGCGCGGCCGCAAACCGCCCAATCGCCCAATCGCCCAGCCCTCTCCTCCGCATTTCCCCGCACCATCCCGCACGATTTCACCTCTATCTCCGCCGACAGCGCCCGTAGCTTCGTCCCATGAACCCGATCATGACTCCCCTCGCGGAGCGGATCGCCGAGGCGCGGCGGCTGCTCCACGGCCACTATGGTTTCGCCGATTTCCGGCCGCTGCAACGTCGGGTGGTGCAGTCCGTCCTGGCCGGTCGTGACACCCTGGCCGTGCTGCCCACGGGGGGTGGGAAGTCCATCTGCTTCCAGGTGCCGGCGCTCGTGCTCGGCGGTCTCACCGTGGTCGTCTCACCGCTCCTCGCGCTGATGCAGGATCAGGTGGGCGCGCTCCAGCTGCGTGGCGTCGCGGCGGGGACCTTGAATTCGTCGCTCACGCCGGAGGAGCAGGAGGGGGTCATGGCACAGGTCCGCGATGGGACACTGCGCCTCCTTTACATTTCGCCTGAGCGCGCCCCGCGGCTGGCGGAGGAGCTGGTACGCAACGGCATCCGGCCGCGGCTCCTGGCCGTCGACGAGGCCCACTGCATCAGCGAATGGGGCCATGACTTCCGGCCCAGCTACCGCGAGCTCGCCACTCTTCGCGTCACCTGTGCGTCGCCGCCCACCATCGCGCTCACCGGGACGGCCACGCCCGCGGTCCGGACCGACATCATCGCGTCGCTCGGGCTCGGCAAGCATGACCTGCATCTCGCCTCGTTCAACCGCCCGAATCTGCGCTTCGACATTCAGTGGATGCGGCGCCCCGCGGATCGGTTGCCCGCCCTTCGAGCGCTGCTGGCACCCAGGCCGGGACTCTCCATTGTCTACGTCCAGACCCGCGCCAGCGCCGATGCGCTGGCCCAGGCGCTCTGGTTCAGCGGGATCCGTTCCGCCGCCTACCACGCCGGCCTTCCCCGCGAGCACCGCAGCCAGGTGCTGAACCAGTTCCTCGCCGAGGAGCTCGATGTCGTGGTGGCGACTTCGGCGTTCGGAATGGGAATTGATGCCCCGCGGGTCCGGCTCGTGGTGCATTGGGGCATGCCCGCCACGCCGGAGGCGTACTATCAGGAAGCCGGTCGCGGCGGGCGTGATGGCGGGCCGGCACGCTGCGTCCTGCTGCACCATCCGACCGACGCGGAGATCCACCGGCGCCAGCTCGGTGTCACCTTTCCGGCCCGCAAGATCCTCGAGGAACTCTGGGCCCATCCGGAACGCCGCAGGAGGCATCCGGCAGCGGTTGCGGCGTCGGCGGAACGGCTCGCCGCCGAACTCGGGCCGATCCCGCGGGCCGCGGCATGGCAGGCGGTGGAACGCCGCCGGCGGGCGGCTGAGGCGAGACTGCTGGTGATGGAGCGGTACGCGGGAGGGAGAACCTGCCGTCGCTCGGTGCTGCTGGACTATTTCGGCCAGGAGCGAGTACCGTGTGACGGCTGCGACATCTGTGGCGGGACGAAAGCGCGCGGCGCGGCAGGCAGGGAGCCAACGGGTGCGGGGAACAGTCTCGGAGACTTCGGACGACTGGTGCGCCGTCTCGCGCGTCAGTCGGCCAGGGCCAGACGGTAGATGCGGCCCGATGCCACACTCACGTAGATCTCGCCGTCGGCATCTTCCCCGAAGGAGACCACATTGTCATTGACGATGGGCGTGGCCAGCGCCGGGTAGCCGGCGGTCAGGACCCCGCCGACCAGGCGGAAGGACCGTATCCACCCGCCGCAGAAGTCGCCGTAGACGTAGGTCCCCCGGAGCGACGGGTAGCGCTTCCCGCGGTAGACGTAGCCGCCCACCGTCGCGCAGGATGGGCTGTGCGCATACTCCAGGATCGGTGGCACCAGGCCCGCCGTCGGGCACCCCACGGCGGGGAGGTAGCAGTGGTTCCCCTCGCGCGCTGGCCAACCGAAATTGTTCCCCCCGACGACCGGTGTCGTCAGGACGTCGATCTCCTCGTACAGGTCTTCGCCCACATCCCCGATCCAGAGCTCGCCGTTCGCGCGATCAAAGCTCCAGCGCCACGGATTGCGCAGGCCCAGCTGCCAGATCTCTCCGCGCCAGCCACTGCGCCCGACATACGGGTTATCCGGCGGGATCACATAGGTGCCCCCCTGATCGACATCGAGCCGTAGGAGCTTGCCGAGCAGGGAAGTGCTGTCCTGCGCCCTGTCCCAGACTCCTGTCACCGGGCTGCCATCGCCCAGGCCGAGGTACAGCTTGCCGTCGGGGCCAAAGGCGGCCAGACCGCCATACAAGACCGTTCCGGGATCCTGCGTCTGACTCAGGATCGTGCGACGGCTGGTGGGGTCGGCGTGGTCCAGGCTCGCGTCGGCCAGAAATTCCGCGAGCCGGCTGTCGCCATTCAGATCGGCGTAGTACACAAAGAGCCGGTGATTGACGGCGTATTGCGGGTGAAAGGCGACGCTGTAGACGCCGTACTCGATCGTGGCGGGAGATGTCAGCGTGCTGAGGTTCAGGAATGCGGAATCCTGCCGCACCCCGTCCTTGATCAACCGGATCCTCCCGCCGCGCTCCGCTACAATGAGGCGGTGGGGGTCGCCCGGCGGAGCCGTCACATAAACCGAGAAGTCGTACCCGCTGTCAACCGGCACCAGCGTCAGCGCGGTGGGGGGAGTGCCCGGTCCGCTGGAGTCACCACAGGCAGCCACCAGGAGCGCCGCGGCGCCCTGGAGGAGAAGTCTGGCACTCTGGAATGTCGGTCGCACGCTGGGACCTTCCCCCGGGGATGAGGCCCAAAGATAGCGGGCTCGGCCGGCCCGATGAGCAGTTATATTCTCCCGACCGTCCGACCGTCCGACCGTCCGACCGTCCGACCGTCCGACCGTCCGCCCTCCACCCCTTCGAGTCGAGTCATGGATCTCTCGCTCTACTTCTCCGAGCAGCACTTTCAGGTGCGGGACATGGTCCGCGAGTTCGCCCGCAAGGAGGTGGCGCCGGTTGCCCGCGAGCTGGACCGCACCTCGGCGTTTCCGTGGGAAAACATCCGCAAGATGGGAGAACTCGGGCTCATGGGCGTGCCCTGGTCCGAGGAACTGGGTGGCGCGGGCATGGACCAGCTGTCCTACTATATCACCATCCAGGAACTGGCCAAGGTGGATGCAAGCCATGGCCTCACGGTCAGTGCCCATACCAACCTCGGCACCTCGCCGATCATGGATTTCGGCACCCCGGAACAGCAGCGGCGCTATGTCCCGCTGCTCGCCTCGGGCAAGGTGCTGGGCGGCTTCGGCCTCACCGAGCCGGGCGCCGGCAGCGACGCCGGCGGCACCGCCACCACCGCGGTCGACAAGGGCGATCACTTCCTGCTCAACGGTTCGAAGATTTTCATCACCCATGGCGGCGTGGGAGAAATCTTCGTCGTGACCGCACGGACCGAGCCGGGGAAGGGGAGCAAGGGGATCACCAGCTTCATCCTCACCAAGGAAACCTGCGACCTCGCCCGGACCCGGGAGGTCGGGATCGGTCACGAGGCCTCGCTGCCCAGGATCGCCGGATTCCGCGCCGGCAAGAAAGAAGACAAGATGGGCTGGCGGGCTAGCGACACCCGCGAGCTGGTCTTCGAGGACGCCATCGTACCGAAGGAGAATCTCCTTGGTACCCGGGGCGCAGGCTTCATCAACTTTCTCAAGACCCTCGATGCTGGCCGGATCGGGATCGCGGCGCTGTCGCTCGGGATCGCCGAAGGGGCCTACGAGGAGGCGCTGCGGTATGCCGGGGTACGGAAACAGTTCGGCAAGGCGATCGGCAGCTTCCAGGGCGTCCATTTCCAGCTGGCCGACATGGCGCTCGAGATCGAGGCCGGGACCCACCTGCTCTACCATGCCGCCTGGCTCAAGCAGAACGGCAAGCCGTTCAAGCAGGAAGCAGCGATGGCCAAGCTCTTCTGTTCCGAGCTCGCCATGCGGGCCACCACCAAGGCGGTCCAGATCTTCGGCGGGTACGGCTATACCACCGAGTATCCGGTCGAACGCATGATGCGGGATGCCAAGGTCTGCGAGATCGGCGAGGGCACCAGCGAGATCCAGCGGATCGTCATCGCGCGGCACATTCTGGGCGACATCGTTTCGTAGCCTCGATGCTGCTCACTCTCGACATCGGAAACACCGAGATCACCGCCGGTCTGTTCCGGGGCGACACCCTGGACGGCCACTGGCGCCTGACGACCAACCCCGACCGCACCCCGGACGAATGGGGTGCCGCGCTGGGCGCCTTTCTGCTGCACGCCGGCCACTCGCCTAACGAGATCCGGGCCGGCGTCATCGCGTCGGTGGCCCCGGCGGTGACGCAGAGTCTGCTCTCGGGTGTGGCGGCGATCACCGGGGCGCAGATGGTCGCCATTGATGCCTGTTCCCCGCTGCCGATCCGGCTGGATGTGGACGAGCCCCTCAGCGTCGGGGCGGATCGGATCATCAACACCCTCGCCGCCGTCGAGCGGTTCAAGGCCGACACCATCGTCGTCGACTTCGGCACCGCCACGACGTTCGACTGCATCACGGCGGACGGCCGGTTCATCGGTGGCGTCATCATGCCCGGCCTCCGTACCTCGGCGGACCAGCTGACCCGGCGTGCGGCCAAGCTCCCCGCAACCGAGCTGCGCGCACCGGAGCGGGTCATCGGTCGGCGGACCGAGGAGTGCATTCGTGCCGGCGTGCTCTTCGGGGCCGCGGATGCCGTGGACGGAATCGTGCGCCGCATCCAGCGGGAGTGGCCCACCGACCGCATCCCTGGTGTGGTCGCCACCGGTGGCCTGGCCCAGACGATTGTTCCCCTCACCAGCACCATCGAGCAGGTCGACCCCGACCTCACGCTGCACGGCCTCCGGATCGCCGCCGGGTATCTCTCCATCAAATGGTAGCGGGCGCGCCCCCAGCTTCGGACCGCCCGCTGCGCCGGCTGGGCTATCGCTGGCTGGGGAGCGGCTTCGACTACCTGCTGCACCTGCGTCCCGCCGAATGGCCCATCATGGCGGCGCACACCACCGTCGGCTACCTGCTCGCCGTCGGGCTCGGTGGAGCGTTGCGTGGCGAGCAGATCGGCGTGGCACTGGCCGGGATGCTGATCTGGGTGCTGCTGCTCAATGGCGGTACACTCGCCATCAACAGCGCCTTTGATCGGGACGAAGGTGACATCGGCTACCTCGAGGCGCCCCCACCGGTGCCACGGCATCTCGCCCTGTTCGCCCTGGTGCTCCTGGCAGCGGGTCAGGCACTCACTCTGCTGCTGCCCTCGGGCTTTGCCTGGGCGTACGCCGTCTGCCTGGCGATGTCGCTCGCCTACTCGGTGCCCCCCCTCCGGCTCAAGGCCGTCGCCGGCTTCGACTGGCTGATCAACATGGTGGGCTTCGGGACGCTGACGGCCTATGCCGGCTTCGCTGCCACTGGCCGGTCCCTCGATCTGGCCCACGGCCTCGTCCTCTTCGCCTTCTGCCCCCTCTTCGCCAGCCTGTATCCCCTCACCCAGCTCTACCAGTTCGACGAGGACCGCCAGCGGGGCGACCGGACCCTCGCCCTGATTCTCGGCGTCCGGCGGAGCCTTCTCGTGGCCATCGCCGCGGCCGCCGCCGCCTTCCTCTGCCTGGTCCTGGCCGGCCGTCTGTCGGGCTGGGGTACCGCTGACGCCGATCTGCTGCGCTGGGCCGGGCTCGCGATCGCCGCCGCCGCCTGGATGGGGCTCCTTCTGCCCTGGTACCGCCGCGGCGACGAAATGACCCCTGCCGAACACCAGGCGGGGATGTACGCCGGCCTTCGGGTGTGGGCCCTCACCGATGTGGTGGTGATCCTCGCTTGGGGTTGGTATAATTGAGCGTCGTTTTACCCCCGTATTCCGGAGCGATCATGAGTGCTGCGGTGCAGCCGGCAACCGGCCTGGAACAGACCGACCTGCCCCTGATTCGGCGCGCCGCCGTGCAGCTCGGCGCTATCGAGTCCGGGTTCATTCTCGCGGCGGGACTGGTGTCGAAGTATCTCGACGGCCCGGTCGAACAGCTCCTCCTCATCCTGCTGATCACCACCGGCGTCCTCGCGGTGACCTTCCTGCCGGGAATCTGGACCGGCGCCCGCACCATCGAAGGCATCGCCAGTGCAGCCGGGATCGGCCTCACCGCGACCATCGTCTTCCTCCTCGTGGACGTCACGGTCTTCCAGAATATCGGGCTCTGGTCCAACCGCTGGCGCGAGATCGGCGGCGGCAGCAACTGGTGGTACCATCCGGTCTGGTGGATGGTCGGCACCTATCTCCCGTGGCTTGGCGCCTTCACTCTCGCCAATCAGGCCGCCAAGTCGGGTCGCTCCAGCCCCGTCGCCGCGGCGATCACCGCCCTCGGCTGCACGCTGCTGCTGGGCGTGATTGCGGTACTGGTCCATTTCCCCGGTGCGGGGTGGAACCTGCCCACCTTCGGGCTCGCGTTCCTTCCTGGCCTGGCCCTCGCGACCCTCGTCTCCGGTCTCGGGGCGCGCCGCTAGCGGCGTCGGCGTCACGTGCCGGGCATGCGCTGGTTCGGCACACTCGCCCGGATCGTTGGCTGGCTGCTCACGCCGCTCGTGGCGTGGGCAGTTTCGCTTGGTGCTGCCTGGGTTCTGCTCGGCTTCAGTGGCAGGTTCGACAATCCGCGCCACGCGCTCTACGCCGCTCTCGCGGCGGCATTCATTGCCGGCGTACTCATCCTGTTCGGATGGATGCTGCTGCTGCGTCGGTCGCCCCGCCTCCGTCACTCGCTTCACGTCACCCCCGAGGGTCTCCCCGACATCGAGCCCGAGGAGCCGGCCCCACCGGCCGATGCCACCGGGGTAACGACCGCGGAGCCGCCGCAGTGAGGTCCCGTGTGTGCCGTTGCCTGGGGCTCGCGCTGGCCGTCGCAGCTTGTCATTCCTCACCCCCGGCACGCCCGGCCGCGGACTCCTCGATCGCCGCTCGGCCTCCCGCCGCCGATTCGCTGCTCCTCACGACATCCGCCGGCGTCCAGGTCTGGTTTACCGACGCGCGGACCGATGCCGACAGCACGGGGACCGGCTGCATCGAACGGGTGCTGGAGATTCGCCGGGATGGCCGCCGGATCCCGGTGCCGCTGCTTTATACCGGATCCGTCCCGCGTCTGGTGAACGATTCAACGATCGAAGCCCCGATCTGGCTCCATTGCCGCCCAGGCAACGTCTACCAGGTGAGCCTGACCAGCGGGCATCCGGTGCGGGTCCGTTGATACGGGCTGCTGCGCTGGGTTTGCTGGCGTGGATGGTCGGGGCGACACCGGCCGCAGCCCAGGGCTTCGGCCTCCAGGTCGGCAAGCTCTTCAACGGTCCGCACGCAACCAGCTACCGGCTGGGTTCCACGGGAATCCTCACCGGTCCGGTCGGTTATGGGCTGCAGGCGGTCGCAATCGACGGCCGCACCCCGATTGGTAATCTCTGGGGGGCCGGCGTGGATCTCTCCCTCTTCCGCAGTGGCCGGTCCGGGCTCTATCTGATTGGCGGGCTTGAAGCCGGCCTTGCGACGCGGGGCGACGACAGCTTCTGGGGCTCGTGGTCGGCAGGCGCCGGCTATGAGTTCTTTCCGCTGCACGGACTCGCACTCGCCATCGAGGGCCGGTATCGCGAGTTGGGTCCGGGATCACGCAACGCGATCGAGCTTGGCATTCGCCTCGGACTGGACCGGGGAAGCCGCCGGTCCGCCGGCGATGCCGGTTCGGCCGCCGACCGATCGGATCTGCCGTCAAACACCGCGCCGCAAGCCGAGGCCATTCGCACCGAACTGGGGCGGGCCGGCGTCCCGGAGGAGCGGGCAGTGCTGCTCAGCGGCGTCGTCCAGACCGCGCTTGATGTGATGGGGATGCCGTATCGCTGGGGCGACGAGGGGGAGGAGGGCTTCGACTGCTCCGGCCTGATTCGCTACGCCTTTGGCAAGCACGGCGTCGCGATGCCGCGACGGAGTGTCGAGCAGGCCCGCGAGGGGACGGCCGTTGAGAAGGAGATCGAGGCGCTCCATGCCGGCGACGTACTCACCTTCGCCACGAGTGGCAGCCGGGTCTCGCACGTCGGACTCTATCTCGGCAACGGCAAGTTCATCCACAGTGCTCGCGGCGGAGTTCAGATCAGCGCACTGAACCCCGAGGACATTACCGGCCGGTGGTGGTGGAAGCGGTGGCTCGGCGCACGGCGCATTGTAGAGTAACCTCCAGGTGCCGACAATCGCCTGCCGCCCAACCGCCCAACCGCCCAACCGCCCAATCGCCCAACCGCCCAATCGCCCAATCGCCCAATCGCCTAATCGCCCAACCGCCCAACCGCCCACTCCCTCAGTTGTGCTCGTGCGGCGCCGACCCCTGCTCCATGTCCATGTGATCGTGCTCTTCCGAGCCGGTGCCCATCATTTCGAGCGACGCGAGATCGACCTGAAAGGTCGGATTCTCCATTTCGATCGTGGGCCACTGACGCAGGTCGTCAGGGGCAAAGAGCCCGACGATGCTCGCCATCGCTCCATTCTTCAGCACGTCACCTGTCGGGTTGTCGTACACCGCGACGACGCGATAGGGGTGGTTCGGCTTCATGCGGACCCCGCTGCCACGCACTCCTGGCAGACTCCGGCTCACCTTGCTGACCTTGCCCTGGGCATCCCGGGTCGAGGTGATCCGGGCCAGTTCCTTGCCGGTCACGGCGTCCTCGAGCCGCGCCATCACGCCGTAGTCGTGCAGGTGGCCGCCGTAGGCCAGCAGCCGTCCACCCAGCGGGACCTGGAAGTCATAGGTCTTCTGGGTCCGCCCCGGGGGCACGTCATAGGTATTCGTCCCCCCGACCGTCAGGTTCACGTCCATGTAGATCGGCATGACGTCGACCGGACGCGGATTCAGATTGGTGGGCGAGTACTGCATCGTCACCGTCAGACGGACACCGTCGAGATCCACCCCGGTGTCGTTGTGCCATGCAATGTAGAACCCGAGGTTCATCCCCTGGCTGAGCGGAACACCGATCGTCGCGGGAATTGACGCATCGTCCGTCTCCGTGCCGGCGCCGAACAGCCGCTCGGCCGCCTGATAGAGCAGCTGCCGGCGGTCGGTGTTGACCACGATGATGTGGTGCATGATCCGGCGGGGCAGGATGTTGCCGTTGCCGTCCCGGACCTCGAGCTTGAACCCGCGGAACCACCCCTCCACCGGCCAGGCAAAGCGCATCAGCGGTGTGTCGTGCGCCGCGCCCATGTCCATCATCGCGTGATTGGCCATCGGCGGCATGTTCATCAGGTGCCAGGGGCCCGCGGAGATGATCACCTCCCGGCGGGCGCTGTCCACCTTGACGGAAACGTCCACGTCCGGGGACTGAGCGACCGGAGTGGAGACGGTGCCGGTAGATGCTAGGAGGGCGAGCAGGACCGACGAGGGCGACATGGCGGACTCCTCTGGCCGCAGGGGCCAATACCGGGGTCAGGTGTTACGACGCGGCGGAAAATGCAGTGGACCGGCCGCATTCTCAAGCCGTCTCACGGCGCGGCGGCGTGCTGGTGATCCCGGTGCTCGGCGTGCGAGCTGTCCGCAGGGGCGGGTGGTGCCGTCCGTCGCATCGCGCCCCCGCGCCGGCTCAGGAACTTGAGATCCCGCTGGACCAGTGAATCCGCCGGGTCAGCAGCGGGCCAGTCCGCCAGATTGTCAGGAGCGAAGATTCCTGACAGGCTGCCCATGGCGCCTTTGATCAGGGTGTCCGCGGTCGGGTTGTCGTATTCTGCGACGACGCGATAGCGTCGGCCGGTGGATAGCCTGAGGCCCTCGCCCGAGACCCCGAAGCGGTGCCGCTCCATCGCCCTCACCTTTCCATCTGGACCGGACTTCGCCCGCACCCGGGTGAGGACCTTGCCGGATTCGACGTCCTCCAGCCGTACCTCGCGCCCGTAGTCGTGGAGGTGGCCGCTGAGGCCGAGGATCCGGTCACTCACCTCGTGAGCGAATTCAAAGCTCCGGCTGCTGCGCCCGGGCGGCAGGTCAAACTCGTTTCCACCACCGACTTTCAGATTCACATCCAGATAGAGCGGCAAGACGTCGCGCGGGGCCGGGTTGAGGTTCTTCGGCAGCCACTGCAGCGTCGCGCGGAGATAGACCTGGTCGAGATCCTGCGGCGTCCCGTTGTGCCAGGCGATGTACAGTCCGAGCTTCGTTCCCTGCGCCAGCGGGACACCGATCGTCGCTGGCACCGTGACATCGCCGATCTCGGTTCCCGCTCCCCACAGCCGCTCCATCGCATGGTAGGGCAGCTGGCGGCGATCATAGTTGACCATGACCACAGGGTGCATCAGCCGTCGGGGCAGTGGCCGACCGGCGCAGTCCCTCACCTGGAGCTTGAAGCCGCGGAACCAGCCATCCACCGGCCAGGCAAAGGTGTAGACCGGGTATCGTGGCTCTGGCTGTGATCCATGCGGGCCATCCCATCGTGTGGAGCCATCGATGGGAGATGGAACGGTCCCATGGTGAGGAGGGTCTCGTGGCGGCTGGAGTCGACGGTGACGGTAAGTGGTGGCAGGGCTTCACGGCCCGCCGACGGAGCGGCGATCGAAGTCTGGGCGGCGAGCAGCGGGGCGTTGAGCAACGCCAGCAGGAGAGGAATACGCATACCAGTCCCTGAGGGAAGCGGTTGAGACTGGTGGACTGGATAGGGAGAAACACCGATCGGGGCCGGCGAGTTCCCCCTCAGAGGGCGGGGCGTCGACTGGCAGTCTCTCTTGACAAGTGCCAGCCGTCGCCTATCTTGCAGCCTGTTCTTGGCAGTCTGACAATCTGACTGCCAAGCCATTGTCCTTAATAAACTTACGCACCACCGACGTGGAGGCACACCATGGCTATCACCAAGAGCAGGCCGAAGCTCAAGATCCATCCGCTCGAAGATCGGGTTGTCATCTTCCCGGACGACGAGGCGGAAACCATGCGGGGCGGGCTGTACATCCCCGACACCGCCAAGGAAAAGCCGACCCAGGGCGAGATCCTCGCCGTTGGCCCCGGTCGGGTGGAAAAGGGCGCCCGCGTGCCGATGGACGTGAAGGTCGGCGACAAGGTGCTGTATGGGAAGTACAGCGGCACCGCCATCACGCTCGATGGCGAGGAAGTGGTCATCATCAAGTCGTCGGACATTCTGGCGAAGCTGGGCTGAAGCAGCCGTTGGCCGTTAGCCGGTGGCCGTTGGAGGTCACGGCGCGGCGGCCGGTCACTGCCAGAGGTCCCGCATTCCGTCGGACTACCGGATTCCAGAACTAAAGCGCTAACGGCTAACGGCCAACGGCCAACGGCCCGCCGCTAACCGATCTCAAGGAGAAGCAACAATGGCTGCCAAGGACCTGCTGTTCAACAGTGACGCCCGCTCCAAGCTCAAGCGCGGTGTGGACGCGCTGGCCGACGCGGTGAAGGTCACCCTCGGCCCCAAGGGCCGGAACGTCGTCATCGACAAGAAGTTCGGTTCGCCCACGATCACCAAGGACGGCGTCACCGTCGCCAAGGAGATCGAACTCGCGGATCCGGTGGAAAACATGGGCGCCCAGATGGTCAAGGAAGTCGCGACCAAGACCAGCGATCTCGCCGGCGATGGCACGACCACCGCGACCGTGCTGGCCCAGGCCATCTTCCGTGAAGGCCTCAAGAACGTCACCGCCGGCGCCAACCCGATGGAGCTCAAGCGCGGCATCGACAAGGCCGTCGAGGCCATCGTCGAGGAGCTGAAGCGCATCTCCACGCCGTCCGCCGGCAAGAAGGAAATCGCCCAGGTCGGCACCATCTCGGCCAACAACGACCACGAGATCGGCAAGCTGATCGCCGATGCGATGGAAAAGGTCGGCAAGGATGGCGTGATCACGGTCGAGGAGGCCAAGGGCCTCGAGACCACGCTGGAGACCGTGGAAGGCATGCAGTTCGACCGCGGCTACCTGTCACCCTACTTCGTCACCGATCCGGAGAAGATGGAGGCCGTGCTCGAGGACGCCTACCTCCTGATCCACGACAAGAAGATCAGCGCCATGAAGGAGCTGCTCCCGGTGCTCGAGAAGATCGCGCAGACCGGCAAGCCCCTCCTGATCATCGCCGAGGATGTCGAGGGCGAGGCGCTGGCCACGCTGGTCGTGAACAAGCTGCGGGGGACCCTGAAGGTCTGCGCCGTCAAGGCGCCGGGCTTTGGTGATCGCCGCAAGGAAATGCTGACCGACATCGCCAAGCTCACCGGCGGCACGGTCATCGCCGAGGAGCTGGGCTTCAAGCTCGAGAGCGCCAGCGTCAGCCAGCTGGGCCGCGCCAAGCGGGTCGTCATCGACAAGGACAACTCCACGATCGTCGACGGGCGGGGCAAGTCCGATGACATCCAGGGCCGGATCTCCGAGATCAAGGTCGCGATCGACAAGTCCACCAGCGACTACGACCGCGAGAAGCTGCAGGAGCGGCTGGCCAAGCTGTCCGGTGGCGTGGCGGTGATTCACGTCGGCGCCGCAACCGAGACGGAAATGAAGGAAAAGAAGGCCCGGGTCGAGGACGCGCTGCACGCCACGCGCGCCGCGGTCGAAGAGGGCATCGTGCCCGGCGGCGGTGTCGCGCTGCTGCGCGCCCAGTCCGTGCTGGAGAAGGTCAAGGGGTCGGAAGACGAGAAGATCGGCGTCGACATCGTGCGCCGTTCGCTGGAAGAGCCGATCCGCATGATCGCCCAGAACGCCGGCGCCGAAGGCTCGATCATCGTGGCCAAGGTGCGTGAGTCGAAGGACAAGAACTTCGGCTACAACGCGGCGACGGATGTCTACGAGGATCTGGTGAAGGCTGGCGTCATTGATCCGACCAAGGTGACCCGCACGGCGCTGCAGAATGCCGCGTCGATCGCCGGCCTCCTGCTCACCACCGAGTGCGTGGTAGTCGAGCGGAAGGAGGAGAAGTCCGCCCCGGCAGCTCAGGGCGGCGGTGGGATGGGCGGGATGTACTAGGTTTCACTAGCAGCATGGCACGGCACAGCGCCCCGGACACTGTCCGGGGCGCTGTTTTTTCGGGGGCAGCAGGGGACGGTTATCTTGTGCTCCGGCTGGTCCGGATCCTGCCATGAGGGGTTGTGACGGCCCGATCCGGCCGAAATCCGGCTCCAGAGAGGACACAATGAGACACCGACTGTCCAGTTTCGTGCTCGCGCTCGCCCTGCTCGCTCCCGCGGTGGCCTCGGCCCAGTCGGCGGCGGTTCCCCTGTTGGGTACCTGGAAGGCGGATGCGAAGGACCAGGCCCGGAAGGATGCCCCGCGAACGGTGATCGTGCGCGAGGATTCGAGCGCCAGCTACGGCACCGAGACGGTCCGCTGGCGGCTCAAGCCCGACAGCATCATGCTCGCCCTGGGTGGTGAATGGGTCACCTACCGGATGCAGATCAAGGGCACCCGCCTGACCCTGTCAGGAGGAGATCTGGTGAAGCCCGTCTCGCTGTCCCGCATCGGGCCGCCGACGCCGCGGCCGGACTCGATACCGGTGCCACCTGATCCGGACGCCGGCAGCTGAACCGCCGCGCTCCGGGATGATGGCAGCACAACCGGGCCCGGTCTCAGTGACCGGGCCCGGTTGCTTGTCCTCACGGAACGGGGAGGGCACGGGCCGTGCCGGGGGTGCTCGACTGGCGCAGACTACCGCAGCGCGATGGGCTCCAGCGCCTCGTGTTGCGGGGCGACGAACAGCTGGGTGCCGTTGCCCGCCTGCTTCAGCACCGGAGCCACCGCGGCGGTGGCCTCCGCCGGCGTGTTGCAGCGCGCGCTCAGATGGGCCAGCACCACGACCTCGAGCCCCGGGTGGCTCACTTCGCCTAACAGTTCCGCGGCGGCGCGATTCGACAGATGCCCGCTGCTTCCGGCGATCCGCTCCTGGACCACCGGCGGGTAGTCGCTGGTCCGCAGCAGCACATCGTCGTGGTTGGCTTCCAGCACAATCGCATGCGACTCGCGCAGGAGATAGCGGACCGCCGTCGTCGGCCGGCCGAGGTCATAGGCGATCGCGATCCGGTGACCGGTCGCGGTCCGGATCGACAGCGCCACCGGTTCCGCCGCATCGTGGCTGGTGGGGCAGGCCTCGATGTGAAAACCGCCGTGACGGATGCCGCCCATGATGGCGAGCGGAAGAAACGCCACGGTGGGCATCTTTGCCCGCAGCCGATCCCAGGTGCCGGCGGAAGCGAGAACCGGGATGCCCAGGGACTGCGCCAGCCGGGCGACGCCAGCGGTGTGATCGCCATGCTCGTGGGTGAGCACGATCCCGACCAGGCGACTCAGGTCGAGCCCCGCGACCGTCGCCCGCCGGGTGATCTCCCGGGCGCTGAATCCGGCATCCACCAGCAGGGCCTCGGGCCCGGAGGCGATGGCAAAGGCGTTGCCCGCCGACCCGGAGCCGAGGGCGTACAGCGTCGTCACGGCGTCCGCAGGCGGTGGTAGGTGCGGCGGAGGGAGTCGGCGCGCTCGGGTGTGAAGGGGATGTGCCGCCGGGGCAGCACCCGCTCGGCGACGCGGAGGAAGCCGGCCTCCGTCATGTACTCCGTGGCGTCGCTGCCCCACGCCAGCGGGGGGATGTACTTGGGCGCGTTCGGTGCGCCGAAGAGGTTCGCCCCTGCGCCGACCACCGTTCCGGTCGGGAGAAGAGTACCGATGGCGGTCTTGGCGTGATCGCCGATCAGCGCGCCGAGAAACTGGCGGCCGGTCTGGATCCGCTCGCCGGCGACGCTCAGGCCGATCTCGCCATAGGTGTTCTTGAGGTTGGAGGTCGTCGTCCCAGCCCCGAGGTTGACCCAGTGGCCCAGCACCGAGTGGCCGACAAAACCATCATGCCCCTTGTTGCTGTAGCCGAGGAAAAGGCTGGAGGAGACTTCGCCCTTGACCACGACGCTCGGCCCGAAGGCGCTGGCCCGCAGGTGGCCACCGAGCAGCCGCGTGTCGGCGCCGGCGTAGAGCGGTCCCTCCAGCCGCGTGCCATGCCGGACTTCGACCCCGGCCTCCAGCACGACGGCGCCGACACGGGTATCGAAGACGACACCCGGTTCCACGATCGCGCCGCGGCAAAGCACGAGGGATGGATCGCCGATGACAATGCTGCCCGCCGGCACCGGGTCGACTTCGCCATTGCCGAAGCCCAGCGCATCGGGGGCGAGGAACCGTTCGAGCGCGGTGATGAGGTCGAAGGTCCCGTTGAGCACCAGCCCGTCGACCTCGCGCGCCGATCCCTCTCCGGTCGACGCCTGCCAGGTGGAGCCGGAGGGCACGAGCCACCCGACGGTGGTATCACCGGAGACGAGCCTGCGAATGGAGGAGTCGGGAGTGATGGGGCTCCCCGTCGGCGCGAACCAGGCGGCGGCGATGATCGCCGGGCCGGGAATCGGTCCGGGCGGGATGACCTCGGGTCCGGCGCCATCATGAAACCCGGCGACGTGGTCGCCAATGCTGGCGGTGGTTTCCAGGTCCAGCGCCGCTTCCCAGCGTTCCCGGATCTTCCAGATACCCGCCATCAGCTCCGCCAGCGGCCGCACTCCCGTGAAGGGCGCCCAGGCGGGACCGGGTGATGCAGGCTCGAGGAGATAGAGGCGGGGAGGCATGCGTCGAGACGGCTCTGCTCAGGGGATGTCGCGGACCGACGCCGGCAGGCGGTCGAGGATCGCCTTGAGGTCGGCGGCCTGCTGCCGGGGCATCACCAGGATGCGGCCGTTGGCATGGACGATCACGAGGTCCTTCACACCGCTGACGACGATCGGGGTCCCGTTGGTCCAGACGACGCAGTCCTGTGCATCGAGCAGGTGGACCTCGCCGACGGCGACGTTGCCCTCCGCATCCTTCCGCCGGACCCGCGGCAGGGCATCCCAGGTCCCCACGTCATCCCAAGTGAACCGGCCAGGCACCACCGCGACGGCGCTGCTCCGTTCCAGCAGGCCGACGTCGATCGATACCGCGGTAACCGCCTCGAAGAACCCGGCGATGTCGCCCGCTTCGAGTCGGGCGAGGTGTGGCGCGATCTCGGGAGTGTTGCCGTGGACTTCCGCCAGGAGGACGTCTGCCGACCAGGCGAAGAGACCGCTGTTCCACAGGGCCCCCGATGCCATCAGGTCGAGCGCGGTCGAGGCGTTGGGTTTCTCCGCGAATCGGGCGACGGTCCTGGCCGTCTCATCCAGGGCGGTCCCCGGCACGATGTAGCCGAAGCCAGTATCCGGTCGGGAGGGCACGATCCCGACGGTCACGAGGCGGCGGTGCCGGATGGCGGTGGAGAGCGCTTGCGCGGCGGTGTGGCGGAAGGCCTCTTCCTCGCGGATGGCCCAGTCGGCATGCAGCGAAAGCACCTCTGCGGCGGGATCGCGGCGCCGGGCCTCGAGCGTGGCCCAGACGAGCGCCGGCCCGGTGGAAGCGGGCCGGGGCTCAACCAGGATGTTCTCCTTGGGGAGCCGCAGGGCGGACTGCAGCCGCCCGGCGAGTGCCGGTCCGGTGACCACCAGGATCCGGTCGTGCGGGACCAGCCCCTCGAGGCGGGCGACCGCCTGTTCGGCGGTGGACTGGTCGCCGATCAGGGGCAGCAGCTGCTTGGGGGAACTCGGCGTGGAGAGCGGCCAGAAGCGACTCCCCGAACCACCGGCGAGAATGACGGCCCAGCGCATCTCAGTGGGGTCGGGTCAGAGGATGGTCGCGAGCGCCGGTGCCTGCAGCCGCAGCTCGAACAGGAGCGGCCCGAGATTGGTGGCCGGAGCGGCAAGCACGAAAAGATGCCCTTCGGTGCCGAGCGGCCGGACGATGGCGAGCCGGTCGTCGAACTCCAGCACCGTCGTCGTGAGTCCGCTGCACTCCGCCGCCTGTCCGAGGCGCCGGGCCCCGTTGGCGAAGGTCGCCGCGAGGGCGGCCACCGCGTCGGTGTCCAGCAGGGAGCGTCCCGCGGTGTCGATCGGGAGCCCGTCACTGCTCAGGACCACGACGGCATCGACGTCCGGCCGGGCCGCCAGGCCCTGCACCATCTCGCGCAAGCCAGCCATCATCAGACTCCGGGAACGGGAAAGCGGGGTGCAGGGATTGTACGGCGGTCACACAGTCGAAGTCAAGCAATTACTGCGGGTTGACCGCTCCCGTCGCCCCTCGTACTTTCCGCCCATGTCACGCCTCCCGGTCGTTCTTGGTACTGCTGCGATTGCCCTGCTTGCCGCGTGTGGCGCTGACAATGGCATCCCGCCTGCCTCGATTCCCAACATCATCGACACGCTCACGATGACGTCGCTCGCTACCGGCCCGCTGCAGGCGCCGACGGCCTATTCGCTGAATGCGCGGAATGTGGTGCGCACCTGGGATGTCGGGACCAATTTCGAGTTTGCCTATTCCACTGATCCCGGCGGCCGCAGCTTCTTCCTCCCGCTCGATGTGCTCGGCCTCGCGGGCAGCAGCTCGGTGAAACCGGGGCTCAAGCCCTCGACGATCGATTTCGACCAGCTCACGAAGGCGGCTCGGAATGGGTACACCACCTCCGACTCCATCGAGATCGCCGTGGGCGAGACCTATTTCATCCGCAGCGGCATCAACACCTGCAGTGGGCTCAGCGTGCCGCTCTACGGCAAGCTCAAGGTGCTGTTCATCGACCCGGTGGCCGATACGGTCCGCATCGAAGTGCTCGCCAACCAGAATTGCGGCTACCGGGCGCTCTCGCTCGGCATCCCCAAGCAGTAGCACGCTGTGATCGACCTCAAGCAACTCCGCCAGGATCCCGCGGGGGTGCGCGCCGCATTGTCGCGCCGCCGGGATTCGTCGCTCCTCCTACTCCTCGACCAGCTTGATGAGCTCGACCGCCAGCGCCGTGAGGCCCTGACGCGGGTCGAAGCGCTGAAGGCGGAGCGCAATGTTGCCTCGGAAGAGGTGGCGCGCCGCAAGAAGGCCGGTCAGCCCGCCGAGGATCTCCTCGCCGCGCTCAAGCGTTCTTCCGACGAAGTGAAGGGGCTCGACCTCCGGGTTCGCGAAATCGAAACCGAGCTGGATGCGCTGGCGCTGACCGTGCCGAACCTTCCGCTTGCCCACGTGCCGGATGGGGATGCGACCGCCAATCAGGTCGTCAAGCAGTGGGGCGAGCCGCCGCGGCTGGGCTTCGCGCCGAAGCCGCACTGGGAACTGGGGCAGTCGCTCGGGCTCTTCGACCTGCCCCGGGGGGCCAAGATCAGCGGCTCGGGTTTCCCGCTGTTCACCGGCATGGGGGCACGGCTGGTGCGGGCGCTGCAGAATTTCCTGCTCGATCTCCACACCGTCGAGCATGGCTACACCGAGATCGCGCCGCCCTTCCTGGTGAATCGGGCGACGATGACCGGCACGGGGCAGCTGCCCAAGTTCGAGGACGAGCTCTATCAGGCGACGGCGGACGATCTGTTTCTCATCCCCACCGCCGAAGTGCCGCTGACCAACATGTACCGCGACGAGATTCTCGACGGCGCCGCGCTGCCGCTCACCTTCGTCGCCTACACCCCCTGCTTCCGTCGTGAGGCCGGCGCGCACGGGAAGGACACCCGCGGCCTGATCCGGGTGCACCAGTTCGACAAGGTGGAGCTGGTGCGCCTCTGCCGGCCGGAGGAGAGCGGCGCGGAGCATGAGCGGATCACCCGGCATGCCGAAACCGCCCTCGAACGGCTGGAGATCCCGTATCGGAGGCTGGCGCTTGCGGCGGGCGACACCGGATTCGGCAGCGCCTGCACGATCGACCTCGAAGTGTGGGCCGCGGGCGTGGATACCTGGCTCGAAGCCTCGAGCGCCAGCACCTTCACCGACTTCCAGGCGCGCCGGGCCAATATCCGCTTCCGCCGCGATCCCGGATCGAAGCCGGAGTTCGTGCACACGCTGAATGCGTCGGGAGTCGCCTTCCCCCGCACGATCATCGCACTGCTGGAGAACAACCAGCAGGCCGACGGCTCGGTCATGGTACCGGCGGCGCTCGCGCCGTATCTCGGCACCGACCGGCTCGTGCCACGTGCCTAGGCGGCGCCTGCGCCGGTTTGCGCCGGTGCTGGTCGTGCTGCTGGTGCTGGTGCTCGCGGGGCTGTCCGCCGGATCGAGCTGGATCGTGATCCACCACTTCCGCAGTGATGCCTCCTCCATCAGCCGGTTGTACGCCGGGGTCTTCGCGGGGCTGAACGACGACCGGCCCGGTGCGGCGCAGAGCTCCCTCCTCACGCTGGGGGAGCAGGTGCGCCGCGAGGGCATTCCGCTCGTGGTCACCGATACGGCGGGGCGGGTCTCGGCGGCGGCCAACCTGCCGTTCGCGGCCTCGCTGGATGATCCGCGCGTGCTGGCCTATGCGGCGGTGCTCGATCGGGAGAATCCCCCGATCGCCGACCCGCTGCTGGGGACGCTGCACTTCGGGCCGGTGCCGGCCAAGCGCCAGCTGGTGGCGCTCGCGGTGCTGCAGGGCCTCATCCTGCTCACGATCATCGGGGTTGGAGTGGCGGGCTATCGCAACGCCATGGCGGCGCAGCGGGATCGGCTCTGGGTGGCCATGGCGCGGGAGGCGGCCCACCAGATGGGCACTCCGCTGATGAGCCTGCAGGGCTGGATCGAGCAGGTCCGTTCCCGCGCCACCCCGCCGCCGCACCTGGCGGACCATCTCGCCGCAGATGCGGAGCGACTGGAGCGTGTGGCCCACCGGTTCGAGCGGATCGGGCATGCCAACCGGCGCGAGCCGGTCGGCGCCGGGGCGCTCGCCAAGAAGGTAGCGGACTACTTCAGCCCGCGGCTGCCCCACCGGGTCAATCGCATCACCATCGACGTCGACACCAGCAGCGACGGGCCGGTAATTCTCGGCGACCCGATCCTGCTCGAATGGGCCCTCGAGTCGCTGGTCAAGAACGCGATCGATGCGCTGACGGGGCGCTCGGGGCGGATCACGCTGCGGGTGGGGCAGGAGGCCGACGCGGCCGTGATCCGCGTGGTGGATAACGGGCCCGGCATTCCGGGCGAGATCCGTCGCACGCTGTTCGAGCCGGGCATCACCACCAAGTCCAGCGGGTGGGGCATCGGCCTCGCGCTGGCGCGCCGCGTCGTGGAGGACTCTCACGGTGGCGAATTGATGCTGGAGCCGGCCGAGGCCGGTGCCACGTTCCTGATCCGGATTCCGATGCATGACGACTGAACGTGCCCCGCTGATCGGCCTCGACGGCCTCAATCCCGCCCAGCGGGAGGCGGTGGAGCACGTCCACGGCCCGCTGCTCGTCGTGGCTGGCGCAGGGTCCGGCAAGACCCGGGTGCTGACGATGCGCATCGCCCGCCTCATTGATCAGGCCGGCGTATCGCCGAAGCGCATTTTCGCGGTCACCTTCACCAACAAGGCCGCTGGCGAGATGAAGGAGCGGGTGGGCCGGCTGCTGGGCCAGGACCCCGCCGGCCTGTGGATCGGCACCTTTCACTCCCTCTCCGCCCGGCTGCTGCGGCGGGAGGCGGAGGCGCTCGGCTTCTCCCGCCAGTTCACCATCTACGACGAAGACGACCGGCTGTCCCTGATTCGCCGGCTCATGGACCAGCTGGGACACTCCACCAAGCTGTTTCCACCCAAGGTGATCCAGTCGGTCATTTCGGCGGCGAAAAACCGGATGGTGCCACCGGAGGAGCTGGCCACGGCATCGCCATTCGACCGGGTATCGCAGGTCGCTGCCGACGTGTACCGGGCCCTCGGCCCGGCGCTCAAGTCGGCCAATGCGATGGATTTCGACGACCTGATGCTGCACCCGCTGACGCTGTTCCGCGAACGGCCCGACCGGCTGCGCGACTACCAGGAGCGCTTCGCCTTTCTCCTGGTCGACGAATTCCAGGATACCAACTCGGCCCAGTACCAGCTCATCCGCCTGTTAGGCGCACATGGGAATGTCTGCGCGGTGGGCGACGACGACCAGTCGATCTACGGCTGGCGCGGCGCGGATGTGCGCAACATGCAGTCGTTCCTGCGGGATTTCCCCGGCACCGCGACGGTGCGGCTGGAGGACAACTATCGCTCGACCCGTGTGGTCCTCGATGCCGCCAACGGGGTGATCGCGGAGAACACCGGCCGGATCGGCAAGACGCTGCGCACCCTGCGGCAGGGCGGAGAGCCGGTGACGATCGTGACGGCCGCCGATGAGCGGGATGAAGCGGAGTGGCTGGTCAAGGAGTTCCGGGCCCGGAGCGCCAAGGGCGACTGGCACTACACCGAGATGGCCATCCTGTACCGCACCAACTCGCAGTCCCGCGCGCTGGAAGAGGCATTTCGGCGCGCCGGTGTGCCGTACCGCATCGTCGGCGCGATCAGCTTCTATGACCGGCGCGAGGTGAAGGACCTGCTGGCCTACGTGCGCCTGGTCGCCAATCCGGCGGATGATGAGGCGTTCATCCGCGCCATCGGCGTGCCCAAGCGCGGCGTGGGAGACTCGGCCATTGGAACCCTGCAGGAAGCGGCGAGGCAGTGGGGCAAGTCACTGCTCGGCGCGGCGGCGGGTGGCGAGATGATCCAGGGGCTCCGGCCCAACGTGCGCGAGGCGCTTCGCAAGTTCGCCGACCTGATCCGGTCGGTCGCCGAGGAGGGAGCCCACTGGCCGCCGGCCCAGGTGCTGGAACAGATCATCCTGCGCATCGACTACGAGAAGGTGCTGCTGGACGAGGGGCCGGAGGGCGCCGACCGGTGGGACAACGTGCGGGAACTGGTCGCGAGTGCGGCGGACTGGTCGGAGGTCGTGGTCGCCGACGACGAGGAGCCTTCGACCCCGCTCGAGCGCTTCCTCGCCGAGGCCGCGCTGCTGTCCGGGCACGACAAGACGGCGGGGGCGGAGGCGGGGGTGACGCTGATGACGCTGCACACCGCCAAGGGGCTCGAATGGCCCGTCGTTGCCATCGCGGGGATGGAGGATGGACTCTTCCCCTCCGGGCGCGCCCTCGAGCAGCCGGATGGGGTGGAGGAGGAGCGTCGACTCTGCTATGTCGGGATCACCCGGGCCAAGGACAAGCTGTACCTTTCGTGGGCCCGCGCGCGGCGGCGGGGCGGGGCCTTGATGCCAAGCCGACCCTCGCGTTTCCTCCAGGCGCTGCCGCCGGGGTTGATCGAGGAACAGAAGACGTCGAATCTGTGGACCCCGGATTTCGGCGGCTCCGGATTCCGGCGGGGCAGTGGAGCAACGGATCGGTGGGGGGCGCCGGCGACGGCCGGGTCGGGAGGTCCGGCCCGGTCCGCACCCCGTCCACCGATCAGTGCGCCGCCACCTGAGGAAGCGTCGCAGGATGCTCCCCGCTACGTCAAAGGCGAGCGGGTGCGCCACCGGCGGTTCGGTGGCGGGGTGATCAAGGGGCTGACCGGAACTGGGCGTGACCTGAAAGTCGCTGTCCTGTTCGACGACGAAGAACATGGCATGAAGCAGCTGCTGGTGGCCTACGCCGGCCTCGAACGGGAATGGGAGAGCGCATGAGCATTCGACGGGAAGATGTCCTGCATGTCGCCCGGCTGGCCGAGCTGGATGTGGCGGAGGAGGACCTGGCACGACTGGTGGAGCAGATGGGGCGCATCGTGGAGTTTGTCGCCCAGCTCGACGAGGTGCCGGCGGGAGATTCCGCCCCGCCATTTGTCGCCGGCCCGGCGCAGGTGGCGCTGCGCGCCGACGAGATCGTGCCTTCCGGGCTGGTGCGTCCGCCGGTCGCGTTCGCGCCGGAATTCATCAAGGGCTTCTTTTCCGTGCCGAAGCTTGGTGCGATGGAGGGAGCCGAATGAGCGGGGTCGGGATGATCGCGGAAGCGGTCACCTCGGGACTCACGACGGCCGCCTCGGTGGCGCGCGAGGTGGGTGGCCGCCTCACTGGGGCCATGCCGTTGAATGCGACGCTGCACTGGTCCCAGGCGCTGCTGGATCGGCAGGCGGCGGCGGTCGACGCGCTGAGCCCCGCGGAGCGCCTCACCCGCACCCTCGCGGGCGTGCCGGTCGCGCTCAAGGACAATCTGGTCACCACCGACGAGCCGACGACCTGTGC
>JANMYS010000140.1:0-12496 GCA_031382385.1 Gemmatimonadota bacterium
ACCTGCTCCCTGCCACCTGCCACCTGCCACCTGCTCCCTGCCACCTGCCACCTGCTCCCTGCCACCTGCCACCTGCCACCTGCCCCCTCCCCCCCCAGCTTGTCCCAACCCGTCCCGCTCACTAGCTTTGCGGGCTCTCCGATCGGGCAATTCCGCGCTTTCTGGAGACTGACACTCTGCCCGCAGCCTGTCCGGTGCGGCCACCCGAGGCACCCCCGTCCGTGAGCACAGAAACCTCCACCCTCACCCCTGCCAACATCCACGCCACGGCCACCGGCCTGCGTGTGCGTGCCGACCTCTACGATGAGGATTACTCCGAGGCCGAGTACGAGCAGATGCTCTCGATGTATGAAGGGACGATGTCCCAGATCGTCGAGGGCGAAATCGTCAAGTCGATCGTTCTCCGCATCACCGAAAGCGCCGTCATCCTCGATGTCGGATTCAAGTCCGAGGGGTCGGTTCCGCTTGATGAATTCAAGGATATTCCCGCGCCGGGCGACGAAGTCGAAGTCTTCCTCGAGCATCTCGAGGACGCGGAGGGTGCAGTCGTGCTCTCCAAGAAGAAGGCCGACTTCATGCGGGTGTGGGAAAAGATCAAGCTGGCCCACGAGAGCGACCAGCCGGTGCAGGGCACCCTGGTCAAGAAGATCAAGGGCGGCGTGGTGGTGAACCTGATGGGCGTCGATGCCTTCCTCCCGGGCAGCCAGATCGCCCTGCGGCGAGTGCCGAACATCGACGAGCTGCTGGGCCAGAGCTACGAGTTCAAGATCATCAAGCTCAACAAGCGGCGCCGCAACATCGTCGTCAGCCGCCGCGTGATCCTCGAGAACGAGCGGGCGCACAAGCGCGAGCATTTGATGAAGGAGCTCGCCGTCGGCCAGGTGCGGAAGGGCGTCGTCAAGAACATCACCGATTTCGGTGCATTCATCGATCTCGGCGGCGTGGATGGCCTGCTTCACATCACCGATATGTCCTACGGCCGCGTGTCGCATCCCACCGAGATGGTCGGCATCGGCCGCGAAGTCGAGGTCAAGATTCTCGACATCGACTGGCAGCGTGAGCGCATCAGCCTCGGCATGAAGCAGCTGCAGAGCTATCCGTGGCAGAACATCGCCGAGAAGTACCCGGTCGGCACCCGGGTGCAGGGCAAGGTGGTCTCGATCACCAATTACGGCGCCTTTGTGGAGCTGGAGCCGGGCATCGAAGGCCTGGTCCATATCTCGGAGATGAGCTGGACTCGCAACGTCCGCCATCCGTCGAAGATCGTCTCGATCGGCGAAACCATCGAGGCGGTCGTCCTGAAGGTCGACGAATCCGAGGAGAAGATTTCCCTCGGCATGAAGCAGACGGAGCAGGATCCCTGGACGGTGCTGCCGGTCCGCTACCCGGTCGGGACCCGTCTGGCCGGCAAGGTTCGCAATCTGACCAGCTTCGGCGCCTTTGTGGAGATCGAGCCGGGCATCGACGGCCTGATCCATATCTCCGATATGTCGTGGACCAAGCGGGTCCAGCACCCGTCGGAAGTGGTGAAGAAGGGTGACGCGGTGAATGTCGTCATTCTCAACATCGATCCCGACAACAAGCGCATTTCCCTCGGCCTCAAGCAGGCGGAGGAGGATCCGTGGCTCAAGATCGGGGAGACCTTCCCGATCGGGACCGAGATCCAGGGCCGCGTCGCCCGCCTGATGGACAAGGGTGTCGTGGTGGACATGGGCAACGACATTGAGGGCTTCGTGCCGATGTCCCAGCTCGGCATTGCCGACATCGAAAATCCCGGCGATGCGGTGAAGGAAGGCCAGGCCCTCGACATGAAGGTGCTCGAAGTCGACCCGATCCATCACCGGATCGTGCTCGCGGTGGTCGGATATCCCGACCTGCCGATCATCCCGCCGGTGAAGCTGGTCATCCCGCCGGACGACGACCGCATGGAATAGGGTCGGCCGCAGCCGCATCACCGAGGGCAGAGGGGCAACCGCCTCTCTGCCCTCGAGTTTTTCCTGCCCCAGCCAGTACCTGTTCCCGCATTCTGCGTCGAGGAAACCGCGGCCCACCCCTCGTAGTGCAAGGTAAACCCATGCAGGCAAACGCTTTGCGGTTTGTGCACGGCACTTGCTTATCTCCCAGCCAGAGCAGGCTCACCTGGGGGGATCATGGAAGCGACCGAGATGAACGCGCAGTCAGCCAAGCGGCGCCGGCGTCAGGCCGGTATGACAATGATCGAACTCCTCGCCGTGCTCGGCGTGATGAGTTCGCTCGCGAGCATCTCCATCCCGAAATATCGGGCGATTGCCGAAGGTGCCAAGCGGGCGCGGGCCATCGGCGACCTCAAGACCATCCAGACCACCATCGATACGCGTGACTCGCTTCCGGACGATCTGTTGAGCATCGGGATCACCCTCATCGACCCGTGGGGCCAGCCGTACCAGTACGCCAAGTTCCCCAACTCGCCGCCGCGGGTCGATCGGTTCGGCGTCCAGGTCAATTCCACCTACGATCTCTACAGTCTCGGCGCCGACGGCGTCTCGTCCAACTCGCTCAACGCCGCGTCGAGCTTCGACGATCTCGTGCGCGCCAATGACGGCGGGTTTCTCGCACTGGCATCCCGCTACTAAGCGGCAGAGGATATCATGTCGATGACACAGACCAGACCGGGTGCCCCCGCCGAACCCGCGGCACCGGTCTACCGCTCGGTCGCCGATGGCGAGCTGGTCCAGCCGTGGACACTGTCGGAGTACTTCCAGTCGATCAACACCGTACTGCGGCTGCCATCCAAGGATCGGCGCGCGGCGGCCAAGGCGGAACTGGCCAAGGCCAAGGCGGCAGGCTTCTCGCTGCCGTCGCTGCCGAATGTGCGGCTGCCGGCCCCCCTGATGGTGACCGCCTTCCTGCTGGTCGTCGGTGTCTTCATCATCCGGCCGATTGTCCTGTCGGCGGCAAACCCCGATGCCAGCCTCCCCGCCGATTCCTACGGCGTCTGGGGGACCGACCAAGGCAAGTATGCCGGCCGGATGTTCGAGGTCTCGGCGACGAGTATCGCCTTCCGGACCAGCAAGGACTCGCCGGATTACACCTGGCACAAGGTTGATCACATCAAGGCACGGGTGACGCCGGACTCCACGCTCTATACCGTGCAGTACCTCGAGCAGGGCAAGGTCGCGGATTTCGCCTTCTGGCATATCCCGGCGGGGAAGTCACCAGCCATCCGCTTCGAGCATGCCCCCGAAGTCACCTGGACCAAGACCCCCTACCTGCCGATCGCCAGGCCGCAGTAGTGACGCCTGGCGGTCCGGGGCCGGTGGCTGATTGCGCCGACCGCTCGCCGCACGGGCGGGTAGCGGCCGTCCTCTTCGATCGTTAGCCAGCTCGCCGCGTTTCAGGACCTCCACCCCCGATCCTGACCTGCTGCTTGCCCAGGTTCCGCGGGCGGCGCATACTCAATGTTTCGGAAATTCAGTCGTACCCCACCTTCCCAGCCAGACGGATCGGCCATGGGCGCAGACGGTTCGGTGCCGGATCTCCGGCGCTCGGAGCGCAAGTTCTTCAGCGCCATGGCGGCGGCGATCATCTTCACGGCCGTCGCGGGCTTCGCGCGTACCTACTTCCTGCGGCCCCTTCTCCCTGCGCCCGTGCCGGCTCCGGCCGCGCTGACCCCGCTCATCCACCTGCACGGCGTCCTGTTCACCTCCTGGGTAGTGCTCTTTTTCGTGCAGGTCAGGCTGGTGGCCGCGCAGCGGATTGATCTCCATCGCCGGCTCGGCGTGGCAGCCGCGGTGCTGGCAGCGCTGATGGTGGTGGTGGGTACCCTCACGGCGCTCCAGGGTGTTGGCCGGGGTGTCGCGCCATTCGGAATGGATCCGCGCCGTTTCCTGGTCGTGCCGCTCTTCGCTATCGGCCTGTTCGCGGTCTTCATCTTCTCCGGCGTCGCGGCGCGGCGCGATGCACAGACCCACAAGCGCCTGATGCTGTTGGGAACCATCGCGCTGCTGCCGCCGGCGATCGCGCGCTGGGTGCTCCTCCTCGGTCTGGGCGCACCGGTCGTCCTGGCCATCTCCACGCTTTTCCTTGTGCCGCTCGTCGTCTGGGATGTGAAGATCCGCCGGCGGCTCCACCCGGTGACCCTTTGGGGCGGACTGCTGCTGGTTGCCTCGGGTCCGCTCCGGCTGGTGCTGGCGCAGACCGACGGCTGGCTCACGCTCTCCAATTGGCTCGTGGCTCTGGTCAAGTAGGGCTCCCGGCTTCGGGCCACCACTGCGCCGTCGGCCGGCGGCCACTACCCGCGCACCGGAGTGCGGTCTAGCTTCTTGCCCCATATGCCGAATCCCCGCGAACTCCTCGACCAGTTGCACCACCGCCAGGGGCTGGCGGAGCAGGGCGGTGGTGCCGAGCGCCTGGCCCAGCAGCACAAGAAGGGGAAGCTCTCGGCCCGGGAGCGGCTGGATCTCCTGCTCGATCCGGGGAGCTTCGTCGAGCTGGATCGCTTCGTCACCCACCGGTGCCACGATTTCGGCCTGGTCGATCAGCAATATCCCGGCGACGGCGTGGTCACCGGCTACGGCCGCATCGAGGGCCGGCTGGTGTATGTCTTCTCCCAGGATTTCACCGTCTTCGGCGGATCGCTGTCCGAGACCTTCGCGCAGAAGATCTGCAAGGTCATGGACCTGGCGCTGCGCAATGGCGCGCCGGTCATCGGGCTGAACGATTCCGGCGGTGCCCGCATCCAGGAGGGTGTCGCCTCGCTTGGCGGGTACGCCGACATCTTTCTGCGCAACACCCTCGCCTCCGGCGTCGTCCCGCAGCTGTCCGTGATACTCGGCCCCTGTGCCGGCGGTGCGGTGTACAGCCCGGCGATTACCGATTTCATCTTCATGGTGCGCGGCGTCAGCTACATGTTCGTGACTGGTCCCAACGTCGTGAAGACCGTCACCCATGAGGATGTCACCTTCGATGCGCTCGGGGGCGCCGACACCCACGGCGGTATCAGCGGGGTCGCCCATTTCGTGCACGACACCGAGCCGGCCTGCCTCGCGGCGGTCCGGGCGGTGCTGGCCTACCTGCCGCAGAACAACCTCGATGAGGCGCCCACCCGTCCGGGCGCCGATCTGGAGGATCCGACGGACCGGCGCGAGGAGCGGCTCCTCGACCTGATTCCGGACACCGCGACCCGGCCCTACGACATGCGCGAAGTGCTGGAGCTGGTGGTGGATCGCGCGTCGTGGCTGGAGGTGCAGCCGGATTTCGCCGGGAATATCCTCACCGGGTTCGCCCGGCTCGGTGGCCGCTCGGTCGGCCTCGTTGCCAATCAGCCGGCGGTACTGGCGGGCGTGCTCGATATCGCCGCCTCGCAGAAGGCGGCCCGCTTCATCCGGTTCTGCGACTGCTTCAACATTCCGGTGGTGACCTTCGTCGACGTGCCCGGGTTCCTGCCCGGCGTGGCGCAGGAGCACGGCGGCATCATCAAGCACGGCGCCAAGCTGTTGTATGCCTATTGCGAGGCGACGGTGCCCAAGCTCACCGTGATCACCCGCAAGGCCTACGGTGGCGCGTACGACGTCATGAGCTCCAAGCATATTCGCGGCGACATCAACCTCGCCTGGCCCACCGCCGAGATCGCCGTGATGGGCCCCAAGGGCGCGGTGGAGATCCTGTTCAAGAAGGAACTCGAGCAGTCGCCCGATCGTGAGGCCGAGACGGCCCGCCGGATCGCCGAATACACCGCGACCTTTGCCAACCCCTACGCCGCCGCCGCGCGGGGCTTCGTCGACGACGTGATCGACCCGCGTGATACCCGTCCCCGCCTGATCGATGCGCTGCGGAGCCTGAGCACCAAGCGGGACCAGAATCCGAAGAAGAAGCACGGCAACATTCCGCTGTAGCCGTCAGCCGTCAGCCATCAGCCGTCAGCAGCCACCTACCGCCTGCCACCTGCCACCTGCCAGCTGCCACCTGCCACCTGCCACCTGCCACCTACCAGCTTCCTCTGGCGCATCCCCGCACCCCGTCGTAACTTGCGGCCCAATGAAACACCTCTCGCTGCGGCGACTTTCGATCCTCGCCGGCTTGGTTCTGCCCGGCGCGGTGGCAGCACAGGGGGCGGTCGATCCCTCGGTTGCTCCGCGGGCGGCGTCGATGATCCGCAGTGGTGCGGCGGTGCGGGCGACGGAGATGCTCGGGCGGTATCTGGCCACCGCTCCCGACGATGGCGCGGCCTGGCTGCAACTCGGCTACGTCTACCTGCTCGACAGTCGGAGCTGGCACCGGAGCGCCCACACCGGCGAACCGCCCGGTGCCCTGTTCCTCGATTTTGCCGCCACCGCGTTGGACCAGTCGCTCCGGCTCCCCACCGACTCGAGCGTCTACCTGCGGTCGATGGTCGAGCTGGAGCGCGCCATCTCCCGGGTCGAGGAGCTGGGCTGGCCGGGCCTGCGCGCCGCCGGTCCCGATGGTCCGGGGTTGATGCCGCCGGCCTATATCGCGGAAGCGGGCCGCAATCTCGTCAACTCCTGTCCCGCCTCCGGCGTGATGGTGGCGGGCTCGGAGCTGGAGGCGGTAGGGGTGTGGAGCGCGCTGGTGGCCCAGCGCCTCCGCGCCGATCTCGTGCTTTTCCTGCCGGTTCGCTACGGCGAGGACCCGATCTATCGCCAGCGGATGGCGGATGAACTGCGGGTCGCACCGGCCCTGCCGGTCGAAGCCGCCCTCGCTCAGGTGGCTGAGCGGCGTCCCGTCTGCTACACCCCCATGATCGAGAACAGCCTGCTTCCCCGGGCCGGCCTGACTCCGATGCGACTGGTTCGGGTAGCCGGAAGCAGCGCGGCCGTGCTGCCCGGGGCGCTCGGTATTGCCGACCTCCTGCAGGTCGCGCTCACCCGTCCCGCCGCGCTGCCCGGTGAGGTGATCGCGCTCTATGGCAGCGCGGCGCGGTTCAACCACGAACTCTGCGGTTCCCTCCTGGTCCCGCTTGGCGCGCAGCAACGGGACGCTTGCGGTCACTAGTCTCCGCCGCCCTCCGCAGTCGCTTCACATGACAGCCTTCCGACGCGTGCTCGTCGCCAATCGGGGTGAAATCGCCCTGCGGATCATCCGTGCCTGCCACGAGGAGGGGCTCGAGGCGGTGGCGGTGTATTCCGACGCCGATCGTCTCTCGCCCCACGTGCGCGCCGCCGACCTCGCCGTCCACATCGGGCCGGCGCTCCCCGCCGAGAGCTACCTGCGCATCGACCGGCTCCTCGCGGCCGCGCAGCGGACCGGTGCCACACTGGTGCACCCCGGTTACGGCTTTCTCGCCGAGCGGGCGCCCTTCGCCCAGGCGGTGACGGATGCGGGGCTGCTCTTTGTCGGCCCGCCGGCTTCCGCGATCATCGCGATGGGCGACAAGACCGAGGCGCGCCGCCGCATGGCCGCGGCGAACGTACCGATCGTGCCCGGACTCATCCTGCCGATCACCGATCCCGCGGCAGCCGCGGCGACGGCGGCGGAGATCGGCTACCCGGTGCTGGTCAAGGCGACGGCTGGCGGGGGCGGGAAGGGGATGCGCGTGGTTCGGCAGGCGGCCGAGTTAGGCGCCGCGCTCACCACGGCGGCCTCGGAGGCGCTGAAGGCCTTTGGTGACGCGAGCGTCTACCTCGAGAAGTACATCGAGCGGCCGCGCCACGTCGAGATCCAGGTGCTCGCCGATCATCAGCGGACGGTGCACCTGGGGGAACGGGAGTGCTCGGTGCAGCGCCGCCACCAGAAGCTGGTGGAGGAGGCACCCTCGCCCGCGGTTGGCCCGGAGCTTCGGGCCCGGATGGGGTCGGCCGCTGTCGCGGCGGCGGCGGCAGTCGGGTACCGGGGCGCGGGCACCTGCGAGTTCCTGCTGGCGGCCGATGGCAGCTTCTACTTCCTGGAGATGAACACCCGGATCCAGGTGGAACACCCGGTAACTGAGCTGGTCTACGGGGTGGACCTGGTGCGGGAGCAGCTGCGGATCGCGCAGGGTCTGCCGATGCGCCTGCCGCAGGAACCGATGCAGCCGCGCGGGTGGGCAATGGAGTGCCGCATCACCAGCGAGGATCCCGCCAACGGATTTCTTCCCGATGCCGGCCGGATCAGCTACCTGCGCGTGCCCGCGGGTCCGGGGGTCCGGTGGGATGGCGGGTTCGAGGCGGGCAACGAAGTGACGCTGTACTACGACTCGTTGCTGGGGAAGATCATCGTCTGGGGACCGACCCGGGACGAGGCGATCATCCGGATGCGCCGGGCGTTGGGCGAGCTCGTGGTCACGGGGGTAGCCACCAATCAGGCGTTTCACCTCGCGCTGCTGGCCGACGGGGAGTTCGTCGCCGGCCGGATCGACAGCCAGTTCCTCGACCGCCGGCCCGATCTGCTGACCCCGCCGGTCGATTCCGAACGCCTGACGGCGATAGCGGTGGCCGCGGTGCTGGCCGAAGATGAGGCCCGGCAGCAGCGGCGTCCTGCCGTCACGACGGAGGATCAGCTGAGTTCACTCTGGCTCCGAGCGGCGCGGACGGAGGGCCTACGCTGACCCGGATCGAGAGCATCGCGTCCGGCGGCGACGGAATCGGACGGCTGGAGGATGGCCGCGCGGTCTTCGTGCCTCGCGCCGCGCCAGGGGATCTGGTCGAACTCAGTCAGGTGCGGACCCAGGCGCGCTTTGCCCGCGGGCGGATCGCCCGCCTGGTCGAAGCTGGTCCGGAACGGGTCGAACCGCCCTGTCCGCATTACGTCGCGGACGCCTGTGGCAGCTGCCAGCTGCAGCATCTCTCGGCGCGAGCCCAGCTCGAGGCCAAGCGCCGGATGGTGGAGGACACGATGCGGCGGATCGGGCGGCTGGAGGTGGAGGTGCCGCCGGTCATCGCGGGGGAGAGCGCCTGGGGCTATCGCAGCCGCATCACCCTGGCGCTGGGGCCGGGGCGACGGTTCGCCGGCTACCACACGTTAGGCGACGCCGGCCGGGTGTTCGGCCTGACCCACTGTGCCATCGCCGCCCCCGGCCTCATGCGGCTCTGGCCGGTGCTGCAGCGGCACCTGCACCTCCTGCCCACCGATGCGACCCACGTCATGCTGCGGCTCGATCGCGCCGGGGCCCGGCATGTGGTGGTGAAGGCGGCGGCGCATCAGGCCTGGGGCAACGGGCCCCGGTTGGGAGCGGCGCTGGCGGCGGCGGGAGAGCCGGCGACCATCTGGTGGCATCCCGAGGCCGGCGTCGCCCGCGTGGTCGACCACAGCGGTGAGTTGTTTCCGGCGACGGTGTTCGAGCAGGTCCATCCCGCGCTCGGCGACATGATCCGCACCGCCGCGATCGCGGCACTGGGGTCGCTCACCGGGGTGCGTGTCTGGGATCTCTACGCCGGCATCGGCGAGACCAGCGCGCTGCTGCTCGAGGCGGGGGCCCAGGTCGAGAGCGTCGAACTCGACCGCCAGGCCGTTGAATTCGCCGAACGCCGCGTCGCCGCCGCGGTCCCGGCCGGTGCCGGTGGAGCATCGGCCATCGTTCGCCGGGCCGGCCGGGTCGAGGAGCTGGTCTCCTGTCTCGGCCCGCCGGGTGCCGTGATCGCCAATCCGCCACGGGCCGGGCTGGCGCCGGCGGTGATCGAGGCGCTGCGCGACCGCCGCCCCGCCAGAATCGCCTACATCTCCTGTGATCCGGCCACGCTTGCCCGCGATCTCGGTCGACTTTGCGGCACTGAATCGGCGTTGCGGCTGCGCTCGGTCCAGCCCTACGATCTCTTTCCCCAGACCGCGCATGTCGAGATCCTCGCCGTGCTGGAGGCCTGAGTGAAATACTTCGTCATGATCGCGGGGCGGGAACGGATCATCGAGGTGGAAGGCGAGCGGGTGGTGGTCGATGGCCAGGTCGTCGAGGCTCACCTTTCGACAGTACCCGGCACCCCGTTGCGCCACCTCCTGATGGATGCCGCCTCCCTGACGCTGGCCATGGATCGGTCCGAGCCCGGTCTCTGGGATATCTCGGTGCAGGGGGGAAGGCAGCGAGTGGAGGTGGTGGATGAGCGGACCCGCCATATCCGGAGCCTGACCGGGCCGGCGGCGGCCCGATCGGGAGCGGCCAACTTGCGGGCGCCGATGCCGGGGCTGGTCGCCCGGGTACTGGTCGAGCCGGGCCAGCAGGTCGAAGCGGGGCAAGGGCTTATCGTACTGGAAGCGATGAAGATGGAGAACGAACTGCGGGCGGCGGCGGCGGGATGGGTGGAATCGGTGGCGGCCGTTCCGGGTCAGGCGGTGGAGAAGGGCCAGGTGCTGGTGCAACTCCGCTCGACAGCGCCGACCACCGGCTCTTGACCTAACCCCTTCTCCGCCGCTAGGTTTGCGGACTGTGCAATTCGCGCACTTCAACTCAGGACACGCGCTGGTCATGAACACCTATTCCGCCAAGCCGAGCGAGATCACGCACGACTGGCATGTGGTTGACGCCGAGGGCGTTCCACTTGGCCGGCTCGCCAGCAAGGTCGCGCAGTTGATCCGGGGCAAGCACAAACCCACGTTCACGCCGCACATGGACGGTGGCGATTTCGTCGTCGTCGTCAACGCCGAGAAGGTCCGCCTGACGGGCCGGAAGGTGGAGCAGAAGCACCACTTCCATCACACCGGCTACATGGGCCACGAGCGGTTCACCCCGGTCAAGAACCTGCTCCAGGGCAAGTTCCCTGATCGCGTCATCGAGCATGCGGTGTTCGGCATGCTTCCCAAGAATTCCCTGTCGAAGCAGAAGCTTCGCACGAAGCTCAAGGTGTACGCGGGGGCGCAGCATCCTCACGCCGCCCAGATGCCCGTGCCTTACTCCGTCGCACCGAAGGCAAAGTGATATGAGCGGGAAGCCTGAATTCCGCTGGCAGGCCGTCGGCCGCCGCAAGACGAGCGTCGCGCGGGTCTACCTGACCCCCGGGACCGGGAAGTGGGACATCAATGGTCGCACGCTGGGAGATTACTTCCCGCGGCCGTCGCTGGTGTCGCACATCCAGCAGTCCTTCTCCGCCACGGACACTCTGGGCGCCTTCGATGTCCGCGCGCTGGTGAACGGTGGCGGGCTGACCGGCCAGGCCGGCGCGATCCGGCTCGGTGTGGCCCGGGCCCTGGTGGAGGCGGACAGCCAGCACCGCGCCAAGCTGCGCACCGGTGGACTGCTGACCCGTGATCCCCGCGCGGTCGAGCGCAAGAAGCCAGGTCGTTCCGGCGCCCGGAAGCGGTTCCAGTTCAGCAAGCGGTAGGATGGTCGGGGAGTCAGGCCGGCGCAGTCGCCGGCCGGCTTCTCCTGTATCACACCAGGGAGGGATGTCCCTCCTGGTATCCGGTACGTCGCGGGATCGCCAGCAGGGTGCCTCGGACACGGGGTTCGCCGGCGAGATGAACGCGACGGACGCTCAACCCCTGCGCAACCGCTCGCGTCACTGCGGCGGACCTGCGCCCCAACGTCAGGAAGGTTCGTTCCCCGATGGCTCAGCCGCAGATTCAGGACTTGCTCGAGGCCGGCGTACATTTCGGCCACCAGACCCGCCGTTGGAATCCCAAGATGCGCCGGTTCATTTTCGCCGAGCGCTCCGGCATCTACATCATCGACCTGCAGAAGACGTACAAGCAGATCCTGGTCGCCCAGGAGCTGTTGAGAAACGTCGTCCAGAAGGGCGAAGGGGTGATGTTCGTCTGCACCAAGAAGCAGCTCAAGGCGACCGTCCAGGCCGAGGCGGCCAACAGCGGCTCGTTCTGGGTGACGGAGCGCTGGCTGGGTGGCATGCTGACCAACTTCCAGACGATCAAGAAGCAGATCCGCCGGCTCAAGGACCTGGAGCAGGGGTCCGCCGAGGGTGAGTTCGAGAACTACACCAAGAAGGAAAAGCTGCTGTTCGAGCGTGAGCGGGAGAAGCTCATGCGGAACCTCGAGGGCATCAAGAACATGGCCCGGCTCCCCGGCGCCCTGTTCGTCGTGGATGCCAAGAAGGAGAAGATCGCGGTCTCCGAGGCGAACAAGCTGGGAATCCCGGTGGTGGCCATCGTGGACACCAACGCCGATCCCGACGTGATTTCGGTGCCGATCCCGGGCAATGACGACGCGATCCGCTCCGTCGCCCTGATCACCGAGGCGCTGGCGAGTGTCATTCGCGAGACCCGGGCGCAGACGCCGCAGCGCGGCGAAGCGACCGAAGGGGATGATGACTCCGAGACTTACAGCACCGACGGCGGGACCGAGGGCGATCCCGAAGCGGACCGGAAGAAGCGCCGTGCCCGTCGCAAGCGCCGTCCCAAGCCGGAAGCGATCATCGCGGCCCGGGTCAAGCACGAAGAGGGGGGCGCCGAACCGGCGCCAGCCGCGGAAGCGTAATCCGGGCCGTGACGGCCTGACGATATTCCGCCGCCGTCCTTGGCCCCCCGGCCCCGGACGGCGGCTTCACATCAGGCGACCGCGCGGGTCGCCCGGACGACTGGAACGCAGGGCGAGTGGCCCTGGAACACTCTTGAAGGGATGATGCCATGGGTTTGCCGATTA
>JANMYS010000152.1:0-3730 GCA_031382385.1 Gemmatimonadota bacterium
GTGAGGTGGGCCATCGTCTGCCCTTTCGGGAGATACTGGCGGATGAGGCCGTTGGTGTTCTCGTTGGTCCCCCGCTCCCAAGCCCGGTAGGGCGCCGCGAAATAGAAGGTGGCGCCGGTGTGCTGTTCGATGCGACGGTACCCGGTCATCTCCGTGCCGTTATCCGCCGTCACCGTCCGCACCCGACGGGGCTGGGCCCGGAAGAGCTGGATGGCGCGAGCGGCAAAGGCGGTCGCGGTGTGCGTCGCCAGCAGGCCTAACACCACGTATCCGGTGGCGCGCTCGACCGCGCTCAGCAGACACGCGCGGCTGCCCGTCCCCATCATCGTGTCGATCTCCCAATGGCCGCGCTGCCGACGCGTCGCGATGTGCGCCGGCCGGCTCGTGAGCGGCCGCCCGAGCGGCCCCTGGCGCCGCACGCGACCGAGGCGGCGGCGCCGCTGCCGATGGGCGTAGCGCAGGTGGCGATAGAGCTGTCCGCCGGCCGCCCGATCATCCCGGAGGTACTGATAGATCGTCTCGTGACTCACGCGGAACTGCCGCCGCTGCCGCAGGGCTCCGGCGATCTGCTCCGGACTCCAGCCCTCACGGAGATAGCGCGTGATGCACCGCCACTGCCGGTCGGTCAGCCGCCGATAGCGGCGACAGGTCTGGCGCCGCGTCCGGCTCCGGCAGTCGGCCGGATGGGCCCGATAGCCACGATCAGCCAGGCGATTGCGGGCGAGCTCCCGCGTGATGGTGCTGGGGTGACGGCGGAGCACCCGGGCGATGGCGCTGGGCCACCACCCCGCCTTGCGGAGCGCGCTGATGCGATATCTTTCCCCGAGGGTGAGCTGGTGGTACGTCATGGTAGCCTTCTTTCTCTTGGCGGAGATCTGAAGTCTACCAGTACTGCTCGGCTCATCCACCCTTTTGCACTTAGTTTATGAATGAGCCAGCGCCGCCTAACCAGCGCATGCACCAGTCGCAGCGCGGCCATGGCCTTGCTTGGCGTACAGATTTGTCCCACTTTGGCGGATAGTTCCCCGTTCTGCGCCGCGCCACGCAGGTGATGCGCGGGTGTTAGGTGGCCAACTTCTGGGCCGAGTGGCACGCTGGCCAGTCTAGTGCGATATTCCGGACGTCCGCACTCCTGGAGCTCCAATGGATCCCGTCCGCGACTTGAAGCACGAAGCCCATCGCCTCGTTGATCAGCTCCCCCCCGACGCCTCGTGGGACGACCTGATGTACGAGGTTTACGTCCGGCAGGCTGTGGAGGCGGGGCTGGCCGACGCTGACGCTGGGCGCACCATGTCCCATGAGGAGGCGGTCGCGAAGCTGCGGCGGAAGTGACCATTCTCTGGACTGCGACGGCAGTGGGTCACCTTGCAGCGATTTATGAATACATCTCGCAGACGTCCCCGTTCTACGCCGATCGGATGGTCCAGCGCATTCTGGCCCGCGGGCCGCAGCTGACCACCTTTCCCGACTCCGGTCGTGCAGTACCTGAGGTGGGTCGTTCCGACATTCGAGAGGTTATCGAAGGCCCGTATCGCGTCATCTACCGTGTCACCGCTTCTCAGGTGGCGGTTCTGGCGGTCGTGCATGGCCGGCAAGCCAGCATCGGACCCCTACCCCAGTGACGCGGTTCCCGAACGGCCACCTAACAAGCGCATGCACCAGACGTGGCGCGGCCACGGTCTTGCTCCGGGCTGAGATGTGGCCCAGTGTGACTGATAGTTCTCTGTTCTGCGCCGGGCCTCGCAGGTGATGCGCGGGCGTTAGATGGCCAACTATGTCGCTCTAGGCAATCGCCCGCGCAATATCCTTGGACTTGGCCCCCAAACTCAGGAGGGACCGCAGGAGCAAGTCGACGGACACGCTGGGATCGGCCGCTTCCATCTTCGCCACGCGGGACTGGCTCGAGCGGAGCCGCTTCGCGAGTTCGCCCTGCGTCAGCTTGTTCCGAGTGCGCCACTGGCGGAGGCTCTGCCCGAGGGCCACGCGCATTTCCACGAAGGCCGCCTCCTCCGGGCTCAGTCCAAGGAAGTCCGCGGTGGTTCCGGCCGCCCACCCGGCGGCGACGAGCTTGGCCCGCTTGCTGGTCTTCATCATCGGCTCCTAGTCCTGGGTCAACTCATCGTACAGGCGGAATCGGCGTTTGCAGGTCTCCAGCACCTGCGCGGGCGTCACCGGGGTCTTCTTCGCGAAGACGTCCCCGACGACGATCGCATCCGGACCGATCCGCTAGATGATTCGCCACGTCACGCGCTCATCGGGGATCCGGAGTTCGTGGCAGCGTCGACTGATCATCGGCATCGGGCGCGAGTGGGGCACGCCAAGCAGCTGACCCCATTGCAGCCGGCGCAACAAGATCCCCGCCTCCAGACGAGCGGCGGCGGAGAACGGAGGTGTCTTGACCTCCCCGCGCAGCCAGACGAGTGGTTTGTTGGCGTCGGCCATGGAGACTAATATATGTCAGACATGACATATCCCCAAGTGGCCATCTAACTAGCGCATGCACCAGACGTGGCGCGCACCGCCTTGCGTCGGTTCGAGACTTAGCTCACTTTGGCGGACAGGTCCTTGTTCGTCTGCGCGCCACGCAGGTGATGCGCGGGTGTTAGCCAGCCGAAACTTGGCGCACCGAAAGTCCCCTGCTTGCCCGGACCGCCCCCGAACCGTATCTTGTTGGCATGAATCATCTTGAGCGTATTTCCATTGACCCGGCCGTCCGGTTCGGCAAGCCGTGCGTTCGAGGCACCCGGCTGACCATCGGTGACGTCCTTGGCTACCTCGCGGGTGGGATGACCGAGAGCGAAGTCCTCGCCGCCTTTCCCCAACTCCAGCACGAAGATGTGCTCGCGTGCCTCGCGTTTGCTGCGGAACGCGAGCGCCGGATTCTCGCCATTCCTGCCGCGTAGATCGCCGTGCGCCCCCTGCTGGACGAGAACCTCTCGGAGGCCCTTCTCCCAGCGCTGGCGGATCTCTATCCTGGCTCGCTTCATGTTCGGGGCCTCGGATGTGGTGACGCGCCTGATAGCGACGTTTGGACTCTCGCGATCACCCATGAATGCGTTCTCGTCACCCGCGATGAGGACTTTCTCCGGCTCCGCGTGACTCGCGGCGCCCCGCCCAAGGTCGTTTGGTTCGCCTTGGGCAATTGCTCCAACACGGTCATCCTCACTCTGCTACGCGATCACCACCAGCACCTGCAGCAATTTGTGGATCACGAGGAAGCTACGTTCCTCGCCCTTGGAGCTGATCGCGTGGCTGGCTAACAACCACATGAAGCTGCCAAAGCCCAGCCGACTAATAGCTCCCGATTGAGCCCATGCGAGCTGGGCATTGCAGCCTATGCGGGGGCGTTAGAGCGCTAGCGGGATGCCCTAGGATTGCCGCTTTCGCTCCTTTCCCCCATCTTTGGGCAGCCTTCAGCTCCGAGATGCCCATGACTTCCGAAATGACGAAAGAGCGCCTGGTCGAGGCCATGCAGCAGCTGCCGGCGGACGCCACGATTGAGCAGGCGATGGAGCACCTGTACTTTCTGGCCAAGGTCGAGCGTGGATTGCAACAGGCAGAGCGCGGCGAGACGGTCTCTCATGAGGAGGCGCGTCGGCGCATCCTGGGATGACGCCCGTGCGCTGGACCCCCCAAGCCCTCGAGGATCTCGAGGCCATCCGCCTCTACGTCGCTCGGGACTCGGTCCAGTACGCCGCCCTCTTGGTCGAGCGCCTCTTCAACGCTGTGG
>JANMYS010000153.1:0-9160 GCA_031382385.1 Gemmatimonadota bacterium
GGTATAAAGGAGCAGCCGCGCATTGGCGGCGTACTGCGGGGCGTCAGCGCCCTTGACGAGCAGTGCGTGCTCCGGCGCCCCGAGGGTCTGCTGCCCCACATGGTGCTCGTCGTCGCCGGGGCCGGTCCACGCGGCAAAGAGCAGCGTCTTCGTCCCCGCCACCCGGTGCGGCCAGCGATGGCTGATCTCGCCCGCCAGCGTGTCCAGCAGGGTGACCTGGGTGGCGGCGCCCCCGCCCTCCGGCACCCGCCAGATGCCGGTGATGTTGGTTGGCGCGAAGTAGATGAACCCGTCGTCGCCCCAGTCACCGCCGCGGTGGAACGGGGCATCGGCGAGCGGCTGCAGCGCCGCCCCGCTGACGGCGATCTTCCTGAGCTTCGATCCCGAGAAGAAGCCGATCCACTGTCCATCGGGGGAGAAGAACGGGCCATCGCCCCCCTCGGTGCCATCGAGGGGCTTCGCCTCGCCCTCCTCCAGCGCGCGGACGAAGATCCGGTTCTTCCCGTCCCTCTGCCCGACGTAGGCGATGCGGGCACCGTCATGGGAGATCGCGACCGGGGTCAGATTGCTCGCGCCCATCTCGTACCCATCGGGCAGCGGGATGCTGACATGGACGCTCCGCCCGCCGGTGGAACCGCGGGGCGCGCCGAGCCAGCGGGTCAGCCCGAAGGTGACGAGGGCGACGGCGACCGCGGTGGGGAGGACGATGCGCAGGAGGGTGCTCGCCTGCGGCGCGCCTCTCGATATCTTCGTTCGAGCACCGGCGCCCTTCGCGCTGGCGAAGGAGGCGTTGTCGAGCGCCGCGGCGAACGCCGCCGCACTCGCGAAGCGGTCCGCCGGCAGCTTCTCCAAGGCCGTGTTCACCGCCGCCTCGACATGCGGCGGGATACTCTTCCGCTGCAGGGTGAGACTCCGCGGCTCCTCCGTCATCACCCGCGCCACGATCGCCTGCGCGGTGGGTCCGACGAAGGGCGGCTCGCCCGCGAGCATCTCGTACAGCACGCAGCCGAGGGCGTAGACGTCGCTCCGACTGGTGATCTCCCGCTCGCCCATCGCCTGCTCGGGACTCATGTAGTGCGGCGTGCCGAGCGACATCCCGGTCTCGGTCATCCGGGTGCCACCCTCGGAGCGCGAGGCGGCAAGGGCGATGCCGAAATCGGCCACCAGGGCGTGTCCCCCGTGCAGCAGGATGTTCTCCGGCTTGATGTCCCGGTGGACGATCCCCTGACTGTGAGCGTACTCCAGCGCGTCGGCCACCTCCCGCGCGATGCGAACCGCCTCGTTCACCGGGAGCTGCTTCTCGCGATTGAGCCGGTCGCGCAGGCTCTCCCCGTCGATGAACGGCATGACGTAGTAGACGACATCCGCCCCTCGCCCGGAGCCGTCCCCGGTGCGGCCCGACTCGAACAGCGCCAGGATGTGGGGGTGCTGCAGGTTGGCGGTGGTCTTGATCTCCGCGAGAAACCGCTCGGCGCCGATCACCGCCGCGAGTTCCGGGCGGAGGACCTTGAGGGCCACCTTGCGGTCGTGGCGGAGGTCGTACGCGAGGTAAACGGTGGCCATACCGCCGGCGCCGAGCTCGCGCTCGATCCGGTAGCGGTTGGCGAGGGCGCTGGCGAGTTGCTCGGGGGTCGTGGGCATGAGGGGTCGGGGAAAGCTATTGTCCCGAAGCGGGACGGGTAGGGGCGCTCGGTCAGCCCGGCCCGGCCCCCGGCGCGGTGGGTCACCCTGCTTGTCGCACCTGGTTAGTGAATCCGCGCCCGCGGTCAGGCGCATGGACCTGTCAAGCCACGGCCCCTGCTCTGTCGTCTACCAAGTGTGTCGCCGCGTCACGCAGATGATGCGCGGGCGTCAGCCATCAGGTCCAAACCCCAGCCTACCCCGCGATATCCAATCTCCGGCCAGCGGTCCCTGCCCCATCAACCAGCCCTGCCGCGGGAGTGGTACCAATGCGCTCTCACGCCGTTCCCCTCGCCGCCCTCGCGGCCCTCCTCGTGGCATGCAACACCACGGCCGCTGCCCCGCGAGGACAGCAACGCATGGACAATGGCAAAGGACGGGAAGTACTATGTCCAGGACCCCTCATACCGTTTGGCGGGTGGAGCACGATCGTCCACGGCCAGATGCAGCTGTGAGCAATCGAGGACATGGAGGTCATTGTGCCGCGTTGGCTGAGGATCATCCGGGGGATGATTGGCACCGGTCTGACATTTGCTGCGGGTGTCGGCGCCATGGCTTCGATTCTCGGGCTGGCTGGGATGTTCCTGGGAGAGCTTTCCTGGGACGACCTGAGGATAGTGCCCAAGCTGGCAGTGATCGCCTTCCTCGTCGGCGTCGGGTTTGCTGGCGTTCTTGCGCTCGCCGCACGCCGACGGACATTCGAGCGGCTCTCGCTCCGCTACGTCACCGCTCTAGGTGCAGCAGGCGGGCTGCTCTACTTCCTGTTCATTGCCACCGCAAACGGGGCACGGGTATGGACCCTCTGGAACGCCATCGGCAACCTGGCAATTCTCACAGTGCTGGGCGGTGGATCGGCCGCGGCTACCCTGCTGCTTGCCCGAAGAGCCGGACGTGGGCTGAAGCCTGGCAACGACCTCCGCAGCCTGGGTGAGGGCGGGATCGAGACTCCCCCGGTCCGGAGCGATGCTGAGCTCAAGTCGCAACGGTCGCGACTCGCGTGGTGGCGCATCCGGTGAGGCGCATGACTAACGAGCGCATGAAGCTGCCAAGGCCGGCTGATGATTTCCATGAGGGTTGGCACTGCGCGCCGGTCTGTTCAGCTCATGCCCGGCCGTCGATGGGTGCCAGGGAGAGACACCCACGTCCCCCTCGGCGCCGACGCGCTCCGGCGGAGGAATCCGCCCGAGACACCCCACCAGGAAGATTCCCGGGGGCCGCCGAATCTCCGCACGAACGCGCTCGGGGCGCGGGCCCCGGTGGTCAGGGGGCTGGCACGAGCGACCGGTGTGGGGTACCGTACCCCGCACGCGGCCCGCCACACAGGTGATGGCCGGTTCATCGGCGATCTCTTCGAGGAGGATGATCGCCCGGTATCACCCTCGCCGCCCCCGCGCGGATCGCCGGGCGAGAGGTTATCACTCATTAACATCTGAATGTCCAGTGTGGGACCGTCATGGAAAGTGCTAAACGCGCTGGGCTCATCGATGGCATGTCGCGGAGTCTAGCGGGCGTGGGCGTTGTTGCCGGCGTCCTGCTTGCCGGCCTGATCGACTTCTTTACTGGCGCCGAGCTGCGGGTCTATCCGCTCTACTTCCTGCCGCTGGCTCTGGCGGCGTGGCACCTGGGACGAGCCGGTGCGATTGCCGCCACCGTCTTCGCCACCGCCACCTGGGTCATTTCCAACCGCCTCGCAGGGTTGAGCTACTCGACGACCCAGGTCTGGGTCGTCAACACGATGGCCCAGGCTGCTGCGTTTGGTACGGTCTCCGGCCTGATGCTGTGGGCGCGCAATCTGCTGGAGCGGGAGAAGGTGCTGTCGCGTATCGACGGCCTTACTGGATTGGCCAACGCACGCGCATTCTATGATGCCCTGACCGCGGCTTGCATATCATGTCGCCGGTACGGGCGACCGCTCACGCTCGCGTACATCGATATCGACAACTTCAAGTGCGTGAACGACAGTCATGGGCACCCCCGGGGCGACGCATTGCTGTGCCATGTGGCCACCATTTTTCGGGAGGAGCTTCGTGAAGCTGACGTCTCGGCCAGGATCGGCGGGGACGAGTTTGTGGTGTGCCTGCCGGAAACCTCCGACGCCCAGGCGAGGATCGTTCTTGAGCGACTGCGGGCAGCCTTTGCGGGGGCGCTTCCGACGGAATCATGCTCAGTATCCGCCAGCATCGGTGCCGTTACCTGGGCGGTGCCGCCGACCAGCGTCGACCGCATGATCTCGGTGGCGGATGATCTCATGTACCAGGCCAAGCGCAATGGGACGAACATGGTCGCCCTGATCGCGACGTAACGCCTTCCCGCGCCTTCTGACACCGGCCGCCACCCCTCAGCTCCGGCCCCAACCATGGTCACGATCTCGGTGCTCGGTTCTGACCTCATGCTCGAGGTCGAAGGCCTCGGCAAACTCTGGTGCCTCCGCAGCCGCCTGCAGCTTCCCCTCGCCCATGTCCGCAGCGTCCGGCGCGAGCCCGAGGCGGCGCGCAAGTGGTTCGCCGGATTCAAGCTCGCCGGCTCGCACATCCCGGGGATTCTGACCGCGGGGACATTCTATCATGAAGGAGGTCTGGTCTTCTGGGACGTGCATGACCCCGAGGGGGCGATCGCTCTCGAGCTGTACGACGAACGGTATCAGCGCCTTATCGTCGAGGTCTCCGATCCGGCGGCTGCCATTCGGCTCATCGAACGGCACCTGACGCCGCCGAAGGACCGGTGAGGGCGCCACCAGTCCTGAATGGCATCGCCCTGGGCATTGCCGCCTTTCAACTGGCCGGCAGATGGTGGGGGGAACACAGCCTTCCGGGAGGGGTGCCGAAAGTTCGCGCGGGCGCATGGCGACACGACGGCCGCCGGCGGGGAGAATCCGGCAACGGCGCGGATCCAGCCATGAGGCGGGGGGAGATCTCAACCCTGAGGCATAGCGCGCAGGGGAGATGGCATTCGTCCGGGATGGGATAGCGGAGCTGCTTGCGTCCCTGCTGATGGAGTTGCCGGCGGGTCGAGTAGACCGGGTCTCGAGCAGCGCCAGCGGGAGGTGAGGCGTGGCACTCGTTGTTCTTCTGCGTGGGGTCAACGTCGGCGGTCACCGGCGCTTCCGGCCTGCCATGCTAGCCAAGCAGTTGAAACATCTCGGCGCGGTCAACATCGGTGCGGCTGGTACCCTGGTGATCCGGCGGCCCGTCACCCAGGCACAGCTCCGCGCCGAGGTGGCAGGCAGGCTTCCCTTTGATGCCGAGATCATGATCTGCCAGGGTCGCGAGATTCTCGGGCTGATGTCTCATGAGTGTTTCGCGGACCAGCCGGTGCGACCCGACATCGTCCGGTTCGTGAGCGTCCTGGCCAGGCGCCCTCCCACAGTGCCTTCGATCCCGATGCGCTTCCCTTCCAGCGGCAAGTGGTTGCTGCAGATCCTCAGGCGAGACGGCCGGTTCGTCTTTGGTGTGTACCGGCGCCACATGAAGGTCATCAGCTACCTCGGCACGCTCGACCGGCTCTTTGGGGTGCCCGTCACCACCCGCAACTGGAATACGATCACCGCGGTCGCGAAGGTGCTGGGAGAACGGCGCGATCCCAAGTGAAGCGGCCTGCTGCCGAGCGATGGTGTCGTGTGCCGACGCGGCGCGGTGAGTGGTCCGGCCGGCCGGACGTTCAGCGCCGTTCGCGGGACGACATCACCTAACGCGGGGATATGCGAATGAATGGGAACGGCGGGTTGATCTCCACCAGACGGATCGGCACCGGCCTGGCCTTCATCATCTTCCCGCTGGTGTTCATCTTCGCCTTTGCAGGGCACCCTGGCCTGCTGCGTCCGCACCTGCTTGGTCCAGAGGAACTCATCCTGAGAGCCCGGCACAATGGTGTGCTGCAATTCGGGCACGCCCTCGTCACCCTGAACACGGGCCTCCTGGTCGTCATCGCCCTGCACTTCATGAAGCTGCTGGATCGCGGTCCATGGGCCGCCGCGGGATTTGCCGGCGGAGTGCTGGCTGTTCTGGGTGCACTCATGCTCGCGGCCGACAAGGGCGCGATGTGTCTGACCATGAGCGCCCTGGATACCGTGCCCGACAGTGCGTTTGCCCAGATGATGCCGGGCTTGCGGGCCATGTTTGCCAAAGAAGGCTGGCTGGTGCTGTTGTGGGGCGTCCTGCTGTTGCCGGTGGGGTTCGCCATTCAGGCCGTGGCCTTGCTCGAGGCAAAAGCACTTCCTCGCTGGCAGGGCATCCTGTTCCTGATCGGTGTTCTGCTGGTAGCTACTCCCGATGGCGTCGAGATTGTCAATCTGACCGCCTCGATCCTGCTGGCGCTTGCCTGCGTCCCTTATGGGCTAACGCTCATCGGCAGTGCCTCTCAAGGCGGTGAGGCTGCACGCTGAGGAGGTAACACCGCATGTCCACGAGTCATTTCCCTCTGCTGGTCGCTGTGAGCGTCAGCCTGGCCTGTGCTGGCGGGAATCGTTCAGGGTTTCTCATGACCCCGCAGCTGGAGCCGATCCAGAGGTGCCCACATGCAATGGTCGGGTCCGACGCTCGCCTCAGCCTGCTCGTACTCTCCAACCGCGGCGACACGCTCCGGTCCGCGCGCATCCGCCTGGCCGGCCGGAGCGCCTTGGGTGCCGTTCAACCCACGATTGAACCGAGCGCTCCATCAGCGTCCGGCGAGTACGACCTCGGTCCCTTCCCTGTCGGCGAGTATCTGCTGACTGTCAGCGATAGCGGCTGGCAAACCGCCCGCATGCGGCTTACCTACTGTGGCGATAGCCACTTCAGGCTGAAGGCGGTGCTCGTTCCCACGGGCCCGACAAGGCATCGGTAGGACCGGTCAGGGCAAGCGCCACGGCGATTGAGCAGTCACCGAGGCGATCACGGCCATACCCCGTTGCAGCCCAAGCGGCTTCAAGGCGTCATCAACCGGTTCCGTGCCGAGCCCCGGCGCGACTTCCGCCAGACGAGGCAGAGGACGATGCTTCTGACGGCTCCAATGCGGGAGTCGCCCAGGGACGGAGTTCAGGTTGACCCCAATCTCTGCAGGACAAGGCAACGCCACGGCCGAAAGTGCGGAGCTATCACCCCGAGTGCGATGGGTGCTCGCCAGCCTTTCGCTCTCCATGCTGCTGTCTTCGCTCGGCACCAGCATCGCCAATGTCAGCCTGCCGACGCTGGTGGAGGCGTTCCACGCCTCCTTCCAGGCAGTTCAGTGGGTCGTGCTGGCGTATCTCCTCGCCATCACCACCCTGATCGTCAGCGTCGGACGGCTCGGTGACCTGACCGGCCGGCGACGGCTGCTGCTGGCCGGCATTGCGGTGTTCACGATTGCCTCGGTGCTGTGCGGCGTCGCGCCCACACTCTCCCTGATGATTGCCGCCGGGGCGGCGCAGGGCCTTGGCGCGGCCATCATGATGGCCCTCACCATCGCCTTTGTCGGCGAGACGGTTCCGAAGGCGCGGACCGGAAGCGCCATGGGGCTGCTCGGATCGATGTCCGCAATCGGCACCGCTCTCGGTCCCTCGCTCGGCGGCGTCCTGATCGCCGGACCGGGCTGGCGGGCCATCTTCCTCGTCAACGTGCCGCTCGGACTTCTGGCCTTGGTTCTGGCCCATCGCTACCTGCCGGCTGGCGCCCAGGGGCCAAAGGGCGACGGAGCCGGGTTTGACAGGGTCGGCACCCTGCTGCTCGCGCTGACGCTCGCGGCTTATGCCCTCGCGATGACGATCGGGCGGGGCAGTTTCGGCCCGCGCAACATGGCACTGCTGCTGGCGGCCGCCGTCGGGGTCGGACTCTTTTTGCGCGCCGAAAGGAAGGCAGTGTCACCGCTGATCCGGCTGACGCTGTTCCGGGATCCAGCGCTCAGCGCGAGCCTGGCGATGAGCGCGCTGGTTTCGACAGTGGTGATGGCGACGCTGGTGGTCGGGCCGTTCTATCTCTCCCGCGGACTCGGGCTCGACGCGGCGCTAGTCGGCCTCGTCCTGTCGGTGGGTCCGATTGCGGCCGCACTTACCGGGGTGCCAGCCGGCCGCATTGCGGACCGGGTGGGCGCACACCGGATGACCGTCGTCGGGCTCAGCGGCATGGCGGTCGGCGCCGTCATCCTATCCCTGCTCCCGGCAACGCTCGGTATCCCCGGCTATCTCGGCCCCGTCGTGGTCATCACGATCAGCTATGCGCTGTTCCAGACCGCCAACAACACCGCGGTCATGGCCGATATCGGCCCGGACCAGCGAGGGGTCATTTCCGGGCTGCTCAACCTGTCGCGCAATCTCGGCCTCATCACCGGCGCCTCCGTCATGGGGGCGGTGTTCGCGCTGGCAACGGCGGCGAAAGACATCACGACCGCGCGCCCCGAGGCGGTGGCCAGCGGCATGCGGATCACGTTCGCCGTCGCGGCGGTTCTGCTCCTCGTCGCGCTCGCCATTGCGGCTGCAGGCCGGGCTCACACACAACGGCAATTGGATTCCGGGGCCGTGGCATGACCCTGCCCGGCGTGAAGCACATCACCTTCACGGCTACAGCCTGCGGCTGCTGGACGCTGACACAGAGACTGCCCTCGCACCAGCGCAGGCAGCTGGAGCCGAGGCCCACTAGTCAAGCGAGTCCCTACCTGCTGTCGCCCGGCGGCTGATTCCGGGTCGTATCGCTCACCGTCGTATCCATGACACTGGATGACCGCACGCAGGTATTGTTGACTTCAGCGGAGTCAAAGCCGGCACAGCAGCTGCTGAACATCTGGCCGCATGTCCCGCCCGCCTTCGAACATTTGAAATCGGGCCCGCAATCACATCCACCAGTGCCTACTGGAGCTGCTCCGTAGGCCAGCACAACCAGGAACGCCACCAGCCGTTTCGGGGATAGCATACTCGACCCCCTTCCTCCAGAGGTCCACTTCGCTCCCGCGAGGCAAAAATATCACGCGACAGCTGATCATTGCATGAACCAGCAATGAAATGTCTCGCTGTGCCAGTGCAGTTTATCGGCCGGTGTCGTGCTTCATGAATACGAACGAAGGGAACCGAGTCCGAGCGCCGCCTCCGCCGGCGCTTTACTCATCTGGTGATTGACCTATTTTGCCGGACAGATCCCGGTGCCCGCTTCCTGAAGCGACGAAGTGCGCGATGGCCCTCATCCACCCGCAGAGCGGACCTCATGCCAATCACACACATTGCCGATCGGTATCTGGCGGCGTTCAACAACAACGAGGAGTTCGATGGGGGGCTGTCATTTCGCGAGGCGCTGCAGCAATCGGAGCTGGACTACACACCAGAGAGCCTGAAGCGCATCGACGATCTGCTCGATGAGATCAGGAACCGCCTTGCGCCTGATCCACGCCAGTTCCTCACCGATCAGGCGAACGTGAACTTCCTGTACCTGCTGGCCTTCTATGTCGGACGAGTCATTGCCGACGAGACGGGCGCGACCATCGAATGGTATCCATACGACGAGATGGTGCAGCTCTTTCCGGACAACCGCGCGTTCTTCCC
>JANMYS010000013.1:0-48483 GCA_031382385.1 Gemmatimonadota bacterium
GTCGTGGCACGCGTCGTGGCGGCGCGGGCCTGCTCATGGAGCCCGAGATCACCATACACGAACGCCAGCAGGTAGAGCGCATCGGCGTTGTCCGGGTTGCGCTCCACCGCCTCCTCGAGCGCCACCCGGGCCTGCTCCGACAGCCCGCGGTTGTACAACGCCTCGCCGTAGTAGAAGAGGGTGACGGAGCTGTGCGGGTCGAGTCGACGGGCCTGGGCGAAGGCTTCGGTGGCGGCTTCGAGATTGCCCCGTCCGCGCTCGGCGAGACCGAGCTGGAGCAGGCTGGCGACATCATCCGGGCGACGGGACAGCAGGGACTTGAATTCGACGACCGCCTCATCCCAGTGGCCTAACGCGGCGCAGGTGCGCCCCAGCTCCCAGCGCGCGCTGGCATCGGCGGGATCGCGGCGGAACCGCTCGCGCAATTCCGCCACGCGCCGGTCGTAGTAGCCGGTGGCGTGATAGGCAATCTCGAGGTTCTCCTGCGCGCACTGCATGCGCGGGTCGAGTTCGAGGGCCCGGAGGAACTCATCGGTGGCCTCGGGGACGAGGCCCTTCTGGTAGTAGAGGACGCCGAGATTGTTGTGCGCTCCCGCGTCCGCAAGATCGATGCGCCGCGCGAAAGAGCGGAGAACCGAGAGGTCGCGTTCGGACAGGACGGGCCCGGTCACGACCGCCTCAGCCGACGCGGATCGCGTCGAAGATGGCCCGGAGGCTCGCCAGATCGGGAAGCAGGAGGAAATGCCCGCGCAAGCGGAGCCCCGGGTCCTCGAAGAGGAACTGCGTCTCCACGCAGAAGACGTAGTCCCGATCGTAGCCGAAGTTCATGTAGATCGAGGTCAGCACGGCCCCCATCTGGTCGATCGCGAGGCTGGGGACGGACGGGACCAGCATCATCCCCATGAAATCGCTCAGCGCATTCATGTAGGCGCTGGAGAGGATGTTGCCCACTTCCTTGAGGCCCGACTGTTCCATCTCGCCAAAGCTCGTGGTCGTGCCCATCTCGCGGCGCAGCAGCAGATCACAGAGCGTGCGGGCAGAGGGTTCGGGGAATAGCACCAGGGTCCGACCGGTGAGATCGCCCATCATGTGCATCAGCACCGCCGCCACGATCTCATCGGCCTTGCCGAGGATTTCGGGGACTTCCTCGAGGCGGGTGATGTTCACCTCGGGGACGCTGATCATGATCCTGCGATTGGTCAGCTGCGACAGCGCCGTCGCAGCATGGCCGGCGCCAATGTTGGCCACCTCCCGCAGTGCATCGCGCTGCAGCGCGTGCAGCTCCCTCACGTCGTCCATCGGGCCTCCTCAGACCAGCGCGGCCGGGTCCACGATCAGAGCGGGGGTTCCATCCCCCAGAATCGTTGCCCCGCTGAAGACCGGCAACGTGCCCTGTGGCGCGTCAAACGGCTCGACCACAATTTCCTGCTGTCCCACCAGCCCGTCCACGACGACCGCGATGCGTCGCTCTCCGACCTGCAGGATCACCGCCGGCTGTCGCCCCGGCGGCCGTGGACCCGTCACACCCAAACGCTCCCGGAGCCGCACGGTCGGGATCAGCCGTTCCCGCAGCACGAATGCCTCCCGCCCCTCCAGCGCCGCGACCCGATCGGGATGGAACTCCACCGTCTCAGCGATTCCGGCGAGGGGAATCGCGTAGCGCTCGTCGCCAACCCGTGCTACCAGCGCCCGGACGATCGCCAACGTCATCGGCAGCCGCAACGTGAACGTCGTCCCCTGCCCGACCTGGGATTCGACCTCGACCACCCCGCCGAGGCCGCGCAGGCGCGAGATGACCGCGTCCATTCCCATGCCCCGGCCAGAGACGTCGGTCAGCTGCGTCGCGGTCGTGAAGCCCGGCCGGCCCAGCACACGCAGTAGCAGGTCGTCGGGGACTTCCCCAGCTTCGGCCGGCAGCAGCCCGGCCTGTACCGCCTCGGCCCGTACCCTGCTCCGGTCGACCCCCCGGCCGTCGTCGCTCACCCGTATCAGCACCGTGGTCCGGTCGCTCGCAGCACTCAGCCGCACCTGGCCTTCTTCCCGCTTCCCCTGCCGCACCCGCTCTGCTGGAAGCTCGATACCGTGGTCCACCGCATTGCGCAGCAGGTGGATCAGCGGCTCCCCGATGTCATCCAGAATCGCGCGGTCGAGCTGAGTCTCCTCGCCCTCGACCTCGAACCGGACCCGCTTTCCCAGCTGGCGCGCCAGATCCCGCACCACACGAGGGAATCGATCGAAGACCTGCCAGACCGGCGTCATGCGCGCCTGCACCACCTCGCCGTGGAGGTCCGCCGTGACCCGCGCGATGCGCGACGCCACTGCCCGGAGCTCCGGCTCGGTACTCGCCTCCGCCAGTTCCATCAGCCGGGCCCGCGCCACGACCAGCTCTCCCACATGACCCATCAGGGCATCGAGCCGGCGGAGGTCGATCCGGATCTGCCGCCCGCGCCCGGCGGCCTCAGTGACTCGCGCCGCCTCCGCCGCGTCGATCGAGACATCCACGACGTCACCAGCACTCCGCACCGCGGCGAGGATCTGCTCCGCTGCGGCACTCCCGGCGAGCTGGAAGCTGAACCGGCCGTCGAAATCCTCCTGCTCCAGCGCGGCCAGGGAGGGACGCAGGGCGCTGACAGCGCCGAACGCTTCCGCCTTGCGCAGGGCCAGCATGGCCCGGGCGCCTCGCATTGTTGCGCCCGGGGCGACCACGACCTGGATCAGCCGACTGGCCGCCACCGGCGGCGGCGCGACTGGCGGAATCGCACCCGCCACCGGGATCGCCCAGCTGCCGGTGGGTGCCGTCGCGACGGATGCCTCGTCCAACTCGGCCAGCAGCGAGGAGAAATCCAGCTTGGGATCCCCACCATCCACCGCAACTCCGGCCCCCTGCTCCAGCGCGTCCACAATGCGAAAGAAGAGATCCGCGATCTCGCGCCCGCTCGACGGATCGCTGCGCAGCAGGTCCAGGACGGTCTCGGTCCGGTGGGCCAACTCGGTCAGGTTCGCATAGCCCATCGCGGCGGCCATGCCCTTGAACGTGTGTATCGCCCGGAACAGCGTGACCACCGGTTCGGTCGCGGTCGGTCGTCGCTCCCACTCCAGCAGCGCCTGCCCGCACGCACCCAGCTGCTCACGACTTTCCGTGACAAAGAGGGCGGCGTAGCGGGAGAGGTCCATGGCCTCAGCCGATAACGCGCTGGACCGCTTCGAGGACGCGAGACGGCTGGAACGGTTTGACGACGAAGTCCTTGGCGCCGGCCTGAATGGCTTCCACGACCAGCGCCTGCTGCCCCATCGCACTGCACATCAGGACCTTGGCATCGGGATCCTCCCTGCAGATTTCCCGCACCGCCTCGATCCCGCCCATGTCGGGCATCACGATGTCCATCGTCACGAGGTCCGGCTTGAGCTGACGATATTTCTCCACCGCCTCGCGCCCGGTCTCGGCCTCACCGACAATTTCGAACCCGGCCTGCGCAAGGATGTCGGAGATCATCGTTCGCATGAATATGGCATCATCACAGACCAGCACCGTGTGACTCACAGGTCCTCCCTCGAGATCGGCCTTGAACAGCGAACGAGCCTACCCCAGCACCGGCGCAATCAGGGCGGCCGGATCGAGCAACGCGAACACCTGGTCGCCGTGATGCCCGACCGCATGCACCAGCCGTGGATCCACCCCGGGCAACGCTTCGCCGGGCGAGAGCGACTCCTCGGCAACATCGGCCAGGTCCAGAACCTCGTCCACCATGAGCCCGACCAGCCGCTCGCCCTGCTGCAGCACCAGGACGGCGTCGGTCGGAACGACCGGGGCGCCGAGCAGGATGCGCCCGTCGACAACCGTCAGCAGGGTGCCCCGAACGTTCATCAGGCCGACGACGGACGCCCGGGCGCCGGGAATTCTGGTGGGCGCGCTGGTGGAAATGACTTCTCGGACGGTCGCCGCCGGCGCCGCGCAGATGAGAGTACCAAGCCGGAAGATAACCAGCCTGAGATCAGCCATGTCGTTCAAAGAAACCAAGATACCGGAGGGCCTCAGCCGGAGCAACGGGACATTCATCGCCCATCGCGCTCGCGAGCAGCGGCCGTAGATCGGCGGGCCATTCGGAGGTGAATTCGAGCAGCTCCTCGGTGACCGGATGCCGGAATCTCAGCCACGCCGCGTGCAGCGCCTGCCGCGGCGCGAGGCGCTCCAGCGCCTCCGCCGCCACCCGTTTCTGGTCTGACATCCGCTTGGCTCCGCCCCCGCCGTAGACCGGATCGCCCACGACCGGATGGCCGACGTGCGCGCAGTGGACCCGGATCTGGTGGGTGCGCCCCGAATGCAGCTCCAGGCGGAGCAGGTTGACCAGGGGGAAGCGGGCGACGCGATAGGCATCGGTGCGCGATGCCCGCCCCTCCGACGTAACCACCATCTTCTTCCGGTCCCGTGGATGCCGGCCGATCGGCTCATCGATGATCAGAGGGCTCTCGTCGATATGCCCCCAAGTCAGCGCGGCATACCGCCGGGTCATGCGCCGGGCGGCGAGCATCGCCCCCAGCCGCCGATGGGCGATGTCGGTCTTGGCGACGACCATCAGCCCCGAGGTGTCCCGGTCAAGCCGGTGCACGATGCCCGGCCGGCCCTCCGCTCCCCCGGCCAGCGTCGTCCCGCGGGACACCAGCGCGTTGACCAGGGTGTCATCCCAGTGACCGGGAGCGGGATGCACCACGAGGCCCGCCGGCTTGTCGAGCACGGCGAGGTGCTCATCCTCGAAGATGATGGTCAGGGGAATGTCGGCCGGCATGAGCTGGCGCGGCGCGACATCGGCGGGGAACTCGATCGCGACTTCGTCGCCCCGAGTCAGGAGGCGAGACGCCCGTGCCACCGCCGTCCCGACCGTCACCCGCTTGTCGGCGACGAGACGCGCCGCCTGGGTCCGGGAAACCGCGAGCTGATCGGCCAGGAAGCGGTCGATCCGCTCGGTCGTCGGAGCCAGCACGGAGAATGTGGTGTGGGTCATCAGCAGGGAGGGACCTTCACGCGCCGATGGCTGAGCGTCGAGTACGGGAGGAAGATGCCGATCGCCGTCCATCACTCCTCGGTCCGGATGATCATCGGATCGGCGGGCGTGGTTGGCTCAGGCGGCACCGGTCGTCCCGAATTCGCCTCTGCCCGCTCCTCCCGGCGCGCATCTTCACGCCAGAGCGAGATCGCCAGGGCGACAGCGCCACACGAAACCGCCATGTCGGCCACGTTGAAGGTGGGCCAGCGCCACTGCCCCACCCCGATATCGAGGAAATCCACGACACCCTGAGTCGAGCGGATCCGATCCACCAGGTTGCCCAGCGCCCCACCGCTCACGAGCCCCAGCGCCAGCTGACGGAACCAGTCGCCCCGCTCCGCATCCTGTGCCATCCGGAACAGCGCGACCAGCGCCACCAGCGCCACCACCATGAAGATCCAGCGGGAATAGGGCCCGAGGTCCAGCCCGAACGCCGCACCCGGATTGTAGACCAGCCGGAGCTGGAACCACTCGCCGAATACCGGCCGCCCCGAGGAGCGCAGCAGGTGCTGCTCGGCCAGGAACTTGGTGATGAGATCGAGCACCAGGACCGTGACGCCGGCGCCCCAGTACAACCGGCGGTCAGCGTCGCTTGCCATTCTCTTCTTTTTCCTTGCACTCGATGCACAGCCGGGCATGGGGCAGCGCTTCCAGCCGTTCGACCGCGATGTCCTTCCCGCAGGAGTGGCACTGCCCGAATTGCTCGGGCGACTTGTACAGCCGCCGCAGCGCCTCGTTCACGTGCCAGAGGTACCGCCCCTCCTGCGAGGCGAACAGGAACTGCTTCTCCCGCTCCATCGCATCGGTGCCCTGGTCCGCCATGTGGAGCGAGTATGAGGAGACGTTGCCGTCTGCGTTCTGCAGCGTGGCGGCAAAGGACTCGTCATAGTAGCCCAGTTCTTTCATGGCCCGGGCGCGCTCTTCCATGAGGAGTTTCTCGAAATGCGTCAGCTGCTTCTTGTTCAATGACATGTCCCTGCCTGTGCTCGCCGGTGATTCAGCCGCCGCCGGTGTGGCGACGAAGACTGATGGTTACTGCATGCCCTTCGATCTCGACTGCCTGCGTGAGGTCCGCACTCGGGTCCAGCGCTCCGGGGGTGAGTCGCCGGGCCAGCGTCTCGGCCTGGATGGACTCTGCGTGGGTTCGGGCGGCATCGAGCACCACGACCGGGCCCGTCATTCCGAGCGCGATCCGATCAGTCACCGCGTACCCTGCCTCCCGCCGTAGCCGCTGGATCTGGCTGATCAGCTCCCGGGCCAGTCCTTCGGCAGCGAGTGCCGGTGTGAGATTCGGATCGAGGGCCGCCACGAATGGCCCGTCACTGGCCACCAGCCAATCGGTCGTGACCTGACGCTCAACCGCCACATCCTCGGCAAAATAGGCGAACGGCCGCCCATTTTCATCTGTCACCTCGGCCGACCCGCCAGACTCCAGCATTCTGAGCTGGTCCTGGGAGAGCCGCTGGGCCGCCGCCGCCGCCAGCGGCGTGTCCTTGCCGTACCGCTTGCCCAGGGACCGGAAGTTCGCCTTGGGCCTCAGCCGGACCAGGTCGGTGTCCGAAGCGACTGGCACGATCTCCTTGACGTTCACCTCGGCCTGCAGGATCACCAGGAGGCGGTCGAAGATAGGGCCTCGTGCCGCCGTGGGCACCGCCACCTGCATCCGGGCGAGTGGCTGCCTGACCCGGAGCTTGGCGGTCTCGCGGGCCGCGCGGGCGAGCGACGCGAGGCGGCGGATGGCGTCCATCGCGGTCCCCAGCCCCTCATCGGTGGGGGCAGCGCCCGCGGCAACGGGCCAGCCCGCGAGATGCACCGACGTGCCGGCCAGCGACCGATGGAGCCAGTCGCTCGCAAAGGGAGCCGCCGGCGCCAGCAGCCGACTCACCGCCACCAGGCACTCCCGCAGCGTCGCGACGGCTGCAGCATCCGCCTGACTGTCGGGGGCCCAGAACCGTTCCCGCGTCACCCGGACGTACCAGTTCGACAGGTCGTCCACCACGAAGTCCATGATGGCCCGGACGCCGGCCGTCGGTTCGTACGCCCCCCAGGCCCGGGTCACCTCGGCGATCGTGGCGTCGAGGCGTTCCAGTACCCACCGGTCGATGTCGGGGCGCTGGGCGCGGGGCGGAATCGGGAGATCCTGCGCTGCATAGAGCCGGAAGAACTCGTAGCTGTTCCGCAGCGCGCGGAGGAAGTCGCCGGTGACCTGGGTGACCTGCTTCCGGTCGAACCGCTTGGGCAGCCAGACCTGGCTGGAGACCAGCAGGTAGAGCCGCATGGTGTCGGCCCCGAACTCCTGCACCAGCTCCCACGGGTTGACGGTGTTGCCCTTCGTTTTCGACATCTTCTGCCCATCGGCATCGAGCACCAGCTCGTTGACGATCACGTTCCGGTACGCCGGGCTGTCAAAGGCCGTCGTGGCGATCGCCAGCAGCGAGTAAAACCACCCGCGGGTCTGGTCGACCCCCTCGCAGATGTAGTCGGCGGGGAAATGGGCGGCGAACTCCTCCGCATGCTCGAAGGGATAGTGCCACTGGGCGTACGGCATGGCCCCGGAGTCGAACCAGGTATCGATCACCTCCGCTGCGCGGCGCATGGTGCCACCGCAGTCGCAGGCCCAGGCATATCCATCGATGAACGGCTTGTGGGGATCGAATCCGTCCGGCAGCGGCTGGCCCCAGCGATGGGCCAGCTGGGCATAGCTTCCGATGACCTCGACATGGACCGGATCGGCGTCGCACACCCAGACAGGCAGCGGCGTGCCCCAGTACCGGTCCCGTGAAAGCGCCCAGTCGACGTTGTTCTCCAGCCACTCGCCGAACCGCCCCGCGCCCACCTCCGGTGGCTGCCAGTTCACCGCGCGGTTCAGCTCCTGCATCCGCTGCTTGACCTGCGAAGTACGGACGAACCAGCTGTCCCGCGCGTAGTAGATCAGCTTGCTGTGACAGCGCCAGCAATGGGGATAGCTGTGGATGTACTGCTCAGTCTTGAGCCATCGGCCGTCAGCCTTCAGCCGTCGGACGATCAACTCGTTCGTGTCATCCGCCGTGACGAGCTTCCCCTCGATCTCGGGCCAGGTGGTGCCGACGAAGGTCCCGTCGGCCGCCACCGGCCGCAGCAGCGCGAGCTGGTGCCGCTGGCCGGCGGCGTAGTCGTCGGCGCCGAATGCCGGCGCCATGTGGACGATCCCGGAACCATCGCTCGCGGTGACGAAGTCGCCGGTGATGACGACGGAGTGCGCCTTGTCGTCCGGGAGCGGGACGACCTCCAGGGGCCGGGTGTAATGCAGGCCCGCGAGGCCCGCACCGAGCACCGTGGCCGAGCGAGTCAGTGGTTCGCCGAGAATCTCCCGCAGTTTTTCCTCGCGAGCGACCGCCATCACGAAGGACCGGCCGGGATGTTTCGGGTGCTGATAGACGCCGTACTCGATCTCGGGATGCACCGCCGCCGCCACGTTGGACGGCAGCGTCCAGGGCGTCGTGGTCCACACCACCAGCTCCCGGCCACTGCCATCCGTCAGCGGGAAGGTCACATAGATCGACTTGTCGCGGACCTCCTCGTACCCGAGCGCGAGTTCATGACTCGACAGCACCGTCCCGCACCGCGGGCAGTAGGGCAGCACCCGGTGGCCGCGGTACAGCAGGTTGCGCTCGAACAGCCGGCCCAGCAGCCACCAGACCGTCTCGACGTATTCGTTGGTATAGGTGACGTAGGCGTGTTCGTAATCGAGCCAGTAGCCGATCCGATTCGACAACTGTTCCCATTCGGCCTTGTAGGTGAAGACACTCTCGCGGCAGAGCCGATTGAACGCCTCGACCCCGAACTCCTCGATTGCCTTCTTGCCGTTCAGCTTGAGCTGCTTCTCCACCTCGATCTCGACCGGCAGGCCGTGGGTGTCCCAGCCGGCGATGCGCGTGACCGAGCGGCCCTGCATTGCCTGGAAACGGCAGATGAGGTCCTTGATGGTCCGGGAGAAGACGTGATGGATACCGGGCTTGCCGTTGGCGGTCGGGGGCCCTTCGAAGAAGACGAAGGGCGCCCCCTGCCGGGTGCCGTCAAGCGTACGCTGGAAGAGCTGCTCGGCTTCCCACTTGATGAGCAGTTCCTGCTCCAGCCGATCAGCGCCCCCGTCCGGCCAGGGCTGGTAGGTCATGTCGTCAGACGAGGGACCAGTGCGGTGACGAGTCGTGTCAGGTGCGGCTCGGCCTTGCCCGCCACCGCGAGAATGTGTTCCAGCTTGGCCGGCACGAGCGCGTCGGGGAGGCACTGATCTGTGATGATCGACATGCCGACGACTTTCATCCCCTGATGCACCGCGACGATGACTTCGGGAACCGTGGACATGCCGACCAGGTCGGCGCCCATCCCGCGCAGCATGCGGTACTCCGCCCGAGTCTCCAAACAGGGGCCGGTGACGGCGACGTAGACCCCTTCGCGGAGCATTACGCCCTGCTCCACCGCGAGGCCGCGGGCGATGGCCCGATACCCGCCGTCGTAGGGATCCGACATATCGGGGAAACGCGGCCCGAGGCGGTCGTCATTCCGGCCGATCAGCGGGTTATCCCCCAGCAGGTTGATGTGGTCGGCGAGGAGCACGAGGTCTCCCGGCGCCCACAGCGGATGCATCCCGCCGGAAACGTTGGTCACCACCAGCGCCTTGGCGCCGAGCGCACCCATCACCCGCACCGGGAAGGTGACCTCCTGGAGCGAGTAACCCTCGTAGCGGTGAAACCGCCCCTGCATGGCCACGACGCGCCGGCCGCCGAGCGTGCCGATGATGAGCCGGCCGGCATGACTCTCGACCGTCGACAGCGGGAAGCCGGGAATCTCCTCGTAGGGGATGACCGCCTCGGCCTTGATCTCGCGCACCAGGCCACCGAGCCCGGTGCCGAGGATGATGCCGACGTCGGGCGCCGATGTGGTGCGGCCGCGGACAACCGCCGCGGCCTGCTGGATCCGGTCGTACAGATCAGGCACGCTCATGCGTGTCGCTTCAGCAGGAGCTCCGTCTGCACCTGGTGGGTGATCGAGGCGTGGGCCTGGAGCCCGTCGATCTCACCGAGCTGGCGTTCCAGCAGTGCGCGGAAGTTCGACAGGTAAGCAGCGAACTGGCGGTTGAGCTGCTCGAACCGCTCGCGAATCTGGCGTTCCTCGTTCTGCGCGGTATCCAGCATCCGCAACGCATCCGCCCGCGCCTCGCGCAGGATTGCCTCGGATTCCCGTTCCGCCTGCTCCTGCGCCGCCACCCGAAGCTGCTGGGCCACGAGCAGCGCCTCATTCATGGCACGCTCGCGGTCGCGAAAGGCCCGAAGCTGCTCCTGAAAGCCCGCCAGGCGCTCTTCCAGCTTAGCCCGTTCACGGAGTGCCCGGTCGAGCTCTTCCGCCACCCGGCCACGGAATTCATCCACTTGCGCCGGGTCGTACCCGCGGAAGGTGCGCTGGAATTCCTGCGCCCGCACATCGTTGGGCATCAGGTGGAACACGTCGTCTGTCATAAGCCGCGTTCTCCAAACAGCAGGGTCCCCAACCGGACCATCGTGGCACCTTCGTCCACCGCCACGAGATAGTCCCCCGACATCCCCATCGACAGCTCCGGCAGCGTTCTGCCGCGCCGCTGCTCCGCCTCGCGGAGCTCACGCAGCTGCCGGAACGACGCACGCTGCCGGCTCTCGTCATCGGTGTACGCGGCCATCGTCATCAGGCCGCGCAACTCGATTCGTTCCAGCGGGAGCACCGCATCCACCAGCGCCGGGAGATCGCCCGGCTCCACTCCGCCCTTCTGCGGCTCCGCGGAGCAGTTCACCTGCAGCAGGATCGGCTGTCGGGTTCCGACCGCCGCTCGCCGATCGAGCTCGACAGCAAGCTCGAGGCGGTCCACCGAGTGGATCAGGGCAAACCGGTTCACAGCCTGACGCGCCTTGTTCTTCTGCAGCGAACCGATGAGATGCCACTCGACCGCGAGATCCGTGACGGCGTCCTGCTTGCCCAGTGCTTCCTGCACCCGGTTTTCGCCGACCGCCGTCAGCCCTGCCTCGAAGGCTTCCCGCACCGCTTCGAGCGGATGCGTTTTGGTGACCGCGATGATGGTGACCGGGTGGCTCCACCCGCTCCTCGCCTGCCGCTCGGCGATCCGTGCGCGGACCTCCGCCGTGCGGTCAGCCAGTTCGGGGTACAGCATGAGTGTAAATGTAGGCAGGGATGGAACTTGAGGAAAGGTGGGACGGGAGCTGGGAGTAGGCGCTGGGCGCGAGGCGGTGGGTGCGCGGCGTCAGTGCGAGGGAGCACAACGACCGGAGCACTCGCCATCGACCACTCCCCACTGCCAACGGCCAACGGCTAACGGCCAACGGCCCTCTCTACTGCCTCCGCCCCGGCGCCGCGCTATCCCCTCCCGCCAGCAGGTTCAGCAGAGCCGCCTGCAGCTCCGGCCGCGGCGAGATCACCCCGGCCCGGGTCAGGTTCTTGATCGCCGCATCCCGGTCGCCCCTGGCCTCATAGGCGATTCCCAGTTGGAGAAATGGGAGGGCCATGTTCCTGGACACGCCCTCCGCGGTCGGTTCCAGCACCGCCTTGCCACGCTCCGCCAGTCGGGCATGCCGGTAGGTGTCCCACGCCAGCCGTTCGGTGGTGGGCACGTCCAGTGCAGCGCCAAGCAGCCGTCGGGCGTCGATGGTCGGCAGTGTGGTATCCACGGGAGTAGTCTGCAACGCCATCGCGTAGCCCTGCTGGAGGACGTAGCGCTCGAGCCCGTAGAAATCGCCGCCGGTCGTCAGCGACCAGGCGACGGGCCTGCGCCCGAGGTTGTCCTGGAGTATCCGGAGCACGGCGAAATCCCGGCTGTAGAGCGGCGTGTTGCGCCGGAGGATGTGACGGATCGGACCGATCTGGACCGGGATGTCCTGGCTCAGCAGCGTCGGCTGCGCGGCGGCGATCTGCGCGTCGGTCATCGAGTGTGCCGGCCAGGTCGGCGCCACCGGATGACGTCCCTGCCAGATGGCGGGCGCGCTGGCTTCGTCGAAGGGGCGCACCGGCGCCTCACGCAGCTGCCGCTTGTACCAGTCGGTCTCGGTCAGCGCGAGACAGACAACGAGGACGTCCCGTCGGACCCCATTCACCTCCTGCGCCCACCAGAGGGGAAAGGTGTCGTTGTCACCATAGGTGAACAGGATGCCATATGGCGGGACCGAGTTGAGCAGGTTGTAGGCGAAATCGGCGGCGAGCGTGGTGTCGGGTCCATGCCGGCGGCTCGCCGCGGTGAAATTGCCGACAAATGGCATGACCGCGACGAGACCGATGGGAATGGCCGCCAGCGCCGGACGGAGATTCCACCGTGCCATCACCGCACGCGCGACCGAGACCAGCCCCATTCCCGCCCAGAGTCCCCAGACCGCGAAGCTCACGACGAAGAAGTAGTCGCGGTCTCGCACCTCGTGATCGCCACCATCGGGGTAGAGATCGTAGGCCATGCTGAACCCTGGTTTGAAGTTCATGTAGGCCATCAGGCCCAGCCCGGTCACCAGCCAGAGCATGAACAGCAGCCACCAGGAGGGGCGGGAGGTGCGGCGTTGCAGCAGGAAGCCGCGTATCCCGAGCGTGAGGAACAGCAGGGTGGCGACGATGCGCACCGGAATCTCGCGGGCGGCCACGGAGATCGTCCGGGTGATACCGTTCGCCCACTGCCAGTCGAAGTACTGGATGTAGTTCACCAGCTGCAGCCCGATGATCCGGAGACTGCGCCCCGGATTGTCCGGGCCGTGCGGCACCGTCGGGTCATCCAGCGGCGTCCGGATCGGGTACTGCTCCCGCCGTATCACCGCCAGCAGCGCATCCCAGTTGTCCGGCTGTGCCTCATTGATGACCGGGTGCTGACCCGCCCGGATGTAGAGGAAGAGATAACTCGTCACCCCGATGAGCGAGACGCCGAGCGCGACCACCGCGAAGGGCAGGCTCCCCGCCCGCCAGGCGATGCCCGCCGCCGTGAGAAAGCACAGCGCGCCGAGGGTGGCCAGCACGGTGCTGCCCAACCCGGTCCCGATCAGCAGCGCCCAGGTGCCACCCACGACCAGCGCCTGGGCCCACTCGGTGCCTCGATCTGCGGGAGTGGCGGCGGGCGACTCACGCAGGGTCGCGACAAGGAACGCGACCACCGCCGGGCCGGCGAGGAGGGCCAGCAGGTGGTTCCCGATCGACAGGCCGGCAAGGTACAGGATGAGCAGGAGGGTGTGGGCCGCCCGCGCCGTGCCGCGGGCATCGCGCCAGACGAGGCAGAGCCATGCCATCGCGGCGATGGTGCAGGTCGCGAGGGCGTAGACCTCGGTTTCGTTGCTGTTCTGCCAGGTCGTGAAGGTGAAACCGGCAATAAGTACGGCCGCGAGGCCGCCCCCCATGCTGAGGAGGCGCCCTGCCCCGGTCTCGAGATCCGCGGTGGCCCGGCTCAGCGTGTCGTGGGCGACCAGGAAGAAACAGCCGGCGCCGACGGCGCTCAGGGTCGCGCTCAGCAGGTTGAGCCGCTGCGCATACTCGGTGAGCGGCACGAGCGCGCCCCAGACATGCGCCATCAGCAGGAAGAGCGGCGTGCCGGGGGGGTGCGGGATGCCGAGGTTCTTGGCCGCGGCGATGAACTCGCCGGCATCCCAGAACGTCACCGTCGGCGCCAGGGTGAACACATACCCCGAGAGCACCAGGAGAGCGGCGCAGCCGGCAACGGCGTAGGGCGGTCGGCGAGTCATGCGTTCGATCCGTTATTGGATGTTCGGTGCGCGGCCCGCAGGGGCCGCATATGTGCGGCCCCTACAGGCCCCGCACCGCGTGGGCCACCGCGAGCGCATCGCGCACCGGCGCGACGTTGTGAACCCGGAAGAGACGCGCGCCCCGTTCGTAGGCAAGGACGCAGGCGGCGGCGGTGGCGGCATCACGCTCGCCAACCTCGCGGCCGGTGGCACTGCCGAGGAACCGTTTGCGCGAGGGTCCGACGAGGAGCGGCCGTGCCAGAACCCGCAATGCGGCGAGCTGGTCGAGGAGGAGCAGGTTCTGCTCCGCGGTCTTGGCGAACCCGAAACCCGGGTCAACGACAATGTGGTCTGCCCCGATCCCGGAGGTGAGCGCCTGATCGACCGCACCCTTCAATTCATCGCGCACGCCGACGACGACATCCGGTGAATACTCCGCGTGATCCAGCCGGGCCATCGTGCTGACGCTGCCGCGCGAATGCATGAGAATGACGCCGGCCCGGGCTTCGGCCACGACCGTCCCCATCGTGGGGTCGAGGCGCAGCGCGGAGACATCGTTGATGATCGCCACCCCGGCGTCGAGGACCGCGCGGGCCACGCTCGCCTTGACGGTATCCACCGAAAGCGCCACGGCGGGATGCCGGCGTTCGAGCGCCGCGATAATTGGCAGGATCCGCTGACGTTCCTCCGCCTCTGGTACCGGCTCGCTGCCGGGCCGGGTGCTTTCCCCGCCGATATCGAGGATCTCGGCGCCATCGGCCACCAGGCGATCCGCCTGGGCGACCGCCGTCTCCATGCCGAGGAACCGACCGCCGTCGCTGAAGGAATCGGGGGTGATGTTGAGGATGCCGACGATGACCGGATGATCGAGCTGGACCGTGCCACGGGCCGTCACCCAGTGGCGCGGCTGTTCCGGGGTCAGCACCTGCCCCAGGGCCATGGCCAGATCGGCGAGCGGGGCGGGAACGACCCAGGGCCGCGCCAGTGCACCGAGTCGCGCTTCGGTGCCACCGACCACGGCCCAATCAGACCCGGTCAGGATGTCCAGTCCCAGGGATCCGCCATGGCGAACCAGTGCTTCAATCACGCCGGCATCCAGCCCCGACAGCTCGATGGCCAACCCCGCCATCCCATCTGCTGCAGCGTCCGACCTGACCTCATCCCATCCCCTCGCCCGAAGGGCTTCCCGGACCGCGCGGGGCGAGTGGGCCCCGAGGGTACGGGCGATCACGCGCCCATGGGCTCGGCGGGCGGCGCCCCGAGGATGGGCGTGCGCTGGGGCGCCGGATCCGGCTTGGCCACCAGCGCGGCGACCGGGGGCGCGGGCGGCACCACCGGGCGCGAGGGCGGCAGAGGCTTGCCGGCCGCCATGAGGTCGATATCGGCCCGGTCCAGCGTCTCCCGCTCCAGCAGCGCCAGGGCGATCCGCTCGAGCAGTTCCCGCTCGTCGGTAAGGATACGGCGAGCCTTCTCATAGGCCTCGTCGATGAAGCGCTTCACTTCATCGTCCACCAGTTCAGCGGTCCGCTCCGACACCTCCCGCCGATTGCCGAATTCGCGACCCAGGAAGACTTCGTGCTCGCGCTCGCCAACCGCCATCATCCCGACCCGGTCGCTCATTCCGAACTGGGTCACCATGCGACGCGCGATCGTCGTGGCCTGCTCGATGTCGCTGCCCGCACCGGTGGTGATCTTGTCCTTCCCGAAGACCAGTTCCTCGGCCATCCGGCCACCAAAGGCGATCGCCAGGCGCCCGATCAGGAACTCCTTGGTCTGGCCGTAGCGATCCTTGTCCGGCAGCGACAGCATCAGGCCGAGGGCGCGGCCCCGCGGAATGATCGTCACCTTGTGAATCGGGTCGCTGCCCGCGGTCTTGAGCGAGACGACGGTGTGCCCCGCCTCATGAAACGCCGTGAGGCGGCGCTCGTCCTCCGAGAGGACCAGGCTCTTCCGCTCGACACCGAGCATCACCTTGTCCTTCGCATCCTCGAAATCCTGCATGTCGACCAGGCTCTTGTTCCGCCGGGCCGCGAGCAGGGCTGCCTCATTCACGAGGTTGGCCAGGTCGGCGCCCGCCATCCCCGGCGAACCCCGCGCGATGGTCTCCAGCACGACATCGGCGGCGAGCGGGATCTTGCGGGTATGGACCCGCAGGATCCCTTCGCGGCCCTTGAGGTCCGGTGCGTCGACCACGATCTGCCGGTCGAATCGTCCCGGCCGGAGCAGGGCCGGATCGAGCACGTCGGGACGGTTGGTGGCGGCGATCAGGATGACGCCATCGTTCGACTCGAAGCCATCCATCTCCACCAGGAGCTGGTTCAGCGTCTGCTCCCGCTCATCATGCCCGCCTCCCAGCCCCGCCCCGCGGTGCCGACCGACGGCATCGATCTCATCGATGAAGATGATGCACGGCGCGTGGGCCTTCCCCTGCTCGAAGAGATCGCGGACCCGGCTGGCGCCCACCCCGACGAACATTTCAACGAAGTCCGAACCCGACATGGAGAAGAATGGGCGCCCCGCCTCGCCGGCAACCGCCTTGGCGAGAAGCGTCTTGCCGGTGCCCGGCGGTCCGACCAGCAGTGCCCCCTTGGGCAGCCGCCCGCCGAGCCGGGTGAATTTCTGCGGATCCTTGAGGAACTCGATGATCTCCTGCAACTCGACCTTGGCCTCATCCGCGCCCGCCACGTCGGCGAAGGTGATCTTCGGTGTGTCGCCCGACAGCAGCTTGGCTTTGCTCTTCCCGAAGGAGAACGCGCGGTTGCCGCCAGACTGGAGCTGGCGCAGGAGGAACACCCACAATCCGATGATCACGATCCACGGCAGCGCCGCGACCAGGAAGCTGGCGACGCCGACTTTCGGCTCCTTGGCCGAGATCGGGACGCCCGCCCGTTCCAGGTCGCCGAGGAAGGCCTCGCTGTTACTGATTGGCAGCAGCACGACGAAATTCTTCGCCTTGCGGTTGTCCTGCATGATCGGGGCGACGAACTCCCCTTCGAGCTGCTTGCCGTCGTAGACGGTGACAGTCTTCACGTTCCCGGCGGCGAGCTGCTGCTTGAAGGCGGTATACGTGAATTCCTGCATCGCACTGCGCTGGCTGTTCATCAACTGGAACAGCGCCATGGCCACGAGGGCCACCAGCAGCCACAGGGCGAGGTTCTTGCTCAAGCTCCGCCAGTCGGGGCGGGGCGTCGGGGGCATGCGTTCAGCCATTCAGCCTAGTTCCGCGATGTACGGGAGGTGCCGGAGTTCCTCCGCGTGATCCAGACCGTAACCCACCAGAAACAGCGGTGGGGCCTGAAAGCCCACGAACCGGACTTCCGGAATCGGGGGTGCGATGCGCTTGTCCAGCAAGGCACAGATCGCGAGGCTCAGTGGTGCGCGAGACTGAAGCCGGTCTCGCAGAGCCCCCAGGGTACGGCCACTATCAATTATATCCTCAACGAGCAGGATGTGCTTCCCGGTGAGAGCCGCGGCGGGTTCGTAGAGCAACCGCACCTCCCCACTGGACACTGTCCCCCTGCCGTACGAACTCGCCACCAGAAAATCGATCTGTACCGGCCTGGCGATGGCGCGGACCAGATCGGCGAGGAAGATGAAGCTTCCCTTGAGCAGCCCGATCAGCACAAGCTCCCCATCCGGGTAGGCCACGGTGATCTCGCGCCCGAGTTCCGCGACCCGTCGCCCGATCCGGTCGGCATCGTACACCACCGAACGGATGACGCGGCCGCCCGCGCGGGGTTCAGCGCGAACGTTCGACATCGATCCTCACGGCCACCTCGCCGGCCCGGGGGAGGAATCGATCCGACCGGCAGACTCCGGGGATCCAGGCCAGTTCGCCGGCTCCCTCGATCATCGGCCACTGGAGCCGGGAACTTCGGGACACCCGCGCTTCCTGAAAGCAGCGCACCGCCAGTCGTTGTCCAGTACCCCCAAGGGGGGCCAGACGATCCCCCGGGCGCCAGGCCCGAAGCGACAGTGCAGCGGGGATGAACCACGCGGTGTGACCGTCGCGTTGCTGGCGTGCCGGGGCCGGCTCCGTTGTCCATCGTACGCGCCAGGAGCCCCAGGTGGTTTGGCCGACGAACGGGGCGCCGCTCACCGCGGCCGCGCCGGCGGCGATCGATCGGGCGGCAGGCAGGGGGCGGCGGGGGGCGACGAGGGTGAGTCGCCCGAAGGCGAGTTCGAAACGCCAGCCCTGCCCGAGGTCCGCACTGGCCCCGCTCCGACCGGAGGCCAGACTCGCAAGCGCCCGGGCGACTCTCACCGGACCAGCGGGACCTCCGGCGCCACGCACCAGCGCCTGGGCCAGTGATACTCGAAGTGAGGCGGGCAGCTGGCGAAGCACCGACCAGTCAACCGATCGGCAGCCCTGGATGCGGCTGAACCCCAGACCGGGCCAGGTCCGCAGGGCCCCATTCCACGCGCGACGGTCCCGGGCCGCCTGTCGCCGGCCAAGGTCGAGGCGCGCGGAGAGATCCGACAAGCGGTCCCCGAGGAGCGGCAAGACGACCTGACGCAACCAGGAGCGCAGGTGGCGGAGATCAGCATTGGCCGGGTCCTCCCACCAGGTCAGGCCACGAGCGGTCGCGTAGCGGCGGAGCGTGACGCGCCGGATGCCGAGGAGCGGGCGGAGGAGCATGCCCTCTCGCACTCGCATCCCGGCGAGCCCCGCTGGTCCCGAACCGCGGAGAAACCGCATCAGGGTCGTCTCGTGCTGATCGTCGGCATGATGCGCCAGTACGATCCACCGGGCGCCCTGTTCACGCGCGGTGGCGCGCAACCAGGTCAGGCGGGCGCGCCGCGCTGCGGTTTCACTGGTGTCGGGACCGAGGTCGAGCGCGACCGAGACGCACTCGAGTCCGCGCTCCTGGGCCACGGCCCGAACCTGCGCAGCGATGATGGCGCTGTCGGGATGGATGCCGTGGTCGACATGCGCGACGATGAGGGGATGGCCGGCGAGCGAGGGAAGCTGCGAGAGCACGTCCAGAAGTGCCATCGAGTCTGCGCCGCCGGAGACCGCGACCAGCAGCGGGCCAGACGGGAGCGGCCGTGCGGCCAGCACGGCGTCGACCCGGGTCAGGAGAGTCATCTCAGTGCTGCGGCTCGGCCGACTGGTCCGCGGCCAGATGGAACCGGGGGATATCGGCGGGGAACATGCTGCCGTCGGGGCGCTGGAAGAAATACTGACCCTCCATCCAGCCGCCGGGCGACTTGAGCACGCAGAAGCTCTGGTACTCGTGGACCTGCCCGCGGGCGAGGAGCGGCTGTTCGCCCACGACGCCCTCGCCTTCGACGACGGTCTCCTCACCGATGGAGTCGTGAATCAGCCAGCGCCGGGAACGGAGCTGGGCCGACTCAGTGCCGATGTTCTCGATCCGGACGAAATAGGCGAACACGAACTGCTGCTTGGGGGCGTGCGAACGCTCCGGCAGGAAGACCGGCCGGACCGTCACCCGGATCCCGTCGGTACACTTGTAGTAAAACGCGCTCGCAGACATGGGAGTGAAACTACAGGGATGGACGGGGGGAGGGAATCGGCCGGCACCACGGTGGGGCCGCACGCCGGCGACCCCTGCCGTGGCTCCGGCCCCTCCTACGGCTTGGGCGTGTCCGGCTTCCCCTTGGCGAAGTCGCCCGCCTTTACGATGACGAGCCTGGATGGATCGATGTACTTCTTCATCGCGGCGCTGATGGCCTCGGGCGTCAGCGCGGCAACCCGGGCCTCGAACGCCTTGTCGAAAGCCATGGTCCGGCCGGTGAAGAGCCGGCTGCCGAGCTGCCCGGCCAGCGAGGCATCCTGGGCCCGAGTTACCTTCTGGGCCTGCAGCCATCCGTCCCGTGCCGCCTGTACCTCCTCGGCGGTGAAACCGTCCTTCAGTGCCCGATCAAGTTCCTCCCGGAAGGCCGCTTCCAGCCGCGCGGCGTTTTCCGGCGCGTAGATCGCGAAGGTCGTGAAGGCGCCGGCCCGGTCCAGCGCGCTCGCGCTGACCTGCGACCCCACCCCGTAGCTGATCCCTTCCTTCTGGCGGATGCGCACCGCGAGGCGGGAGTTGAGGAAACCGCCGCCGAGCAGGTAGTTCCCCAGCAGAAGCGCCGGATAGTCGGCGTCGCTGTCCTGCACCGGCATCGTCAGGCCGGCGAGGAAGAAGGCGTTCGCCTTGTCAGGCGTCTCCAGCGTGATGCTGGTTGGCGCGACGTCCTTGATCTCCCGCGGCACCCGGACGAACGGCTGCGGACTCTTCCAGTCGCCCAGCACCGCGGTGGCCGTCTGGCTCAGCTCGGCCGGATCGAAGTCTCCCACCACGCTCAGCTCGCCGTTGCTGGCTCCGTAGAATTCGGCGTAGAAGCGCCGGGCACCTTCGACCGTCGCAGCAGTGTAGTCCGCAACGTCCTCATCGATGGCGGCGGTGTAGCGGGGGTCGCCCTTGGGATAGGGATTGAGATAGCGACCGAACGCGCGAGACCCCTGGGCGGTCGGCTCGGAGCGCTGCTCCTCCAGCGCCGCGAGGTTCTGCTGCTTGAGTTCGTCGAATTCCTTGCTGTCGAAGGTCGGCGAGCGGAGCACCTCCGCCAGCAGACGCAGTGCGGGGACGAGGTTGGGCCGGGTCGTCTCCATCGAGACCTGGAGGGTGGTGGAGGTGCCGGACATCTGCACCCGGGTCTTGAGCCGGTCGAACTCGTCCTGGATCTGCTGCCGGGTTCTGGTCCGGCTGCCCCGCATCAGCATGTCGGCCGCCAGGTCCGCCGTGACCGACTTGTTCATCACCGTGCCGAGCGACCCGAAGCGGAGGACCAGCTGCAGATTGACCGTCTCGCCCCGCGTCGTCTTGGGCAGGAGCGCCACCTTCAGCCCCGAGGGCAGTGCGCTGCGCGTGGTGCGCTGGTCGATCACATCCGGTGCGGGATCGAAGGCTTCGCCCTGCGCCAGCGCGGTGTCGCCCTTGTAGTCTCGCACCAGCGCGGCCACGTCGACCGCCGCGGGCATTTCGCTCCGGTCCGGCTGTGGGGTCGGAATAAAGGTGCCGAGCGTCTGGTTGTCGTCCTTGAGGTAGGCCGCAGCCACGCGAGCAACATCCGCCGGCGTGACCTGCTTCACCCGGTCGCGGTGCAGGAAGAGCATCCGCCAATCACCGATCGCCGCCCACTCGCTCAGATCCAGCCCCACCCGGTCCGACCGGTTGAGCATCAGTTCGGTGTTCTTGACGATCTGGGTCTTGGCCCGCTCGACCTCCTCGGTCGTCGGCGGCCGCCTGACGACTTCGGTGAGCGCACCGAGCAGCGCGGTCCGGGCGCTGTCGAGCGAGGACTCCTTGCGCACCTGGGCAAAGGTGATGAGGGCTCCCGGCTCCTTGAGCTGGAAATCGAAGGCCCCGACGCTGGCGGCAAGCTTGGTCTCGACCAGCGCCTTGTACAGCCGGCCGGATGGTTCGTCGCCGAGGATCTGGCCCAGTACCTGGACCGCAGCGTAGTCGGCATGGGAGCCGGCAGGAATGTGATACACCGCCATCGTCACCTGCACATCCCCAACCCGACGAAGTGTCACACTCCGCCCGCCGTCCTGAGTGGGCTCGGTGGTGTACGTCGGGTAGAGCAGCATCACCCCGCGGCGGTCGGGCCGGGGCAGCCGGCCGAACTTGTCCTCGATCAGGCGAAGGGTCGTCGCCGGGTCGAACTTGCCGGCCACCACCAGGACCGCGTTGTCGGGCTGATAGTAGCGGCGGTAGAAGGCGTGCAGGCGCTCGATCGGAACGTTCTCGATATCCGAGCGCGCGCCGATCGTGGAGTTACCGTAGTTGTGCCAGAGGAACGCGGTGCTGATGGTCCGCTCCAGCAGGACGCCGAACGGGTCGTTCTCTCCTGATTCGAATTCGTTCCGGACCACCGTGAATTCCGTCTCCAGGTCGGACCGGGCGATATAGCTGTGGAGCATCCGGTCGGCCTCGAGGTCCAGGGCCCAGGCGAGGTTGGCGTCGGAGGCGCTGAAGGTCTCGAAGTAGTTGGTGCGATCGAGCCAGGTGGTTCCGTTGGGACGGGCGCCGTGCTCGGTGAGTTCCTGCGGGATATTCTCGTGGCAGGGCGTGCCCTTGAACACCAGGTGCTCGAGGAGATGGGCCATGCCGGTTTCACCGTAGCCCTCGTTCCGCGAGCCGACGAGGTAGGTGATGTTCACCGTCGTGGTGGGCTTGGACGGATCGGGGAAGAGCAGCACCCGAAGGCCGTTGGGCAGGGTGTACTCCGTGATCCCTTCCACGGTGGCACCACGGACCGCCCGGCCACGGGGGCGGGCGGTACGGGCGGCGCGTACCTGAGCGCAGCTCTGAACCGTCGCGACACCTGTGCGTTGCTTGGGAGGAGCCGTCTGCTGGGCCGCGGCGGCGGCGGGGAGCACGAGGAGAAGAGAGAACAGGCAAGCGAAGCGCGGAGCCGGTGGGAAACGCATACGGCCTCAGAGGTGGATCAGGGACAGGTTCCGCTGGTCAGAAACCAGCACTTGGTGTGCGGGCTCGTCTTGAAGAAGGTGAGGAGCAGAGCACCGACCTTGGTCTCGCCCGCGGTGGAGGGATGGACTCCGTCAGATTCAAAGTCCGCGCGAAGCCAGGAGAGCCCGTTGCTGTTGAGCGTCGTACCCTTGGCCCACGGGTACGGACCCCACCCTAGCCATGGCCCGACACCGGTGGAATAGTTGAGATTGCCGGCGATGGGATCAACCTGTGCCCCGCCGGACGCCATCTGGCGAATCTGGGCCTCGATCAGCCACTTGATCGCATACCCGCTCTCGTAGGCATACGGCTCGGGATTCAGGCCCGTGTTGTCATAGCCGCCATAATTCCGGGCCGAGAAGAAGACCAGCTTCAGATTCGGGTACCGGCTGCGGAAGGCACGAAGCATCTGTCCCTCCTGCCCCTCCAGCGTCAACGCATCGGCGCCTGTCCCGGGCAGGCCGGTGACGGGACGGCCATTGGCGATCTCAGCCCATATCACCTGTACCTGCTGTTCGGTGACACCGGCCGGCGTGAGGATGCTGTCGACGACCCGCTGGTAATTGGCGGCGGTAGGCTGGGTCCACGTCGGCGCCACCTGCCCACCTTTGGCACCGTTGAGAATCATCAGGCCTGTGGTCTTTACCGAGCCATCAGCCGCGGCCTGCCCGGTAAAGCTCCAGCTGGTGCATGGCGACGGGGTCGATGTGGAACACCACTCCTGAGTGGAATTCGACAAGCCGATGGACAGGAGCACGTACTTGCCAGAGGGGCTCGGCTGCCCGCTGGTATTGAGCGGCACAACGGCCTGTGCGAATGCCAGCCCCGCGGCGGAATGGGCAGCTGGCATCGTGTTGCCATCGGGGTAGAGCTCACCGGCGAAGCCCTGATAGGTGGCCGCGCCGAGGTCGATCAGGGGAACGGCGGCAGTGTCCGCCCGTGTGAGGGAGCCCTGCACGCTCACACTGCGATTGCCGCTCTGGCCGGCGTGAGTCGCAGTGATTGTTGCGGTTCCCGGGGAGACTCCGGTGACAAAACCGCCGAGGCGGACCGTGGCGACCGAGGTGTTGCTGCTGATCCAGGTGAAGGTGGCGTCGGGAATCGGCGTTCCAGTTCCGTCGAGCGCGACGGCGGTGAGTTGGGTGACGCTTCCGACCGCTGCAGCCGCCCCGCCGGGGGAAACGATGACGGTACCTGGGCCCGCCGACTGGACTGTCAGACTAGCGGTGCCGGCGGCCGGTCCCGCGTCGGCAGTAATCGTTGCCGTGCCGGCTGCCATACCCGTCACCTGTCCGGTGACTGACACGACGGCCACCGCGGGATTGCTGGACGACCAGGTAATGCTCACCCCGGATAGCGCCGTACCACTCGAGTCCCGCGCAACGGCCGTCAACTGAGTCGCCGCAGCAATAAACAGGGTGTCGGAGGCCGGGGTGACCTGGACACTCGCGACCGGCCCCGGATTCTGTGAGTCGTTCCCGGCGGAGCCGCAGGCGCCGATCAGGAACGCACCTGCCATCAGGAGCAGCGCGGCCGGGCGAAACAGAAGTGGGAATGTCATGGCAAGCATTCTATTCGCACTGCACCGGGATCGCCACCCGCGCGGTGGCGGCGTGTGAGCTAGATCACCGAGGTGCGTGCCCCGTCGAGTCAGGAATGGTGCAGACTCGGCGAGTTTGGGCGGTCCCGCAACCCCGGGCGGAACGCCAGCCCCACCCCCCCCCACAGCTGAGGCGAGCCCGCCACACCAGTCGACGGGACGAGGTCGAATGCGACCCCGCATGCAACGCCACAAGCACTTACCTGTCATTGACTTACATCTTGTCGACAATTCTCATTGGCTGGTGGAGTGAGAATCCTCGGCACGGGCGCGCGTCGTGCACATAGAGAGACATGTTTCGCATCAACGATTTCAGGTTCAATCCCCCGTCCGCCGCGGCGCAATCCGCGGGCGGCAAGCCCTGTTCCTCGGAGAATCCGATGCGGGTTCGTCACTTCGGTCTACTGCTCCTGCTGGCTCCTATCGCCCTGATCTGGGCTTGCGCGGAAGACCCCACGTCGCCTCGACAGACGGGCCCAGCGGTGGCCTTTGCGATCGTCTCGGGGGATGGCCAGACTGGCACGGTGGGAGAGGATCTCCCGCAGCCGATCCGGGTGCTGGCGACCGATGCGAACAACCAGCCAGTGCCCAACGTCGTGGTGAACTTCGTGACGACGGGCGGCGGCGGAAGCGTCTTTGCCGGCTCGGCGCTCACCGATGCCGCCGGCATTGCGGCGGAGGTCTGGACCCTCGGCACCGTGGCAGGTTCGCCCCAGACCCTTGAGGTCCGAGCCGTCGACGCCGCCGGGGTCAAGCACGTGTATGGCCTCTTCACGGCCACGGCGATTGCCGGAGCGCCGACGGCCATCGTTCCGGTTGCCGGAGATGGCCAGACCGCGGATGCCGGGACTGCCGTCGCCGTACCCCCGTCGGTCAAGCTCACGGACCAGTTCGGCAACCTGGTACCGAACCAAGTCGTCACCTTCGCGGTCAGCTCCGGAGGCGGAAACGTCACCGGCGGCTCAGCCACCACGAACGCCCAGGGCATTGCCACAGTGGGCAGCTGGGTTCTGGGCCCGCTGGCCGGAGCCAACACGCTCACCGCAACCGCCGCAGCGCTGCCGAGTAACCCGGTGAGCTTTTCTGCGACGGCAACCACCCCAGTGGTACCGCTGCTCGGCCTGGCGACGGCTCCTTCCGCAACGGCGCAGTCAGGCAGTGCGCTCGCGACCCAGCCGGTACTCCAGCTCCAGGATGCGCAGAGTAATCCGATCAACCAGGCCGGTGTCCCCATCACGGTCTCTCTGAACGGGGGCGGCGCCACCCTCGGCGGCACAACCACGGTTTCCACCGATGCCAACGGACGCGCCGTCTTCACCGACCTGGTCATCACCGGAACGGTCGGCAGCTATTCGTTGAGCTTCAGCAGCGCCGGCCTCGCGACCATTGCGTCGGGTGCGATCTCCCTCACGCCTGGCGCCCCAACAGCGCTGGTCCTGAGCGCCGGCGATGGCCAGAGCGCGGTGGCCGGAACGGCCGTCCCAATTGCCCCGGCGGTCCTGGTTGTAGACCAGTCGGGCAACACGGTCGCCGGAGTCTCGGTGACATTCACCGTGAACCTCGGCGGCGGCTCGGTGACTGGCGCCACCGTGGTGAGCGGCAGCAACGGTATCGCGACGGTGGGCAGCTGGATTCTCGGGTCCACCCCCGGCACGAACATTCTTGTGGCGAGCTCCGCGGCGACTCCCACCAGCTCGGTCACATTCACGGCGACGGGCACGGCGCCGCCTGGGAACTTCTGGACTGGCGGACTTGCATCGATGAAGACCCCCCGCCGCTACACCTCGTACGGGGTGATCAACGGCATCCTTTATGTCTCCGGCGGGCGCTCGGCCACCGGCGTCGCATACCAGCTCGAGGCATACAACCCTGTCACCAACCTCTGGACCACCAAGACCACCCCTGCGACTCGCCGGAACGGAGCCGCCTTCGGCGTCATCAACGGGCTGCTCTATGTGGTGGGCGGTACCGACGTGAACTCAGTCAAGCTCGCCACGATGGATGCGTACAACCCCGTCACGAACAGCTGGGCGGTCAAGGCGCCGTTGCCGGAAGTGAAGGACTTCGCCGCCTCGGCGGTGGTGAATGGCATTCTGTATGTCGCCGGCGGTGGTGGCGCCGGAAACGGAGTGTCGAACACGGTGTACGCCTACGACCCAGGCACCAACACCTGGACCCAGAAGGCGTCGTTGCCGGCGCCGCGGGGCGACCTGGTCGGCGCCACCCTGGGTGGCCTCTTCTACGCCGTCGGCGGCTCCATCACGAGTGGCCCCGATGGGGCCATGCAGGCGTATGATCCTGCGACAGACAGCTGGTCGACGCGGGCGCCGGTGCCGGCGCAGCGGTATCACCTGAACGTGGCGGTCAACAACGGCAAGCTGTACGCGGTTGGGGGGTTTCTTCCGGGCGGCACGACCTCGAATCGGCTCGACAGCTACGACCCCGCTACCAATACCTGGACGCAGGGCGCCAACATGCTCACGGCTCGGGTCGGCATGGCGATGGACTTCATCAACGGAGTGCTGTATGCCAGCGGCGGCTACACGGCGGGCACCGCCGCCTCAACGACCGGCGTGACCGAGAAGTACACCCCGTAGTCCCGCCCCGATCGAGACCATCGGTCGGCGCCATCCGCAGGGATGCCGCCGGCCGATGGTCTACGTCGTTTCAACCCCTCGACTGCCCGCCGCGGCGACACCAGGGAGAACCACCAGGAGCGGCTTCGAGCCGCACCGCTCTTTCGCTGCGCACTCCGGAGTTGCCGCCGGCTGACTTGCCCGGCGCGATCGGAGCGCGCCGGTCAGTCACACCGGAGGCGCGATCGACTACTGCACGTCACTCGGATATGGGCTGCCGGCGAGGGGCGTCCCATCAAGGGTGATGGCGATGGTGTCGTTCCCCCGCTTGGTCGGCGTATACGACGCGGTGTAGCTGCCATCCCCATTGTCAGTCGCGAAGAACGGGCCGACGTGATTCTTCCCCGTCACCACGATTTCGATCGAATGTCCGCCCGCGGTGAGATCGTTGCCGGACTGATCCCTGGTCTGCACCGTGATCACTGTCGGGCGCCGCGTCTTTCCCTGGCTGGGCACGGTGGCAGTGCTCCGACTCGCACTGGCCGGGCCGGGGGTGAGAATAACCGTCCTCGTGATGGTGGCTGCCGGCCCTGCGGAAAGTCGCAGGCTGTAGCTGCCGACCGTGCCCGTCAGCGAAAGACTGGTGAAGCTCGCCATCCCGAGGGCATCGGCAGCAATCGTCACCAGCCCTCCGAGCGTGCCCCCACCCGACGCCACCGCCGCGCTCACACTGGCCCCGCTCACCGGCACACCGTTCTGGTCGAGTACCTGCACCGCTGGCTGGATGGGGAACGTCGTCCCGTTGGCGACGCTGGAGGAAGGCTGCACGAGAATCCCGACCGTCCACGGCAGCCCACTGCCCTGCACGTCGATGGCGCCCGAGGTGACCGGCCCCAGTCCGGCGGCACTGAATTGCAGGGTTCGCCGGCCCGGTACGCCGGTGATGGAGAGATCGGTGAATGCGGCCACGCCGGCGGCATTGGTCGTCGCCGACAGCGTCCCACCGAGGCCGGGACTGCCCGACGCGAGCGTCACACTGCAGACGACACCGGACTGGCCAACCGGATTGCCGCCGGAATCGAGGAGTTGCAGGACCGGCTGCTGGGGAAAGCGCTGACCGCTTGCGACCGTGGGCGAGGGCTGGGTCGAGAGCGCCAGTTGTGTCCCCGCTGGGCTCGAGAGATCGATGCCGCTGGAGACCGCCCCGACGAGCGGCGGGGAGCTGGTCAGGAGCAGGGTGTAGGTCGCGGCCGGAGCGAGGAGCGTCAAGCCGGTGAGGGTGGCGCTTCCACTGGCGTTGGTGGTGGCGCTGGCGGCTGAGAGACTGGCACCGGGCGGACTCCCGGTAATGGTCGCCGTGATGACGATACCGCTTCCACCCACGGCATTGCCGTTCGCGTCCTCCAGCTGGACCGTGGGAGGCCGCGCGAGCGGGACACCGCTCACGCCGATCGCTGACGGCTGGATGACGATATTCAGGCGGCTCGCCGGCCCGGCGACCGCACCAGCCGCGAACCGCACCGGGCTCCCGCTGAGCGCTCCACCCGTGCCTGTGGCCGAAGCGCTCAGCCCGTTGCTCCCGGGCTGTTGCCCCAGGGTCCAGAGCGCGACGGTTGCGAGGCCATTCGAATCGGTGGTGACGGTGAGGGGCGCGACGCTTCCTCCGCCGCTCGTGACGGCGAAGCTCACGACCACCCCGGCCACCGGCCGGCCCTGTGTATCCGCGATCCGCACGGAGGGCGGCGGGCTGACCGGTCCACCGACCGTGCCGTTCAACTGAATCGGAGAGTTCGCCGCGATTGTGGCCGGCTGACTGGGGCTGCTGCTGGCGGTAACGGTCGCCGTGAAGCCGCCGCTGGAGGGAATCACGATGTTGACACCGGCGACCGGCCCAAGCGTCCAGCTGGCGGAGGCCCGGCCGCCGGTGTCGGTCGTGCTGCCCGCGGCCGGCAAGGTGATGGTCCCGCCGCCGGTGGCGACCGGCCACGCTACCGGCTGCGAGGCCAGACCGTTGCCCAGCGCATCAACGAGACGGACCACCAGCGGGCTGGCCAGCGGCTGCCCGGGCAGACCGCTCTGGCCATTCCCCGCTTCGACGAACAGCCGTGCCGGTTGGCCCGGGTTCGCCGTCTGGCTGAAGACAATCGGCGAGCCCCGGAGCCCAGGCGCCGTGACGGTGGTCTGCAGTGTGCCCGGGGTGGAGCCGAGGGTTCGTCCTACCTTCACCTGGCCAGCGGTGTCGCTTACTGCCGCCGAGGGGCTCACGCTGCCGCCACCGACCACGTTCCAGGTCGTGGGGACCCCGCCCACCGGGTTCCCGAAGCGATCCGTGACCGTGGCCACGAGGGGCTGTGCGAGATCGCGGCCCACGACCCCCACCTGGAAGTCCCCGGAGGTGGCGACAATCGTATCTGGGGCAGCCGTGAGCGCCGCGGCGTGGAATTCGGCGGTGAGCTCTCCTCCGGGTGCGACGACCCGGGCCCGGAGCAGTTGCGGACCGGCCACGGTGCCCAGCATCCAGCGCACCCTGGCGCGCCCGTCGGCGTCAGTCCGCACGGTGTCGGGGAACGCGCGGGCCCCGGTCGTGCCAAGCGGGTCGAGAAACCGGACCATCTGGTGCATGATCGGTCGATTGCCAGGATCGGTCACGCGCACCACCAGCGAGTCGCCCAGTACCCGCCCGACGGTGTCGATCTGACGATCCCCACCCAAGATCACGAGCGTGGCCGGAGCGGCGTCCTGGGGCAGCACCAGGCTATCGCCACCGCAGCCGCTGAGTGCGAGCAATGTGGAAACGGCGGGAAGAACCCAGTCGAACGGGTGCGTCCACCGGCGTGCGGTCGCGACTGCCACGATAGGAAGCTCCCCCACTTGTGGGTTCCCCGCCGGAGCGCACGCCCCGCAGGACTGCGCTCAAAGATCGGGTGCGTGAATCACCGGGACCATCAGTCGAGGGGATGAAAAGAGAATTAGATCGAAAGAGCATGACCGGCGGGTGTCATGGGGCCGGGTGCCAAAATGCCCCTTGGTGGAAGGGGCTGTTTCGGGGCGGGACTCGACGCGCAGCGCGAGTCCCCCAAACACACGCCCCCTTTCGGGGGCATAGCTGGGGCGGGACTCGAGCCGCAGGCCGAGTCCGGCCTTCTGTTCGTGCAGTCCACGGACATAGCTGGGGCGGGACTCGAACCCGCGACCCCGGCATTATGAGTGCCGTGCTCTAACCAGCTGAGCTACCCAGCCACAAACATCAGGGGTCGAGGCTCGCCTCGACCCCTCAAGTGGCGGCAATCCTAGCAACCGGGACTATTGCGCGTCAAGGCTGTCGCGGTCGAGCCGATAGAGGAATTCGCCCGGCCGCACCATCCCGAACTCCTCCCGCGCGATTCGTTCCTGCATCCGTGGATCGGTCACCAGCTGGCGGGCCAGCCGCCGCAGGCTGTCCACCTCTACCGTCAGCTCCGCAATCGACGTCTGGACGGTTCGCTCCTCGCGCCGCAACGTGAGCCAGTCCGTCGTGCTGTACTCACCGCCGACGAGCGCGTACAGGATGGCCAGCAGTATCACCGCCACGCCGATCCGACGGGCACGGGTCACAGCGCGTACAGGTCCCGCCCGGGGTACGAGGCGATCTCACCCAGCTCCTCCGCAATCCGGAGCAGCTGATTGTACTTGGCGACCCGGTCCGTGCGGCTGGCGCTGCCGGTCTTGATCTGGCCGACGCCCGAACCCACCGCCAGATCCGCGATGAAGGTGTCCTCGGTCTCGCCCGAGCGATGCGAGATGATCGCCCCGAAGCCCGCCGTCTTGGCCATCTCGATGCACTCGAGCGTCTCGGTCAGCGTGCCGATCTGGTTGACCTTGACCAGCACCGCGTTGCCCACCCCATTCTCGATCCCGCGGGAGAGCCGATCGACATTGGTCACGAACAGGTCGTCGCCCACGATCTGCACCCGCTGGCCCAACCGGTCGGTGAGCAGCTTCCAGCCGTCCCAGTCGTCTTCGGCCAGCCCATCCTCGATCGAGACGATGGGATAGCGATCCACCCAGCTGGCATAGAGGTCGACCATGCCGCTGGCGGGACGGCGGCTGCCGTCGCCCTTCTTGAAGACATACTCGCCGTCCTGGAACAGCTCGCTGGCCGCGACATCCAGCGCGATCGCGATATCCCGTCCCGGCTCGTAGCCCGCCTGCCGGATAGCCTCCATCACGACGTCCAGCGCCGCCTCGTTGGACGGCAGCATCGGCGCAAAGCCCCCCTCGTCGCCCACCGAGGTGCTGAGCTTCATCTTGGTCAGCACCTTCTTGAGCGCATGGAACACTTCGATCCCCATCCGCAGACCGTCGGGGAAGGTATCGGCGCCGATCGGGACGACCATGAACTCCTGCGCGTCCACGTTGTTCGACGCGTGTGCCCCACCGTTGAGGATGTTCATCATCGGCACCGGCAGCACCCGCGCGAGCGGTCCGCCGAGGTAGCGGTAGAGCGGCAGCCCCGCATCCTGCGACGCCGCCCGGGCCACCGCCATCGAGACCGCCAGCATGGCGTTCGCCCCGAGGTTGCTCTTGTTGGGAGTCCCGTCGACGTCCAGCATCTCCTGATCGATCGAGACCTGGTCCTCCGCCGCCATGCCCTCGAGCCGTGGCCCGATCACCTCGTTCACGTTGCGCACCGCCTCCAGTACCCCCTTGCCGAGGTAGCGCTTCGGGTCGCCGTCGCGCAGCTCCACCGCCTCGTGCTCGCCGGTCGACGCGCCGCTCGGCACGGCGGCGCGGCCGTTGGCGCCGCTGGAGAGGACGACTTCCGCCTCGACGGTGGGATTGCCGCGGCTGTCGATGATTTCGCGGCCGTGCACTTCGATGATCGTGGACATGAGCTTCCGAGTGAGGGACGGGAGGAACGTAAGCGGAAAAGGGAGCAGGTGGCAGGTGGCAGGGAGTACGGAGTAGGCGGGCGGTGCGCTGACGGCTGACGGCTATGTCCCCTCCACCGCCCCCAGCGCCACCATCGCCGCCCGGCATTGGGCGCTCAGCCGGTCCCGGTCCTCGTACGCCAGGCCGACCGTGGAGATCGGCTGACCGACCCGTACCACGATCGGTCCCGGCCGCGGCCAGATGCTGCCGCGCGGCAGGACCTGAAAGCTCCCCACGACCACAACCGGGATGACCGGAACCTGTGCCACGATCGCCAGCACGAATGGCCCCTTCTTGAACGCCTGCAGCCGGCCGTCACGGCTCCGGGTGCCTTCCACGAACACCACCGCGCAGCGCCCGCTCCGGATCGTGTGGCCCGCCGACTCGTAGGCCGCGACCGCGGATGTCAGGTTCCGTCGATCCACCCCGATATGCCCGCCCGTCCGCATCGCCGCGCCGAAGAGGGGCACCCGCATCAGCTCCTGCTTGGCAACAAATCGAAGCGAACCGGGGAGCACGGCGAGCAGGGCGGGGATATCGAACCAGGAGAGGTGATTGGAGACATACACGCAGGGCGCGCCGCCGGGGGCGTGCTCGAGTCCCTCCGCCCGTATATCGAGCCGGTTCCACCTGATGAGATCCTGCCCGTAGTCGCGCGGCACCTGATCATGCATCCCGCCCGGAACGAACGGGACACCGCGCAGTCCCGCGAGGACGAGACGTCCGGAGTGGTAGAAGGTGCAGCAGCACATGCTGAAGATGTACCGCAGGCATGCAATCATGCGAAGTGATCGAATCCGGGCAGGGTGATGTCATCCTGCCCCAGCCGCAGATGCACGCCGCTCCCGGCCCGGCACTCGCCAATCAGCGTGAGCGCGACCCCGGTCTCCCGCTGGAGCGCAACAGCAGATGCAGGACCAAAAGACGATGGCAGCGCGACCAGCAGCTCATAGTCCTCGCCCCCCAGTGCCGCGAACACGCCGGGCGCGACACCGGCACGCATGGCTTCGGTGAGCGCCGGCGCCGCGACGGGCAGTTGCAGCAGCTGGACGTGCAACCCGAGTGCTGACGCCGCGGCCAGGTGGCCGGCATCTCCACCCAGTCCGTCGCTAAGATCGAGCATCGCCGTCGCGCCCGCGCGGGCGAGGGCCATCCCCGAGGCAATGCGGGGGGTCGGGCGGGCGAACGCCTCGCGCGCCGCCGGAGACGGCGTTTCGCCCCGCAGCAGCGCCGCCAGCCCCGCGCGCGATGCGCCGAGCACCCCCGTCACCCAGAGCTGATCGCCCGGCCGCGCACCGGCGCGGGTGACTGGTCGCACCGCCCGACCAAGCACCGTGATCTCGACGACCCACTGACCGCTGCGCGAGAGATCGCCGCCCAGCACGCGCCCTCCGACCGCTCCCACAGCAGCGTGCACGCCGCCCATCACCGTGGCGGCCGCGTCCTCGGCCGCCTCCGCCGGCACGCCGAGGCTCGCCATCAGGCCGACGGCGCTCGCGCCTTCCGCCGCGAGATCCGACAGCGCCGCAGCCGTCACCCGCCAACCGATCTCCTCCAGCGAGAGCCAGTCGCGCCGGAAGTGAACCCCCTCGATGGCGAGATCGGTGCTGATGACGAGTGAGCCGGGTCCATCGGGAACGATGGCACAGTCATCACCGATCTGATCGGCATCGGGACCGAGCCGCTGCAGCAGCGCGCGGATGCGGTCGAACTCGCGTCCCGGACCGAGCTTCATTCGCCCACCAGTTCCCGGCGCAGGCGCACCAGTCCCCGGAGCGTCGCGACCCACACATGGTCCTCGTCCACCGCAAGATCGGTGACCTGCCCCGGCAGCTCTCCCGGCACGCGCACCGGCCGCAGAATCGGCGTGTTGAGCTGGGCGAAGCCGATACCCTGCTCTCCTGCGATGAACATCCCCCGGGTGCCGTTGACGATCGTGTGCAGGCGGCCGAGCGCGTTGCCGAGAAGCGGGCCGGCGGTGAATCCGCCAGTCGCGGGGTTGCGCCAGAGCAGGTGGCCATCGGTGAGCAGCACCAACGTGTCGGCACGCCAGGCCATGTCCAGGACAGCTGCCTGCAAGGTCAGGCTCTCGCGCAGCGCATCAGGCTGGAGCAGGTCCCGCTCGCCCGGCAACGCAACGAACAGTCCGAGTCGGGTACCGACCCAGGTGGTGTCCCCCATCGGCAGGACCGAGAGCGCGGCATCGGCGAACTCCGGGGCGAGTCGCCGAAAACCGAGCGAATCCCTCCACTCCGCGAGGCCATGCGCGGTCCCCACCAATACCCGCCCACGCTGCTGCGCCACATCGAGCACCCGTCGGTCGGGCAATCCCCGACCCTCATCGAAGCGCTCGACCTCCTCGCTCCGCGGGATCAGCCGCACGACGCCGGATTCCGTGCCGATCCAGAGCGACGATCCCTGCCCGACGATGCGACGCGCCTGCTGGAATGGAAGCCCCGTCGCCCGCGGACCCTGCAGCCACTGGAACACACCGAGTTGCCCGCCGATGAACGTGACGGCCGGATCACTGGTCGTCGTCCGTTCCGTCACCGCCCAGATGCCATCGAGCCCCGCGTACACCGCATCCACCGCGTCGCTCGGCAGGCCGAACGGAAGTGGCTCGGGGAAGCCGGTGCCCTCGGCGAAATAGACCAGCCCCGCCCCGGAGGTGCCGAGGTACCAGCCCTGTCCGGTGAACGCCTCTGCCCGTGCGGCGGAGGTGTAGCGCACGGTGCGCAGCCGGCTGGAGAACCCCAGCGCGGCACTGGTCGCCTGAATGGCGGGATTCGAACGAATCGCATCCTCGACTGTGGGGGGACGCTGCGGGCGCTGCGGGGCGCCGGAGGGAAAGGCGGCGCCGCCCCGGCCGGCGTTGTACCAGCCGCTCGTCGTCCGGAGAAAGATCCCGCTTCCCGGGGCCAGCTCGTCGAGCGCGATATCGAGAATGCGCCCGGCGACCTGTCCTTCATCCCAGAGCTGGATGCCGGGATCAAAATGCAGGTAGCCATCGGGGCGCACCAGCCAGACGCCACCATCCAGCGGATCGGCGATCGCGGCGAAGACGCCGCGCAGGGCACCGGGCCGGGGCGGCGCATAGGGCCCCTCCCACCGCCGGCCAGCGGCGTCGTAGGACACCAGTGCGTCGGCGGTGACAGCGAAGACCCGGTCCCGGCTGGTGGCGACCGCGCTGATGCGGGTGAAATCGGTGAGGATGATGCGATCATCGGTCGAGAAGGCACGGGACTGCCCCTGTATCGGGCTCGCAGCCAGGAGCAGCGGCGCGAGGCGCAGCAGGATTGGGCGCAGGTGCGGCAGCCATCGACGGGCGCCGGCAACTACCATCGTTGCGGCACCTCCAGCTCCAGGAGTACCGGCGGGCGCGGCGCGGGGCGCGCGAGCCGGAGGCTCTCCCACCCGCGCCAGACATCGGACAGCGCAGCGATCACATCCATCGGTCGCAGTCCGCGGGCCGTCGTCCGTCGAGCGGCGAGATCCGCCGCCCGCCCCAGCGCCTGTGCCGCGAGCGCAACCGCGGTCGCGGGACTCTGTCCCTGGGCCAGCAGGCTGCCGGTAATCCCGCTCAGCACATCACCGCTTCCGCCCGTCGCCAGCCCGGGGTTGCCCGAAGCCACCGTGACCGGAGCCTGCCCCGGCGTCCCCACAACACTGGGCACACCTTTGACCAGCAGCGTTGCGCCGAGCAGCTCGGCGGCAGCGGACGCCGCGGTCCACGGATCGAGCTCGAGGCCTCCGGCGAGATCGGGAAAGAGTCGGCGAAATTCCCCCGGATGCGGTGTGAGAATGAGTCGATGCGCAAATGCGAGGTCCCGCAGCAGCGGCAATTCGCCGGCGAAGGCGTTGAGGCCGTCGGCATCGAGGACCACCGTGCGCGACTGTCTGATGACCGCCGTGACAAACGCAAGCCGTCCTGCCTGCCGGCCCAGCCCTGGTCCGATCACGACGGCATCCGATTGAGCGAGCAATGCGATCAGTCCGGGAGAGAGGGGGACCTCGAAGTCGTGGCGATGGGTCTGCAGATCCGGCTCGGCACGCACCAGGGCATCGATCGTGTCGGCCGGTGCGACGGCATGGACCAGCCCCGCCCCGGCGGCAAAGCTCGCGCGGGCGGCCAGCCGGAGCGCCCCGCTCATTCCGGTTGCTCCGCCGACTACGACGATGCGCCCGCGTGACCCCTTGTGCGCGACGGCAGGAAAGTGTCCCACCAGGCTGGCAGCGACCGGGTCGGTCATGAGCGTGGGCCATGCGGGGTCCGGCGCCGGATGACCGATATCGACCAGGACGATGTCGCCGCTCTCGTCCCGCGCGAGCAGGTGCCCGCGACGGAGCCCGCCGAATGTGATGGAGAGATGGGCACTCAGCGCGATGCCGTGGACGACACCGGTGCCAAGATCGAGACCCGTTGGCCCATCGACCGCGATCAGCGGCACCGCCAGGTCGGTGAGGCGCTGCACGACGGCGGCGACCGCGGGCCGGAGCGCGCCGCGCGCGCCGGTGCCAAGGAGCGCGTCGATCCCGAGCGTGACGGAAGGCCAGGGGCCATCGATCTCCACGGTGCGGACACCATCGCCCCGCGCGAGCTCCGCCATCTGCCGGTTGAGCGGCGAGAGCTCGCCGGGGGCAGCCGCGACGAAGACCGGGATATCAAGGCGGTGGAGCGCCCGCGCAGCGACCCAGCCGTCGCCCCCGTTGTTACCTGGGCCGACGGCGATGAGCACGCCACCCGACATCCGCTCGGGGAAACGGGCGGCAACGACCTGCGCCACCGCCCGGCCCGCCGCGTTCATCAGGGTGCCGAGGGCCATGCCGCTCTCGACGGCACGCCGATCCCAGTCGGCGCATTGCTCAGGAGAGAGAACAGGAATCAGCATGGCGGACGGGACGAGGGGGCGCAGGGGAGGTGCGCTGGGAGGGGTGGCGATGGGCGGCGGGCGATCACGTTCCCGGGCTGGCCCCGGCCGCCGAGGCCGGCCGCCGCTGAACTACCGCAGCGTCGCAACCCCGGTCCATGCATAGGGCTCACTGAAGGCGGTGGCGAACTCGTACACCGCGGCGAAGTCCTCTTCCCTGTCCCGCGGCAGGGTGGAGAGCAGGCCGGCACGGACCAGGGTGAAGACGATGCAACCGAAATCCCCGGTGCGGGACACGCCCCAGTAGGCGAGCACCTGGGGTGCCAGCAGGCCGAACTGCTGCACCGCAAGGTCGCGGCAGGCCCATGCCAGTTCAGCACCGGTGACGTGGCGACGGACCTCCAGCGTGGTCTGGATGAACTCCACCGCCTGCAGGACGAAGAGATAGGCCCGCTCGTCGTAGCGGTCCTTCTCCTCGGCGCGCAGGCGCGCGAGGACGTCCACCGAAAATTGGAGATCAGGCATGATGCGACAGGATGGCCCCGGGAACTCGTTTTCCCAACCTAGGTCCCGAGGCCATGAGAATCAAGCGCGGCGTCGACTGTACAGCGGGAACTTCGAGGTGAGTTCTCCGACGGCGCCCTTGACGCGCGCGATGGTCGCATCATCGGGATGCAGCAGCACCGTGTCGATCAGTTCGGCGACCCGCTTCATCTCGCCGGTCCCCATGCCGCGGGTGGTGAGCGCCGGGGTCCCGAGCCGGATGCCACTGGTCACGAACGGGGACTGCGGATCGTCCGGAATCGTGTTCTTGTTCACGGTGATGCCGGCGGCATCGAGCACCTTCTCCGCCACCTTGCCGGTGAGGTTCTTGGGCCGGAGGTCCACCAGCATCAGGTGGGTGTCGGTGCCGCCGGAGACGATGGCGAAGCCGCGCTCGACCAGTGCCGCAGCCAGCACCTTGGCATTCTCCACCACCTGCTTCGCGTAACGCTTGAACTCGGGCTGCAGCGCTTCGTGGAAGGCCACGGCCTTGGCCGCGATGACATGCTCGAGTGGCCCGCCCTGCGTTCCGGGGAAGACCGACTTGTTGATCGGCTGGGCCCACTCCTGGATGCAGAGGATCAGGCCGGAGCGCGGCCCCCGCAGCGTCTTGTGGGTCGTGCTGGTCACGACCTGGGCATGCGGCACCGGCGAGGGGTAGACCCCGCCCGCCACCAAGCCGGCGAAGTGCGCCATGTCGACGAGGAGGAAAGCCCCGACTTCGTCGGCGATCGAGCGCATGGCGGCAAAGTCGATGATGCGCGCATAGGCGCTGCCCCCGGCGATGATCAACTTGGGCCGCTCCTGCTTGGCCTGCTCGCGGATCACGTCGTAATCCATACGCCCCGTGGCAGGATTCACGCCGTAGTGCACCGCATGCCAGATCGTGCCGCTGTGGTTCACCGCCGCGCCGTGGGAGAGGTGACCGCCATGCGGCAGCGACATGCCCATGATCGTCTCGCCCGGCTTCACCAGCGGCATGAAGGCGGCGAAGTTGGCCTGGGCCCCCGAGTGCGGCTGCACATTGGCGTGCTCCGCGCCGAAGAGCTGCTTCAGCCGGTCGATCGCCAGCTGTTCTACCTGATCAACGATCTCGCACCCGCCGTAGTAGCGCTTGCCGGGATACCCCTCCGCATACTTGTTGGTCAGCGGCGTGCCCATGGCGTCGATGACGGCCCGGCTGGCGAAGTTCTCGCTGGCGATCAGCTCGAGGCCATGCTGCTGGCGATGGAGCTCCGCGTCGACCAGGTGGGCAATGGTGGGGTCGGCCTGGCGGAGTGAAGCGTTGTGGTCGAACGACATGCGATCTCCCTTCAGGGTTCGATCTTCTGGACCCGGCGTTCGTGGCGGCCACCTTCGAACTTGGTGTCGAGCCACGCATGCAGGATCTTCAGTCCGTCTGTTTCGCTGACAAATCGGGCCGGCAAGACCAGGATATTGGCATCGTTGTGCGCCCGGGCGAGCTGGGCTACTTCCGGCGTCCATGCCACCGCCGCCCGAACCCCCGGATGGCGATTGGCGGCGTAGGCCATTCCGAGCCCCGTGCCACACAGCAGGATACCACGCTTCGCCGTGCCCTGTTCCACCTGCTGGGCGACCGGGTGGGCGTAATCGGGGTAGTCGGTCGAGTCCGCGGAATGGGTGCCGAGGTCAAGCGGCTCGTAGCCGAGCGCCAGCAACTCCCGCTTGAGGCGCTCCTTCAGCGCGAACCCGGCGTGGTCGGACCCGATCGGAATGGATTCGGACATGCGGAATGGTATAAAAATACAGGGGGCGATGTAAGTGGGCGAGCTTCAGGGCAGGCGAATGTGAACGGGAACCGGGAACCGGGAAACGGGATAGGCGCTCCGGATTGGCAACGGCGGTCTCAGTTCACCCTGTCCGGTTCCCCGAGCTTTCCTCCCCGGTTCCCCGTTCCCCCTTCCCGCTAGTAGGGGTAAAACCCCTGCCCCGTCTTTCGGCCGAGCTGACCGGCGGCCACCATCCGGCGCAGCAGCGGACAGGGCCGGTACTTGTCGTCCCCCAGGCCCCGGTGCAACACCTCGAGGATCGCCAGACAGGTGTCGAGCCCGATCAGATCGGCCAGCATCAGCGGCCCCATCGGATGGGCCATGCCGAGCTTCATGACGGTGTCGATCGACTCGGGGGTGGCGACCCCTTCCATCACGCAGAAGATCGCCTCGTTGATCATGGGCATGAGCACCCGGTTGCTGACAAACCCGGGATAATCGTTCACCTCGACCGGCGTCTTGCCCAGACTCCGCGCCAGCTCCATGACCGTCTGCGTCGTTTCCTGGCTGGTTGCCTGGCCCCGGATCACTTCGACCAGCGCCATCACGGGCACCGGATTCATGAAGTGCATGCCGATGACCGAGGCTGGCCGCTTCGTCCGCGCGGCAATTTCGGTGATGCTGATCGAACTGGTGTTGGTTGCCAGAATCACGCCCGGTGCACAGGCGGCATCGAGCTGCTGGAAGATCTGGAACTTGAGCGCCGGCTGCTCCGTGGCCGCTTCGATGGCCAGGCCGGCGGACGTCGCATCCTCCATGGTCGTCCCGACCAGGATGCGTGCCAGCGCGGCATCGGCGTCGGCCGACGTGATCGCGGATTTCTTCACCAGTCGGGCGAGACTCCCCTTCACCGCACCGAGTCCCGCTTGGAGCGCGTTGGCGGAGACGTCGATCATCCTGACCTGGTGCCCATGCATCGCGAAGACCTGCGCGATCCCGTTGCCCATCGTTCCCGCCCCGATCACCGCGACTTCCATCAGGCCAGCTCCTTTCGGCCCCAGTGCCAGGCCATCGCCGTCGCCAGCACGATGGCCACTGTTGCGAGCAGCCCGCCCTCGGGCCCGAAGCTTCCCCCGGTGAGCCAGACGGGGCCACCCGGTGAGTAATCAATCAGGGGAATCTGGAAGGGCAGTCCGCTCACCGGCGCGTCGGCGGCGGCCAGCGCTGCGTTCCATCCGAGGTGGGCGCCCCAGGCGGTCCAGATCCCCCCAGGGGCATAGAATGTCAGCCCCAGAAACACTCCAGCGAGTGCGATATTCACCAGGCCAAGGGCCGAGCCGTTGGGATTGGCCAGGTGCGCCAGCGCAAAGAGGAAGGACAACAGCAGCACCGCCGCGACCCGCCCGACGGCGCGCGCCAGGACCACCTGCGCCACCCCACGAAACATGACCTCCTCGAGCAGCGCCGCAGGCGCGAGCAGCAGCCCGGTGCGCCCGACCTGCATCAGGTACTGCGACATGGTGCCGCTATCGGGCAGGAACTGGGCGCCCCCCGCCGCCAGCGAGAGCAGAAGCGCGAGCCCGGCGGCAGCGGCCCCGAGGAGCAGCCCGGACCCGAGCCCGCGACCAGCGTGCGACACCGGCGCCCAGCGCAGGTCGGTGGGGGTGAGCTTTGCCCCGCGCAGGCCGACCGCCCAAGTAATGAAGCCGTAGGCGAGCAATCCACTCGCCGTCTGGATTATCAGTCCGGGCGGACCCCCCGGAAGCCGACCCCCCTGACCAAACAGCACGACGCCAACACTTGCCAGCGCCAGGGTGAGGATGAAGCCGAGCGCGAGAAAGAGCACCGCCCACCCGATGGACTTGAGCAGCGGCGCGCGGGGAGGGACTTCAGGCTGCGTCACGCGCGCGGCCGGAGCAGGTGATGCCCTTGCCACAGGATCAGCCCGGCGAGCATCACCTTCAGTCCGTCCTGCAGCAGGAACGGGAGCAGCCCCGGCAGGAGGGCACGTGGGGCCGCCCCGGTCACCAGAACGAGCTGCGCCAGGCCTCCGAGATGGATCACCAGCATGCCCATGGCGGCGGCAAGGATCGAGCGGGCGAGCTGGCCCCGGAGCGCCAGCCGCGCAACGACGATGGCGGCGAGAGGAAAGGCCAGCAGGTAGCCGCCGGTCGGCCCGAGGAGACGGGAGAGACCCGAGCCCCCCATCGCAAACACCGGAGCGCCGAACGCCCCGGCGACGAGGTAGAGGACCATCGCCCCCGCCCCGGCCGTCGCGCCGAGCAGGCCGCCGACGAGCAGCACCGCGAGGCCCTGCAGCGTCAGCGGCACGAGCGCGCCCGGGAGCGGAACGGCGACCTGGGCGGACAGGGCAACGACCACCGCCCCGGCGACGACCGCAATAGGCCATTGCAGTCCCGCCGAACGTGCCGGTGCTCCCTGGGTCCCCTCGAGCTGCGGCTGCGACGGCCGCTGTTGTTGCGTCGAGACCCGAATGGGTGAGGCCATCGATCAGATCAGTTCCACGGACAATGCCACGGCGTTGCCGCCGCCGAGGCAGAGTGTGGCGAGTCCCGCCGGCTTGCGGCGGTCCTTCATGGCGTAGAGCAGCGTCGTCAGCACCCGCGCTCCGCTGGCACCGATCGGATGCCCCAGCGCGATCGCTCCGCCGTTGACGTTCACCCGGTCCCCGTCCCAGCCCAGCCCGCGGCCATTGGCGATGGCCTGGACGGCGAAGGCCTCGTTCGCCTCGATCAGGTCGTAGTCGCTGATGGTCGTTCCGGTCTTCTTCATCAGCGACTGCACCGCGAGAATCGGCGCGAAGAAGAGATCCTTCGGCTCTCCGCCGCCAGTCGCGTAGCCGGTGATGCGCGCAAGGGGGACCAGCCCGTGGGCCTTGGCAAATGCGAGCGAGACGACCACCAGTGCAGACGCGCCATCGTTCAGCCCGGGGGCGTTGCCCGCCGTGACCGTGCCATCCTTCTGGAAAACCGGCTTGAGTTTCGCGAGCGATTCCAGCGAGCTGTCCTTGCGCGGCCCTTCATCCCGGTCCACCATGACCGTGCCGCCCTTCCCGGCGACGCCCACCGGGAGGAGTTCCGCCGCAAACCGGCCCGCCTCCTGCGCCGCCACCGCCTTCTGGTGACTGCCGAGTGCGAACTGGTCCTGATCCTGGCGACTGATGCCGGCCTTGGTGGCAGTGTACTCGGCGTAACTCCCCATGTGGTTGTTGCCGAAGGAATCCCACAGCCCGTCGTGAATCATGCCGTCGACCACCGTCTGGTTGCCGGCCTTGATCCCATTGCGGTAACCGTAGAGGTAATGTGGCGCGCCGGACATCGACTCCATCCCGCCCGCCACGATGCACTGCGCATCCCCGGCCTTGATGGCCTGGGCAGCGAGCATCACCGCCTTGAGCCCCGAGCCACACACCTTGTTGATGGTGAGCGCCGGGACGATTCCAGGAACACCGGCGTGGATCAGCGCCTGCCGGGCGGGCGCCTGCCCGGCTCCGCCCTGCACCACATGCCCGAGAATGACTTCCTCCACCGCGCCAGGCTCGAGGCCGGCGCGCCGGATGGCGTCACGCACGACGAGTGCACCGAGCTGGGGTGCGGTGAGGCTGGAGAGCCCACCGAGGAACTTGCCGATGGGGGTTCGCACTGCCGAGAGAAGGACTGGTGTGGTCAGGTCGTTCGCGGCCATACAGGCTCAGGGCGAGGGAGGGATGACGTCCGGCGACGGCTCGTCGGCGGAGGATCGACTACGACCAGCCGTGAGAGTATCACGACCGGGCCAACGTGCGCTGCATCACCCGCGGCCGGAGATCGTCGAGTGACTTGATCGTGACCGGGCATGCTCCTCAACCGATACCAGCAGCATCTAGCCTTCTGCCGTAGTCACGCAGCGCACTTACCACGCAGGGGGTACCATGCCGATGAACTTGCCGTCATCGCGTCGCCCGGGGCGCACCGACTGGACCTCGATCTTTGCCGCCTGTGGCGTCCTCTTCGCGATCATCATGATCCTGACGGTGCATCCGGTCCGCTAGCCAGGCGGACCGGGCCGGCGGGGCTACGCCCCCGCCGCCCCGCCACGCGCAGCCACATCGGGATACGCCCGCGCCAGCGGAAAGCTGCTCCCCGCCATCTGCTCGGCGCTCCAGCGCGCGATCCGCTGCTGGATCTCCGTCGGCACATCCTTGTGCCGGTCCGCGGTGCCGCTGACGAACAACTCCGCATTGGTCTGCAGGATGTGCGGTGGGTGCATCTCGAAGTTGTCTTGATGCTCCTGCATGTACCTGAAGCTGCACTTCTCCACCACCCGCGCCAGCTGCGCGTCGGTGAGCGGGGCAACACCCAGGAAGGCGGCGACCTGCTGCACCGTGGCGGCGAGATCGCGCTTCATGTCCTCGAAGTAGAGGAAGAGCACGTTGCCGTCCCGCGCGGTACGGTCCCACCAGCCCTTCACGTGATCCGGCCAGGTCCCCCACCACATCAGTTCCGGCGAGCAGTACCACTGCTCGAACGCCTCCACCGCCGGCGCCATGCCGCCGACATTGGTGACGACGAAGTCGATGCAACTCGCGAAACAGGAGACGGGATGCCGCGCCACGTAAATGTAGCGCGCGGCAGGGAGAGCCGGACAGAGCTGCGCGGGAAAGTGGGTCTTGATGATGCGGGATGGCCGCTCGGCCCCGATGAGCGGAGCCGCCTCGAGCGAGACACTCTTGCGCCCCTCGAGCCACGGCGAGAGGGCGTACATCGCAGTGCCGGACTCGACCAGGTTCCCCTCTCCCCGCTGCAGCACCTCGTAGACCACATGCTGCATCCACGTCGTACCGCATTTCATCTGGGTCACGACGAAGATATCGGCTGGTGTCGCCTGGTAGGCCTCGCCGGCCGCGAAGCTCGCCTCACTGCAGCTGCCGTGGGGACCGGCGACGCCCTTATAGAGGAAAGCGAGTTTGCGGAAGTCGAGCTTGGCGCCGGCGGCGTTCAGCCGCAGGATGGGCGACAGGAGCCGGGCGTGGCGCCGGAGTGTCCGCTTGAACTCCTCACGCCCGGCCAGGGTGCGCCCATAGTACCCGAGCCCGACCGACTGCTCGTCTTCCCACTTGAGCACGGTGCCGAGATAGATCCCCTGCACCACCAGAAACACGACGACGATGCCGACGGCGATCAGGACCCACCAGACGATGGTCATCGGTGCCCGAGGGTGAGGGCGCGGCTGCTGATTTCCGCTGTCAGGCGGGCAATGAATTCGGCGACAGGAACGATCTCCTGCTTGTTACCCGCGCCCCGAATCCGGACCGCGACGGTCCCCGCCGCCGCCTCCCGCTGCCCGACCACCGCCATGTAGGGCACCTTCTGCACCTCGCCCTCGCGGATGCGGTAGTTGAGCGTCTGACTGCCGGCGCCGAGGTGGGCGCGAATCCCGGCGTCGCGCAGCTGGCGGAACACCTTCTCCGCCACCGCCTCCTGCCCCTCGGCGATGGGAAGCACCCGCACCTGCTCCGGCGCAAGCCAGAGCGGGAAGGCGCCGGCGAAATGCTCGATGAGAATCGCGATGAAGCGTTCGAAGGAACCGTTCACCGCCCGATGGATGACGACCGGTCGGTGAGCGGTGTTGTCCTCGCCGGTATAGGTCAGGTCGAACCGCTCCGGCGCGGCATAGTCGAGCTGGATGGTCCCGAGCTGCCAGGTGCGGCCGATGGAATCAGCGACGTCGAAATCGATCTTCGGGCCGTAGAAGGCGCCGTCGCCCGGCTTGAGCTCATAGGCAAGCCCGGTCGCCTCCAGCGCGGCCTGCAGCGCCCCCTCGGCGCGGTCCCACATCGGGTCGTCGCCGATCCGCTGCTCCGGCCGGGTGGCGAACTTGAGCGTCGCCGTGAGGCCGAAAATGGCGTAGTAGTCGAGGATGAACCGTGTCAGCCGGCTGACCTCATCGGGGATCTGGCCCTCGGTAAGGTAGATGTGACAGTCATCCTGCTGGAACTGGCGCACCCGGGTCAGGCCCGACAGCGCACCACTGACCTCGTTGCGATGCAGGACGTCGTAGGTGCTGAACCGCATCGGCAGATCGCGATAGGAGTGCCCGCGAGAGCCGAAATAGAGATGGTGCGAGGGGCAATTCATCGGCTTGAGCGACATGTCCTGCTCGCCGGTCTCGTTGTTGTGGACCAGGAACATGTTCTCGCGGTACTTGCCCCAGTGCCCGGAGGTTTCCCATAGCGCCTTGTGATAGAGCAGCGGCGTCTTGATTTCGTGGTAACCGTCGCGCTGCAGCTCCCGCATCAGCTCATTCAGCGTGTTGTAGATCGTGGTACCGCGGTCGGTCCAGAACGCCGCGCCCGGCGCGACCGGATGGAACAGGAAGAGGTCCAGCTCCTTCCCCAGCTTGCGGTGGTCGCGCTTGCGAGCCTCTTCCAGCCGGTGGGTGTACGCCTCCAGGTCTTCCTTCCTGAACCACGCCGTCCCGTAGATGCGCTGGAGCATCTGCCGCCGGCTGTCGCCCCGCCAATACGCCCCGGCCCCGGTGAGCAGCTTGAAGAACTTGAGCCGGCTGGTCGAGGGGATGTGGGGGCCGCGACAGAGGTCCTGGAACGGGCCGTCGGTATAGACCGTGATGGTCTCGTCATCCCCCAGCTCGCTGATGCGCTCGAGCTTCAGCGGGTCGTCGCTGAAGCGGCGGTTGGCCTCGGCGCGGTCCACCTCCTCCCGGACGAACGGAAAGTCCCGCCCGGCAACATCCGCCATCCGCTTTTCGATCTGCTCGAGGTCCTCCGGCGTGAAGGGGCGCTCCACGCCGAAGTCGTAGTAGAAGCCGTCCTCGATGCTGGGACCGAAGCCGATCGCCGCGGTGGGAAACAGCTCCCGCACCGCCGTGGCCAGAATATGGGCCGCGGAATGCCGCAGCAGGTCGAGCGCGTCGGGATCCTTGTCGGTCACGATGGCGAAACGGGCATCTGCCGTCAGCGGACGGTCGAGATCGCGAATCTGGCCATCAACCCGGGCCGCCAGTGCCGCGCGGGCCAGGCCGGCGCCGATGCTCTGGGCCACGGCACGCGAGGTCGTGCCGGGGGGGACCTCCCGGACGCTGCCATCCGGCAGGGTCAGGCGGATCATGCTCATGGCTCGGTGGTCGTGGTGGGTGACTGCACCACGGTCGGGACCTCGCCCGCCAGCGAGAAATAGGCGGCGAGCGAGGCGATCAGCAGGGTAAGCAGGACCAGCCAGCGGCCAGTCTCACTGTTCGAGGCGGGGGCATTTTCGTCTCTCATGGTGTTAAGTTAATCGCTCGCCGTCGAGCCACGTAAGCTGCAACCCGCGACGCCTCATGCCCCGCCGCTTCTCCAATTCCGAACTCCTCGCCTGGACCCTGGTCGGTGCCGCCGTTGGCCTTGCCGCGGGCTTCGCCGCGAGCGAGTGGCTGGGCCCCATGGACCGCAAGCGTGCCAGGGCCACACTTCCTTCGCTCGCGGGCGGTGCCACCAGCGGCTCCACCGCGCTGCGTGCAGTCGCCGTGGCATTGGCACAGGATCCCGAGCTGGCGGGGCTCGAGCTCGCCGTGGTGACGGCCGGCCGCGGCGCGGTGGAACTGCATGGGTGGGTGCCCAGCCGCCGGCTCCGGGCCCGTGCCGCACGACTGGCCGCCGCGGCGCCCGGCATCGATTCGCTGCTCAACTGTCTGCTGGTACGGGGTGAGGACGACGCTGGCATGCCGGCTCTCGACACCAACGACCAGCCGGCATGACCGACCAGACCCTCCCTCCGCAGTACACTCCCGCGGCGATTGAGGCCGACCTCTACCGGTTCTGGGTGGAGCACGGGAGTTTCGCGCCGGAAGCGAGTCCCCGTCGGGCGGGCGGAGCAGGAGCTCCGCCCCTGCCCTACGTGATCATGATGCCACCGCCGAACGTCACGGCGGTGCTGCATATGGGCCACGGCCTGAACATCACGGTTCAGGATGTCCTCGCCCGGTTCGAGCGGATGCGCGGCCGGCCCACCCTCTGGCTCCCCGGGACCGATCATGCCGGCATCGCGACCCAGAACGTGGTCGAGAAGCTCGTCGCAAAGGAAGGCAGGACCCGCTTCGATCTCGGCCGGGAGGAATTCGTTCGCCGGGTCTGGAGCTATGTCGACGAGACCGGCGGTGCGATCCTGGAGCAGCTCAAGGCACTCGGATCCAGCGCCGACTGGTCGCGGACCTACTTCACGCTGGACGCCGACCTCTCGCGCGCGGTCCGGGAAGTCTTCGTCCGGCTGTACGAGAAGGGACTGATCTACCGCGGCAAGTACATCATCAACTGGTGCCCCCGCTGCCTCACGGCGCTTTCCAACGAAGAGGCGGAAAAGTCCGAGGTCGACGGAAAGATCTGGCGCCTGCGCTACCCGCTCGCCAGCGGGCAGGGCTTCATCACCGTCGCCACGACCCGCCCCGAAACGATGCTGGGCGACATGGCAGTCGTGGTGCATCCCGGGGACAAGCGGTTCCACGCGCTGCTCGGCCAGCGGGTCCGGCTCCCCCTGGTGGACCGGGAGATTCCCATTCTGGCGGACGAGGCGATCGATCCGGAGTTCGGCACCGGCGCGGTCAAGGTGACCCCGGCACACGACCCGCTGGATTTCGAGATCGGGCAGCGCCACGGACTGACGCCGCTGGACATCATGACTCCCGATGCCCATCTCAACGAGACGGTACCGGAACGCTTCCGCGGGCTCGACCGGTTCGAGGCCCGCAGGCGTGTCGTGCAGGAGTTCGAGGCGCTGGGCCTGCTCGACGGTGTGGACAGCCACCGCCACGCGGTCGGGCGCTGCTATCGCTGCGATACGGTCATCGAGCCGCGGCTGTCGGACCAGTGGTTCGTGAAGATGAAGCCGCTCGCCGCACCGGCACTCGACGCCTACCGGACGGGCCAGCTGCGATTCATTCCCGAGCGGCGGGGCGAGGAGTACGCCACCTGGATGGGCAACATCCGGGACTGGTGCATCTCGCGCCAGCTCTGGTGGGGTCACCGGATTCCGGTCTGGTACTGCGATGCCTGCGGGACCACGACGGTGAGCCGCGACGATGTCGCCCGCTGCGCCTGCGGCGCCGTCCCCCGGCAGGACGAGGACGTCCTCGACACCTGGTTCTCCTCGTGGCTGGTGCCGTTCTCCTCGCTCGGCTGGCCGGAGCGGACCGACGATCTCGCGCGCTACTACCCCGGGTCGGTGCTGGTCACTGCACCGGAGATCCTCTTCTTCTGGGTCGCGCGGATGGTGATGGCGGGGATCGAGTTCATGGGCGGGGTGCCCTTCGATACGGTCTATCTGCACGGGACGGTCCGGGACACCCAGCATCGCAAGATGTCGAAGTCCCTCGGCAACGGCATCGATCCGCTCGAGGTGATCGAGAAGTACGGTGCCGACGCGCTGCGCTACACCGTGATTGCCAGCATGGCGGTGGGCACCGACGTGATCCTCGACCCCAAGGATCTCGAAACGTCGTTCGCGCCGGGGCGCAATTTTGCCAACAAGCTGTGGAATGCGGGACGGTTCATCCTCACCAATCTCCCGGTTGCGACGGGTACGGGCGACCCGGTGGGTCGCCCCTACGGAGGATCGATCCGCCCGCTCGCCGGTCCGCACGCCAATGTCGTCCGGCGCGACGAGCTGACCCTGGCCGATCGGTGGATCATCGCCCGGTGCGACCGCATGGTCCGCGAGGCCACGGTCAACTACGAAAAGTTCCGGCTGAACGAAGCCGCCTCTGCGGTCTATCACTTTGTCTGGAGCGACCTGGCCGACTGGTATCTGGAGCAGGCCAAGCCGCGGCTCCACGGCACACAGCCCGGCGGTGACGTCGCCCGCGCGGTGGTGGCCCGGACCTTCGAGGTGGCCCTCCAGGTCCTCCACCCGATCATGCCCTACATCACCGAGACGCTGTGGCAGCGTCTCCCCGGCCGCGCACCGCAGGCCAGCATCATGCGGAGCCCCTGGCCCCGTCCCGCGCGCCGCGCG
>JANMYS010000024.1:0-4031 GCA_031382385.1 Gemmatimonadota bacterium
GGTCGGTGCCATCCTCGGCTTCGGCGTCGTTGCCTTTGACGTTCCCGTGCGGGGAGCCCTCACCACGCTGCTCTTCGTCTGTCTTGCCGGCTCACTCTGCTTCGGAGCGCTCGGCCTGCTGGCCGCGGCGCGACCGGCCACAGTCGAGGGCGCCTCCGGCATCATGAACCTGATCATGTTGCCGATGTGGGTGCTGTCCGGCGTCTTCTTTTCCTCGGCCCGCTTCCCCGACGCCGTCCAACCCATCATCCGCGCCCTGCCGCTCACCGCGCTGGTCGATGCCCTGCGGGCCGTCATGTTGGAAGGGGCGCCGCTTGGCGGGATCAGTGGGCAGCTCATGGTCCTGCTGGCCTGGCTGGTGGTGGGATTTCTGGGCGCCCTCAAGCTGTTCCGCTGGCAGTAGCCGCTCCAGAGGTGGCTGCGGCACGACATCAATGTTGCTGCCGGGCCGCAACAGCTCACCACGCCGCCGGAGATCCGGCCTCACCACCCCCCCCTTGCAAACAGACTCGCAACCGTAATCACTGCAAGTGTTTAGAGATGCCACGTCCGGCCAGACCCGGTCGCAACCAATGTCGAACGACCGTGGCTTCCACGGCATGCCGCCTGCACAACCAGTCGCAGAAGGACCGGATCCGAAGGTCCCGTCGTCGACCCCTGACTTACCCGCCACACCCTTTCGCAACGGAGCGATTTCCATGACGAAGTTTGGCCCCCGAGGCATGGCCCTGCTTGGCACGGTCCTGCTCGCAGGACTGGCCTGTAGCGAGGCCGGAGACAGCAATCCGATCGCACCGGCAGCGTTGACCGGTACCCCAACCCCGGTCAAGGGAGAACTCACCGTCTGCAAGATCGGATCGGATGCGAGTTTCTTACTGAAGGTCAATGGAGTGAGTCAGGGCGGCTTCGCCCTCACCGACGGGCAGTGCGCGCTGGTGTACAGCAGTCAGGCCAATCCGGCTGACAACGTGACCGTGACCGAGGTACCCAGCTCCGCAACGCTGGATTCGATCGTCGGCGTCGGTATCCGCGGGGCGCAGAATGATCCCACCGGCACTATCTCGCAGATCACGATCCTTGGCACCAACACGGCCGCGGTCAAGGTCGGCCTGGAAATCGGCGTCGTCCTGGTTTTCTACAACACGGCACCTCCTCCGCCGCCGACAGGTGAGATCGGCGACTTCGTCTGGAACGACACCAATGCCAACGGCGTCCAGGATGCCGGCGAAGCAGGCATCCCCGGCCTGACGGTCACACTGAGCGGAGCCGCCAGCGCCACGACTACCACGGGCAGCGCAGGCGACTACCTGTTCAGCGGCCTCTCAGCAGGGAGCTACACCGTCACGGTTGCGACCCCGGCGGGGTACACCGCCAGCCCCACCGGCGCGGGCACGCCGGCGACGGACAACAACGGCAGCCCGGCGAGCGTGACCCTGCTGACCAATTCGAGCAGCGACCTCACGATCGACTTCGGGTTCTTCGTGCCGGCACCGCCCGTCGGTGGTGAGGGCTGCACTCCGGGTTACTGGAAGCAGAGCCAGCATTTCAACAACTGGACTGCCCCCTACACCCCGTCCACGAAGTTCTCCGCCGTCTTCGACAATGCGTTCGGGAACCAGACCCTGCTGCAGGTGCTCCAGAACAACGGCAATACGACCGGGCTGGATGCCCTGGGCCGCCACACCGTCGCCGCACTGCTTGATGCTGCTTCCAGTGGCGTGAACTACGACCTGACCGTGGCCCAGGTGATCAGCCAGTTCAACGCGGTGTATCCCGGCACCAAGACGGCCTATATCGCGCAGAAGGACATCTTCGAGGCCTACAATCAGCAGGGTTGCCCGCTCAACTGAGCGCAAGCTTCCCCCGGCAATGAAAGCGGCGGCGAGCTCAGCTCGCCGCCGTTTTCGTGTGCCCCGTCCTCGACCGGTCTGGTCAGGCGTGCGCAGGAACGGGTGCCCCCTCCCTGAACCGCGCCGGATCGAACGGAGACAGATCGAAATGTGATCGGCCCTCGAGGGCGAGATCCGCCAGCACCTCACCCACCGCGCTCGCGAACTTGAAGCCATGCCCGGAGCAGGGACTGGCCAACAACACCCGTGGCTCCCGCGGATGCGGCCCGAGGAGAAAGTGCCGATCCGGGGTGTTGGTATAGAGGCAGGTGACGGCATTGCTGGGCGGGAGATCCGCCGCCGGAATGAAACGGCGGAGCAGCGTGCGCAGGGTGGTGATTTCCGCCGGGGTCACCGTGCGATCGACAGTGTCCGGTGTGGTCACGTCACCTTCATGATGGCAGGCCGTCTTGAAGCCCTCGCCCTGATCGGGAATGCCGTAGAAGGTCCGCTCCGGCTCCCACTCCCAGATGAACACCGGCAGCGACGCGGCCAGAAATGGTGCGCGGACCGCCGGCATGAACCACGCCATCACCTGGCGCTCGACGGTGAGCGGCAGGCCGAGCTCACCACAGAGCTCCGTCATCCAGGGGCCGGCGGCAAGGATCAGCCGGCCGCAATCGATCGGCCCGGCCGCGGTCTCGAGCCGGATGCCATCGCCTCGTGGCGACCACCCGGTCACTCGCGTATTCAACCGCAGCTCCGCGCCGGCGCGTGTCGCCAGTTCCAGGCAGCTGGTGACGCAGGCTTCGGGGTCGAGCACCCCGGCCCGCGGCTCCCACACCCCCATCGTCCCCTCGGGAATCGCAAAGGCCGGCAGCCGCCTCCGGAGCGCCGCCGTCTCCAGCAGCTCATGTGGCAATCGGTGCTCTCGCGCACTGCGGAGCGCACCCCGAATGAGGGTGGACTCCGCCGAGCCGAGCATGACACCACCGGTGACCTGCAGCAGCTGCCGGCCGGCGTCGTGCTCGATGCGGGCCCAGGCCTCGTAGGCTGCGCGCACCAGCGGGACGTACACTGGCGATTCATAGTACGCCTCCCGGATGACGCGGGAGCGGCCATGGGTGGAGCCGTGCAGATGGGGAGGGGAGAAGCGATCGAGACCGACGACTCGCACACCGCGCCGGGCCAGAGCGAGAAGGGCCGCACTGCCGGCGGCGCCGAGGCCCACGACGGCCACATCGGCACCGGAAGACACGCTAGAGGCCCAGGTGGCGGTGCCGCTGCAGCAGGAAGCGCTGCTCTTCCATGATCACCCGGAGCGGGATGCCCTGATCGAGCCGGGCGCAGACCTCGCTACCATCGAGCCGGAGCACCGTGCCGCGGACATCCACCGTCTCGCCGCGTTTGAAGCGCAGGGTGCCTTCGAGCTCAAAGCCGGGGATGGGTGGACTCGCCTCGCCGAGGCGGAAGCGGATACCGCGCTCGGAAACGTCAACGACATCAAAGGTGTGCCCCTGGACGAGGAGCTTGGGCCGCGCCACGGTGGGGTAGGCGACGCGATAGTGCTCGCGCGGATGTTGCCAGCCCATCGGACTACCAGAGGAGACCGGTCCGGCGCGCCAACGCGGGACCGGCGGGAAGGTTGCCCGACAATTCGTTCTGACCCAGGTCCAGGCGAACCGCGGCCTCGTTGCCCTTCACCCGCAGGACCCGGCCCGCGACCGTGACCGTGCGATCGGCCGGGAACCGGATGGTGGCGCGGAGGATCTCGCCGATGGTCACCGGACGCCCGGGGTGCTCCGGCATCCGGAAGCGCACCCCACCGGGGGAGAGGTCGAGGATCTCGTAGCTCTCCGCCTCGGTCTCGAGACGGGGCGCGACGCGCCCCGCAAACGAAAGCCGCGGATGCAACCGTGGGATGACTTCCATCAGGAGTGCGTTCTCCGGTCCAGGTTCAGCGCATTACCGGTCGCCACGGCGTGGCGATCCGGAACCGAGAGGTCCAGCAGGTCGAGGCGGGCGATCGGGGTCTCCGCCAGCCGGAGCGGCTGCCCGCTCCCGAAAAGGAAATGCCCAACGCCCATGGTCGCAAGCAGGGGCGCCAGATGATCTTCCGGCGGGCCCCAGATCCTGGCGAGATCCTCCGCGCCACCATCCGGTTCCCGGCCGATCGCACGGTCACGGTCGCGGGCCGGGTCC